>JACQDX010000084.1 GCA_016200895.1 Burkholderiales bacterium
GCGTCAGATCATCGCTATCAGGAACAACTGAAGGCGACGCGAACGTTTGCCCGCCATCGGTGGAATAGCTGAACCCCATCCCACGCGGCTTCTCTTCCCCGGTGCACCCTCGATCCCAGATATACCACACGACATAGACTGTCCCCCGGCCATCCATACCCATGTTCTTGGGGATGAAGAAATCCTTCTCCGGGTCGGAGATGCTATTCACTTTGACAAAGGTCTGCCCGCCATCGGCAGAGCGCAGGTAGTGGAGAAGCCCATTGACCAAACAACCTTGCGGACGAATAGAGAGTTCGTTATAGATGAGGTGAAGGGTGCCATGACTATCCACAAGCAGGCTGGGTGCGTCCGAGTAATCGCTATCATGGTACGCGATGATCGGCTTGCTAAACGTCTGACCTTGGTCTGTCGACTTCGTGAATTGGATGTCGCCGGTTGGATTATCGCCTTCTGCCCATGCGAGATAGATGGTGCCTTGCGCGTCGGTCGCCAGGGCGGGGTCACGTGCGGGTTTCGCATCCCCTGTGTTGGCTATAGGCTTGGGGGCTGAGAACGTCGCGCCCTGGTCGGTGGATCGGCTGAACCACAGGGTCCCTTCATACTCGGTCCAGGTGGCGTAGAGGTTGCCCTCTGGGCCTAGAACCAAGTCGAGGCTCCCGTTGGACCAGCCATTTCTATTGACACGTCCCTTTCCCGAGCCAGCAGCGTCGTTCGAGAGATTTAAGGGGGTCTCAAACGTTTGGCCTCCGTCTAGGGAGCGCGCGAAGAGGATGTCGCCGCAGTGGGTACCTCCATTATCAATGATCTCTTGCCAAAGGACGTAGACCCGAATGGGATCGGTGGAGGTGATAATCATCTTGGGAAGCCAGGAGAAGGTCGATCCGTTGTTGGAAATATTGACGGGCTGCTTGAACAACAGACGGCCATCCGGAGCATACATGTGCAGGTAGACATCCCGAGATTGCTGGTCTGCCCAGGCCACCGCAACGAAACCGGCGTCGTTAATGGCCGCGCTGGGATCATCGACATAATCCCAACGTGTGGCAGAACAGCCTCGCCAGGGACGGACTTCGATATTTATGCCACCGCTGGAAGCGACTTCGATCTTCTGGCCCCAGGTCGGCGCAGCGACTGGCATCTGACCGAGAGCCCACAAAGGCCAGAGGAAGACAATTATCAAAGCTATGCCCCTTATCCATCCCAATAACTTTAAAGGCCGCGTGTACACTGTAGCTCCTTCTCGATTGAGTAGGCACTATCTATCTCAACCATCGCTTCATTCGCACCGACTAAACAATTGTTGAAATTCAGCAGACTCAGAACGACTCCCACTTTATCTCTCCCGAAAAATCCGGCAACCCGTCGGACGTGAGCAGGACTGAAGCACGCTCGATCTTCGGTACAGGAATATCAGTTCCTACGCGATAGATGTAGATGCGTTGTTGATTATTGTCCGTGTACTTAAAATATTCGGCCAACAGTTTCAGTTTCTCGAAAACCAGCGGCCTGCCCGCCGCGCGCCGGTTGAGCGCTTCTTCGACCGTCTCTTGGGTATTCGCGATGTACGCCGAATAAGTTACAGCATAGTCTTCGAACTCGTTGGTCATCGCATAGAGCGATCGGTCGATTGGGTCAAGAATAAAATTGTCACGATCTCGCCCAGAATCTTCGAAGAGTTTGTGCCAACGATCTCGCTGATCTTTTGTTGAGGTAGAAAGATGCACGAGGTGCCCGATCTCATGGTAGGCAACCAACGCGAATGACCGGCTTGCGCTGAGACCAAACAGAGTGACAACGCTGGAACTGTATACACCCAAGAGCGAGGGATCGGGGGAGACGGCGTGAATCTCGGTCAGACGTCTTAGTTGGGGTCTCGGCAACGAGCGCAAGATGCTAAGCAACATCTGGCAGTGATAGTCTTCCAATTCGTTGCCCGAGTCATAACTCATCTTGAACTTGAATTCTTCGACGGCTTCTTTGCAATAGCGCTTGGGGTAGGTGAGTTCGATGCGCCCATCCAAGGCTCTATTCGTGCCGTTCTTCACTTCGAACGTCCAGGCTCGACCGACATCGGATTCACCGACGGTGGTGGTCAGCGTTTGAGGGAATGAGCCAGAGTAATCGACGACGGGCTTTTCTTGGCCTGAGCGGAAAATCTGAGCTGTCACTCCTTGAGGTGCTTGAACGATGATAGTGGCCTTGATCTCTCCGGTCGTGGTGGGCGTAAAGTCGTACGTCAGTGTTTCATTCGCCGGCAAGGGAACCGGCAACTTTGCCGTAATCGTTGCTTTGACTGGGACGAGCAGAGCCACTAACAAGCAAAGGCTTAATAAGAGTGGCTTTATGAACCGATTTCTTGTCATAACTTGAGTTCCTCCTTGGCTAGAATGAGCAGTCTAAAATTGGTTCAAAATTTTCTTCTTCACGGTTTCGAGA
>JACQDX010000092.1 GCA_016200895.1 Burkholderiales bacterium
ATGACCATAGCTAATCGGTACCACCCCTTCCCATCCCGAACAGGACCGTGAAACGATTACGCGCCAATGATAGTGCTGCAACCAGTGTGAAAGTAGGTTATCGTCAGGCTTTTATTCCGCATGCCCCCGCTTATTTACTTAAGCGGGGGTTTTGCTTTAAGTGAGAATAGTCGATTTTGTAAGCGGTTTCGCAGATTTTAGCGAGATAAGCTGAGGGAAAAGACTAGACAAGAAGCATAAATATGAAGTATAATTTTGCTTCTGTTGATGTGGTGACACACATCAAGTTTATCTGACTAGGCAAGAATATGGGTGCTTAGCTCAGTTGGTAGAGCGGCGCCCTTACAAGGCGTAGGTCGGGAGTTCGAGCCTCTCAGCACCCACCACAGATAAACAGCAAGAACGGTTAAGTAGTTTCGGAGTGGTAGTTCAGTTGGTTAGAATACCGGCCTGTCACGCCGGGGGTCGCGGGTTCGAGCCCCGTCCGCTCCGCCAGTTATAAAGAAAAAAGACAAGTTATGCTTGTCTTTTTTTTCGTCCACATTTTCCTGTACTCAAAGCTCTGTAGTCCTTCTGCACTCTAATCTCAGATGCTAAATCCGATCACCAGGCTAAAGAGCAATCTCTCAGTGCGACTCTGTGTCTCTGTGCCTCTGTGTTGAGAGGTCTTAAAGTACGCAATTAATGCTGCGCATAAAACAAAACCCCCGCCCAATTCCTTGAGCGGGGGTTTCGACAACAAAGAGGCGTCAGTTCATCACGCAGCCTGTGCGCTGTCCATCTCACCATCCAGTGCAAACACCACATCACTGAGCAAACTGGCTAGTTCAGCAGTCATGAGCACAAAGTCAGCGTCAAAACGTTCTTCTTCGTTACTACCCTTGTCCTTGCTTTCATCAAGCACATCCAGCGGTTTGATGCGCTTGATCGTCAATGTATCGGTCAGGACAAAGCTGACCTTGTCATCCCAGGTCAGGGCCAGCTTGGTGCATTGCTTGCCGGCGGCAATATGTTTCTGGATATCGTCCGGTTCCAGTGTGTAGCGTACATAGCGTACAGTGGCTTTGTCTTCGGTAGAAGACTTGAGTTCAGTATCCTGGTCGATAGTGAAGCCTTTGGGAGCTTCATTGCCGGCCAGCCAGCCCGTCATGGCTGCTTGTGGCGAAGTCTTGGTGCGCAAGCCTTCGAGTGGCAGCTTGTCGCAGCATTTCAGCAAAAGTTTGATAACTTCGTCAGCCTTGGATGGGCTGGAGGCATCAATGACCAGCCAGCGGTTTACCGGATCTATCCACACATTGGTATTGCGCTTGACGCCAAAGGCGCGTGGCAGCAATTCTTCAGTAATGCGTTCTTTCAAGTCTTTCATGGCCTTGCGACCAGGTGCGAAGCCTTGTTCTTCTTCTATTTCCAGTGCGCGTGCCTTGGTCACCTGATTAATGACACTGGAAGGCAGCAATTTCTTTTCTGTTGCCAGCGAGATCAGGAATTGCTGATTCACGCTATGTACCAGTTGGTCATTATTACGTGGCGACGCCCATCCCTGGCTTTGCATCTCGTTCGAGGCGCATTGCGCAAAGGCGATGCGTGACAATTGGGTATGTAACTCCTCGGCAGTGATCTTCCAAGGAGTTGTCAGACGAAAAACTTGCAGATTCTTAAACCACATAGCGTATCCAGACGAAGAAAACCTAGCATTCTACACGTCTGCGCTGGGCCACTCACGACCAAAAACATCTCTTTCGCGGCAAGAAGTAGCGCTTCGTCGCTTTCTGGCATACAGGCGGGATCAGCTTTGCAATACTTCTTCCATCGCAGCAAAACAAACACCCGAATCTACACTGACAGCACTCAAGGAGATCATCATGTTGAATCAAATCATCAGCAACACACCAATCTATGTATGGGCAATTCTGGGCTTCCTGGTATTTCGCGGTATCAAGTCCAGCGTAGACCGCGAATTGAAAGTCAGGACTATCGTTATCATCCCTCTGGTGATGCTGGCATTGTCGATACAAGGTATCTTGTCTGGTTTCGGTGCGGATCCTGTCGTACTGGTAGCCTGGTTGGCGACGATGACCGTTGGTGCAGCTATCTCCTGGAGTCTGGTTAGTGACAAGAATGTACGCATTCAGGCAGACAAGGGTACTGTGTTTTACCGTGGCAGCTGGGCACCATTGATCATGATGATGGCTATATTTGTCATGAAATACATCGTCAATGTGGCTTTGCATGTGAATCCGGCTCTGCACACAAATACGCTGTTTGCTGTCGCCAGCACTGCCTTGTTTGGTTTGTTTAACGGTCTCTTCCTTGGCAAAATGCTGCATGTGCTGATCATGTACAAACAAGCATTGTCTGCAAACTCGGTATTTACAAACTCTGCTGCGGCATAAAACGCGATGGAGTGAGAGGATGAGTAGTAATTGGTAACAAGAAGATGCAAGATTCGCTTGCGGCATCTCAGACAGGGGCAGGGTGAGACAGTATAATGTCCCCTGTCCTTATTTTATTTATTGTCAAAATACAATAAAAATTCTGTGCCATGCTAGCTGAACAAAAACAAGAATTACTGAAATTATTCCAGAACGCGGTTGAACCCCTGCTGGTGGGTTCCGAACTGAATCCGACTATCTTGCTGGAGCGCCCACGCGACCCTTCCCATGGTGATGCAGCTTGTAATATTGCCATGCAGATCGCCAAGCCTCTGCGCAAGAATCCGCGTGAACTGGCACAGGCTATTGTTGCAGCAGTCGAGGCACAAGATCATCCGCTGGTTGCCAGTGTAGAAATCGCTGGCCCAGGCTTTATTAATATCCGCCTTACTGCGGCTGCCAAGCAGTCAGTAGTCAGCAATATCTTGCAAAAGGGTGCTGAATTTGGCAAAAGCCAGCGCGGAGCTGGTGAAAAAGTGGTGGTGGAATTTGTTTCTGCCAACCCTACCGGCCCGCTGCACGTAGGCCATGGCCGCCAGGGTGCATTGGGTGATGCCTTGTCTGCCCTGCTGGACGCACAAGGCTATGACGTCAGCCGTGAGTTTTACTATAACGACGCTGGCGTACAGATCAACAACCTGGCTTTGTCGGTACAAGCCCGCGCCAAGGGTTTTGCGCCTGGCGATGCAAACTGGCCAGAGTCTGCCTACAACGGCGACTATATCGCCGACATTGCAAAAGACTTTTTAAGCAAGCAAACAGTCTCTGCTGGTGATTGCCCGCCAGTGACGGCCAGTGGCGATGTTGAAGACATAGCCTCTATACGTCAATTCAGCGTGACTTACCTGCGCCGCGAGCAAGATGCAGACTTGCTGGCCTTTGGCGTCAAATTCAATAATTACTATCTTGAAACTTCGCTCTACAAAGATAACAAGGTAGAGACTACTGTCGCCGCGCTAAAGGCTGCGGGCAAGACCTATGAGCAAGATGGCGCCCTCTGGCTACGTACTACCGACTATGGCGACGACAAAGACCGCGTCATGAAAAAGTCGGATGGTACTTATACGTACTTCGTCCCCGACGTGGCTTACCACGTCACCAAGTGGGAGCGTGGTTACCGCAAGGCCATCAATATTCAGGGCAGTGATCATCATGGCACCATTGCCCGTGTGCGTGGCGGCTTGCAGGCGCTGAATGTTGGCATACCACAAGGTTATCCTGACTACATCCTGCACAAGATGGTTACCGTCATGAAGGATGGTGCTGAAGTCAAAATCTCCAAACGTGCCGGTTCTTATGTCACCGTACGTGACTTGATCGAATGGTCGGGTGGCGGCGAAGAGCAACGTGGCCGTGATGCCGTGCGCTTTTTCCTGATTTCCCGCAAGGCAGATACAGAGTTCGTGTTTGATGTGGATGTCGCCTTGGCACGCTCTGAGCAAAATCCGGTGTTCTACGTGCAATATGCCCATGCACGGATTTGCCGCATGTTGGAACAATTCTCCACTGACGAAACGGCCTATGTTTTACTGACCACAGCTGATTTATCACCACTGACAGCGCCAAGTGAAGCCAGTTTGCTGACCAAGCTGGCGGAATATCCTGAAGTGCTGGAAAAGGCACTCGACGAACTCGGCCCGCATCAAGTGGCGTTTTACTTGCGTGAACTGGCTGGCGAATTGCATAGTTATTATTTTGCTGAAAAAGTCCTGGTTGAAGATGAAGCAATCAAACTGGCCAGGCTGGCACTGGTGCTGGCAACCCGTCAGGTCTTGCGCAATGGCCTGGCGCTGATCGGTGTTTCTGCACCAACACAAATGTAAATGTATTGCCTCATCTAGCTAACGAAACTCGTCGGAGACGCATGAAAGCTCAACAAAACGCCCCAAAACAAAAGAATAGCCAGCGCGGCAGTACCCTGACTGGCATCATCATCGGCCTGGTAGTGGGTCTGGCTATTGCAGTGGGCGTGGCCATGGTGATTACCAAATCATCGACGCCATTCACCAATAAAAATGGCAAATCGGATAAGGCCGATGTACCGCTGACGCAGTTGCAGGACCCCAACAAGCCTCTGTATGGCAATAAGGATGCTGCCAAGGAGGCCAATAAGGAGCTGACAGCCAGCAAACCGGCAGAGACCGTAGCGCCACCAAAACCTGCCGAAGTCAAACCACCTGAAAAAACGGCAGCAGAAAAAGCCGCCGAGCGGGCTGAAAGAGCAGAAGCCGCTGCTGCAGCCAAGGCTGACAATACCGACGAAAAATATATTTACTTTTTGCAGGTTGGTGCGTTTAAGGAACAGGTGGCAGCAGAAAACAGCCGTGCCAAGCTGGCCCTGATCGGTTTTGAAGCACGTATCGTGGAAAAAACTTCAGACGCTGGCACCATGTACCATGTGCGCCTGGGCCCGTATGCGCAATTGGAAACAATGAACCGTACTCGCGCCAGATTGTCAGAGAATAGTGTGGATGTTGCCGTAGTGCGCACAGTCAAATAGACTAATAAGCGATCAATAAAGGAACCGTGATGCAATTCTTCAGTCAAATCAAACGCCGCATGTTCATGCTGGCCGCCTTGTCCCTGGTGACAGCGGTAGCCAATGCCAGCTCTATAGCACCGCAGCCAGGTGTGGAGTATCAAGTGCTGAAACGTCCTCAGCCTGTCGAAGCCGGTAAAAAAATTGAAGTGATTGAATTTTTTGGCTATTTTTGTCCGCATTGCTATGCGCTGGAGCCTTTGATTGCTGAATGGGTGAAAAAGCAGGGAGATAATATTTCCTTCAAACGCATCCACGTCAATTTCCATGATTTGGTACCGCAACAAAAACTCTACTTCACCATGGAAGCCATGGGCAAGGCAGATGAATACCACATGAAGGCTTTCACCGCTTTCCACGTTGACCATAATCGCCTGCAAACCGATGCTGACATCATGGAATTCGTCAGCAAATCTGGTCTGGACAAGCAAAAATTTACCGAAATCTATAATTCTATTTTTTTTACCACCAGCAAGCTCAGCCGTGCCACGCAACTGACAAATGCTTACCAGATTGATGGAGTGCCTTCGATTGCCGTTGATGGCCGTTTCGTCACTTCACCGGTACTGGCAGTGACTGCGTCGACGACGCGTGTGACGGAAGAAATGCAAAACCGTGCAGTCATACAGGTGCTGGATGCTTTGGTCGCCAAGGTACAAAAAGAGAAAAATGGCGCATCAGCAGTAGCGGCATCAGCCAGTTCAACAAGTGCAAGCGCTTCAGCATCAACTAAGGCTGCAAGCAAAAAGAAATAAGTGTTAATCTCGGTTTAAGTAGTCCGCCATTCCGGCGGACTTTTTCATTGGACATCATGAAAACAGTCTTTATCACTGGCGCATCTTCTGGCATAGGTGCCGCGCTTGCCAGAGCGTATGCTGAGCAAGGCGCTACCCTGGGCTTGCTGGCCCGCCGTCAGGAAGTGCTGGAAGAACTGCGGCAGAGCTTGCCCAATCCCGGCCAGCATCATATTTATGCCGTGGATGTCACTGACCATGCAGCTTTGAGCAGGGCCGCTAATGATTTCATGTTGGCCGTCGGGCAAGTCAATATCGTGATTGCAAATGCCGGTATTTCAGTTGGCACGCTCAGTGAATATGCCGGCGATATCAAGGTCTTTGACAGCGTATTGCAAACCAATCTGATAGCAACGGTGGCGACTTTTTCACCCTTCATCAATGCGATGAAAACCTATGCGCACAATGTTGATTGCCGCCTGGTCGGCATAGGCAGTGTCGCTGGTATACGCGGCTTGCCGGGTGCGGGTGCATATTGCGCATCCAAGGCTGCGGTCATCAGTTATTGCGAATCGCTGCGGGTAGAATTATGTGACAGCGGCATACGTGTAGTGACGATTGCACCGGGCTATATTGATACGCCCATGACCAAGGACAATCCTTACCCCATGCCGTTTTTGATGCCAGTCAAGGCCTTTTGTGCCTCTGCGTTAGGGGCAATTGATGCCGGCAATACTTACCGCGTCATCCCCTGGCAAATGGGCGTGGTCGCCAAGTTGATGCGCATCTTGCCTAACTGGTTGTATGACGCAGTTTTTGCCAGGGCGCGCCGCAAGCCGCGTGCGGCAGACCAGGCATGAGCATGTTGATTGATGCGCTAGGTACAGTGCATCAGTCCTATGGGGCCGATACCGGGGTTGAACCTCGCATCGTCAGCCTGGTACCTTCCATCACTGAACTGGTTTGCGAATTGGGCTTGTCAAGCTATCTGGTCGGTCGCACCGGTTTTTGCATACATCCCAAATCAATGGTGCAGACTATCCCCAAGATAGGTGGCACCAAGGATGTGAATATAGAAAAAATCCGCAAGCTGGCTCCCACTCATCTGATTGTCAACATCGATGAAAATGAAAAGCCAACAGTAGAGGCGCTGGCTGAGTTCATACCCAATGTAATCGTCACCCATCCGCTGGTACCACGCGATAATCTGGCGCTGTATCAATTGTTGGGCGGGATATTTGGCGCGCAAGAACAAGCGCAGGAATTGTGTAGCCAGTTCGAAGTTGCCTATGCCGCCCTGGACCATACACCAGCCAACACTGAACAAGTCGTATATTGCATCTGGCAAGATCCCTGGATGACTGTCAGTCGCAACACTTACATTGCCGCCATGCTGGCCCTGATAGGCTGGCAAACCTGGTCGCCGCCAAATAGCATTTTGCGTTATCCCGGTTTCCAGTGGACTGGTGCGCTGCAACATCCTATAGACAGAGTTTTGTTATCTACCGAGCCTTACCGCTTTACCGAAAGCAATGTGGACGCGCTGGAGAAGCAGCTGGGTGTGCCGGTGCAACTGGTCGATGGAGAAATGCTGTCATGGTATGGCAGCAGGGCGATTGCCGGTTTGCAATACCTGAAGCTTCTAGCCCAGCAATAAGGTTATGCAATTTTGCGTATCAGCGCCAAATTCGAAATACGTCTATACAAATTCACAAAAATGCCACACTGCATAGCACAATAATTGACACTCTAATATGTGGACAACCATACTTCTGGGCATACCAGTTAAGGTTTTCTATATATTTTTGGAGAAGTCTGTTATGAGTAAGATGCGCAAAGCGATTTTACTTGCCCTGTATGGTGCAAGTGCTGCAACAGTTTTCACCCCGGCCATGGTCAATGCGCAAACTGCTCCCGCAGCAGAAAAAGCAACGGACCCCGCCATGCAAACCATGACCATCGTAGGTTCGCGCCGTGCCAACACCAGCGCCACCAATACGCCTTTGCCTGTCGATTTTATCTCGGTGTCCAAAGCCGCAGAGCAGGGTGGTCAGTTTGACCTGGCTCAAACGCTGGCAAATATCTCGCCTTCTTTCAACTCCACCCGCCAGACCGGTGCCGATGGTGCCGATCTGATCGATTCGGCCGCCCTGCGCGGTCTGGGTTCAGACCAGACCCTGGTGCTGGTGAATGGCAAACGCCGACATACCGTAGCGCTGGTGAACTTGTTCGGTGCCCGCAACCGTGGCAATACCGGTACTGACCTGAATGCGATTCCAGTCATGGCAATCAGCAATGTACAAGTCTTGCGTGATGGCGCTGCCGCCCAGTACGGCTCTGACGCGATTGCCGGTGTCATGGACATCACCCTCAAGAAAAGTCTGGGTTGTGAAGCCAGTTTTGGTTACAGCCAGTATTCTGTAGGCGACGGTAAAAACTACCTGCCATCCGCGTATTGCGGTATCGCCCTGGGTGAAAAAGGCGTATTGGGTATCACAGTTGAATACACTGACCGTGGCCGTTCCAATCGCGCGGATCCGGGCAATCCACGTACTATCGGTGACACCAAGGTCACTGGCCCTACCGTTTACCTGAATGGTGAAGTACCTAACGGTGGCAATGACAAACTGTATTTCACCCTGGGTACACAGCAACGCAAGGCCTCTTCTGCCGCGTTTGCCCGTGGTGGCATAGGTTCTGACGACATTCCTTCCCGCAATTCTGCCGCCATGTATCCGAATGGTTTTGTGCCTTACATCAATGGCGACATCAATGACATCTACGGCACCGTAGGTTATAAATGGGATATCGGCGAATGGCGTGCTGACCTGTCGCAGACTTATGGCTTCAATGAACTCAAGTACAACGTCAGCAATACCATCAATGCCTCGATTGCTAACAAAGACTTGCTGGCCGGTGGCAAGGGTATCAGCTCCAGCCGTTTTGATGCCGGTGGTTTCTCTTTCTCTCAAGCGACCACCAATCTGGATTTCAGCCGCTTCTTTGATGGCTTCATGAATGGCGTCAACGTCGCTTTCGGTGCCGAATACCGCCGTGAAAACTACAAGATTACTGCCGGAGAGCCAGGTTCTTACAATGACGTCGATGGCCTGGGTTTTGGCGGCAATGCCGGTAGCCAGGGTTTCCCCGGCTTCCAGCCTGGTGACCGTACTGACAAAAACAGAAACAGTATCGCCGCCTATGTTGATGTAGAAACCGATATCACAAACCGCTTCAAGCTGCAGACAGCTGTCCGTGGCGAACGCTATAGCGACTTTGGTTCTACCCTGACTGGCAAAATTGCCGGTAGCTATAAAGTGACAGATGAAGTCCTGATGCGTGGTTCGGTCAGCACAGGTTTCCGTGCACCATCGCTGCAACAAGTGTATTTCTCTTCCACCTTCACCGATTTCATTAGCGGCAAGCCTATGGATGTGGTGCTGGCCCCAAATGGCGGCGCAGTGGCCAATGCCGCAGGCATACCTAAACTCAAGGATGAAACCTCGAAAAACTACACATTCGGCCTGACTTTCAAACCGAATAATGCGTTTGCCATGACAGCCGACTTGTACCGTATCGACATCGCTGACCGCATCGTTTTATCTGGCCGTTTTGATGCCAACAACTATCCGGCGCTGGGCGCGAGCTTGTCCGCACTTGGTGTGGGCCAGGCACAGTTCTTTGTGAACTCAATCAATACCAAGACCCAGGGTCTGGATTTGACCGCTTCCCATAAAACCAATCTGGGGGCCGGCAAATTGTCTACCTATCTTGGTTTGAACTACAGCAAAACTGAAGTCACGAAAGTGCAGGCTCCACCATCCCTGAAAGGCTATGAAGATGTCTTGCTGTCTGAGCGTGAACGCCTGTTCATAGAACAGGGCGGCCCAAGATTGAAAGCCACACTGGCCTTCAATTATGACCAGGGTCCATGGTCTGGCGAGTTCAAGGTCATCCATTACGGATCACAAACTCTGGGTACTTTCTCAGGCACAGCCGCTGGCGTACCAAATGCCTATTACGAACCTAAAACTTCGGCAGACGTGGCGTTGACTTATGCCTTCAATGACACCACCAAACTGACCATAGGCGGCAATAATGTATTCAACGTCAAACCAACCCGTCAGGACCCGAATGAAACCGACAATGGTTTCTACTATGACAGCGTACAGTTTGGCCTGGGTGGTGCTTCTTACTTCCTGAAACTGTGGAAAAAGTTTTAATTCAGCGATGTGGAGGCTTTAGCACCTCCTGAATAAAAAAACGGCCTGCATGTCAGGCCGTTTTTAATGAAGAAATGAGATATCAGATATAAACACCCAGGCAATCCTGAACCTGGCAGCTTGAGCATATTTCAAGCAAGGTGCAAACCAACAAAAAAGGCTGGACCCTGTCAGCGACAACGTCCAGCCCAGCTACACGTAAGAATTTTTACATGCATCTGCCAGATTTTTTTCAGGCCTTCAATTTCATTGAATTGCCCTTTGGAAGTCAGGGTCCGCAAATAATTTCCCCAACATTTGCTTCACCGCTTCAGCATGATTGCGTTGCGCGTCCGGGATCGCCAATGCACCAATAAATGAAGAGTCCCATTTGGTCTCGCCAATGGCTACTTTCTCATAAATGGGTTTGCCGCCCTTTGTAACGGTAAAGCGTACAACGACACTTGCTGTTCCAATTCCGACTGAACCATCGAGAGAATTTTTCAATACATGTCCACTGATAACAGCATGGGTTTGGTTTCCCAACCTGCCGGCAGTTTGCAGTTCAGTACGCAAAGCTTCTTTGATATATTCCGCAAATGAATTATTGAACGGCGAATTATATGCACTTGCGCGTATCCTAAGTTGATTCAAGCTTTCGTCTGCGACGCTAAAGTGACCAGGCTCCGCCCAGGCATTGTCAGGTATGGTCTGCAGTATCTTGACATTATCTACGGTGGCCTGATAACCCGGCGCTACTGCCGTACATGCAGTCAGTATCAAAGAAAATAGCAATATGGCGAGCGAAGCAAGCCTTGTTTGCCCCTTATGTGTCACTGCACCACATATTGGCTTCATTTATTCAGCTCAGCATTTTTTTGCATGTCATTGAGAAGATTGAGCAGTAAACCTTCTGTAACCCTGCGTATTGCCTCGCCCTTCGGCTCAGTAGGCACAGCTTGCAATCCTTTGGGACCGTCAGCATTACCTACCGTGGTATGAATAGCGTGCTTATAGCTATGTTTGATTTCATCCTTGCCAGGGCTGACATAACTTGCATTCATGATATAGCCATCCGTGACCATGGTGCCAGCCAGACCAAATGTCAAGCCAGTAGTAAATCCTTTACTGAAAGCATCTTTATCTACAACGATGTTATCAATAGTAATGAACAGCTTGTCAGCGGCATTGGCTTGTGGTCCTGACCGTACCTCGCTAAACATCTTGGATTGCTGCAAAGTGTTGATTACCATGGGGCGGACAAAATCAGCTGCCGTGGCATTGATTGCACCTTTGGTACGGAATTCGAAGACTAGCTGTACAGGTTTTTTTTCTTGCTGTTGCGGGTACTTCAACAAATCAGCAAACTCAACTTTTGGCAATGCAGGGTCAACATACTGTTTGACTGAAACACAACCACTTCCAAGCAGTGTTACACCCACTACACCCAATGTCAGGGTCAGGCGGGAAAAGTTGTTTCTGGCGCTGGAAAAAAAGCGGGCAGCCACATGCAACAATAATAGTTTCATATCCTTCTTTCATCTTAAATTTTATTTTTGAGTGGACCAATATCCTGACGAGGACGAATTGGCCGCAAGATGATAGCTTTACCGATTTTTGATTGCCAGCTATTTATGATCAATCAATCATTTCTACATGGGGTCAACATGCGCGGTCTGGCACATTGCCATCTACAAACGTGGTGGTCTATGCTGCGGATCTATGTCGTAAAATAAAATGATATTCCGGTCTTTTGCTCAAGTCTTGTTGGTCAGCGTCACCCCGGCAATGACCAGCAAGCCACCGACTATCATGGATGGCAAGATCGGTTCACCGAGTATCAGCGCACCCAGGCTGATACCAAATACTGGCACCAGATTATTGAATACCGCAGTGCGTGAGGGTCCTATGCTTTTCACGCCTTCGTAGTACCAGACAAAACCGATGACAGTGCCAAAGGCACCCAGATACACCAGCGAAGCCAGCACTTGCCAGCTCATGCGGGCAGGTTCAAAGCGCGGCAGCTCAAGTACTGCACCCAGGCCCAGCAAAAGCAAGCCCCAAAGCGACGCATAAGTGGTGGCTGCAATTGGAGACAAGCCTTTCAAGGCATGCCTGCCTATGATGGTATAGGCGGCCCAGCCGCAGATCGCTGTCAGCATGAACAGCTCACCCTTGCCCAGCGATTGCGACAAATCATGCACGGCACCCATCAAGTCACCACGGGTAATCACTACCGCTGCACCGGCAAACGCAATCATGATGCCCAGCCAGCGTATCTTGCTCAGTCGTTCACCAAATAGCAGCGCCAGTGCCAGCGCGGTGACTATCGGGTTCAGGGCAACAAACAGGGCAGTGCGTCCGGCTGGCATATTCTCCAGTGCCGCAAAAAAACACAGGTTATATAAAAAAATGCCTGTCGCACCGAGCGCAAAGGTCGCATGCATTTGTTGCCTGCTGAGTTTAGGCAATCCACCCTCTAGCCGCCATGCCAGCAATAGCAACAAGACACTGGCGACTGCGAAGCGGATAAAGGCCGCAATCATATGCGGTATCTCTTTGGCGACCAGGCGACCAGCGATGAAGGTGCCACCCCAGAACAGGGCGACACAGACAAGTTTCAGGTAAGTGGAGACGGGGGCTTTGTTCACGATGGTGTAGGCTATGCAAAAGCCTGTTAGCCTACACCAAAATCATGCCCCTCGTTTTTTAGCTATCTTTTAGCAACCCTTCAATTGCCTGATTGACTTCTCATTTGTGAACACTGTTGTGAACGCTGCACAATCCTCGTTCATAAAGAATTTCTGCAATCTGTATGGCATTCAGGGCCGCACCCTTGCGCAAGTTATCAGCACTGACGAACATCGCCAGGCCATGCTCAACTGTAGGGTCGTGCCGCACCCGTCCAACGAATACAGGATCGCGGCCAGTCGCCAGCAAAGGATTGGGCACTTCAGTGACGACTACACCAGTGGCACTGTTCAATAAGGCTAGCGCTGCATCTGCCGGGATGTTTTTCTCGAATTCTGCATTGATGGAAAGTGAATGCCCTGTGAATACAGGCACACGCACACAGGTGCAGGAAACATGCAATTCCGGAAGGCCAAGAATCTTGCGGCTTTCATTACGGAACTTGATCTCTTCTTCGGTGTAACCATCTTCGACAATTTGATAGTTGTAGGGCACGACATTGTATGCAATCGGCACCTGCCATTTCTTTGGTGCCGGGAAATCTATGCCAGCACCATCATTAACCAGTCTGGTGCAGTCACCACCTGCTTTTTGCATCTGCTCTGCCAACTCCTCTACCCCGGCAACGCCTCCTCCCGACACTGCCTGATAAGTGCTGACGATCAAACGCTTCAAGCCAGCAATATCGTGTAATGGTTTGAGCACAGGCATGGCAGCCATGGTCGTGCAGTTTGGATTGGCAATGATTCCCTTGGGGATATTTGCCAGGTCATGTGGATTGACTTCAGCCACCACCAGTGGCACGGCAGGATCCATGCGCCAAGCGGATGAATTGTCGATGACAAGTGCACCCGCAGCAGCAACCACTGGTGCCAAATCCAATGAAGTTTCTCCACCCGCCGAGAAAAAGACCACATCCAGGCCAGAATAATCAGCCGTCGCCGCGTCTTCGACGACGATCTTCGTATCTTTCCAGTCCAGTGATTTTCCTGCAGAACGCGCAGAGGCAAACAAGCGCAATGAGCTCACCGGGAAATTGCGTTCTTCCAGCAGGGTACGCATGAATTCACCGACCAGGCCGGTTGCGCCGACTACGCCAACCTGCATGCCATTTGGGTAACGCTCCAGCGACAATGCAGATCGTGTCTGTCGTGGTGGGCTAGCTACTGATGCTTGATGATCTTGATGATGAGAATATGATGCCATGTAAATCTCCTGAATGTAGCCGGGAGACAGGCATCAATTAATGTGCACCCGCCTCGTAGGCGGGTTGCGAAAAAATGAAAAAGCGCTAACCCACCATTGCGATAATGGTGGTCTTAATGCTCAGCGTGGATGCAAAGTGGCTTTTCATGAATTGATGGTAACAGACTTGATAACAGTGATCAAGTCGGGTTTTGCCAGTTCAAACCTACATGATTTCCAGCAGCAAGACGCCACGCGCAGGCACTTTCATTTTCTGCGCCAGTTCAAATGCATGTCCACTGAACACATCTTTGGCCTTTGCGTTTACAGACAAGATCTCGGCAAAGCGCGCCGTCGCCAATTCTGTCTCAGTAGTATTCTTGTTCATCACCACCATGAATTTACGCTTCTGGTCATAGCGGAAATATACATAAATACCATCCTGCGGCGCAAAGTGCATGAGTTTGCCACTGTGGATGGCGCTTTGGGTCTTGCGCCAGTTCAGCAGTTTTTTGATGAAGGCCTGCGCTTCTAGTTGTTTGACAGTCAGACCTGCACCCGTGAAGGCATTCACTGCATCACCCGCCCAGCCACCGGGAAAGTCTTTTCGAAAAGCGCCATCATCCCTATGCTTGGTGCTGGTCATCAAAATCTCGGTGCCATAATAAAACTGCGGTGTGCGTGGCATGGTCGCGACATAGGTGATCGCCATCTTGAACAAATCCAGGTCTTCATCCAGCGTGCTATACAGGCGGCTGACATCGTGATTGCCTTCAAACAGCACCATGGATGATGGGTGGGGGTAGAGCTGGTCATTGATCAGGGCTTCATACAGTGTGGCAAAACCGGAATGCAGGTTCTCTGGTGCGACCAGGGCCTTGCGCAAAGTGTCGTGCAAGGGGTAATCCATCATGCTGGGCATGTGCGAGACATAGCCATTCGCATTCTTGTGCTCGCGCAGCCAGTGCGCCACCAGGTTGGGGTTATCTGACCATTCTTCACCGACCAGTGTCAGGCGTGGATATTCCTGCATGACGCGGCGCGACCACTCTGTCAGAAAGGCGGGGTCTGAATAGCCATAAGTGTCCGCGCGTATGCCCGCCAGCCCGGCATATTCTATCCACCATATGGTATTTTGTATCTGGTAATTCGCGACCAGCGGATTGCTCTGGTTCATATCCGGCATGTGGACTTCAAACCATCCTTGCGTGTAATTTTTTTTATCGATGGCGGAGGCGTATGGGTCGCTGACCGTAGTGCGCGCATGGTAGGTGGGTACAAATTCACTGTTGTAGCTGAGCCAGTCTTTGCCAGGCAAATCCTTCATCCACCAGTGGCCATCTCCGATATGGTTGAGCACGATATCCTGGATCACGCCTATGCCGTGCTTTTTGGCTTCGGCGACCAGTCGAAGGTATTCTTCATTACTGCCCAGGCGGGCATCGACCTTGTAATAGTCGGTGGCGGCATAGCCATGGTAGGAATAAGTTTGCTGATTGTTTTCTACTACCGGTGTAGGCCAGAGCATGGTGTAACCCATGCCAGCGATATAGTCGAGATGATCACGTATGCCCTTCAGGTCACCACCGTGGCGGCCAGCGCTGGCATCGTTGCGGTCCAGCTCGTCGGCAAAGCCGGGCAGGCTATCATTGCTGGTATCGCCATTGGCGTAGCGATCAGGCATGAGATTCAGGATTGTATCTGCCGGGCCGAAGCCACGTCGTTCTGCTGCGCCTTTTTCACGTGCCCTGAGTTGATAAGAAATAGTAAATTGCTGTGCACCTTGCAGCATCCTGATATCGAATTTGCCGGGACGGGTGCTTGGCGAGATTTGTAAATCCAGAAACAGGTAATTGGGATTGCTGAGCTTGTGTATACCTTTGATCTGCACGCCAGGGTAATCGATGCGCGGCTTGTACGTGGCAATTTGTTTGCCATGCAACATGAGCTGCAGCTTGTTACTCTTCATTCCCACCCACCAAAAGCCTGGTTCTACATGTTCCATGGCTGGTTGCGCTTGAACAAATATTGGTATCAAGGGCAGTAAGCTGATGAACAGGCGTGCAAAGGTGATGGTTTTCATACTGTCTCCTGGTGAATATATTCACTATTTTTATGTACTTAAACTACATTTATTCAATGATTTTAAATTATTAAGCTAAATTCAGGTATTTTATTCACCAATGATATGTATTTAGATTACATCTACTTCAATGGCTGAAAATGTACAGCTTGCTCCAAAGCGGGAACTGGAGCTGGAAATTGCCTCTTTTTTGAGCTTCAATCAGGCACTTTGTTTGATATTTTCTAGCTTATCAAATCAGGCTGAGCGGTCTCAGCAAAAGCAAGGGCTATAGCTATCTAAAGCGCAGCCCATCCCGGGAGGATATATGCAGGACATTTCAAACTTAAATTCGATTTTCAGCGATGTGCAGGCTTTGCAGAGCAAGCTCAAGTCCAGGCTGGCCGATGCAGAGCAGAGTGCAGACAAGTTCAAGGCGGCGCTGCAGGCAGCAGTCAAGCCAGAAACCAAAGCAGATCTGGTGAGCGCCATCAAGGAAAAAGCCGCTGGCCTGAGTACAGATACCCAGACCACGGATCTGGCAGCGCAGATACAGGCCACGCTGGCGACGCTGCGTGAGCAATTGCAGGCACCGCAGCCCGCAGCTGTACCTGTGGCAGCGGCGGCACCTATTGCCCCTGTAGCACCAACAACCAGCGCGGCGACAAGTTCAGCAGCGGTTGCCAGTGTCAGCGACACTACGGCCAGCAGCAAAACCACGGTTATCGTAAGCACACCTGCAGCCACGCCACCGGCTGCACCCACCACGACCATTGCGGCAGTCAACCCTACTCATGCAGCTTACAGAGTGTATGACCCGACTAATCCATCGGCTTTTGCCATGGCTTCCAATCCTGGCGGTGGCCCCAACCTGCTGGCGGCAGACCTGGTATTCAATACTGATCCAAGGCCAGATTCAGTGAACTCGATCAAGCGCCCGACTGCGGAGCAGGGCACTGCCGAATGGGGTGATCAATTGAAGAATTATGAAGTCGCTTATGAAAAACTAAGTAAAGATAATAACGACTGGAACCAGAAAAACATCAAAATGCGTAACCAGACACTGGCAGCTTCGCCTTATGCGGCATTTGTCACCACCAGTGGCGGCGTTAATCTGGCGGCGCAAACCGATCCTTTTTATCTGGCCTCTCTGGCTGACCCAACCAGGGCTCCGGCTTAGTTGTAAATTTTACAGGCTCACTTCTTGCCAGGTGAGCCTGTTCCCGATTTTCATGCGACAACAGACTTTTCTGCGCTGGGTGATGCAGCAAAGTGAAAACTCGTAAAATCCCCTGTTTTACTCCCATTTCTTGCTCGCAATCTACGATAATGCTTTGTATAAAGCTGCATCAGAATATCCGAGACAAATTGCGCAGTAGCGCATGGCTTAGGGGCAATCATGAGTTTCCGGGTGAAGTTCAATCTGGTCTTATTGCTGACTTTTGCACTGGCGCTGCTACTGGCAACGACTTATTATAAAAACGAAGTCCAGAAGGCCACGCTGGAAGAAGTCAAACACGAGGCCATACTCAGCCTGCAAGCTGCATTGGCAATTCGCTCTTATGCTTCCCAGCATGTCAAAGCCGACTTCAATCAGGAACAATTCAAGCCTGACGACATTCCGGCATTTGTGACCATGGAAACCATGCGTCTGTTGTTTGAAAAATACCCTGGTTATCAATATTCCGAGACAGTATTAAACCCACTGAATCTTGCCAACATGGCGCGCGAACCCTGGATCAGGGAAGTCATCGAGAACTACCGCTCTGGTCGCACTCCCTATGCGGATGCAGAAATCACGACTTATGTACGGGATAAGACCTTGCATCTGGTCAGGCCCATCAAAATCCGGGATGGCACCTGTATGGCTTGCCACGGCAAAGTCGCAGATGCACCAGCCGGCATGGTCAGGATTTATGGCAATACCCATGGCTACGGCTGGAAAATGGATGAAATTGTCGGTGTGCAAGCCGTGACGGTACCTTTGGACAGATCAAAAGAACGTAGCGCGGCGGCTTTTCAACGCTTCCTGTGGCCACTGGTGGCGGTATTCGCCCTCTTGTTTGCCACTTTGAATATCTTGCTGCAATACTGGGTATTGAATCCCCTGAACAGGCAAAACCTGAGCCTGAACCGTCTGGCGACGACAGATTCGCTGACAGGCATCATGAACCGGCGCGCTTTCATGGACCAGTTCCACCTGGAAATGGAAGCTGCCCGCTACAAGTCTGAACCCTTGTCTATACTGGTATTTGACCTTGACCATTTCAAGGCCATTAATGACACCCATGGTCATGCCCAGGGTGATCAGGTCTTGCGTGTTACGGCAAATCTGGTCAAGGGAGCATTGCGCTCGAATGATCAACTGGCGCGCATAGGCGGCGAAGAATTTGCCCTGCTCTTGCCACATACCAGCACTGCGGGTGCCCGCGGTTTGGCAGAAAACCTGCGCAAGCGCATGGAGCATCAGAGCCTGCAAAATTCACCGGCAACGACAGGCAGTTTTGGCATCGCCACCTGGGATGGTCGCGAAAGCCGTGAACGTTTACTGAAGCGCGCCGATGAAGCCATGTATGCTGCCAAAGCCGCAGGCCGCAATTGCATCGTGGCTGACGAGAGCCGGGCGAAAACTACTTGAAAAACTACCTGAAGCAAAATATTTTCACTTTGCTGGAATAAAGCCTGGCTGGCTTACGTATATCCCTGTGTAAGCAGTTTGAGCGTGTAATGCTGCTAACAGGCGTTTAGCCACTTATACTTTATTAGGACTTACGCAAAAACCGCCCCAGCTGCGTTGCAGCTCCTCTCCTAGGAGCCGTGTACTAAAGTACTGTCTTCGTCGCTACGCCTTGCTGGGACAATTTTGCGTAAGTCCTATTTATTAATCATTCAGGAGTCCTTTGATGAAAACCAGACAAATTTGCCTTGCCCTGCTGACCAGCGCCACCTTCATTTGCGGGTTTGCGCATGCGCAGTCTGCGCCCAAGGTGGCGGATGGCGTGCTTGTCAGTGATACGGGTATGACTTTGTACAGCTTCGACAAGGATGTAGCGGGTAGCGGCAAAAGTACTTGCAATGGTCCTTGTGCAACTAACTGGCCACCTGTAGCTGTACCTGCAAAAATGCCATCCGGCAAATATTCTGTCGTCACCCGTGATGACGGCAGCACGCAACTGGCCTACGATGGTAAGCCCCTGTATCTGTATGCGGCAGATAAAAAAGCAGGTGAACGTACTGGTGACAATTTTAAAAATGTCTGGCACCTGGTCAAGGAATAAAGCATGTCGTGCTATCCGCATCACGCTGCTTAGTGTCTGACATATGACTCAGTCAGACAGCCGCAGTCAGTTACTGGCCTGTATCCCCCGCTTGCGCCGCTATGCGCGTGCGCTGGTGGGTGACAGGGCGGGCGCGGATGATCTGGTGCAAGACACCATGGAGCGCGGCTGGCTAAAGCTGGGCTCATTCTTGCCAAATGGCGATATGCGGGTCTGGCTATTTTCCATCATGCACAATCTGCGGCTGGATCAATTGCGCAAGCCATCGCTGACAACCGTAAAACTGGATGATGAAGACACATCCTTACCTGCACAAGCCGCCAGCCAGAGTCATGGCCTGGAGTTGCGCGATCTGCAAGCGGCATTGATGCAACTGCCACTGGAGCAGCGCGAAGTATTATTGCTGGTCGTGCTGGAAGAAATGAAGTATGAAGAAATTGCCCTGACTTTGAATATCCCCCTGGGAACCGTGATGTCACGGCTATCGCGTGGCCGCGAAAAACTGCGTGCCATCATGGAAGTGCATCCGCATAGCACAGTCTTGAAAGTCGTCAAGTGAACAAGGCCAGATCATGAAGCGTGAGCCCATCAGCGAAGCAGACTTGCATGCCTATGTCGATGGCCAACTGTCTGCTGTGCGTCTGGCCGAGGTAGAAAACTATCTACAGGCAAATCCGGCTGAGCAGGAAAAAGTGTCTGCCTGGCGCAGGCAAAATATTGACTTGCATGCCTTGTTTGATGCGGTTGTTGATGAACCAGTTCCTACCCGACTCAGTTCAATATTCACACCAATTGCTGTTGCTGCCAATCAACCTGTATGGGGCTGGCGTCATCTGGTAGCCGGTATCGCCATCGCCTTCTTTAGTGCTGGTAGCGGCTGGTGGTTGCATGCACACAGTGATGCCAGTGTAATGCTGGCACAGACTAATGCGCAAAAAAACGGTATAAACGGTACACATAGCGCTGCAGGCTTTGCTCATCAGGCGGCAGTTGCCCACCTGGTATATAGCCCTGATGCGCGTCGACCAGTAGAAGTGGGGGCAGAGCAGGAAGAGCAGCTGGTCGCCTGGTTATCCAGGCGCATGGGTAGCCCCATGCGTGCGCCCAAACTCGGCAAATTATCGTATGAGCTGGTTGGTGGCCGTCTTTTGCCTGGCGGCACTGGCCCGGTGGCACAGTTCATGTATCAGGATGCGACTGGCCAGCGCCTGACCCTGTATGTCAGCAATGACCAGGTACAAAACAAGGATACCGGTTTCAAGTTCCTGCAAGATGGCAAGGTCAATGTGTTTTACTGGGTCGATGGCAAATTTGGTTATGCCTTGTCGGGCAGTATCAGCAAAGCCGAACTGGCACGTATTTCCAATGCTGTTTATGAGCAGTTGGAAAATCCCTCCTGAGCCGGTTTCATTTCGATAGCAAGAGATTTGTCACGCTAAGTAAATTCAGGTGACAGCCTTGCAGAAAATATCTATTCTTTCCTCCTTCTATGCCAAAGCGGTCTTTGATGACGGCACTTGGTAAAATTCAGTAAGAGAGGCAGCAATAATGTTGCCTGCCAAGGATGGGATATCTGCATGCGTAAATGGACATTGACAAGATGGTCGGCAAGCTTGTTTTCGGGCGTATTGTCCGGCTTGTTGTATGGCGGTATGGTAGGAGGTACGGTATTACTGCCAGCGGGTGCAGCGCTGGCCGCTTCAGCAATTCCCAGTTACACCTATGAAGTAGTACATGCCTACCCGCATGACCCGAATGCCTTCACCCAGGGTTTGTTTATCAAGGATGGCTTCCTGTATGAAAGTACAGGTTTGCAAGGCCGTTCTACTGTGCGCAAAATCAGGCTGGAAACCGGTGAAGTCTTGCAAAAAATGGATTTACCCAGACAGATTTTTGGTGAGGGTATTACCTGGTGGGACAAGCGTCTGATAGGCATCACCTGGACTACGCAAGCGGGCTATGTGCTTGATTTCGACACTTTCGCCTTTCAAAAAGAATTTGCCTACAAAGGTGAAGGCTGGGGTCTGGCGCGTAATGATAAAGAAATCATCATGAGCGATGGCACCTCAGAATTGCGTTTCCTCGATCCACTCACTTTGCGTGAAACCCACCGCATCAAGGTGACGGCAGATGGCAAAGCCGTCGACCAGTTGAATGAACTTGAGTGGGTAAAGGGCGAGATTTTTGCCAACATCTGGCAAACCGATAACATCGCCCGCATTGATCCCAGGACTGGCAAGGTGGTTGGCTGGATCAATTTGAATGGCTTGCTTCCTATGGGCGACCGCATCATGAATACCCCGGATGTCCTGAACGGCATCGCCTATGATGCAGCGAAAGACCGCTTGTTTGTCACTGGCAAGTTATGGCCAAAATTGTTTGAAATCCGTTTGATCAAGCGCTAGGCTGGATGATGAAAAAAATCCTGTATTGCCTGCTAAGCGGCTTGTTGCTCGGAGCAGCTGCAACTTCCAGCCTGGCGACAGAAACTGCGCTGGAAAACCAGCTCATCAAAGCCTTGAAAATCATACAGAATACTGAGGAAAGACAAGCCAAATCCAGGCCTGTGATACGGGCTTACCAACAGGCAGGCATACTGAATAAAAAACCTGACCAGCGTGCCGATTATATTGATTTTTATCTCTTGCGCAAACCAGCCAGCTTCGTGGGGCATAAGTTGGTCATGCTGGAAGAAGAGTATATGGACACCTATGTGGGTTGTTGCGTCAGTCCTGGCCTGGGTCTGGTGCTGCAAATCGAAGCTGACACTCGCTCGCTGCAAGATTTTGCGGATAAAAATGCTTGTACTTTCAAACCACATGCCGATGTGTTCGATACCCTGAAGACGTATGGTATCAGGCATAAATTACCCAAAGCTGATTACGCCTCACTCAGTTGCCGTGAGCGGGATGCGCAAAAATAAATGGGGCCAACCGCCTGCATTAACATTGATGGCTTGTATATGATTGCCTTTTTGTATATAAAGTAAGTCTCGTCGACCCCGCCGTTTCCATCCTGAAAGGAAAGCGTCATGTCTGAGTCTTACCGTACTCCGTCTGATATTCATCCCAGCTTGATTTATGATGATGCGCCTGCAGCCATAGACTGGCTGGTCAAGGCCTTTGGTTTTACCTCCCGCTTCGTGGTGCCTGGTGAGGGTAATCGCGTAGAACATTCAGAGCTGAGCCTGGGCACAGGGGTCATCATGGTGGCTTCGCCCAAGGCTGAGACGCCTCATGTCAGCCCTAAATCCCTGACCGGTATTTCGCAGGCGCTCAGCGTCTATGTAGATGATCCGGATGCTCATCATGCAAGGGCAATTGCCGCTGGTGCCAGGCTGGTGCGGCCACTGCAAACCGAAGATTATGGTGCCAGGGGTTATATGGTGCTCGACCCTGAAGGCCATCTCTGGTATTTCGGTAATTATCGTCCAGGTGAATACTGGCAAAGCTGAGCAGACTGAACTCGTTCGCTAAAATTGAGTCAGGCAGCAGCACTCTTTTTATACATTCCAGGAGTAAATATTCATGCATAAAGGTAGCTGCCATTGCGGCAAAATCGCATTTGAAGTGGAGGGCGAGATAGAAAGTGCACTCGCCTGCAATTGTTCTATCTGTCAGCGCAAGGGTTCTTTGCTGTGGTTCGTGCCACGTACTCAGTTTCACTTGACTACACCTGAAGATGCCGCCAGTACTTACGTCTTCAATAAGCATGTGATATTGCATAAATTTTGCCCGACTTGCGGCATGCATCCCTATGCCGAGGGTGTAGACCCCAAAGGCAACAAGGTCGCAGCTATTAATATCCGCTGCCTGGAAGATATAGACCTCGCGGCCATACCCGTGCATCACTATGATGGCCGCGCTTTATAAGTGAAATGAAATTGATGATGAAAAAATACCTGAGCCAGATTTGCCTGTTATTCGCGGCCCTTGGCCTGCATGCCTTGCCAGCTTACTCTGCTAATGCAGCTAGTCCCCCTGACAAAAAACAGACTGCAGTAATAGCCGAACTGACCCGTCAGGCAGATGCCTGGGACAAGGCCATCGTACGCAGGGACAGGGCTGCAATTGAAGCCAATATGGCAGAAGATTTTCGCCAGATCGGTGGTGAAGGCGAGGTTGAAACCAAATCCAGTTTTGTTGACGGATTGGTGTCGCCCAAACTGGAAATTGATCCTTATACGGTAGAAGATTTTGAAGTAAAGTTGTATGGCGACGTAGCCCTGCTGACTGGTCGCACCAGGATGACGGGGCGGTATGAGAGCAAGCCTTTCAAATCACATTACCGCTACACCGATATCTATATCAAGCGCAATGGCAAATGGAAGATAGTCAGCGTGCAGATCAGCAAAATACCTCAGTAATCGTTAGCGTTAAAAAAATGACCCCGTCAATACGGGGTCATTTTTTTGGAAGCGGTTATTTCAGGACAAATCGCAGCACTCCATCCTCACCCGCTTCCCTGCGCAAGACACCGTCATACCAAAGCTTGTGCAAGTGAGCCAGCGCCTCGCCTATGGCGAAAGTCAGTTGGTGTGAATCCAGTGGGCGGCGGAACATGATGGGGACGATGTCCATGGCTGACTGCGCTGTGGTGCAAGCGGTCTTTACTTCTTCCGGCCGCTCGGCATGGTGGTCTTGCAAGTGCTGTACGCGGGTATGCAAGGCCTTGAAGGGTTTGCCATGCGAAGGCAGGATCAGCACGTTTTCTGGCAAGGGCAGGTATTTTTGCAGTGAATCCATATACTGTTGTACAGGATTGGCTTCCGGCTCTATGGCAAACACCGAGACATTGGTAGAGATACGCGGCAACAGCATATCGCCAGAGATCAGGATATTCAGTTCAGCACAGTACAAGGATGCATGTTCAGGGGAATGGCCAAATCCAGCGATGACTTGCCAGCGCTTTTGGTTGATGACGACATCCAGACCCTCTTGCATGCGGTGGTAGGTGGTCGGTACAGTAGGCACCAGCCGGGTGTAGTGTGTCTTTCTCTCTTGTATCTGTTCTTGCATGCCACTATCGACCAGCCCATGCTTGCGGAAATGCGGGAACATGGCAGTGCCGTCAGCACCCGGCAAGCTGGCCGACATCATACGGGCAAAGGCATATTCACCTGCCGTCATCCAGAGTTGCACATTCCAGCGGCTGCACAGCCAGTCAGCCAGGCCTATATGGTCAGGGTGGCAGTGAGTGGCAAGAACGCGGATGATGGGCAGGCCGCGCAAATGATTGTTCAGGTCACCAAACAAAATCTCCCAGGCGTCACGGGTGGCGTCGCTGGCGATGCCGCAATCGACTACCGTCCAGCCACGGACCTTGCCCTGGCTGGTTTCCAGCTCATCTTCCAGCAGCCACAGATTGATATGGTTCAGGGCAAAAGGCAGGCCCATGCGTATCCACAGCACGCCCGGGGCGATTTCCATGGTCTTGCCGGTGTCGGGCAAGGTCTCGCCAAAATGGTAGTGGAGTTGTTGTTCTAGTAAGTTCATGGCTGTCTCTGGTTATTGTGGCGGCTTTATATGTGCTGCCTGTTTTCTCATTATGGACGACTCCAGAAGCGCTGGAATAGCCTACAATGCGATTTAAAACTATTTGACGTTAACGTTAACCGCAGATTGTAATCAGAAAACCGTTTCTGTGTTTTTTTCACCAGATTGACCATGGCCACCTATACCATTACCGAACTTGCCCGCGAATTTGATATTACCCCGAGGGCGATAAGATTCTATGAAGACCAGGGTTTGCTGAGCCCCAGCCGCGAAGGGCCAGGCGGCCGCAACCGTGTCTACACAACGCGGGAGCGTACTCACCTGAAGTTGACCCTGCGCGGCAAACGCCTGGGCCTGAGCCTGTCGGATATCAAGAGCCTGGTCGATATGTACCGTTCTCCCAAGGATACCGAAGTACAGTTGCAAAGTTTCCTGGTGGTGCTGGCCAGGCACAGGGCGGCGCTGGAACAGCAGCGGGAAGATATAGAAATCATGCTGGCAGAAATCAGCGCGCATGAAGAAAAAAGCCGTAGTTTGCTGGGCCAACTTGATCATGCAGAAAAATAAGTTCTGTTTAACAAGAATGTCATGAGTTGTATGGGCAAATTGATAATATTTATGCTGAACTTGCAGTAGAAAAACATCAAACCAGCGAATTGACGTTTACGTAAACGTCAATTCGACGTATTATTTTTGCCTGAGATGGTTTTTCCTTGGCTATGAGGGTTTTATGAGCAATCAGGCAACGCAACAAACCACAGCGACACTGGATCACAAACTGGCCCTGAGCTTGCTGGAAAGTTTTAATGCACAGGGCGCTTTGATGGCCTGGAATGCCCGCCTGACCAGTATCACCCCCGGTGCTTGTGAGATCAGCCTGCCGTTTAGCGAGGTAGTCAGCCAGCAGCATGGCTATTTCCATGGCGGTGTGATTGGCACTATAGCTGATGCTGCTGGTGGTTATGCCGCGAATACACAATTGATGCCAGTGAGCGAGTGCTTAACTGCAGAATACAAGATCAATATCGTTGCGCCCGGCAAGGGAGATACTTTGATTGCCCGTGGCAAAGTATTAAAGGCAGGCAAAACCCTGGTGGTGTCCAGTGCCGAAGTGTTTGTAGTGCACGAAGGCAAGGAAAAACTTTGCGCCATCAAGCAGCAAACTTTGTTTGTGATACCCAAGGCAGAATCTAAAGCGTAAGCCAGTCGCCGCTAGTTCTATGGCGACTGTAAGCAGTACTATGGCTTGCATGCTTGATCATAAGCCCGCATAAGCCAGCGAATTTTAATTTTATAAAAGTGTGAGGACGACATGCTCCATTTACCAGGTTTGACTTTTGATCACGGCGAAGACATCGCCGCTTTGCGTGAAGCCGTGCAGCAATTTGCCCAGGCAGAAATCGCCCCGCGTGCCGCCGAGATTGACCGCAGCGACCAGTTTCCCATGGATTTGTGGCGCAAAATGGGCGACCTCGGCATCCTGGGTGTGACCGTCAGTGAAGAATATGGTGGTGCAAACATGGGCTATCTGGCCCATATCATTGCCATGGAAGAAATTTCCCGCGCTTCTGCCTCGGTTGGCCTCTCGTATGGTGCCCACTCCAACCTGTGCGTGAATCAGATCAAGCGCAATGGTACGGAAGAACAAAAAGCCAAATACCTGCCAAAACTGATCAGCGGTGAACACATAGGCGCACTCGCCATGTCCGAGCCAAATGCCGGTTCCGACGTCGTCAGCATGAAGCTGCGCGCCGACTGGAAGGGCGACCGCTTGGTCTTGAACGGCACCAAGATGTGGATCACCAATGGCCCTGATGCCGATACCCTGGTGGTGTACGCCAAGAATGATCTGGAAGCTGGCCCACGTGGCATGACAGCCTTCCTCATAGAAAAAGGTTACAAAGGCTTCAGCATTGCGCAAAAGCTCGACAAGCTCGGTATGCGCGGCTCCCACACCGGTGAGCTGGTGTTCCAGGATTGCGAAGTCCCGGCAGAAAACGTGCTCGGTGGCCTGGGCAAGGGCGTGAATGTCCTGATGTCTGGCCTGGATTTTGAACGTACCGTCTTGTCTGGCGGCCCACTGGGCATCATGCAAGCCTGTATGGATGCGGTGGTTCCTTATGTGCATGACCGCAAGCAATTCGGCCAGCCTATCGGTGAATTCCAGCTCATGCAAGGCAAGCTGGCAGACATGTATTCTACCATGATGGCTTGCAAAGCCTATGTCTACGCAGTCGGCCAGGCCTGTGATCGCGCCAAGACGCCAGAGGCAGTACGTGCCCTGCGCAAGGATGCGGCCGGGGCAATTTTGTACTCCGCAGAAAAAGCCACATGGATGGCAGGCGAAGCTATCCAGACCCTGGGCGGCAATGGCTATATCAATGAATACCCGGTAGGCCGCCTGTGGCGCGATGCCAAGCTGTATGAAATCGGTGCAGGCACCAGCGAGATACGTCGCATGCTGATAGGCCGCGAACTGTTTGCAGAAACCAAATAAGCCATTTGCGTTACACTGGTCAATTTATGACGCAATTACATATCGCTACGCCTCTGCTTGAGCACAGGCGTCTGTCTGCCAGTCTGGGAAAACCAGTCTGGCTGAAGATGGAAAATACGCAGCCTTCAGGCTCCTTCAAACTGCGCGGCATAGGTCTGATGTGCCAGCGCGCTGCTGCCAATGGGGCCAGACACTTTGTCTGCCCATCTGGTGGTAATGCCGGTTTTGCTGCTGCCGTGGCAGGCGTGGCACTGAATGTTCAAACCACGATATTGGTGCCACAAACCACGCACGAAAGCGTGCGCGCAGCGATACGTGCCATCGGTGCGACCGTCATTGTCGAAGGCGGTGTCTGGGATGAAACCAACCAGGCAGCCCTACTCTTGTGTGAGCAGCCCGGTGCTGTCTACATTCCTCCGTTTGACCATGCGGACATCTGGGATGGTAACGCGACCCTGATCGATGAAGTTGCAGGCAAGCTCGATTTTGATGTCGTCATCTGCTCTGTCGGTGGTGGTGGCTTGTTGAGCGGCATTGCACTGGGGTTGGAACGCAATGGTCTCGGCCACATCCCCATCATCGCTTCAGAAACCGAAGGTGCAGCATCCTTGCATGCCGCAGTACAGGCAGGTGAGCTGGTGACTTTGCCAGCGATCACGTCCATTGCCAGCACCCTGGGTGCGCGCAAGGTGGCGCAACAGGCCTTTGACTGGACGCGCAAACGCATTGTCCACACCGTGACCGTCAGTGACGCCCAGGCGGTGCAGGCTTGTCTGGACTTTGCCGACGATATGCTGGCCCTGGTGGAACCAGCTTGCGGTGCGGCACTGGCAGTTGCTTATCAGAACTTGCCAGTACTGGCTGAGTTTAAAAAACCACTGATCGTGGTTTGCGGTGGCATTGCCGTGGATTTGGGTAAACTACAGGCTTGGAAAAACCAGTTCCAGCCCGTAGTTGAAACTGAGTGAGCGCCAACCATGCCCAACACCTACTTCCCCAAGTTGCTGTCTTCGCAAATCGCTTTTGATATCGCCAGGACGATACTTGACGGTTTTGACAAGCATTACCACCTGTTCAGGGCCAGCAGTCAAAGAGCGAAACAGCAATTTGAAACGGGTGACTGGAAAGCGGCGCAAATCGCTGCACGCGAACGCATCGGTTATTACGACACCCGTGTTCGTGAATGCGTGCAGACTCTGGAAGATGAATATGCAGAAGAAGATCTCAGCGACGAAGTCTGGCGCGAGGTCAAACTGCATTACATGGGTATGCTGATCGATCATTTGCGCCCCGAGCTGGCCGAGACTTTTTTCAATACCGTTTGTACCAAGCTCTTGCACAGAAATTATTATCACAATGATTTCATCTTTGTGCGCCCGGCAACATCAACTGAGTATCTGGAAAGTGAAGACACGCCACCGAGTTACCGCGTGTATTACCCGGCGACAGATGGCTTGAATTTCACCATCAAGCGCATCGTCACCAACTTCCAGCTGAACTCGAAGTTTGAAGATCTGGACCGTGATGTGGCCTTGGTGGAAGCGCGCCTGCGCGAAAATTTCGGCCCCGCCAAGCTGGAACCAAATCATCAGATACAGGTATTGGCCAGCCTGTTCTACCGCAACAAATCTGCCTACATCATAGGCAAGGGTATCAATGGTAATAAGGAGTATCCCTTTGTCGTGCCCGTCATGCACAAGCGCAAGGGTGAACTGGTGCTTGATACCGTAATCTTTGACACCATGCTGATCACGGTGCTGTTTTCGTTCACGCGTGCCTACTTCATGGTGGACATGGAAGTACCATCGGCCTATGTGCAATTCATACGCAGCATCTTGCCCAAGAAACCGCGTAGTGAAATCTACACCATGATAGGCCTGCAAAAGCATGGCAAGAATCTGTTTTACCGCGACTTTCTGCATCACCTCAAATATTCATCCGATCGCATAGAAGCCGCACCCGGCATACGTGGTCTGGTGATGCTGGTGTTTGCGCTCCCGTCTTTCCCGTACGTGTTCAAACTGATCAAGGACAGCTTCCCTCCACCCAAGGAAACCACCAAGGCCCTGATCAAGGAAAAATATCTGCTGGTGAAAAACCATGACCGTGTGGGCCGCATGGCCGATACCCTGGAATATTCGGATGTGGCTTTTCCACGCGCGCGTTTTTCAGAAGAACTGCTGGCCGAAATCAGGCAATATGCACCTTCCCTGCTTGAAGTGAATGATGATGAAGTCGTCATCAAGCATCTGTACATAGAACGCCGCATGACACCGCTGAATATCTGGCTGACCGAAGCTGAACAAAGCGGTGACATGGCCGCCATGGAACACGGTTTGAAAGAATATGGCAGTGCCATCAAGGACCTGGTGGCAGCAAATATTTTCCCCGGTGACATGCTATATAAAAATTTCGGTGTCACCCGTCATGGCCGTGTTGTCTTTTATGACTATGATGAAATCGAATACATCACCGACTGCAATTTCCGCAAGATACCTTTGCCGCGTAATGAAGAAGACGAGATGTCTGCCGAGCCCTGGTATCCGATTGCCAGGAATGATGTCTTTCCAGAGCAGTTTGGCACTTTCCTGCTGGGGAATAATAACGTCAGAACATATTTTATGAAGCATCACGCAGACTTGCTGACCGCCGAATACTGGCAGGCCCGCAAGAAGCGCATAGTCGATGGCAAGGTGGATGATGTGTTTCCCTACCCGCAGGAAATCCGCTTTTGCAATCAGGTCTGTAGAGTGACTTAAAATTTAAAATGCTTGCTGGTTTTATAGCGGGCAAGCCCTCATTAGTCAGGCAGTGAATCTGCTTTTATTTTTGGAGAACAAGATGAATGATCCTATCGTAATCGTTGGTGCAGCCCGTACCCCCATGGGTGCCTTCCAGGGCGATTTTTCTTCCCTGACCGCCAGTCAGCTCGGTGCAGTTGCCATCAAGGCCGCCGTTGAACGCGCTGGTGTCAAGCCTGAGCTGGTAGAGGAAGTCTTGTTCGGTAATTGCCTGATGGCAGGCCAGGGCCAGGCCCCGGCACGCCAGGCTTTGCTGGCTGCGGGTTTGCCAGTGTCCACAGGTGCGGTGACCTTGTCCAAGATGTGCGGCTCGGCCATGAAAGCCACCATGATGGCCTTTGATTCCATCAATGCAGGCAGCAATGAAATCATCGTCTCCGGCGGTATGGAATCCATGACCAATGCGCCTTACCTGATCCCCAAGGCCCGTGGCGGCTACCGCATCGGTCACGGCATGATGTATGACCACATGATGCTTGACGGTCTGGAAGATGCCTACGACAAGGGCCGCTCCATGGGTACTTTTGCTGAAGACTGTTCAGCCAAATACAACTTCAGCCGTGAAGACCAGGACGCATTTGCGATTGCCTCCGTCAAGCGCGCACAAGCCGCTACAGCCGATGGTTCTTTCGCATGGGAAATCGCCCCAGTGACAGTATCTGGCCGCGGTGGTGATGTCGTCATTGACAAGGATGAAGGCCCGCTGAAAGCCAAGCTCGATAAAATCCCTGCACTGAAACCAGCCTTCAAAAAAGACGGCACGATTACCGCCGCCTCTTCCTCTTCCATCAATGACGGTGCAGCTGCACTGGTCTTGATGCGCGAATCCAAGGCCAAGGAACTGGGCCTGACGCCAATAGCAAAAATCCTCGGTCATGCCAGCAATGCGCAAGAACCAGGCTGGTTCACCACAGCGCCAGTGGGTGCCATCCAGAAGTTGTACAAAAAACTGGGCTGGACGACAGACGACGTTGACCTGTTTGAAATCAATGAAGCTTTCGCAACTGTGCCTATGGCAGCCATGAAAGAGCTGGGTATACCGCATGACAAGATCAATGTACATGGCGGTGCTTGTGCTCTGGGTCATCCTATTGGTGCTTCCGGTGCGCGTATCATTATTACGCTGATGGGTGCTTTGAAAAAACAGGGTAAGAAACGCGGTGTGGCTTCTTTGTGTATTGGTGGTGGTGAGGGTACGGCTTTGGCTATTGAAATGGTCTAAACGAAATTAATTTCGAATTCCCTCCCCATCAAGGGGAGGGGTAGGGTGGGGATGGGGTTCGGTTGATTGACCGCAAACTAAATTGCGTCAGAAACCTATCCCCATCCCAGCCTTCCCCTTGAAGGGGAAGGAGCTAAACTAACCGGAAATATTTATGCCAGTCGCTTTAATCATCGGTGCATCACGCGGTATAGGCCACGAACTGGCCATGCAATACAAGGCGGCAGGCTGGCGTGTCATCGCCACTGCGCGCAAGGAAGAAGATTTGACTGCCTTGCAGTCGGCAGGTTGCGAAGCGCTGCAACTGGATGTGAATAATCTCAATGATTGCACTGGATTGAGTGGGCGTCTTGATGATGAAAAAATTGATGTGGCTATCCTGAACGCTGGTGTCTTCGGCCCAAGAACTGAGGGCCCTACAGCGCCGGACCAGCAGCAGTTTGATGCCGTTATGCATACCAATGTCTTGTCGGCCATGCGAATATTGCCTATCGTGCTGCCGCTGGTTGAAAACGCCGGTGGCAAGCTGGCGGTGATTTCTTCCAGCATGGCATCGATAGGTGAGCGCAGCAACCCGGCTGGCTGGTTATACCGCGCCAGCAAGACGGCATTGAATTCAGTATTGAAAGATGTGTCGCTGAGTACCGACAAAGCCATTTGTGTCGCCATGGACCCGGGCTGGGTAAAAACCGATATGGGTGGTGATGCAGCAGAAATCACCGTCGATGTCAGCGTCGCCGGCATACGTCAGACCCTGGCAGCACTCAAGCCTGCGGACAATGGCAAATATCTGCAATATACAGGTGCAGAACACGGCTGGTAAATCTTCACAAGTAAAGCTCAATAGAATAGAGATCAGAACCATCATGCTACTCACACCAGAACACGAAATGATACGCGACGCCGTGCGCGCCTTTGCCCAGGAACGCCTTGTGCCCAATGCCGCACGCTGGGACAAGGAACATCACTTCCCGGCAGAAGAATTGAAAGAACTGGCGCAGATGGGTGCCTATGGCGTGGCCGTGCCAGAAGAGTTTGGCGGTGCAGGCATGGATTACCTGTCACTGGCCCTGGTGCTGGAAGAGATTGCCGCCGGTGATGGCGGCACGTCTACCGTGGTGTCCGTGAACAATTGCCCGGTCTGCAGCATTGCCATGATGTATGCCAATGATGCACAGAAAAAACAATGGCTAACACCGCTGGCACAAGGTGAGATGCTTGGTGCTTTTTGCCTGACTGAACCACATGCAGGCAGTGATGCCTCTGAGTTGCGCACTACCGCAAAACGGGATGGCGATCATTACGTCATCAATGGCGTCAAGCAATTCATCACTAGCGGTAAATATGCCGATGTGGCCATCGTCATGGCAGTAACAGATAAGGAAGCAGGCAAGAAAGGCATCAGCGCCTTCTGGGTGCCAACCAGCACGCCCGGCTATATCGTCGCCAGCCTGGAACAAAAAATGGGCCAGCATTCATCCGACACGGCACAAATCCTGTTCGAAAATTGCCGCATCCCGGCAGAAAACCTGATAGGTATTGAAGGCGCGGGTTACAAGATTGCCCTGTCTGGCCTCGAAGGCGGCCGCATAGGCATTGCCTCGCAATCAGTAGGCATGGCACGCGCCGCATTTGAAGCCGCACTGGCCTATGCCAAAGACCGCAGCAGTTTTGGCAAGCCCATTTTTGAACATCAGTCAGTCCAATTTAAACTGGCCGACATGGCGACGCAAATAGAAGCCGCCCGCCAACTGATCTGGCACGCCGCCAGCATGAAAGATGCAGGCAAACCCTGCCTGAAAGAAGCGGCAATGGCAAAACTGTTTGCATCAGAAATGGCAGAAAAAGTCTGCTCGGATGCGATACAAATCCACGGCGGCTACGGCTATGTCAGCGACTTCCCGGTAGAACGTATTTACCGTGATGTACGGGTTTGCCAGATTTATGAAGGTACTTCCGATATACAAAAGATTTTGATCGGACGTGCATTGGCAGGTTAAAAATAAAAGACACAGAGATTTTCTCTTTGGTTCTCCTCTGTGTCTCTGTGGTGTAGCAAGGGTTTCGAATGGCATGCCATTCGCTTGCGAAACGAAGGCTTCATGCAAGAAGCCTTTCCTCTCTCTGTGGTGAGAGGTTTTAGAAAAACGGAGACAGCATGAAAAAAGGTTACAAGCAACTGGTTGATGAAGCCAATGCCGAGATCAAGACCTATAGCGTGGCAGAAGCCCAGGCCAAACTGGCAGACGCCAATGTACAGTTCATCGATGTGCGTGATATCCGCGAACTCGAACGTGAAGGCATCGTCCCCGGTGCCTATCATGCCCCACGCGGCATGATAGAGTTTTGGGTTGATCCTGATTCACCTTATTTCAAACCTGTATTCGGCGAGAAAAAAGAATTTATTTTATTTTGTGCCGCTGGCTGGCGCAGTGCACTTACCACCAAGACCGTACAAGACATGGGGCTGGAAAATGTCGCCCATATTGATGGCGGTTTTACTGCCTGGAAAGCCGCGGGTGCGCCAGTCGCCAACAAGGAAAGCAAGAAGTAATAATGAGCAGTAAAGCATGCCCCTGTGGCTCGAATAAAAATATTGAACAGTGTTGCGGCCAGTACATCAGCGGCGCAGCCCTTGCACCTTCGGCAGAAGCGCTGATGCGTTCTCGCTATACCGCGTATACCCTGAACGATGAAGCATATCTGCGTGCGACCTGGGATGAACGGACTTGTCCCAAGGAGCGCATTACGCATGGTGACCCGACCAAATGGCTGGGCTTGGAAGTAAAGAAATTCAAAGCTGATGGTGACGCGGCGACGGTAGAATTTGTTGCCCGTTACAAGATAGCTGGCAAAGCGCACAGGCTGCATGAACTCAGCCGTTTTGTGCGCTATGAAGGCAAGTGGTTTTACGTGGATGGCAGTTTTCCAGAAAAGTGAAAAAGATAATGACAACTTTAGATTCCAAACTCAATCCCCGCTCTGAAGAATTCAAAGCCAATTCAGCGGCCATGCAAGCCGTGGTGGATGACCTCAAAGAAAAAATCACCAAAATTGCACTTGGTGGTGGCGATGAAGCGCGCAAGAAACATCTGGCGCGTGGCAAGCTCTTACCCCGTGACCGAGTACAAATGCTGCTTGATGCAGGCACGCCTTTCCTGGAGTTTTCGCAACTCGCTGCCTTCGACATGTACAAAGAAAAGAACGGTGCCGATGCCGCCCCGTCTGCCGGTGTCATCACCGGCATAGGCCGCGTGGCCGGGCAGGAATGCATCATCGTCTGTAATGATGCGACAGTTAAGGGCGGCACCTATTACCCTCTGACCGTCAAGAAGCATTTGCGTGCGCAAGAGATTGCCGAACAAAATAATCTGCCCTGCATTTACCTCGTCGATAGCGGCGGCGCGAACTTACCTAATCAGGACGATGTTTTCCCTGACCGTGATCATTTTGGCCGCATCTTCTACAACCAGGCCAATATGTCGGCCAAGGGCATACCGCAAATCGCCGTGGTCATGGGTTCCTGTACTGCCGGTGGTGCTTATGTGCCAGCGATGAGTGATGAATCCATCATCGTCAAGAACCAGGGCACGATTTTCCTCGGTGGCCCACCGCTGGTGAAAGCCGCCACTGGCGAAGTCGTCAGTGCTGAAGACCTTGGTGGTGGCGATGTGCATACCCGTCTGTCTGGCGTGGTAGATCATCTGGCACAAAATGATACGCACGCGCTGTCACTGGCGCGCACCATCGTCTCGCACCTGAACCGCCAGAAGCCACAAACCGTGGTCATGAAAGAAGTTGAAGAACCGAAGTTCCCGGCATCAGAATTGTATGGCGTGATACCGGTCGATACCCGCAAGCCTTTTGATGTGCGTGAAGTCATTGCCCGCATCGTCGATGGCAGCCATTTCGATGAATTCAAGGCGCGTTATGGAGCTACCCTGGTCTGCGGTTTTGCGCATATCCATGGCATGCCGGTTGGCATCATCGCCAATAACGGTATCCTGTTTTCTGAATCGGCCTTGAAGGGCGCGCATTTCATAGAACTATGCTGCCAGCGCAAGATACCTCTGGTCTTCCTGCAAAACATCACTGGCTTCATGGTGGGGCGCAAATATGAAAACGAAGGCATCGCCCGCAATGGCGCCAAAATGGTGACCGCAGTGGCGACAGCGAATGTACCGAAGTTTACCGTCATCATCGGTGGTAGTTTTGGTGCAGGCAACTATGGCATGTGTGGCCGCGCTTACTCACCGCGCTTCATGTGGATGTGGCCAAATGCGCGTATCAGCGTCATGGGTGGCGAACAGGCTGCCAGCGTATTGGCGACAGTAAAACGTGATGGAATAGAAGGCAAGGGTGGCAGTTGGTCAGCCGAAGAAGAGGCGGGTTTCAAACAACCGATCAAAGACCAGTACGAACACCAGGGTCATCCATATTATGCGTCCGCACGCTTGTGGGATGATGGTGTTATCGATCCGGCAGATACCCGCATGGTTTTGGGTCTGGGCTTGTCGGCGGCCTTGAACGCACCGATACCGGATGTGAAGTTTGGCGTGTTCAGGATGTAAGCTAAAGCATATTTTATGGAAAAAACATATATTCCCTCCTTGTTAATGACTGGCCTTGCATTGATCGTCAGCGCCTGTGTGACTGCGCCTTATGTAGCACCACAAAATGGTGCTGTCGCCGATCTGGCAATCAGAATTAAACCAGCCCAGGGGACGGGTTTTAATTTATATATTTACGACAATGCTGAGTCTTGCTCCGGTGCAAAGACTGTAATTGATGATGCGGGAAAAGTAAGTATTTCAGCAACTAAGCTGGTAGCGGATAAGTTGACAACCTTTGGGTATTCTGAAGTCATGGGTAATACCTCATGTAATATCAATTTCAGTTTTTTCCCTAACGCTGATCACATTTATGTACTTGATACTGTGACGGGTCGTCATAGATGTAGTGTACGCATAGTCGATGCAACAGATATTAAAAAGATGTTTGCCGTTCCGATGATCAACCGCACGGTAAATGGTGCCATGTGTGCGCCTTTGAAAAAAATAGATCAGCCACCAAAGTAGCCTGAAGGTTGTAGCGATAAAGATAATTGCTTATTAAGCGAACTGAATTCAGCAAGGAAGAGGCTGTATAAAAATGGAAACTTTAAGTATAGAAATTGCAAATCACCTGGCTACAGTCACGCTTAACCGCCCTGATGTCCGTAATGCATTTAATGAAACAACCATAGCCGAAATCACTACAGTTTTTCGCAATTTGGATAAGGATGACAGCATTCGTGCTATTGTGCTGGCCGCGAATGGTCCTGCATTTTGTGCTGGCGCAGACCTGAACTGGATGAAAAAGATGGCTGACTACACCCACGAGGAAAACCTCGCGGATGCCGGTCAGCTGGCAGAAATGCTGCATGCCATCTATAGCTGCAGCAAGCCGGTAGTTGCCAAAGTGCAAGGTGATTGCTATGCCGGTGGCATGGGTCTGGTAGCTGCTTGTGATATTGCGGTCAGTGTGGATACAGCCAATTTTTGCCTCAGTGAAGTCAAGTTGGGCTTGATACCGGCGACGATTTCACCCTATGTCATCAAGGCCATGGGTGAAAGCGCGGCGCGCCGTTATTTCATCACTGCCGAGCGTTTCACAGCGGCAGAAGCTCAGCGCACGGGCTTTGTCCATGAAGTGGTGGCTGCGGAGGCACTGGATGCCAAAGTGGCAGAGATCGTCAAGGCACTGAGCAGCAATAGCCCAAATGCAGTGAAACAGGCCAAGCGTCTGGTTCAGGATGTGGCCAGCCGTGAATTAACACCAGCACTAATAGCAGCAACGGTAGAAGGTATAGCGCAGATCCGGGAATCTGAAGAGGGCCGTGAAGGTGTACGTTCCTTCCTGGAAAAGCGTAAACCAAACTGGTTAAGTTGAATCCTGCTTAAAGAGTAAATGTTAAGCAGGTGGCTAGAATAGAGTGGAAAGGAGCTGGCAAAGATGAAAAAGCGTAGACTGGTATTGACAGGCCTGGGCGTATCTTTGCTGGCCGCAACGGGCGCTGTGACTTACCGCAAGTCCACAGTCGTGATCACTTCGATAGCAGATATGCAGGCAAGACTTGCCAATCTGAAATTGGATAAACTAGGCAGCCTATCCGGCTGGCAGCCCTATAAAGTCTTTGTGCATCTGGCGCAGAGCATAGAGTATTCGATGACGGGCTATCCGGAAATGAAGTCGGCAGCCTTCCAGCATACAGCAGGCAGTGCGGCCTTTTATGCTTTTTCAGTGGCCGGTGCGATGACACATAATCTGACTGAACCTATACCAGGTGCACCTGCCATTGCTGAGAGTGGTGATGTCAATGCTGGCATCGATATGCTGATTGCGGCATTACAAAAATTTGAAAACCATGCGGGTGAAATCAAACCGCATTTTGCTTATGGCAGTTTGAGCAAGGCAGAGTTTGCCCAGGCCCATGTCATGCATATAGAAAATCATTTGAAGCTCATCAAGTCCACGCAATCTGTGGCTTGAGTCTGGTATGAACTGAGCTTCAATCGTAAAATTTGTCTGGAATGAATTTGAATCAAGAAAATGACTGGGTAGCACGTAGCCTGCAACATGTATGGCACCCGTGTACTCAGATGCAGCATCATGAAACCGTGCCGCTGATCCCCGTCAGCCATGGCCGCGGTGCATGGCTGTTTGATATGGAAGGCAAGCGTTATCTTGACGCCATCAGCTCCTGGTGGGTCAATTTGTTTGGCCACGCCAATCCACGTATCAATGCAGAATTGAAAGACCAGCTCGATAAGCTTGAACATGCGATGCTGGCCGGTTTTACCCATGCGCCTGTCGTCGAGTTGTCGGAAAAATTGTCGGCCCTGACTAATCATGCACTCGGCCATTGCTTCTATGCGTCGGACGGTGCATCGGCTGTCGAGATCGCCCTGAAGATGAGTTTCCATGCCTGGCGCAATGGTGGCCAGACTGAAAAACAAGAGTTTATTTGCATACAGGGCAGCTACCATGGTGAAACCGTGGGTGCATTGGCAGTGACCGATGTCAGCCTGTTCCGCGAAGCCTATGGGCCGATGCTGCAGCGTGCCCACGTCGTCGCTTCACCGGACGCACGTCTGGCTGAAGCGGGTGAAACTGCCGCCGATGTGGCCTTGCGCGCAGCCGCTGCACTGGAAGCAAAATTGCAGGAGCGCGCAGGCAAGATTGCTGCCGTCATCATAGAACCGCTGGTGCAGTGCGCCACTGGCATGGCCATGCACGATCCTGTGTATCTGAAGCGCTTGCGCGAATTGTGTGACCAGTATCAGGTGCATCTGATCGCCGATGAAATTGCCGTAGGCTGTGGCCGCACCGGCACTTTCTTTGCGTGTGAATCAGCGGCTATCTGGCCTGACTTTTTATGTCTGTCTAAAGGCATCAGCGGTGGCTATTTGCCGCTGTCGCTGGTGATGACGACAGACTCTGTCTACCAGGCATTTTATGATGCCGATGTAAGACGCGGCTTTTTGCATTCGCATTCCTATACCGGCAATCCGCTGGCATGCCGCGCAGCGCTGGCAACACTGGCGATTTTTGAAGATAACAAGGTCTTGCAAAACAACCGTGTCAAGGCAGACTTCTTGAACATTGCTTTTGCAGACTTGAAAAATGATGCGCGCGTGCGCCACTTTCGCCAGCAAGGCATGATCCTGGCCTTTGATGCCGTGGTCGATGATGCAGAACGTGCAGCGACATTTTCGCGCCGTTTTTTTGCTGCGGCTTTGCAGCAAGAATTATTAATGCGGCCCATAGGCCGCACAGTCTATATGATGCCACCCTACATCCTTGAACAGGATGAAATGAGCTTGCTGGCACATAAAACCAGACTGGTATTTGAAGAGGTAATGGCATGACAGATGCTAGCAAAAACAATCCTGGCATAAATAATCCTGGAATAAGAATAGCCACGCAACGCAAATCCCTGATACAGGGTTTGCAGCAAGAGCTTGCCGCACTGGATCAAAAACATTTATTGCGCCAGAGGCGCACGGTAGAAACGCCGTCAGCTCCGAACATGAAAGTCGATGGCCGTGACTTGCTGGCGTTTTGTAGCAATGATTACCTGGGTCTGGCAGCACATCCAAAACTGGCAGAGGCCATGCAGGAAGGCGTAGCGCTGTACGGTGTAGGTAGTGGCGCCTCGCACCTCATCAGCGGCCATAGCCGCGCCCATGCCGTGCTGGAAGAACGCCTGGCCGAGTTTGTCTCACCACATATAGACAATGCCCGTGCCCTGTATTTTTGCACAGGTTATATGGCCAATCTGGCTGTCATTACGGCGCTGGCCATCAATAAAGACACGACAGTATTTTCTGAAGCCCTGAACCATGCTTCGCTGATAGATGGTGCGCGTCTCTCGCGTGCCACCGTGCAGGTCTTCCCGCACCGCGATTACACTGCGCTGGAACGGATGCTGCAACAATGCAAGACCAAGCACAGGGTCGTTGTCACTGACAGTGTCTTCAGCATGGATGGCAATATTGCAGAGCTGGGTGTTCTGCTGGCAATTTGCGAGCGCTATGATGCCTGGCTCATTGTTGATGATGCCCATGGTTTTGGCGTCCTTGGTGAACATGGCCGTGGCGTGCTGGAGCACCTGAATATCAAGTCACCCAACCTGGTGTACATGGGTACGCTGGGCAAGGCCGCCGGTGTCGGTGGTGCCTTTGTCGCTGCCGATGCGACAGTCATAGAATGGCTGGTACAACGCGCCCGTGCTTACATTTATACGACTGCTGCCGCACCGGCACTGGCGCATGCGCTGTTAACCAGCATCGATATCATTGCTGGCGAAGAAGGCCAGCAAAGACGTGCACATTTACAGAAACTGATAGCCCTGTTTAGCGATGGCCTGCACTTGCAAGTCTGGCAGGGCATGCCCTCTGACACAGCGATACAACCCGTCCTCATTGGCGACAATGCCGCCATGCTGAGGGTAGCTGGCAATCTCATGGACCAGGGCTTGTGGGTAGGTGCAATACGCCCGCCTACCGTGCCTGTCGGTACGGCACGCCTGCGCGTGACCCTGTCTGCTGCGCATACAGAAATCCAGGTACTGCAACTGGTGCAAGCCATTAATCGCCTGGACCAGATGAGTTATGTGGCCCAGTGTTTTGCAGAGGTGGCCTGATGCAAAAGCGGCAGCATGATTTTTTCGTGACAGGCACCGATACTGAAATCGGCAAGACCCTGATCAGCGCTGCCATGCTGCATGCGATGCAGGCGCAAGGTTTACAGGCAGTGGGCATGAAGCCTATAGCTGCCGGTGCAGAAATGCGCGACGGCGTCTTGCATAATGAAGATGTAGACATGCTGGTCGTCGCTGCCAGCGTCAAGGCAGAATTGGCGCTGGTATGTCCTTATCTGATGCAGACACCTGCTGCGCCGCATATCGTGGCTGAGCTGGAACATGTAAAGATAGAACTACCGCATATCGTCAACAGCTATCAGCAATTGCGTGAGCAGGCAGATGCCGTGGTAGTGGAAGGTGTAGGTGGTTTTTGTGTACCCCTGAATGCGCAAGTGACCACCGCAGACATGGCGCAAGCCCTGGGTTTGCCCGTGATACTGGTGGTTGGCATGCGTCTCGGTTGCATCAATCACGCACTGCTGACTGTCGAAGCCATCGCCGCGCGCGGCCTGATACTGGCAGGCTGGGTTGCCAATACCGTTGATGCCAACATGCTGTACCCGGAAGAAAATAGTCGCGCCCTGCGTGAACGCATAGCAGCACCCATGCTGGGGCATATTCCCCGTTTGAATGTTCCTGATCACGAGAAGGCAGAAGTCGCCGCCTCGTATCTGGATTTGAGTCAATTGAAGTAAAAGGAAACAAAGATGCAAGCTACTGATACGACTTTGCAAGCCATGCAATTCCAGCCATCGGTCAAGAAAATAGAAGCCGAGACCTGGCCCGTGGATGAAGTACTGGCCCTGTTTGATTTGCCCTTCAATGACTTGATGTTCAGGGCGCAAACTGCACACCGCGCCAACTTCCCTGATGGTGATATCGAGCTGGCGACGCTCTTGTCCATCAAGACCGGTGGCTGCGAAGAAGACTGCGGCTATTGCCCGCAAGCGGCACGTTATGATACCGGTGTAGAAGCCAAGAAATTGCTGGACGTGCGCGAAGTGCTTGATGCCGCCAAAGCCGCCCGCGAAAACGGCGCAACCCGTTTTTGCATGGGTGCAGCCTGGCGTTCGCCTAAAGACCGCGACATGGAAAAAGTAGAGACCATGGTGCGCGAAGTCAAGGCCATGGGTCTGGAAACCTGTGCGACCCTGGGTATGCTCAAGGAAGAACAGGCACAGCGTCTGAAAGATGCAGGTCTGGATTACTACAACCACAATCTCGACACCGCACCTGAGTTTTACAGCAACGTGATTTCCACCCGCGATTACCAGGACAGGCTTGATACCCTGGGGCATGTACGTAGCGCCGGTTTGAAAGTCTGTTGCGGTGGCATCGTTGGCATGGGTGAATCACGCCGCCAGCGTGCTGGCCTGATCGCGCAACTGGCGAACCTGAATCCTTATCCTGAATCGGTGCCTGTCAATCACCTGGTGCAGGTAGAAGGCACACCTTTGCATGGCCTGGACCCGCTTGACCCGCTGGAATTTGTACGCACGATAGCTGTGGCCCGCATCACCATGCCCAAGGCGCGTGTACGCCTGTCCGCTGGCCGTCGCCAGATGGGTGAAGCCGTGCAGGCCATGTGCTTTTTGGCTGGCGCGAATTCGATTTTCTACGGCGATAAATTGCTGACTACGGCTAACCCTGAAGCGCAGGATGACCGTGTCTTGCTGGACAAACTGGGCTTGAAAACACGTGGCAAGGTAGAAGCGAAGGCTGGTAGTTGTGGTTGATTAAAGCCATAAATTTTCAGCACAGAGCACGCAGAGTACAAAGAGAAAAAATGGAGACACAGAGGAAGGCAAGTACTTTTTCTGATGAAAAAAATCGTAATCAATTATCGTAGATACATCCACCCAAAAGGTTAGAGACATGTTTACCAAAATCCTTATCGCCAACCGTGGCGAAATTGCTTGCCGTGTTGCTGCTACCGCACGCCGCATGGGCATCAAGACTGTCGCTGTGTATTCCGAAGCCGATGCTAATGCCAAGCATGTCGCAGTTTGTGATGAGGCAGTCTTGATAGGTCCCGCTGCCGCCAAAGAAAGTTATCTGCGCGCCGACAAAATCATACAAGTCGCATTGGCAACTGGTGCGCAGGCGATACATCCGGGTTATGGCTTCTTGTCAGAAAACAGTGAATTCGCTGAAGCTTGCGCCAAAAATGGCATCGCCTTCATCGGCCCGCCAGCCTCGGCAATTGAAGCCATGGGCAGCAAATCTGCGGCGAAATCCCTGATGGAAAAAGCCAATGTGCCGCTGGTACCTGGCTACCATGGCGATAACCAGGATGCAGATTTTTTGCACACCGAGGCTGACCGTATCGGTTACCCGGTCTTGCTGAAAGCCAGTGCTGGCGGTGGTGGCAAGGGCATGCGTGTTATTGAGAAGTCGGCTGACTTCAAGGACGCACTGGCATCCTGCAAACGTGAAGCCATCAACTCTTTTGGTGACGATAAAGTGCTGGCAGAGAAATACCTGCAAAGACCGCGCCACATAGAAATACAGGTGTTTGCTGATACCCACGGCAATTGCGTCTACCTGTTCGAGCGCGATTGCTCGGTACAGCGCCGTCATCAAAAAGTTTTGGAAGAAGCACCCGCACCCGGCATGACGGCAGAGCGCCGCGCCGCCATGGGTGATGCTGCCGTGGCTGCTGCAAAAGCAGTGGGTTATGTCGGTGCTGGTACGGTGGAATTTATCGCCAACCAGGACGGTTCTTTCTATTTCATGGAAATGAATACCCGCTTGCAAGTAGAACATCCGGTCACAGAAATGATCACCGGTACTGATCTGGTGGAATGGCAATTGCGTGTTGCTGCCGGTGAAAAACTGCCGCTGCAACAAGATGAATTACAGATACATGGCCACGCCATAGAAGCGCGCGTGTATGCAGAAAACCCTGAAAAAGGTTTCCTGCCATCGATAGGTACTTTGCGTCATGCACGTACCCCTGTTGCCGTGAATTTTGAACTCGGTGGCGCGGCTGATCCGGCGGCTTTCCGTATCGATAGCGGTGTGCGTGAAGGCGATACGATTTCACCTTTCTATGACCCCATGATCGCCAAGATGATAGTCTGGGGCAAGGACAGGAAAGAAGCACTGGCCCGCATGGCGCAAGCACTGGCGCAATACCAGATCGTTGGCTTGAACAGCAATATAGCCTTCCTTTCGCGTCTGGTGACCAGCACGGCTTTTTCTGGCGCTGACTTGGATACCGGTCTGATAGAGCGCAATCAGGCAGAACTGTTTCCTGCACCAATAGCCGCAAATTTGACAACGCTGGCACTGGCGATAGTGTCCTTGCTGAATTCAGAAAAATCTTCAAATAGTGGCTGCGACCCATGGCAATCCAGCCACGGCTGGCGCATGAACAGCCTCATGCAACGTAGCCTGCAATTCACGGAAGAAGAACAGACACATGAAGTGCAAGTGACTTACCTGACAGATGGCTGGCAAGTGCAGGCAGGTGAAGCGACAGCGCAAGTCAGGCTGGCATTGGCTGACGAGAATGATATTGTCATCAAGATCGCAGACCAGACTGTAGCGGCCACTGTAGTGCGCGATGGTGAACACTTCCATGTCTTTAGCCAGGGTAGGCACACAGACTTGCATTACATCGACGCACTGGCGCATGCTGGTGAAGCCGAGGCCGAGACTGGCCGCCTGACCGCACCCATGCCCGGCAAGATTGTTGCCGTGCTGGTAAACAAGGCGCAAGAAGTGAAGAAGGGCGATGCCCTGCTGATCATGGAAGCCATGAAAATGGAGCATACGATTTCGGCACCGCATGATGGTGTGATTGATGAAGTCTTGTATGCGATCGGTGATCAGGTGACTGAAGGGGCGCAATTGCTGGCGTTTCAGCAGTGAACCTTTGCCTGAAGTTTGTACTGTAAAGCCAGCACTGTTGTGCTGGCTTTATTCGTTATAAATCCAGCTTTCTCCTTCTCCTTGAAGGCCGGAGAGTAAAATTAGTAACAGATGCACCCACAAATTGCTCCGCTGTGTTACTTGTACAAAACTACAAGCAAGTTCATGATGAATGCCTGAACAAAAAATGTCCTCGCGATTTTTTATTACCTTGCCCAGCCTTTGGAACCACCATGACAGCACTCTCCATCAACATCAACAAAATCGCCTTGCTGCGCAATTCGCGTGGCCGTAATTATCCTGATGTGCAAGCCTTTGCTGCACGCTGTCTGGACCTTGGTGCCCGTGGTATCACCCTGCATCCGCGTCAGGATCAAAGGCATGCGCGTTATTCTGATGTGGAAACTCTGGGCGCACTTTGTCAGACGCGAGGCGTAGAGTTGAATGTAGAAGGTTATCCTGCGCCAGACTTCCTGGATGTCGTGAAGCGCAACAAACCTGCGCAATGCACACTGGTACCAGATGCACCGGATCAGCTGACTTCCGACCATGGCTGGGATTTGCGTAAGGATGCAGACTTTTTGCGGCCTGTGCTGGCGGAACTTAAGTCCTTGGGCATACGCAGCAGTTTGTTCATCGATTACGATAATCAGGATATGCATCTGGCCAGAGAACTGGGAGCAGACCGTGTCGAGTTATATACCGAACCATATGCTGAGCATTTTGGCACTGCAAAGGGGGAAGAGATTTTCCAGGGCTTTATGGCAGCCGCCAAGCGCGCCCAGGATGCCGGCCTGGGGGTGAATGCCGGCCATGATCTGAACCTGGATAACCTGGCAAAATTCCTGACCATACCTGACATACTGGAAGTCTCCATAGGCCATGCAGTGATCGTCGAATGCCTGGAGCATGGCATTGTTGAGGTGCTCAAAAAATACGCAAAAATCTGTCTATCGTGCTAATTATTGCAACTAATGCAACAAGAAATGAAAAGCAAAAAAATGTTAACTTTTTCCTTGTTACTTGCAATTTCATGAACTACATTGGGGTAACGGTGCTTCGCATGAGGCACTGTGGTTGATGTTCTGCCCGATGAATAAGAAGTAGCCCATAGGGAAAATATCAGCATTGTTTAAAGGCAAACCACCCGAAAGCGTGGGACGCAAAACTAAAGGGCCCTCGCTAAACTCGGCAGGGTAGCCAGGTACCGTAATCCGCATAGACGGTTTTTCGTTAAGAGGTAGGTCGCTCATGAACAGCATCTCTACGGCGCTCCCCTGCGCTTCTAAAAAAATTCTGATCAGTGTATTTGGTTTGTCTGAGTATGAATTGCGTCTGGTGCGCAGCGTGCTGAGCTTGACCATGGCAAGTGGACGCAAGCATTCCTTTGCGTTGTTCGATGCCGGTCAGGCTGCTGACCCTGATATCGTCATACTCGACCCGGATAATAGCCAGGCCAGAGCCGCTTTACAGGAGCTTATAGCAACACGCAATATCCCCGAACCTGCGACGGTATTCATTTCCAACGCAGGGCAGGCGAAGCCAGGCAAATATCATTTACTGCATCCGCTGGTTCCGACCAAGATGCTGGCCTTGCTTGATCAGGTAGCAGATGAACTGGAAAAGGTTTCACCAACGGTATCTACCGTCAGTGCAGCAGTTGCTCAAAAGGCAGAAATGGACAAAGCAGCGATTGTGCAGCCTCTGCTGCAAAAGCATCTCCCGGCATCGGTATTGCAAACCGGTCACCGCGCTTTGATCGTAGACGACAGCCCTACCGCAAGAATCAAGATAGACCTTGAATTGCGCTCCATGAAAATCGCTTCCGACTGTGCAGAAACAGGTGAGCAAGCCTTGCAGATGCTGGAGAAAAAAACGTACGACATCATCTTCCTAGACATTGTCATGCCCGGTGCTGACGGCTATGAGATTTGCAAGATCATACGCCGTCATCCACAAACCAAGCGCACACCTGTCGTCATGCTGACCAGCAAGTCATCTCCCTTTGATCGCATACGCGGCTCTTTGTCAGGTTGCAGCAGCTACCTGACCAAACCTGTAGAGCACCTGAAGTTTCGCGCCGTGGTGGAAAAGAGCCTCAGTGGTGGTGAACCCAGCCTGGGCATGGACAAAGGGCATGGTCTGGCCATGGGCACCTGAGGCCAGTATCAATTTATATTTTTACCTTGGCCCTGAGGATCAGGGCGTTTCATCTACACATCTCGGGAGTACATCATGGGCATGAAAAAAGCACTCGTTGTTGACGATTCCACTACTGAACTGGCCAACATCAAAAGCATATTGACAGATGCCGGTTATGTGGTGATCACCGCATCTAGTGGCAAGGATACGTTGGAAAAAGCCAAGGCCGAAAAACCCTCGATTATTTTCCTCGACATCGTCATGCCTGAGATGGATGGTTATGAAGCCTGCCGCAGCCTGACGCAAGACCCGGCAACCAAGGACATCCCCATCGTTTTTGTCAGCAGCAAATCACAAAAAGCCGACAAGATCTGGGGGCAGTTGCAAGGTGCCAAAGGCTATGTCGCCAAGCCATATACAGCGGACCAGATTATTGATCAGCTCAAAATCGCTGCCTGATTACAAACTCCTTAAGCTCCTCAAATTCCTCAAACTCTTTACCCACGCACGGGGGCGGTCATGAGCCAAGTCACTTCCAGCAATGCCGGGCAGTCTAAAGAATGGCTGCCACCCAGCGTTGCTCTGGAACGTTTCACCCCACCCGGTGATTTGTTGTGGAGCGATGTGGCACCGCTAGTCGAAAGAAAGCGTTATGGTTACCGCGTGGGGTCGCTGAATTTACTGATCAGGGCCGAGGTAGGGAGCGAAGTGATACGGCCACAGGCGCTTGCTCCCTTGCCTGGTGCTGCCGCTTTTTTGCTTGGCCTGATCAACCTGCGCGGCAATCTGGTTCCTATCTTTGACCTGGGCCTGGTACTCAGTGGTCGCAGGTCTGAAGTCACTGGATCGAAATTGTTTTTAATACTGGACAAGGCAGAAAATGCCGTCGGCATGCTGATAGACAGTTATCCGCAACCGCTGACAGAATTGCGCACGATTACACAAATGCCGCAATTGCCAGCAACACTGGAAGCCCATGTAACGGCTGCCTTCGTCAAGGATGACAAGGTCTGGCTGGATTTCAATCATGAAAGTTTTTTTGAAAAACTCAGTCGCAGTGCATAGAGCATAGAACTTTAAGCAAAATCTGGCTGCCCCCTTCTGTTGATTTGACCAAGCAGTCTTTGTTGATGTTTCTCTTGTGGAGAGCAAAATGAAATTACGTACTCCGAATATTGGTATCCGGCTCAGTCTGGGATTTACAGCGGTGTTACTGCTGTTGGCGGTAACGGCCTGGCTGGCGATGTCCAACCTCAAGAGCATCAATGAAGGTACTCACCGTATTGTGGATGGTAGCTATCCTAAGGTGGTACTGGCGTACAAGATGCTGGGTAATGTCAATGCCAATGCGCGTTCCATGCGTAATATGCTGCTCTTGAATGAGCAGTCTGCGATTGAAAAAGAACAGCAATTGATTTTGTCACGCAGACAAAACCAGGATGATAATATCGCTAATTTTGAAAAACTGATTGTCAGTGAAGAAGAAAAAGGCATCTTCCAGATAGCGACCGAAGCGCGTACCAAATATGGTGCTTCACAAAGGGAATTTTTGCGTCTGGCGACTGAAGGTAAAAAGACTGACGCCACCAACTGGTTGCTGGGCAATTTGCAAGCCGATCAGGAAAAATGGTTTGCTTCCATGGATAATCTGATCGACTACCAAACCAAACTGGTGAACAAGGATGGTGCCGCAGCCGACAGCACCTACCTGAGCGCAAAAAATGTGTTGGCCGTGGTAGCCGTGCTCTCCATCTTGCTGGCGGCCGGCGTTGCTTACTGGATGACGCGCAGTATCACCAAACCGGTATCGCATCTGATCGCCGTTATGCAGAAATTGACGCAGGGTGATGCCACGGTCAGGGCACGCAGCAATCATCCCGACGAAATTGGCAAACTGTCGCGTCAGTTTGACAAGATGGTGGATGAACGTGAAGCCAGCCGCAAATTTATCGAAGATGAAAATGAAAAACTCAATGAATCTGTATTGGTCTTGTTGCAGGCGGTGGCGCAGCTCGCGAGCAGGGATCTGACAGTGAAAGTGCCGGTATCTGCTGACGTGACAGGCGCGGTATCTGATGCCTTGAACATGCTGACCAGTGAAACTGCCAAAGTGCTGCGTGATGTAAGTAATATTTCTGCTGACGTGACCGAGGCAACGCTGAAAGTGAAAGCCCAGTCCGACAACGTGATGGCAGCGGCAGCAGAGGAAAGGCTGGAAGTGGAACATACGACCTTGTCACTCTCGAATGCCTCTGAAGAAATGCGCAATATTGCCGACCTGGCACAAAACTGCAACCGTGCTGCTGACAATGCCATACGCTCAACACAACTGGCGATGGATACGGTAAACAGCACCGTGGGTGGTATTAACAGTACCCGCGACATCATACGCGAAACAGAAAAACGGATTAAACGCCTGGGCGAACGTTCGCAAGAAATTTCCGGCGTGGTCGGTCTGATCAATGCGATTGCAGAACGTACTCATATCCTGGCGCTGAATGCGAGTATGCATGCGGCATCAGCAGGTGAAGCAGGTCGTGGCTTTGCGGTGGTTGCAGATGAAGTGCAAAGGCTGGCTGAAAATGCACGGCAAGCGACGTTGCAAATTTCTGGCCTGGTCAATAACATCCAGCTGGAAACTTCAGATACGGTCAACACCATGAACTCTGCAATTGCCCAGGTGGTGGAAGGCAGCCGTCTGGCAGAACAAGCCGGTCTGCAAATGCAGGCAACGCAAAATGCCACTACTGAGCTGGTGGAATCTGTACAGCAAATTGCCATCAAATCCCATGGTCAGGCCAAGGCCAGCCAGGAATTGCTGGACAGAGCGATACAGATCAAGAAAACCAATCAGCAAACCAGTTTGCAACTCGATGAACAATCGGCACAAACCACCAATCTGGTGGAGTATGCAAGGATGCTTTTGTCTACTGTGCGCGTATTCAAACTGGCTGCCTGATACCACCTCTGGCCTGCGCGAGAACTCGCGTAGGTTTCTCTCTTTCCAACTTACCCATCTGAGGCAGTATGGAACAGCTAGAAAACCATGCTACAGATTTTAGTCATATCGTCCTCGGTGCCCTGGATGAGGTATTCAATGCGCTGGAAGCCGATGCCGCTCATTCTACTGATGTCGCCGTAGTCACCCGCGCACTGGCTTGTTATATAGAACAATTGCGTCGCATACGCGCAGCAGCCAGCGCTGCTGACATGCCTGGCCTGCACTGGGTGTGCGCGCTGATAGAACGTAATCTGATCAGTCTATATAACCAGAACCGCCGTCTCAGTGACGAAGAATATCATCTGCTCAGTGAATGGCCGGATTTGCTGGCCAGCCATGCCCTGAATCACGGCGATAAAAACATAGAAACCCTGATCGACCATTTATCGACAGCAAGTTGGCCCATGCCTTTGAGTCATAGCGATTCTGGAGAATTACGGCAGTTACTCAATACAGATCCGCTGACACCGGTAGCTGAGGTGGAAGAGCCGCCACCGCTGTTTCTGGTACATGCTGTTGCTTCAACTGAGATCGAGACTACTGTAGAGCAGCAAGAAGACATGCAGGCAGCAGCCATGCCAGAAGAAATACCTGAGGCCGCGGATGTGCAAGCATCTTCAGCGTTGCATGAAGCTCTCGATGCGCTGATCATGACGCTGGCAGCAGACGAACATTTCGGCCAGGGTGGTGCAAGCGATGCAGCAATCCTGCAATCTTATGCTGGGCAGTTATTGGCTTTCTCCAGCTGTGCAACACAGCTTGACATGCATGCCGTGGCTGATGCCTGCCATGCTTTTGCTGATGTGCTCAGCCTGAGATCAGCGAGCGAAGATGTGCTGGCTGAAACCGAGCTGGGTGCTTTGCAGCGTTTTCCGCTCATGCTGATGGACAGCATCGCCGATGCAGACAATCCCGAAGCCGTAGCGAGCTTGCTGGATGTTGTTTATGACCCGGCATGGAACCGGCAAGAACCCGTCAATGGCGCGCACTACACTGAGCTGCAACAAAGTGAGCAAAGTGAGCAAAGTGATCAAATTGTTCAGGCCGGTCAGGAATCCAGCATCGCCATGCAAGAAATCAGTAGCGACATGCTGGCGCTGTTTGCCAAAGAATTCAACCTCATGGGCGATATGCTGGCAGAAGACCTGGCAGCAGTCGTAGCAGCTAGTGATGATGAAGAACAGCGCAGTCTTGCGTTGCAAAACTATGTCGAAGCCCTGCTGCGTATCGCCACTACTTCCGAATCGATAGGCCTGACGGCGCTGCACAAATTTTTGTCGCTCTTTGCTGGTGTAGTGGCAACACAAACCCAGGCATTGAATGAACAGCAGGCCAGCCTGTTGAGCGAATTGCCTGCCAGGCTGAATACTTACTTGAATGCGCCTGAAGAAGAAATCGCCGCGCTGGAATTATTGTCATTGCTGATGGACCCTTGCTGGTCACAGGCAACAGTTATGGAGGGTAATGAATCCCTGTTTTCTGAACTGATCAATATCAAGCTGATAGAAGACCATCATGATGAAGAAGAGATCGCCGTTGCGATCACGCAAAGCGATGTGTCCATACAATTGCCTGATGATTTAAATACCGAATTATTTGACGGCCTCTTGCAGGAATTACCGATACAGGTAGGCAGCTTTACCAGTGCCATAGAAAAATTTTCCAACGGTGCTGGCAGCATGCAGGATGTTGAACAAGCCAAGCGGGCTGCACATACGCTCAAGGGTGCTGCCAATACCGTAGGTATTGCCGGTATCGCCAACCTGACTCATCATCTGGAAGACTTGTTGATTGCCCTCAGCAATAAGCAAAGCCTGCCCGACCAGGCATTGGCAGAACTGTTGACCGAAGCAGGGGATTGCCTGGAAGCCATGAGCGAAGCCGTGGTTGATGGCGGTGTTGCCCCAGCGCAGTCACAACAAGTCTTGCAGCAGGTCTGCGACTATGTAAGCTATATGAATAGCGGTGAATTTGTCGTGCGCAATGAGCCTGTACCATCAAGTCAGTCAGTGGCAGTAACTTCCGCAAGCTCAGCAGCACAGTCTGCGAGCGTGGTACTTGATCTGGTTGAGCCTGGTTCACATGCTGCTGAACCGATGTTGCGTGTACCTGCGAAAGTGGTCGATGAATTGTTACGCCTGGCCGGCGAAAATGTCATCTCGAATGCACAAATCCAGGAGCAATTGAAACAAACACAGAAACAATCGAAAGCCATACAAAAACACGATGTCCTGTTCCAAAAACTCATCGCCGATCTTGAAACCCTGGTCGATGTGCGCGGCATGAGCAGCCCACAGAAAAAAGCCAGTATCAGCACTACCGATGGCGATTTTGATCCACTGGAGTTTGAGCGCTATAGCGAGCTGCATACCATCACGGCACAATTGGTGGAAGCACGCACCGATGCTTTTGAGATGTCCAATCATATAGACGAACAATTGCATGGCCTGGCGGAATTGCTGGAAGTGCAGCGCCGCCTGCAAATGGAAAACCAGCACGCTGTAATACGCACACGCCTGGTGCCGGTGACCACTATAGTCTCGCGCCTGCAGCGCAGTGTACGTCAGACTTGCCGTTTGCTCGACAAACAGGTGAACCTGAATATACTCGGTGCAAATACCAATATCGATAGCAATATGCTCAATGATCTGACCGATCCCCTGATGCATATCCTGCGTAATGCTGTTGACCACGGTATAGAAACTCCAGCCAGCAGGCTAGCTGCGAACAAACCGGCAGATGGTCTGATAGAACTGAGCTTTGCCCGGGAAGGTAATTCCATCGTAGTGCGTTGCAAGGATGATGGCGCCGGTCTTGATTACGCTGCCATACGTCGTACTGCCTTGAAACGCAAGATGATCAGCGCTGAGCGTATTTTGTCTGAAGAAGAATTGGCCAGGCTGATCCTGATACCAGGTTTTTCTACCAGGGATAGCAGCACCCAAACCTCTGGCCGTGGCATAGGCATGGACATGGTGCATGCGCGCATACTGGAAATGAAAGGCTCGCTGAACCTGCGTTCTGTCGCCGGTCAGGGCCTGGTGGTGGAATTGCGCCTGCCCGCCAGCCTCTTGTCTGAACATACCCTGATGGCGCGTGTGGCCGGCCATATGATGGCCATATCCAGCCGCCGTATTATTGACATCCATTACATCACCGATGCACAAATTGATACGCTGGCTGATCAGCCGGTCTACCGCGTTGGTGATGCTGTCCATAAATTGCTGCAGCTGGATCAATTGCTGGGTATGCAGGACCATCGCAAAGAAGCACGCAGCTATGGCTACCCGGTCTTGCTGGTCAGTACCGATACCGGGGCGACCTGTGCAATACAAGTGCAGGAACTGGTCGATGGCCGTGAAGTCGTGGTCAAGAAATTTGGCCGCTATGTGCCAAAAATCCAGGGCACCATAGGTGCGGTTATTCTGGGTGATGGTAGTGTCGCACCAGTCATTGATTTGCCAGAATTATTGCGTGCATCTACCCAGCAGTATATCAATGTCGACGATGCCCATACTGGCATACCTTCGCAAACTGATCATCAGGCAGCACATGTGCGGACAGCGCTGGTGGTCGATGATTCATTGTCAGCTCGCCGCGCCACCGCGCAAATCATGCGCGATGCCGGTTATGAAGTGCGTACCGCCATTGATGGCCTGGATGCGGTTGCCATCCTTGATGAAATAATACCTGATGTGATTTTGGTAGACATGGAAATGCCGCGCATGAATGGCCTGGAGTTGACCAGCCATGTACGCGCCCGCAAACTCGACAAGCGCATTCCCATCATCATGATCACCTCACGTTCCACCCAAAAACACAGGCAACAGGGCGATGCAGTCGGGGTGGATGCTTACCTCGTCAAACCCTTCAGCGAAGATGCCTTGCTGCAGCATATCAACCGTCTGACAGGAGCCTGATCATGGGAGCGATGATGCCGGGTATGACAACAGAAGTACGTAACCGCCTGTTGCTGTGTATAGATGGCATGCGACTCATGCTGCCACAAGGAGATATCTGTGCGGTGGAATCCGTCGCTGACCTTGATAGTCAGGATGCGCTTGCGCCAGCTGTTGGCCGGATCGCTTATCTGGGACAAAGTTGGCCAGTATTAAGCCTGAATGGTGAATTGCAGACGCTGGGCAACATACCAGCGGCACGCCGAGCCTGTGTCATGCTGGCTACTGGCAAAGGCTTTCTTGGCCTCTTGTGTGATGATGTCAGAGTGCTCAATCAGCAGTCAGGTGCCGATTATGCCTTGCCTGTTGCCATGCGTGCTGCTAACACACCGATACAGGCAATCATGCCCTTTGAAAACGGTCTCGCCTGTCTTAGCGATGCCAGGCATTTATTGCAATATGGTGGCTTTGCACAACTTACATCAACTCCTGCTAACACCATAGAGAGGCTTGAACATGTCTAGTGCAAATGCCTGGTTACTGGATGTGGGCGATGGCAAACAAGTCGCCATAGGCCAGCGTGAGCTGATACAAATCATGGATGCTCAAGACAGCTTTGAGGTACCACTTGCGCCAGCGTATATGCGGGAAGTGATTTTCTGGCAAAAACGCGCCGTGCCCGTCGTGCAATTACCTGTACGTCTGGGCGGCAAGGCTTGCACAGGTAATATCCTAGCTTTGGTGGCGTTTCATGATGCTGCCAGCAATACTGCAGGCTTGGGTGCAATACATTTAGCGGCACCGCCGGTGCGCGTGCTGGTCGACGATAATCAGGCCAGCAGTCTCGATGAACCAGGCTGGGGCGACATGGCAATTTCCTGTTTTGAGCAACAGGGGCAAAGCATACCTGTGCTGGATTTGAGTCGTCTGTTTGCCGCCGTGCATTAACACTAATAGGATTTACGCAAAATTGTCCCAGCAAGGCTATCGCTTTAGGGAACCTCTCTTGCAAGAGAGGTTTGTTCCGTTGGCGGACAACATGTTGTCCGAAACCCCAACTATACCGTAGCGACGAAGACAGTACTTTAGTACGCAGCTCCTGGGAGAGGAGCTGCAACGCAGCCGGGGCGGTTTTGCGTAAGCCCTAACTAGCGCAAACCATACCTGCGCATCTTGTTCAGCAAGCCTACCCGTGAAATGCCCAGTTGTTTTGCTGCATGCGTATGGTTATGCTGGTTGTCATTCAATGCGCTGATGATGAGGCGTTTTTCCAGTGCGGCTACCTGTTCTTCCAGCAAACCGGAATCAACCACAGGCGCATCGCTCGCAACTTCACCGCAAGCCAGGGCCAGGTCATCCACCGCGATCTCATTCATCTCACCCGCCAGTGCCATCGCAGTCTGCAGGCAATGCTGCAATTCCCTGACATTGCCGGGCCATGAGTGGGATACCAGCCATTCCTGTGCCGCAGCCGTCAGGCGTTTTGGTGGTGTTGATCTGGCCGCAATTGCCTGGGCTATCAGGGCAATATCTTCAGCCCTGTCTGCCAGCGCCAGAGTGCGCATCTGTATGCCTTTGAGGCGGTAATACAAATCATCCCTGAAACTTTTTTCTTCGACCATGACTGCCAGATCACGATTCGTGGCCGCGACTATGCGTACATCGACACGCAACTCTGCGCGCGCACCTATGGGGAAGAAACTGCCAGACTGTAAGAAGCGTAGCAACTTGACTTGCATGGGCAATGGCATTTCACCGACCTCATCAAGGAACAGCGTGCCGCCATCGGTAGCAGCGATCAAGCCTTTGCGGTCACGGTCAGCCCCTGTGAAGCTGCCTTTGCAATGACCAAATAATTCACTCTCGAATAATTCTGCAGGTATGGCACCGCAATGCACGGCAATAAATGCTTTGCCAGCGCGCTTGCCCTGTGCATGCAGGGCGCGTGCCACCAATTCCTTGCCGGTGCCGCTGGGGCCGGTAATCATGACTGGGACATCGGTAGGTGCGATACGCCGTATCAATGAACGCAGTTCTGCCAGCTCGGCACTGATGCCTATCAGGCCCATGCTATTGTCGTCCGGCAGGGCGCGGGCACGCCATACTGCCAGTTCACGTTCAAGACGGCTTTTGTTGAGGGCGCGGTCAACCACGACCCGCAATATGTCTGGATCAAGTGGTTTGGGTAAAAAATCCCAGGCCCCCAGACCTATCGCGCGCAGCGCCAGCTCACGGTCTGCATGGCCAGTCATGACGACCACAGGCACAGGCGCGAATGCAGGTAGCAGTGCCAGGCCTTCATCGGGTGTGAACGAGGGTGGCAAGGCCAGATCCAGCAAGACCAGGTCAAAGCTGTTCTCAGCCAGCAAGGCGTGTACTTGCTCTGCCGTGGCTGCGACCTTGACGATATAACCCAGGCTGGCCAGCCAGTTGCCACACAGGCGTTGAAAGGCTGGTTCATCATCGACCAGTAAAATAGTTTGCATGCTCATGGTGTCATGGTGATTTGGGAAGATAAAGTTCGAAACAGCAATTCCAGCCCGGATAATTGACCAGCGCAGCGCTGCCGCCATGGGCTTCAACCAGCCTGCGCACTATCGCCAGGCCCAGACCTGTGCCACCGGGGCGACGGCTCTTGAAAGCCTGGAACAAGTCGGCTTTTTGCTCCGCTGGTATGCCGGGACCGTTATCGCAGATGCGCAGCCTCAGCATCTGCTTGTCTGTAGCCGCTTCGATGTGAATGCGGGCATCTGCTCTGCCGCGCAACATTGCCAGTGCATTATTGAGCAGGTTATTGAGGATTTGTTCGGTACGCATACGGTCTATATGACCGTTTAAATTCTCTTCGATATCGCTGCTCATTTGCACGCCATTCGCCATGGCGGTGGGGCGTAGCTGCGCCACGATGTTATCGATAAGTTCTGCCATATCCACAGGCTGGAAAATTAGCCTTACTTCACCGGAATAACTGAGCAAATCCTGTATCAGGTGATCTGCTCTTTCTATCTGCTCGCGTATGTCATTACGCACTTCTGCCGGGCAGGAGATGGCGGCCATGCTGATGATATTCAGAGGGTTGCGCAATTCATGGGCGACTGTCGCAGCCAGCCCACCCAGCTCCGTCAGATGTGCCTGTTGCAGGCGCTGCTTTTCCTGGGCTGCATAACGCAGCAACTGATCGAGGCCTCCGGCTGCCGCTGCCAGCAAAGCACCAAACACTGCACCCACTCTTTGCACACTGGGGGTCGCTCCTTCCCAATGACGCAATTCGTAATGCCATTCTGTATGGACACCCTGTGCTCGCTGCCGGTAACAGTTGACGCAGGGGTGCTCAGCAGTGCTGCCGGGTTCACCATCACGAAATAGCAAGACAGGCATAGGCTGGCGCAGATGGGCTTCCAGCAATGCAGAGGCGACTGTCTCCAGTTCTTGCCAGCTAGCTGCGCCCTCCAGTTGCAAGCGCCAGTTGCTCAAAACTGCCGCCTCCAGATGCGCACCGGGGAAGATCAGTTTCTCCATAAAGCCGCGCATGGGTTTTTCCAGTATCAGCATGATGAACAGCATGCCGGTACCCAATAACCATAACTGCCACAGCGGCAAGGCTGTCAGTGGGCTAAAGCCGGTTTGCGCCACCAGACTCAGCACCAGACCCGCAATGGCTACCGTCAGCACACTCAGGGCCAGCCATGCCAGGAAACGGTTGGCCCACAGGTTCACTGCCATCATGTCATAACGCAAGATGCCGAGTACCAGCAAGACTGCATAAAAAGGCAGCAGGATGACGCTGTAAGGGAAGATCTCTATGCCAAACGAGGCATTCAAGAACATCAGTGTAGAAGCCGACCCCCAGACACCGGCTAGACAAACCGCCAGGATTTGCCCGCGCTTCTTCGGCGCGGCCGCAGGCCATGCCATCAGCAAGAGCAGATAAGCCCAGGTACTCAGGCCACTGACAAAGATGCCAGGTATCCAGCCCCAGGCTGGAAACACGTAATAGCGCTGGAATTCCAGCCATGGCAAGAGGCTGCCCATATCAAAGACTGTAATACCCAGCACCACCAGCAAAGCTACTGCATACCAGGTGATGATGCGAGCAGGTTGCAAACGGCCCAGGAAGCGCAAGACAAAATGCAGGAAGAACACCGCATTCACCGGGCCGGTATTGACCAGCATCTTCCCCAGTTCACTGGTCCTGGCGTCACCCAGATTAATGGCCAATTGGCCTGTCGCCCACAGGCCTATACCCACGCAAAACAGTGCCAGTGCTTTCATGCCTGGCTGTTGCCCTGCCTTTACCCACAGCCAGATAGCAAGCAAGGGGCTGATGATGCCTTGCAAGGCGAGCGAGAAAAAATAAAGTCCGTAGGCGTTCATGAAGGGTAGCTGTCAACAATCTTGATAGTAAATTTCAGTCAACTATATAGCAAGCTTACAGTTTTGCTGAGGCATAAAGTGAATTTCCTTAAAAAACAATGGCTTATGAAAAATTCCTGACTGGCACGCGGCTTGCGAATAAGAGGATAGGCAGATTTCATACCTGCCACCCAAAAAAAAAGGCCGGAACCAATCAAGCGCAGCAGGAAAAATCATGAACTCAACTACATCAAGCTTCCCCCATTTCACTTTGCTGACCAAGGCCAACTGGGTCAGGTTCAATCGCATCCTGGCTTGGGCCATGGTCATCACGCCTTTGCTGCAATTTTTTATACGGGCGAACCTTGCTCACGCTTTGCTGGTGGATTTTGGTCTCTTGCTCGCTCATGGGATTTTGTCGCTGATCTTGTTTGGCATCCCCAAAGTCAAGCGGCAAAAATTCACGTTTTCCATGCATGTGCTGGGCTTCCGTTGGCATGTCTTAAGTCCGCGCAATGAATTCCTGTTGACTGGCTACCGCATGGCCCAGGCTCTCTCTGCGTTGCCATTGCTGTTCATACCTGGTGTCAGATGGCTGGCATTGCTCTTGTTTTACCCATCACTGAGGATGCCGGTTTCTTTCATACAGCATTTGTACAGAGCTATCGCTTTTGCTTTTCAGCGCTGGGGTATCAAGTATCTCGACGCAGGCCTGTTCGTGTGCATCTACTTGTTCTTTTTCATCGCCAACTTGCTGCGCGCCTGATCAGGAGTATGAACATGAGCCATAGTGCTACCCTGACTGACGCGGCCTTTCCTGTCGCTCGCCGTAATGCAGTCGCATCCCGCAAACAAACTGCCGTAAGCCCGCTCAACCGCCGCCAGGCTGGTTTGCCGAATCTGAGTAGTCTTGGCTTGGACTTGTTGAATGTCAGCAAAATACAGCGCCTGATCTGGCCAGCGCTGCCTCTACTGACCCTGGCTGTCTATGCCATAGTTTTCTTCATGCAGTATTACCTCTTGCTGCCGCTGGTTTTCGTCTTGCACTTCCTGGTGTCGGTGACGTTTACCCATGATGTATTACATGGTGCTGCCGGTTTCAAACCACGCAGCACAGAATGCGTCTTGTTTGCCATGAGTATCTTGTTGCTGGAAAGCGGCCATGCCTTCCGCCAGGCTCATTTGCATCACCATAGCCATTGCCTGGAGCATGATGATTTTGAAGGTAGCCCCGCGCATTTGAGTTTGCTGGGTGCACTGAAAGCCGGGCCTACCTATATAGCGTGTCATTGGCTGCATGCCTACCGGCTTGCCAAAAGCCCAGTACAAAGGCGCTGGATGCAGGCAGAATTGTTTGCTGCCATCCTGGGTATTGTGCTGGCCCTACTTGTGCTGCCCTGGAGCGCTGCGCCGCTGACTTATTGCGTATTCATGTACATAGGCTCTTGCCTGTATCCGATCACTACGGCCTGGTTGCCCCACTTCAAACCTGACAACAACATACTGGGACAAGCCAGGAGCCTGCGTGGCAAGATCATCCCTGCCTTGCTGTTCAATCTTTCTTATCATCTTGAACACCATCTGTACCCACAAGTGCCGAGCTATAACTTGCCGCAACTGGCAGACAGGCTGGACCCTTATTTCACGAAACTGGGTGTTTCAGTATTACATGTGGTTTGAGTTGGCCTTTTGGCACAAGTAGAAATACGGGTGAGGTTCAGGCTTTTGCTATGTTGGGGGTAAAATGATGTTATTGCCTGCCTTTACTGGTGCCCCAAGGAAAAACAAGATGAATGCATCATTGCCCAAGCAAGTCAAAATCGTTGAAGTAGGCCCGCGTGATGGCTTGCAAAATGAAAAAGAAAGCATCCCCGCCGACGTCAAGATAGAGCTGGTGAACCGCCTGACAGCCGCTGGTTTTGTAAATATCGAGGCTGCCTCTTTTGTCTCACCCAAATGGGTGCCGCAAATGGCGACCTCAACAGAAGTCATGGCTGGCATCACGCGCAAGCCCGGTGTCATTTATTCTGTACTGACACCGAATATGAAAGGCTTTGAAGCTGCGCTGGCAGCTGGTGCGGATGAAGTAGTAATTTTCAGCTCTGCTTCGGAAGCCTTTGCACAAAAAAATATCAACTGCTCGATTGCTGAATCGATAGAGCGTTTCCGTGAAGTGGCCGAAGCGGCAAAACAAAACAAGATACGCTTGCGCGGCAGCATCTCTTGCTCTTTCGGCTGCCCTTACCAGGGTGAAGTTGCTGTCGATAGCGTCTCAGATGTAGTTCAGCGTTTGCGTGACCTGGGTTGCGATGAAATCGACATTGCTGACACCATAGGCGTAGGCACCGCCAGGCAAGTGCAAAACGTCATGCAGCGGGTCGCGCAGGATTTTCCTGTCGCGGCTTTATCCGGCCATTTCCATGATACCTATGGCCAGGCGCTGGCGAATATTTATGCCAGCCTTGAAGTCGGTATTTCCATCTTCCATTCATCCGTAGCTGGCCTTGGTGGCTGCCCGTATGCCAAAGGCGCGGCGGGCAATGTATCGACTGAAGATGTACTCTTCCTCATGCAGGGCTTGGGTATACAAACTGGCATAGACTTGAATGCCGTTGTGGATGCAGGGCAATTCATTTCTGCCCATCTGGGGCGCAAGGCAGTTAGCCGCGCCGGTAATGCACTGGCCGCGAAACGTTTGGCTTGAGTTCGGTAAAATCCGGTGAATTGTGTGAAAAATGGGCAAGATGGTGAAAGGCTTTGACCTTTCGCCCATCTTTGCTATAACTAAGCAGGAGGCTCAGCATCTTGTTCTTGCCTTGTATCTATAATTTTAACGCTGCCTCCTGAGATTCTTTACAGGAGGCCATCATGCGCCGTCGTCTTTATTTCATGCTTCCCACTATTCCTGCTGCCAGAACCATGCTCGATGAGTTATTGCTGGCACGCATAGAGGAGAGATACATCCATTTCCTGGCAAAAGACAGTTTGCCCAATGATATGCCGGAAGCAAATTTTTTACAAAAAACCGATCTCATCCACGGCATGGAACTGGGTATGGTGGTTGGCGCTGCTACCGGATTATTGGCAGGCAGCCTGTTGTTGATTTTCCCACCCGAAGGTCTGGAAATGCGCACCATCGCTTTGTTGGTCGCCGCATTTGGTGGCGCCGTATTTGGCTCCTGGGTATCCGGCATGGCTGCTGCTGCCATTCCCAATTCCCGTCTGAAAGCTTTTGAAAGAGAAATTGAAGAGGGGCAAGTTTTGCTCATCGTTGATGTACCGCTGAGCAAAGTAAAGCAGACTGAAGAAATGATGGCTAGCAAACATCCCGGTTTTCGTTATGGCGGGGTGGAGCCGCATATTCCGGCTTTTCCCTGAGGCAGGCTTGCTGAATTAGTCTATTTGAATCAGTGTTGTCCTGATTTCAGGGCAAGACTTCTACTCCGCGCCAGAAGGCAATAAAGCCGTTTATTTCTTTTGCGGCATCCTTGGGTTCGGGGTAATACCAGGCGGCGTCTGCATTGACTTCACCATTGACGACGACATCGTAATAGCTGGCTGTGCCTTTCCATGGGCAGACCGTATGCTTGTCACTTTCGCGCAAGTACTCAGGATTAACCCGGTTTTTGGGGAAATAAATATTGCCTTCGATTTTGACAATTTCTGCATCGCTGGCCTGGGCAATCACAGTATCTTTCCATTTCGCGGTGGGCATAAACTACTCCTCAATAAGTGAACGGGCCAGGCGCAAACCAGTCAGTTGCCAGCGCGCTGTTGCCGGGAAAAAATTCCTGTAGCTGATACGGCTATGACCTGCCGGAGTAAAGGCAGAAGCGCCGCGCAAGACATACTGATTGACCATGAATTTGCCATTGTATTCACCCACTGCGCCTGCTGCGGGGACAAAGCCGGGATAGGGGCTGTAGCTACTGCTGGTCCATTGCCAGCCCTGATCAAATAACTGGCTCAGTTGACCTTCGAGTTCATGTTGCTGTGCTGCGTATTCCCATTCTGCTTCAGTAGGCAGACGTGCCCCTGCCCATGTCGCAAAGGCGCTTGCTTCAAAGTAAGAGATATGGCCCAGTGTCTGTTGCGGGTTCAGCGGCAGCAAACCATGCAGACCAAATTCCTGCCAGTCTTGCTGGAAGTCGTAGCGCCAGTAAAGTGGGTGACGCAGGTCTTGTTGCTGGACCCAGTCCCAGCCTTCGGCCAGCCATAGGGCTGGATTCTGATAGCCACCATCTTCTATGAATTCCAGGTATTCGGCATTGTTGATAAGACGGGTAGCGAGCTGGAAAGGCTCGAGGAACTGGCGGTGCCGCGGCCCTTCATTATCAAAGGAAAACTTCTTGCCTTCATGGCCAATTTCACACAGACAGGCATCATAGTCTTGCCAGCTCATGGTTTGTGATACAGGCAGGGGTTTGGGCATGTCTGTTGCTGGATACAGGGCTGGGAACAGAGGGTTGCATGACAGCAGATGCTTGATATCGGTCAGCATCAATTCCTGATGCTGCTGTTCATGCTGCATGCCCAGTTCCAGCAAGGATGCAAAGCGGGCATCGCTGAGCTTGTCGTGGCAGCGCAATATGCGCTCATCTACATTACGTCTGTAGGCCAGCACAGTCTCCAGCGAGGGTCGCGTCAGCAAGCCGCGTTGTGGGCGCGGGTGCTTGTCACCGACACCGTTGTAATAGGAATTGAAGAGTACCCTGAAATCGCTGTGAAAAGCCTGGAAGCCTGATTCAAACTGTTCGAGTATGAAGGTCTCAAAAAACCATGTCGTATGCGCCAGATGCCATTTGATGGGGCTGGCATCCGGCATGGACTGGGCCATGCAATCTTCGGCAGACAGGGGCGCGGCGATAGCAACTGAACGCAGCCGGATTTCTTGCCAGCGTTCAACTATGCCTGCTTCTTGCATGATTTCCCTCTGTATGGGATTAAGCAGCTGTGGCATGGATGACGGCGAACCATTCATTTTTGTCTGTCCAGTGACAGCTATGGGAAAAGCCAGCGTCGGCCAGCAAGGCATTAAAGCCTTGTATGCTGTATTTATAGCTGTTTTCCGTATGTATGTGTTCACCCTTGATGAAATTTCTGTGTCCATCCGGCCAGGTGACCCGGATATCTTCTTTGGCGCGTAAATGCATTTCTATACGGGATTTTTCTGTATTGAAAAAAGCCTCATGCTGCCATTGATTGACGTCAAAATCGGAATGCAGCAAATGATTGATGTGACGTAACAAATTCAGGTTAAAGGCAGCCGTGACGCCCAGACTGTCGGCATAGGCAGCATCCAGCAAGGCCTTGTCCTTGATCAGGTCGACTCCTATGAGGATGCCGCCGTCGCGGTCACAGGCTGCACGCAAATGACAGAGGAATGCCAAGGCTTCCTCCGGTTCAAAATTACCGATTGATGAACCAGGATAAAAGAACAGGCGCTTGTCGCGTCTTACTTCGGCAGGCAGCTTCCAGTCTTGTGCCAGATCCAGCCCCAGCGCCGTCATTTCTATATGGGGAAAGCGCTGCTGAAGTCTGCCAACGGCATCCCGTAAATGATGTACAGAAATATCGATGGGTACATACTGGTCAGGATGCAACACCGGGAACAGCTGCGCTGCCTTGGCGCAATTACCTGCGCCCAGGTCGATCAGGCTGCCACCTATGCCGATGACACGTGCCATGTCAGCCATGTGATGCGTGAAAATTTCTGCTTCAGTGCGGGTGGGATAATATTCCGGCAGTACGCAGATCGCTTCAAACAATACCGAGCCCACGGTGTCATAGAAATACTTGGGTGATGTATGGGCGGCATCGGCGAGCAGGCCGCTTTCCAGCTCGCGGATGATGTGGGGTGGCGTGGTACATGCATTGGTGACGCTGGTGGCCGTGTTAGCCAGGCTGTTAGATTCGGGCATGGTTTTGGGGCTAAGAAATTCAATCGGCAGGCCAGCGTGGTTCTGGTCTGTGCTTGATACTCAATACGGCCTTTTTTTCAGCCCGCATTATGCGGAGCTTGCCTATGAGTCTTGTTGTGGACTCTGGTGTGGCACAGTGTACAACTTATTGTTTAAAAAATCTTGGGGCGAGGTTTTCTCGGGTGGTTTTCCTACAAATTGCGGTAATCTTTGTAACGTAATTTTGTTTGGCAGCAGTCCACTAGGCTGGCGCACCAGCTTGATTTTTCTAGAAGTTAGTCGAGCTGTGAGTCTTCGATTATCTAAATCGTTATTAACGTCATTCCAGCGACATTCTTGGTATGTCGTGAGGTTTATTAACTTGCGCTTCTTATTGATCTACCTATTTGATTTTTAAATACCTGCATACGTCATTCACGATTACCGGTCGGGGGTAGCCCGACAGCTACATACCTTTCTTGCGTCGCCAAGAAAGGTATGCCAAAGAAGGCGACCCAGGCATAGCCGCCCCTAAAAGGGTTCCCGTTTGTGCAGTACAAAAAATGGGAAGATCCGAAACTCGCCTGCGGCTCAGACAGCGGCTCTTCTTAATCCATTTTCTGTACTGCACAAACGGCGGCTACACATGGGAACTGCAAAAAATCAAAGGCAACGTCAAAAACAACGTCAAAAACAACTTCAAATTCAAAAGCAACGTCAACACAACCTTTTTCATATTGCCCGAATACGGATCACTTTTTCTATCAAACATCCATCAATTCAAAATGAAACACCTTACTAACAATCTGCCACCTGCCATCCAGTTTCACCAGGGTTAGAAAATCAGTGAAAAACTTGTTGGCAATTGCGCATTCCACGCGGGCGAAAGCGGTTACCGGGCCGGCCATTTCCAGGGAGACGATGCGGTCGCGGCGTTTTTCGTTTTTGCTGGCGGGGGACGGGCGTTTGTCGACGACGGGGAAGTATTGCTGCATGTCCAGGTGCAGTAAATTACCTTCGGTGGCGCAGTAGTAATGGGCATCGGGGTGGAATACTTTGGCGAGTATGCTGGTGTCACTGTGGTGTATGCCGTCGAAATACTGGTTCAACATGGCGATGATGTCGGGGTATGCGGTTTCCATTTTTGCCTTTTTTTGTTTGAACAGGGCGGCGGTCAGCTACCCTGTTTTTCAGTGTTGCTATGCTTGCTGCATTTGACGCAATTGCGTGACCGGTATACCGCCAACGCCCCAATTATCTGTATCCACTTCTTCTATGACGACAAAAGTCGTGGCAGGATCTTTGTTGAGTACGCGTACCAGCAAATCCGTGGCACCAGCAATCAGTTCGGCTTTTTGTGCAGCACTGACATTTTCGCGGGTGACCTGTATGTGTATATAGGGCATGGCTTGCACTTTTTTTGATGATATCAGGAAGGCAGGCCTTCTGCTTTTAGTGCAGCTTGCACATGGGGTCTGGCTTTAACGATGGCGATGAAGTTTTGCAGATGGGTAAGGTCGCTGATATCGAGATTCACATATTTGCTCCAGTTGCTGACGGTGAACAGGTAGGCATCGGCTACGGTGAAGGTATCGCCAGTCAGATAGGTGCGGCCTTCCAGACGACTGTTGACCCAGGCGAATTTCTTGCGCAATAGTTCTGCTGTGCGCGCTTTTCCCTCGGCAGGCATGCCTGCATCAAACAGCGGGGCGAAGGATTTATGCAGTTCTGAGGTGATGTAGTTTTGCCATTCGAGTACGCGGTAGCGTGCCATACCAGATGCTGGCAGCAAATCGCGGTTTTCTGCACGTTCAGCGATGTATTGGGCAATGATGGAACCTTCGGTCAATATCTGGCCGTCATCCATTTCCATGGTTGGCACCTGGCCTTTGGGATTGATGCTGTAAAAATCCACGTCATCCGCAGTTTTATGAATAGAGGTATCGACTTTTTGCAGGTTGAAAGCTAGTCCGGCTTCACGCAGGATGATATGTGGGGACAAGGAGCAGGCACCTGGGGAGAAATAGAGTTTCATGGGTTTGGGCTTTCGATAAAAGTTGACTGGCTGCACTGTCAAGGTGGCAGGGCATGGCGGCATACTATGCCAAACGAAATAGTTGATAAACTAGGCGAAAGTTACTTTATAAATTACATGGTGTAATGTGAATCGACAATTTGCGGATGTATTACTCGGCAGCATAGAATTGTTTTGCATGGCTGCGGAGCTGGAAAGCTTCAAGGATGCGGCCAATGCGGCTGGGCTCACGCCAGCGGCTGTCAGCCGTTCCATCGCCAGGCTGGAAGAGCGCATAGGCGTGCGCCTGTTTGTCCGCACCACGCGGCAATTGCGCCTGACAGAAGCCGGACGTGCCTATTTTGTCCAGTGTCGCCAGGCACTGAACCAGTTGGTGGAAGCGGAGCGTGAAGTATCCGGCCAGCAAATTGAGCCGGCAGGTCTGGTGCGCATCAGCATGCCCACGCCTTATGGGCATTATCGGGTATTGCCCTTGCTGGCAAAATTTCGCCAGATGTATCCACTGGTCAAACTGGATTTGCAGCTTAGTAACCGCAATGTCGATTTCACTGCCGATGGTTTTGACCTGGTGATACGTGGCCGTAACCCGCCAGATTCAGGCATGATTGCACGTCGGCTGGAAGATACCGAGATCGTGGTCTGTGCCGCGCCAGAATACCTGCGCCGCTTTGGCGTACCGATAAAACTTGAAGACCTGGACCAGCATGAATGCCTGCAATTTGTCTTGCCCAGTGCCGGACAGAATATAGTCTGGATATTCAGGCGCGATGGTGTGGATATAGACTGGCCGACAAAAGGTAGTCTCACCTGCTCAGAAGACTTGCTGGGCATCATTACCCTGGCAAGACATGGCGCAGGCTTGCTGCAATCTTCACGTTTCATGGTCGAAGATGATTTGCGCACTGGCCGCATGGTTGAAGTGCTGCAGGAATTCCGGGGACGCACCCGACCATTTTCTTTACTGTATCCGCGTGACCGTCACCTGCCTTTGCGGGTCAGAGTGTTTATTGATTTTCTGATTGCAGAACTGGTGCAGAAATAGTATTCGCTTGCCAGCTTAATACTTGCTGTATCACCCAGTCTGTATCATCCAGCGGCAAGTCATGGCCTGCCGTGGGATGCAGATGCAGAGAGCAATGCCATAGCCCTGCCAGTTTGCGTGAGCAATCTGCATTAACCAGCTTGTCATGCTCACCCGCCAGCAAGAGTATCGGAACTTTGCCCGGGTAGGGTGGCGCACGGAAACGCATGGCGGCCAGCAATTGCCGCAAAATATTTCCAACGCTGATGGGCTTTTCCTGCGCATACGCTGCCCAGCGCGTGATAATTTCTTTTGCCTGCTCATCGGTTTCCAAATTGCTGGTGATACGCAGTATCAAGTTTTCGCGTTGCATGTTCGAACCGAATAACATGATGGCGACCAGTGCAGGATAATTTGCCGGTTTCAGCCTATGGTAAAAAGGATTATGTGGTGCCACGCTGGTATTGACCAACACCATGCGCTGCAAGTCATCTGGATATTGACTGGCCCAGGCCAGCCCCACCATGGCCCCCAGCGAAATTGCCAGCACATGCACTGGTCCTGCTACTCCTTGTACCTGCAATTGCTGATGACAGTAATCGGCCATTGCTGCTACTGTGGTCAGACTATGCTCAGCATGCAATTGTCCATTGCCAGGAAAATCCAGGCACAACACGCGTTCAGCCCCCACTGCTTGCTGGAAGCGCGCTGGAAAATCTCCCCAGTGCCTGCTCTCACGCATCAGGCCGCGTAATAATATCCAGGTCGTCATGGCCGGTACCAGCGTGCCACGGCACGCTCTTGCAGACGCAAACGGGTAGGACCTTGGGCCAGCCATTGCGCATTGCCACAGGTCGCCCGCATCAGAAAATCCAGCCAGGAATTATGCCTGCGCAAGACGCGGTGCAGGCGGTGCTCTGCCACCGGGTTGAACATGCCATGCCTTGAAAATAACTGGCGCGGGTTTTTCTTGACCCATAACCAGGAACCCATTTCCAGTGTTAGCGGTAAAAAGGTTTTACTGCTGTCCTGCTGTGCCTGCAAATACAGATAATCCCAGACATCGCCATGGGTGCGGTATTGCAGACTTTGCGGCTCAAACAGATAAGAATGATTGGGATGGGTTTGCTGGAACAGCTCTTCCAGAGCCAGTATGTCGGCCAGATGATCGATAGGATGCACACTATGCGCATGCGGGAACCATACACGGTCACGCAAGCCAAAACCGGAATGGCAATCTATCGCCATGCTGAAAGGGCGCGTCAGCAATTCTTGTTGCACGGTGCGGCATAGCGCCAGATTTTCTGCTTCCATCCCGGCACCAGCTACGCCGCGATACCAGGGCAGGCGCGGACTATAACGATGACCACCGAGCAGGAAAGGAACTTTGTCATCAGCATCGATAGGCGCATTACGCATCAGATCAACCCCATTGGGATTACAGCGCGTCGCCTGCCACATGCCACCGGGATTAATCAGCGGCATGAAGACCAGTCGTACATCTTGCAACATATGCTGCAGGCTTTTGTCCCACGACAACCGTGTCAGTAGGCCGCGCAAGAACGTCAGCAAGACTTGCGTGCCTATGCGCTCCAGCCCGTGGATACCACCAAAAAAACCGATGGCTGGCAAGCTGGTATCAGGATTACCCAGCGCCAGCTTATACACGGGAAATTGTCTGTACTTGACCTCGACCTCGCACAAGACATCCACCTCCAGCTGTCCGCGGCCAAGGGCAATAATACGTTCCAGTTCATTCAATTCAGGCAATGCAGACATGGCGCGTGCTTAAAAGTTAACCACGCCATGCTAGAGGAGCTATACGTAGAATGCAAGAAACAAGCGCCGTAGACATCAAACTCGGCAATTATGACCAACACATGACAGTATTTGGGCGCACGGGGGAACTTTTCATGTATCCCGGTCTCTGCATATAGAATGGTGCAGAAGATTTACACAAATCAAACAAATTAAAGGAGTTGCTTTTGTCGAGCCAATCGAAAACTTTCGCTGCTGATGATGAGGCCTACTGGTCAGATATCCGTGAACAGTACACCGTCTCACCAGATTTTATCAATCTGGAAAACGGTTATTTTGGTGTGCAGGCGCGGCCTGTGTTTGAGGCTTTCCAGCGCTATCAGGCGCAGGTGAATGCCGAGACTTCCTATTTCTTGCGGGTGCGTTATGCGCCAATGTTTGTGCAAGTCATGCAGGCACTGAAGGATTTTTGTGGGGTGGATGAGGGTGAACTGGTACTGACGCGTAATCTGATCGAGGGCATGAATATTTTGCTGCAAGGCTATCCTCTGCAGGCAGGTGATGAAGTCATCCTCGCTACCCATGATTACGATCTCGTCATCGATACCCTGCTGATGCTGGAACAGCGCAAGCAGATACAACTGCGGCATTTGCAATTACCGTTCGATCCCGCCAGCGATGAAGAAATCGTGGCCCAGTATGAGCAGGCGATTACACCCAAAACCAAACTCATTCTGGTTACTCACATCGTGCACAGGACGGGGCAGATCATGCCGGTCGGCAAGATCACAGCCATGGCCAAACGGCATGGGGTGGATGTCATGGTTGATGCCGCGCATTCCTTTGCTCACCTCAACTATCGCATGACGGAACTGGGCGCCGATTTTGTCGCCGTGAATTTGCACAAATGGCTGGGCGTGCCGCTGGGTGTGGGTATGCTGTATATACGCAAGAACCGGGTGGCTGATATTGCGCCGCTGTTTGGCAATGCCAAATTTGCCGAAAATGAGATTTTCAAATTCACTCAAGTCGGTACGGTGCCGCCAGCGAATATTTTGACGCTATTGGATGCGTTGAAGTTTCATGAGTCCATAGGTTCCGCCAACAAGGAAGCACGCCTGCGTTACCTGACACAATACTGGGTCAATCAGGTGCGCGATTTGCCCGATGTGCGCATCATGACCCCAACCGACCCGCAACGCTCGTGTGCAATTGCCGGTTTTGGCATTGCTGGCAATTCTGGTCATGCGATTGTCGATTACCTTATGCGCGAGCACAAGATATTCACCGTCACGCGCGATCTGGATGGGCAGGACATTGTCAGGGTAACGCCACATCTTTACACCAGTCTGGACGACCTGGACAAGCTGGTGGCAGCTATCAAACAATTGACGCAAGCCTGATCCAGCACCTGATATAGATGCAAGGGCAATAGAATAATTTCCAGTTTACAGGATTTAAATATCCTATATAATGGAAATTATGAATATCAATACGATTATTGCCCGCAGGGTGCGTGACTTACGCGATCAACAAAAGCTGTCGCTCGATGCGCTGGCCAAGCGTAGCGGTGTCAGCCGTTCAAATATTTCCCTCATAGAGCGGGGTGAGAGCAGCCCCACGGCGGCTGCGCTCGACAAGCTGGCCGTGGGCCTGGGCGTGACACTGGCATCCCTGTTTGAAGACAGCACGCCTGCAGCCGTGGCTTCGCCAGTCTCGCGTCTGGCCGAGCAGGTATGCTGGACTGATCCTGCTTCTGGCTATATGCGCCGCAATCTCTCGCCTGGCGCGCCTTCGTCTATTCAACTGGTGGAAGTTGAATTTCCGGCGGGGCAAACCGTGCGCTATGACAGCTTTCACCGCGACGTCGATATACAGCAGCAAGTCTGGATACTGGCGGGCGAGATGCGTTTGCATGTAGATGAGCAGGCCTGGGATTTGCAGACCGGCGATTGCCTTTCCATGGCGCTGGATAAGCCGATTACTTTCCATAATCCTGGAAAAATCGCCGCGCGCTACCTCGTTGCGCTTTGCAAGTAGCAATCTCAAACATTTGTCAACACAAGGAGTAAATCATGTCCAGGCAAGTTCATATCCAGATTCTTGACGCTGCAGAAGCGCAAGCCAGTGTCGCTGCATTGGCTGATGTATTGACAGACTGCGTCGCTGGTGGTGCATCCGTCAGTTTCATGTGGCCTTTGCCGCGCGAACGTGCGCTGCAATTCTGGCAGGGCGTGGCAGATGGCGTGGCGCGCAGGGAGCGCATCTTGCTGGTTGCCAGGGACGACGACGGCGAAATCATAGGCACGGTACAATTGATCACTGCCATGCCAGACAACCAGCCGCACCGCGCGGATGTGGCCAAGATGCTGGTGCACAGGAAGGGCCGCCGCCGTGGCATCGCACAAGCCCTGATGGCTGGAGTTGAAAAAACCGCGCTAGCCGAAGGCAAGACGGTGCTGGTGCTGGATACCGTTACTGGTGGTGATGCTGAACGCCTGTATGAACGTGCTGGCTGGCAAAAGGTGGGTGTTGTACCCAACTACGCCCTGATGCCTGATGGCGAACTCTGTGGGACGACTTTCTTCCATAAACAAATTGAAAGGGATTAATCCAGTATGCGCATTGCAATGATTTCAGATATCCACGGCAATCTGGCTGCGCTGGAAGCGGTGACTGCCGATCTGCACTTGCGTGGTGTAGATCAGGTCGTCAATCTGGGCGATAGCCTGTCTGGCCCCTTGCTGCCAAAAGAGACCGCAGAATTTTTGATGTCGCAAGCTGGCTGGATACATCTGGCAGGTAATCATGAACGCCAGATTCTGGAATTGAATGAGCGCTCAGGTTCTGGCGATGCGTATGCACACCAGCAAATCACGGCAGAGCAAAAGGCATGGATTGCGAGTTTGAAACCAGTGCTGAGCCTGAATGAAGAAGTCTTGCTCTGCCATGGCACGCCTGCCAGCGATACCACCACCTTGTTGCAAGTGGCAGACAGAAATGCCACGTCACAAGAAATCAAAGAAAGGCTGGGGCAGCAAACTGCCGCAGTGATAGCCTGTGGCCATAGCCATGTCGCCCGTAGCGTGCGCACCGCTGACGGGCAGCTCATCGTCAATCCGGGCAGCGTTGGTCATCCGGCCTATGAATATGATTACCCCTACCCGCACAAGATTGAATCCGGTTCGCCGGATGCGCGTTATGCCATCATTGAAAAGACGCAGCACGGCTGGATCGCCAGCCTGATCAATGTCCCTTATGCATATCAGCAAATGGCAGAACTTGCGGCTTCGCGGGGGCGTGAAGACTGGGTCAGGGCCTTAGGTAGTGGATACATATAGTGGATACATGAACGGATGAATATGAAAAAACAAGACACAGCCCTGATCATCATCGATATGCAACGCGGCATGGCTGATCCCAAATCCGGACGCAGGAATAACCCGGATGCAGAAGAAAATATACGTCAGTTGCTGGCAGCATGGCGTGAGGCCGGCAGACCTGTTGTGCATGTCCGGCATATGTCGCGCTCACACGCTTCGGTATTCTGGCCAGGTCAGCCAGGCAATGAATTTCAAGAGAATTTGCTGCCACTGGCCAGTGAGTATGTGGTCGAAAAAAATGTGACGGATGCCTTCGTCAATACAGGTCTGGAACGCTGGCTGCATGTGCGTGGCATCAAAGATCTGGTGATCGTTGGTGTCAGCACCAATATGTCAGTCGAGGCTACAGCCCGCAGTGCCGGTAACCTCGGTTTTATCACTACAGTAGTTGCCGATGCCTGCTTCAGTTTTGACAGGCTGGATTTGCATGGCAAGCCACAGACGGCAGAAGAAGTCCATGTACACGCACTCAGCAATCTGCAGGGTGAATATGCCACTGTCATTGATACGGCGACCTTGCTAGGCTAAAGATATCGCCGCTGACAGGCACAATGGGAACCATGGAGAACAATGGGCGGTGGTAATTTTCTTAAAAGATTACCGCTGTCACCATCTACCCTAAAACCAAAAAATTTCATAGAATGCCCAACAAACCGCATGGGTTTGCGGATCACTTTTACTGTATGGGGAAATGACCATGGCGATGGATGTCATAGATTACGAAATTTTTGGCGACGATATGCAATTCGTCGAAGTCGAACTCGACCCCGGTGAGGCAGCCATAGGTGAAGCCGGGACCATGTTTTACATGGAAGACGACATACAGATGGAGACCATCTTTGGTGATGGTTCTGCCGGACAAACAGGTATTTTCGGCAAATTACTGGGCGCTGGCAAGCGTCTGGTGACAGGTGAATCCCTGTTCACCACAGTCTTTATGAACGGTGGTGTGGGCAAGAGAAAAGTCGCTTTCGGTGCTGCTTATCCCGGCAAGATCATCCCCATGCATCTGGATCAGTTGGGCGGTACGCTGCTGTGTCAGAAAGATGCTTTTCTCTGCGCAGCCAAAGGCGTGTCGCTGGGTATCGCCTTTCAAAAACGCTTGGGTGCGGGTTTCTTCGGTGGCGAAGGTTTTATCCTGCAAAAACTGGAAGGTGATGGCCTGGCATTTGTCCATGCGGGCGGTGCGATCATAGAAAAGACCCTGCATCCTGGACAAACCCTGCGCGTCGATAGCGGTTGCGTGGTGGCATTTACCCAGGAAGTAGATTTCGACATCAAGTTCGTTGGTGGTGTCAAAACTGCCTTGTTCGGTGGTGAGGGCATGTTCTTCGCGCATTTGCGCGGCCCTGGCAAGGTTTGGCTGCAATCCCTGCCTTTGGCACGCCTGGCCAACCGTATTGTTGGCGCATCAAAAATCGGTGGCGGCAAGGGGGGGGAGCAAGGTTCTGTGCTCGGTGGTCTCGGTAATTTGTTTGAAGAAGAGTAAGTCGTCTTTTTCATGAAAACTGGCCCGTTTATGTGAAACATAAGCGGGCTTTGTGTTTTTTCGGCGATAATTAATCTTTGCAGGAACAAATTCGGTCTACTACTGTCTATCTTGCAGCCTATAGCGGGTTACTACTTTGATTCAATAAATTAACTAAGTTTGCCATGTTTAAAAAAATACTCGCCCTGTCCTTCATTCTTTCCAGCCAACTCGCCATGACCGGCTGTGCCGTCGTCTATGACATAGGGCAAGACTCCAACCAGCACCTATGTGAAAAACTTCAGGACTGGAATGAGCGCAAAACTTGCTTGCAACAAAACAAGACGACCTACGAGCAATATGAAAAGCAGCGCGAAGACTTGCGCACCAAGGGCACCGAAAAGAAATAGCCACCAAAGTCTGGTGACTATTATCGCGTCGTAAAACAAGCTGTAGCGTGCAGGTATTTGCAGGTACTGATAGTCATTAATTTGCCGATGCCAGTTGTGCCTGCGCACTTCCCAACAAAGATGCTGCGCTAAAAGTATCGCAACAGATTTCGCTGGATGTGCGTGAGCCGTAATGTGCGATGAACTCATCAAAACTGCCGCTTTGCGAGCTTTCCATCTCTGCCTGTTCTGCCAATGATTTCTCTGCCATTTTGGTATACAGGGCCAATTGGTCTGGTGCCGGCGGGCGGGCGCGGAATTCTTCGGCCAGTAGCGCGCTTTGTTGCAAGGCAAACTGGGTGAAAGAGTTATTCGCTGCGCGTATGGCATCCAGTACCTTGGCCGATGGCGTCAGTTCAGGATGTTGCAGTTTTTCAGTTTGTACCTGCATAGCCTGCGCATGGCTGCTATCGCCACGTTGTGCATCCAGCAGGGCTGCTACCGGCGCGATACGTTCCAATAATTCCTTGCCCCAGTCCTGCAGTGAAATGGGCTCGCCATGGCGCGACAGCATCAGGCCAGGACGGCGGCCTTGTTTGACGGTAAGGGCAAAATTCTCGACATTTTCATTGCCTTCGGTCTGATTCGTCAAAGGGCTTTCTTCCAGCGCACAGAACAGCAGGAAGGCGTCCAGGAAACGTGAAGTTTCCAGGCTGATACCGAGTGGGTCGAAAGGATTGACATCCATGCAGCGCACTTCTATGTATTGCACTCCACGTGCACACAGGGCTTCGACCGGACGCTCCCCAGTTTTGATGACGCGCTTTGGCCGTATCGTGGCATAAAACTCGTTTTCAATTTGCAGCACATTAGTATTGATTTGCACCCATTCGCCATTTTGCCGCGTTCCTATCTTTTCATATGCAGGATAGGGCTGGCGCACTGCCAGCGACAGGCTGCGCATGTATTCCAGCAGGGTGTTATAGGGTGGCACCAGGCCAGACTGTGCATTGTTCTGGTAACCCAGGTCACTCATGCGCAGGCTGGTTGCATAGGGCAGATACAGAGTATCGTCCGACAGGGTTTCCAGTTGATGCGGGCGACCACGCAAGAAAGGCGTGGACAGAGCCGGTGAGGCACCGAACAGATACATCAGCAACCAGCTATAACGATGGAAATTGCGTATCAGTGAAATATAATTTTCAGACTGTACGTGCATGGCACTGCCAATGGCATTTTCTGCCTTCTGCAAAACTTTCCACAAATCTTCAGACAGCGAATAGTTGTAATGAATGCCAGCAATGCATTGCATGCTTTTGCCATAACGCAGGGCCAGTCCACGCCTATACACATGCTTGATCATGCCTATATGCGAATTGCCATACCAGGCGATAGGGATATCTTTTTCTTCCGGCAGGCTGCAAGGCATGGACTGGTGCCACAGCATTTCATTGCCCATGACGGTATAGGCAAAGCGGTGGATATTGTCGAGTTCTTCCAGCGCGGTGGCGATGTCTGGTTCTGCAGGCGTGATAAATTCCAGCAAGGATTCGGAATAATCAGTCGTGATTTGCGGATTGGTCAACGCCGAACCCAGGGCTGGTGAGTGTGGCGTCAAAGCCAGTTTGCCATCGGCATGTACACGCAGGGTTTCCCGCTCTATGCCACGTAAGCCACGGGCCAGCAAAGGGCGGTTTGTATCGCTATCGAGTAGCGCAAGGCGTTGATTTAACAGAGTGCTCACGGTGTGTTCCTTCAAATTAAGTTGTCTTTGCAATCACGTTTGCAAAAAATATCGAGCAAGCATATCCGAAAAATGAAAATGACATACGAGCTTGCTCAAATTTCATATTTGGAAACTTTATTCAGCTTGGAGCGGTCTCATGAGCTGTCGATTCAATGGACAGAAAATCCCGCATTGCAACAATGAATAAATAGGACTTACCCAAAACCGCCCCAGCTGCGTTGCAGCTCCTAGCCGTACTAAAGTACTGTCTTCGTCGCTGCGCCTTGCCGGGACAATTTTGCGTAAGTCCTAATAAAAAGATTTCTTGTTCTGTTGGCATCGCTTTAGAATGCCTTTATCAAAATTTTTCTACAGGAATGAAAGTGTCCATCAAAAAAATGTCTGTACTCATGTCAGCCAGTGTACTTGGCCTGGCATCATCCGGTCTGGTATTGGCTGCTGACCCCGTGCCGCCTGTGGCTGCCAAAATCAAATGGCAAGAGACCCGTCATGGCGAAGTCGTCACTGACGATTATCGCTGGTTGCAGAAAAAAGAAAATCCTGAGGTCATTTCTTATCTTAATGCAGAGAATGCCTATACCGAAGCCCTGACGGCAGACATCAAACCCCTGTCTGACAAGTTGTATGCAGAAATCAAGGGCAGAATGAAAGAGGTGGACCTGTCCGTGCCTGTACGTCGAGGAAATTACTATTATTATTCACGCACCGAGGCTGGCAAGCAATACCAGTTGTTTTGCCGCCGCCGCGCTGGTGTCGACATGGCTTATGACGACAAGCTTGCAGAAGAAATTCTGCTTGACCAGAACGAAATGGCCAAGGGGCAAAAATTCTTCGCCGTTGGCGGTAGTTCCGTCAGTCCGGATGAGCAATTGTTGGCATATACCACCGACACTATCGGCTATCGTCAATATCAATTGCAAATCAAAAATCTGCGCACTGGCGAAATACTTAGCGACAGCCAGCCACGCGTGACGTCAATGGCCTGGGCAGCAGATAACAACACTCTGTTTTATGTGCAGGAAGATGCTACCACCAAACGCTCTGACCGTCTGTTCCGCATGGAAATCGGCAAGCCGCCAGTAGAAATCCTGCATGAAACCGTCGAGCAGTTTGACCTGCAAGTCAGTAGCACCCGCGACAGGCAGTTCATCGTCGTCAATATCCACGCCACCGATACCAGTGAAGTCATGCTGTTGGCCGCAGATAAACCGCAAGGGAAATTCCAGAGCGTGCTGGGGCGTGAAAAAGGCCATCGCTATAGTTTGGAACATCGCAATGGCGAGTTGTATATCGTCACCAATAAAGACGCCAAGAACTTCCGCGTTGTGCGGGCGCCGCTGGCTACCTCTGACAGCAAGCACTGGCAGGAAGTGATCAAACATGATCCTGAAGTGTTGGTTTTCGGCGCTGACCTGTTCAAGGATTACATGGTGATCACAGAAAAGACCCAGGCCCTGAATCGTGTCCGTATCTATGACTTCAATAGCAAGCAATGGAAGACGGTCAAGTTTGATGACCCGGTCTATCTTGCCACTGGTGCTGGCACGCCAGAATTTTCTGCCACCCGCTTCCGCATGTCTTACCAGTCGCCCGTGACGCCCGTGACCACGCTGGATGTGGACATGGCGACTGGCCAGCGTTATGTGCTCAAGCAACAGGAAGTTGTTGGTGGTTACGATGCCAGCAAATATGAGAGCCGCCGCCTGTGGATGACAGCCAGGGATGGCGTCAAAGTGCCACTCTGGGCAGTGTATAAAAAAGGCGTGAAATTCGATGGCTCGGCTCCTTTGCTGTTGTATTCGTATGGCAGCTATGGTTATTCAACCGAAGCGACCTTTACCTCCAGTCGCCTGAGCATGCTGGACCGTGGCGTCATTTATGTGCAGGCACATATACGTGGTGGCCGCGACATGGGTGAGCACTGGCATGAAGATGGCATGTTGATGAACAAGAAAAATACTTTCTATGATTTCATCGATAGTGCCGATTATCTCATCAAACAAAAATGGACTAGCGCCGACAAACTGATTATCCAGGGCGGCAGTGCCGGTGGATTGCTGATGGGGGCGGTCGTGAATATGCGTCCTGACTTGTTCCGCGCCGTCCATGCTGCAGTCCCTTTTGTTGATGTCATGAACACCATGATGGATGCCAGCCTGCCTTTGACAACAGGTGAATATCTGGAATGGGGTAATCCAAATGAAAAGCCAGCTTATGACTATATGCGCAGCTATTCACCCTATGACAATATCGCTCGCAAGGCATATCCAGCCATGCTGGTGACGACGGGCCTGAATGACAGCCAGGTCATGTATTGGGAACCAGCCAAATACGTGGCCAAACTGCGCGATTTCAAAACTGATAAAAACCCGCTGCTGTTGAAAATCAATATGGCTGCCGGGCATGGCGGTGCATCTGGGCGTTATGATGCCTTGCGTGAAGGGGCATTCAATATGGCCTGGATGTTTTCGCAATGGGGCATTAAAGAATAGTTGATTTGATTTGATGTTGATTTGATCTTGAGTTGATATGTATCTGGCTTCATTTTTCATGCTGAAGCCAGATTCAGCCTGCTAAAAATATAAGGAATGAATCATGAATTTCGCATACACCATTATCTACGTCCCTGATGTTGCTGCATCGCTGGCTTTCTTTGAAAAAGCCTTTGGATTTGCTACCCGCTTCTTGCATGAATCGGGCATGTATGGCGAACTCGATACCGGTGCCACGACACTGGCTTTTGCCGCGCATGCCATGGGGGACATGAATTATTCCTGCGGCCATGTGGCTGCACACAGTTCGGAAAAACCGCTGGGGATGGAAGTCGCATTTACCACGGCAGACGTAGCTGCCGCACATACCCAGGCTATTGCGGCTGGTGCACAGGAATTAGCTGCACCAGCTGAAAAACCCTGGGGACAGGTGGTTTCGTATCTGCGTTGTCCTGATGGCAGCCTGGTGGAATTGTGTACACCCATGGGAGGGTAACAATCAACATTGCTACCACTATGGAAAACCTCGCTTTGCAAAGAAAAGCGAGGGCTTTATTCCCAGGAAAAATATTTCTTGCGCAGCTTCTGCACCGTGCCATCTTTTTGCAAAACTTCATAAGCTTTGCGCCAGGCTTGTTCTTCATCTTCACTGACATTCATGGAACTGGCCATGTACAGTTCGGCGCTGCCCATGTTGAGACCTGTGGTGAAATCTTCAAAGCGGAAGCCATACTCTTCTATCGCCGATGTCATGATGGTATAACCTGAATACACCGCATCCAGGCCGCCCAGCTGCAATAGCTTGAGCAGGCTTTGGTAATCTTTTTCATACTGGATATTACGAAAATTTTGCGCGTGCAAATCTTTTTCCAGTGAAGAACCACGCACTATGCCTACGCGCAAACCACGTAACTGTTCCAGCGAGGCATTTTCTATGTTGACACTACCTGCCACCGTAGACCGCTTGCCGAAAAAGCGGTTGGGTGCTGTACCCAAATGTATCAGCCATTTGAAGCTGGTCTCCCGGTCTGCTGTCCTGTCCAGAGGAAAGACGCCATAGTTCTGACCTTCCATCGTCATCTTGACTGCTCTGGCCCATGGATAAATATTCAGATTTGGCTTACGTCCCAGTTGTGCAGACATAGCTGTAATCAATTCATAGACATAGCCTTGGGGTACATTATGTTGCAGCCAGAGATAGGGAGGTAATTCTGCCGTCACCCATTTGATTTGCCCATCAGCAGCGAGCTGCGCCTGACTGGGCAGACTGAACAGTAAGGCGAGCAGGCAAATGAATTTTTTCATCTCAGTCCCATACTGCAAATGTAGCTTGATGTAGCCATTTGTTGGCCGTTTTAGCTAGCCCGTAAGGCTGAGCAAAAATCATGTTTTCAGAGAAATTCCAGTATTCAGGCTATGGCTGGACAGGTCAAGTGAATTTTTATCAAATCCTGCGATTTATGTTTATGAATTCTGGATAATTCAAGAGTAATTTGCCATTTGTATTTCGTCTGGAATTGTCTATAACGAAGATTAAGGCAGTTGCGCATCCTGTCGGTAATCTCACTTGGGTTGCTGATGCTTGCTGTCTTGTCCCCTGGCCATCGTGGCCACCGCGATATCATCGCAACTGCCTCAGTGCTTTCTTACCTCTATGGAGATAGTCATGAGACGCAGACTGTATTTCATGTTGCCTGACCTGGGCAGTGCCAGGGCTATGCTGGATGAACTTTTACTTGCACGTATTGATGAGCGACACATGCATTTTTGTGCCAAAGAAGGCATGCTGCCAGCAGATATGCCGGAAGCCAATTCCTTTCAAAAAACTGACCTGATCCATGGTGCCGAAATGGGCATGCTGATCGGTGGTATCGCTGGTTTGCTGGCAGGTGGTCTGTGGCTGATTTTCCCACCAGAAGGGATGGAAATGCGCATACTGGCGGTATTGGTATCTGCCATTGGTGGTGCCCTGTTTGGTTCCTGGGCTTCGGCCAAGGCCGCCAGGGCCATTCCCAGTTCCAGCCTGAAACCCTTTGAGGAGGATATAGAAAACGGCAAAGTCTTGCTGATGGTGGATGTACCTTTTAAACGGATAACAGAAATCCAGCAACTTGTCAGTCACCGTCATCCAGAGATACGCTTTGGTGGCGTTGATCCGCATGTGCCGGTATTTATTTAACCCTTGTTGACCATTGCATGCACCTTACCCTCCGCGGGTATGGTGCGGCATACTCTTGAAATTCCCTCGCTTTAAAACGACCTGATTGCATAGCGCAAAATTCGGCATACAATGGCTAGGTTTTAAACAACATTGCCGAAAATGACAGCTAATGCTCTGGAGTTGCACGCGCTTTGCAAAAACTTTGGTAGGCCCGCCGTTGAGAATCTGAATCTCACCGTGCGCCGTGGTGAGTTATATGCCTTGCTGGGGCCAAATGGTGCGGGCAAAACCACCACCTTGCGCATGGTGGCAGGCCTGATCTCACCAGACAGTGGTGGCATACGCATACTGGGGCAGGAACTGGCTGCCGACCCAGCGCTGGCCAAGAGCAAGCTGGCCTATCTGCCTGATGACCCCATGCTGTATAACAAACTCAAGCCTTTTGAGTACCTGGAATTTGTTGCCGGTCTGTGGGGCGTGGCAGCAAATGTCGCCGAAGCAAAAGCGCGTGAATTGCTGGAATGGCTGGATTTGCTCAAGCATGCAGATGAACTGACCGAAGGTTTTTCGCGTGGCATGAAGCAAAAACTCGCATTGGCGGGAGCATTGATACACCAGCCTGAACTGATCATCCTTGACGAACCCTTGACCGGTCTGGACGCCGCCGCTGCCAGGCAGGTCAAGGACGTCTTGCTGAACCATGTCAAGCAGGGCGGCACTGTCATCCTGACTACCCATATCCTGGATGTGGCAGAACGTCTGGCTGAACGCATAGGCATCATACAAAACGGCAAACTCATTGCCGAAGGCACGCTGGAAGAATTGCGCAGCCAGACCAGCCAGACTGCGGGGACGCTGGAAGAAATCTTCCTGCAATTGACGGAGCCTGCATAATGGCATCCTGGCTGAAATTGAAACCGGGCAGTGCCGCCTGGTTACTGGCGCATGAATGCCGTCTGGCATTTTACGATATGGGCGAGAGCAAGCCCGGTCGTACTGCAGCGCGTGGTATGTCGGTGTTTGGCATGTGGCTGATAGGCCTGATGTATGTCTCCGCCCATGTAGGTGTCTGGCTGATCATGCGCAAGTTGCCACCCTTGCAAGAAGCTTTGCCCCCACCCTTGCTGATGGGAGCAGGTATCGCCATGCTGGCGGTGTTTAGTTTCATGCTGTCACTGGGTTTGACGCGCAGTGTGCGGGCCTTGTTTGAGCGTGGTGATCTGGATTTGCTGCTGTCTTCACCCTTGTCATCGAAAACCATCTTTGTGGTCAGGTTGACCGGCATTATTTTTTCTGTTGGCATCTGGTTTTTCGCCCTGCTGACACCGGTGGCAAATATAGGTTTGATACTGGGTCAATGGCGCTGGCTGGGGATTTATCCTGCCTTGTTCGCCATGACGGTGTTAGCTGCGGCGCTGGCCATGTTGTTGACACTGTCTTTGGTAAAAAGTCTGGGAGTGCGCAAAACTAAAACAGTTGCGCAAATCCTTGGCGCACTTACCGGTGCAGGCATGTTCATCATCACCCAGTTATTCGGCAACCTGGGCAAGGAAATGCGAGATGGCGTGTTGCAACATATCATGCCGTGGTTCCAACCCGGTGGTGCGCTCGATGCTGACAGCCTGGTATGGATGCCAGCTAAAGCGCTGTTTGGTTCACCCACGGCGATAGCTGGCTTCCTGCTCTTCAGTGGCTTGATTTACTGGCTGACAGCACAATCCACGCATCGCTTTTTCGTCACGGGTGTGCAGCAGGCAGTGGGGCAAGTTCGCAAGGCAATACCAGCAGGGCAACGCAACGCACTGCACACCACCCGTTTTGGCCGCAGCTTGCGGGCCACCATCATCGTCAAAGAATGGCGTTTGGTTGCACGTGACCCGAACCTGATTTCCCAGGTCTTGCTGCAATTATTGTACATCGCCCCTTTGTTCTTTTTGATTTTCAAGTCCAAAGCCCTATTGCCCGGTGTGGCATCGGGACTGGTTTTCCTGGCGGCTTCGCTGGCTGGTTCACTGATCTGGATCATTATCGCTGCTGAAGATGCGCCCGATTTGTTGCAGGCAGCACCAGTCAAGGCTAATCTCATTCTGACCAGCAAACTGCTGGCAGCAGTTTTACCGATATTGATGCTGCTCTTGCCTGCGTTGCTGTGGCTGTTGATACAACAATTTTTACTGGGTCTGGCCGTCATCGCCTGTACCCTTGCGGCGATGCTGAGTTCGGCGGTGATTCATTTATGGCAATCCAAACCTGCCAACCGTGCCCAGTTCAATAAACGCGGACAGACGCAATTGATGGCGGGTTTGCTGGAGGCTGCCACCAGTTTTTCCTGGGCGGCCTGCATTGTGGTTGGTATGTTATATGGGGTCTGGCTTGCCGTGCCCTTGTTGACTGCTGCGCTGGCTTTGGGCATAGCCTGGTTTTCCCGTATTGAACGAAATATTTAAGCTCTGGTCTATCAATCTTCACTGGTTTATATTTGCTCTAATTTAATCTATTGCTGCCTACCTAACAATCTGGGATATCTCTTACCATGCCTGTGTTCACGAAGAAACGCGTTTTTGTAGCAATTGCTCTTTTACTCGTCGCTGGTGCAGCCGCCACGTATTATCAGAGAGAAAACAACAAAGCCAGGGAAGAAGAACCCAAATACAAAACCGCCGTAGTGGACAAGGGCAATATCACACAGACAGTGACTGCCAGCGGCACGCTCAATCCCGTGGCACTGATCAATGTCGGCTCGCAGGTATCCGGAACCGTGGTGGAATTGAAGGCGGACTTTAATGACCGCGTCAAGCAGGGACAGGTCTTGCTCAAGCTTGATCCAACCATCTTCAATGCCCAGATCAAGCAAAGTGAAGCCAGCCTGGCATCTGCCGAAGCGTCGAGGCGTTTGGCCCAGGCCACGCTGGAACGCAACCAGAAGCTGGTCACGCAAAACTATATTTCTGGCACGGCCATGGACCAGGCCAAACGCGAAGTGGAAGTGGCGGATGCCAATATCAAGCTGGCACGGGCACAATTGGACCGTGTCAAGGCCGACCTGAATAACAGCGTCATTCGCTCACCCATAGACGGCGTCATCATCAAGCGCACTATCGATATGGGGCAGACCGTGGCCGCCTCTTTCCAGACGCCGAACCTGTTCCAGATTGCGCGTGACCTGACCAAAATGCAAATCGATACCAGCGTCTCGGAAGCCGACGTCGGTTCTTTGAAAGATGGCTTGCCTGCGCGCTTTGTCGTCGATGCCTATCCCGATCGTGAATTTGAAGCCAAGCTGCGGCAGTTCCGCCTGGCGGCAAATGTGCAGCAGAATGTGGTGACCTATAACGTAGTGCTGGATGTCGACAACAAGGATGAATTGCTCAAGCCCGGCATGACAGCACAAGTGCGCCTGGTCGTCGGCAGCCGCGAAAACGTGGTGCGTATTCCTACCGCAGCCCTGCGTTATAAGCCCAGCGAAGAAGAGCAGGCCAAGGAAGCCAAGGCGCTCAAGGACAAGGAAAAAAAAGCCAGTGGGTCGGCTTCAAGCGCAGCTTCAGCATCTGCCAATCTGCCTGCACCTGATGTTGATGATGACGTAGCTTTCCGTACCAAGAAAGACCTGACGCGTACTTTCAAACTCTACAAACTCGAAGACAAGAACCAGGCCAAGACGGTGGATGTCAAAATCGGTTTGTCCAACTTCAAATATACCGAAGTCATTTCCGGTGATTTGAAACCCGGTGACAAAGTCATTACCCGCGCACTGGACAAAGCCGGAGCACGCTGATGAGCGATACCCTGATAGACATACGCCAGGTCAGCAAGAGTTATTTCTCTGGTGGCGTAGAAACCAAGGTCTTGCATGGTATTGATGTGCAGGTGCCGCGTGGCGATTTCCTGGCCGTCATGGGGCAGTCCGGTTCAGGCAAGTCAACACTGATGAATATCCTTGGTTGCCTGGACCAGGCCACCAGTGGCTCTTATTTGCTCAATGGTGTTGATACCCTGAGCCTGTCGCGTGCTGAACTTGCCACCATACGCAACCGCACCATCGGTTTTGTTTTCCAGAGTTTTAACCTCATCAAGCGCATGAGTGTGGCTGAAAACGTCGCCCTGCCTTTGATCTATGCCGGAGTCGGGCGTGACAAGGCGCACAAGAAGGCATTGGTTGAACTGGAAAGAGTGGGCCTGAAAGAGTACGCCAAGCGATTGCCCAACCAATTGTCAGGCGGGCAGCAACAGCGTGTCGCCATTGCCCGTGCCCTGGTTGCTGATCCACCACTGATCCTGGCCGATGAACCCACCGGCAACCTGGATACCCAGACGAGTGAAGACATCATGCGCTCCTTGCAGCAATTGAATGCCGACCGTGGCATCACCATCTTGCTGGTCACCCATGAGCCAGATATTGCTGCCTACAGCAAACGGCTGGTGCGGCTCAAGGATGGCCATGTCCTGTACGATGGCCCGGCGGCAGAAGGCTTGCGCCAGCTGGCAGCATCGCATGCTGAATATTCAGAAGCACAGGGGGACAGAAAATGAATTTCCTCCAGGTTTTTATAGAAGCATTCCGTTCCATGAATGCCAACCGGCTGCGCACCGCGCTGACCATGCTGGGCATTATCATCGGCATTACCTCGGTCGTGATGATGCTGGCCGTCGGCGAAAGCGCCAGGAAATTCATCGCCAAGGAATTGGAAGTATTGGGCAGTAATCTGATGATTATTTCGCCCGGTGCCAATCGTACCCAGGGTGTCCGCGCCCGCACTGGCACTGCTCCTTCATTGTCGGTAGAAGATGCGCTGGCACTCAATGACTTAAGCAGTTTGAATGGTGCTGCACCGGCCTTGCAGGGCTTCTTCCAGCTGACCGTAGGGAATGATAATTCCAACAATGCCGTGTTAGGCGTCACGCCAGAAATGTTCAAGGTGCGTAACTGGAAAGTGGATCAGGGCAATGAGTTCAGTGATTCCGACATTCGTGGCGCAGCACGCATGGTCATCATAGGCAAGAAACTGGCAGATCAGTTTTTTTACAAAGACAATCCCATAGGCCAGTTCGTGCGCATCGACAATGTGCCTTTCCAGGTGGTCGGTGTCTTGCAGGGTGAGGGCCGCATGTTTGATGGCGGTGATCTTGGGGAGATGGTGCTGATTCCAATTACTTCGGCCCGTGCCACCCTGATGCGCAGCCCTTTCCCGCGCAATGTGCATTATGTCGTGGTGCAAGGTAAGAGCGACAAGCAGTTGAAAGATGCAGAGGAAGATATCAAGGACATGCTGCGCGACCGCCACCATATCAAGTCTGGACAAGAAGATGATTTCCGTATCGATAACCTGGCTTCGATTGCCGAGACCGGGGCCAAGATCAGTGCCGGGCTGGCCGCCATGCTGGGTGCCATTGGTGCTATTTCACTCATTGTTGGCGGCATAGGCATCATGAATATCATGCTGGTGTCAGTCACTGAACGTACCCGCGAGATAGGCATACGCATGGCGATAGGTGCCAAGCCGCGTGATGTGTTGCTGCAGTTCCTGACCGAGGCCGTTGTGATTTGTCTGGTCGGCGGCATCATAGGGATCTTGCTGGCGATGGCGGGTGCGGCGGCGATTACCTCCACTGGTAAACTGGAAGTCGTCATCGGTTTGCAAGCCATGGTGGTGGCGTGTGGCTTTGCCAGCTTTGTCGGCATCTTCTTTGGCTTTTACCCGGCACGCCGCGCTTCACGTTTATTGCCTGTCGATTGTTTGCGTTATGAGTGAAGGCCGGACATATCTCCGATTTATCTCGCCATCTGAATTTTTTGACAATAAAATGTTTGGCATCAACAAAAATTAGAAAAATAAGGAGAATTAGCGATGAGTCTATTAGGCAATATCCTGTGGTTGATTTTTGGAGGCTTCATCACCGGGCTGGCATGGTGGTTTGCGGGTTTGGTCGCTTTTATCAGCATCGTCGGCATACCTTGGGGCAGAGCCTGCTTTGTCATCGGGCAGTTGAGCTTCATGCCTTTTGGTAAAGAAGTCGTCAACCGTGCAGATGTCAGCGGGCAGGAAGATATAGGTACCGGGGCACTGGGCATGATAGGCAATATAATCTGGTTCATCTTTGCCGGTCTGTGGCTGGCATTGGCACATCTGGTGTCTGCGCTGTTTTGCTTTGTTACCATCATAGGCATACCTTTTGGTATTCAGCACTTGAAGCTGGCAGCGATAGCTGTGGCACCGATAGGCAAGACTGTCATTGATAAGTGAAGTCAGTGGGTAAAACAAAAAGCTCAGGATTAAAAATCCTGAGCTTTTTTGTTTTGGTGTAACTAACTTATTTCTTGCTCTTCGCCAGCAAGCCTTCCAGCACTTGCATGGTCGCTACACCCAGCTGTTCGCGTGGAATATTCGGATTTGCTCCACCTATCATGGAAGGATTGGTCAGGAAGCGGCCATCCACGACAAAGGTCGGAGTACTGTCTACCTGATAGCTGGCAACCAGCTTGCCCAGGCTCTTCAGTTTTCCCATGACAGAGAATGAATTATAAAAACTCAGGAACTTGGCTTTATCGATGCCGTTCTTGACTGCCCATGCGGTATTGTCATCATCGCTGGTCAGGCGGCTTCTTTCCACATGCCAGGTTGCCAGTACTTTGGCATGCAGGCTGGCTTCCAGGTTCATGGCTTCCAGTGTCAGGAACAAATGAGCTTCCGGATCTTTTTCACCAGTCAGCGGCAAATGGATGCGGCGAAAGACGATATTGTCACCCTGCTTTTTTACCCATTCATTGATAGTGGGCTCCAGCGCGTTACAGGCTGGGCAGTGATACATGAAGAATTCTATGATTTCAATTTTCTTGCCCATGGCCGGCGCGGCTTGCGGGTTTTTCAGCGTAATGAAATCGGCACCTTCTTTCAGTGCAGCTGGCGAGGCGAGCGCTGTCGCAGAAACAAAGCCCAGAGTGATAAGCAGTAAGCGTAAGAAGCGCATGGGTTCCTTTTAACATGTACAAAACAAGTCGCTGAGCTTACCAGTATTTTTGCAATTTGGCAGCGCGGTATCAACACCATCAGCACCATCAGTAAGGCTGGCAAGATCACAAGATCAGCAAAATCTGTTTTTTTGGACAGATGTCTGAGCGGATTGTTCATTTATATCAGCTATAAATTGCGACATATTCATAAAATATCTTTAAATGCACCCCTAAATAAGCAGAAATGCCATGCAAAGCCTTGCATATGGTCGATATTCATAGAAAAATGAAAAGTACCAGTGGCGCAGTCCATATTCTGAATCAGTCCTTGCCATCGGTGCCGATCGCAGCAATATTCCCTGGCGGAGCACATGCAATGATGACCGTGCCTATCGTGATTGACTTTGAAGCCTCAGGCTTTGGCAAAGGTAGCTACCCTATTGAGGTAGGTTACTCGCGTCGTCATGGCGAAGGCTGGTGCACTCTGATCAAGCCAGAATCCGACTGGCAGCACTGGGACATTCAGGCCGCCCGTATACATCGCATTCCGCGGGAGATACTGGTGGAAAGAGGCAGGTCAGCCAGTCTGGTGACTGAGCAACTGAATATCCAGCTGGCAGGCATGACGGTATATACCGATGGCTGGACCCAGGACTACGTCTGGATGGCGCTTTTATATGATGCTGCCGACAAAGTGCCGAGTTTTCGCCTGGCAGATTTGCGCGAAATCATCAGCCCGCAGCAAGAAAGCCTGTGGCATGCGACCAAGGATCAGGTTGAAGAAGACTTGCATATTTCCCGCCACCGGGCCAGTAATGATGCCCGGATTTTGCAGATGACCTGGCTGCGTACTTATGATGCCGTACGTTGCCACGGTTAAGATTGCTGGTTTGTAGTTGTCTGCCTCCTTGCAACATCCCTCTAAAATAAATATCAAAATATTATTCAGGCAGTGCAAAATACAGGCTTGCCTGGATTTCCCTTTGGGGAAAGTCTTGTTGCGCTGTCGTGAACTGCAAGGAGATGAGTGTTGAAGAAATGGATCATACGCCTGCTATTGCTGGTACTTGCCCTGGTGGCGATCCTGGCTGCCTATCTATTGCTGGCACCTGTGCCTATCAATCCGGTTGCCTGGCAGGCGACGCCTTTCGCAGGTTATTCGCCACCACATGCACGCAATGAAAAGCTGGCAGCGCTGAAAACCATAGAAATAGGGGAAGAAACCGGCCCTGAGCATATCGCCATCGGCCCGGATGGCAAGCTGTATGCCGCGGTCACATCCGGTGCGATTCTGCGCATGCAGGCAGATGGCAGCCAGCGTGAAATCTGGGTGAACACTGGCGGGCGGGTACTGGGCTTCATGTTTGATGCCGCAGGCAATATGATTGCTGCAGATGCCTTCCACGGCATACTCTCGATTGCACCTGACAAGCAAATCACTGTCCTTACCGACAAAATAGGCGATAGCCCTATCTTGTATGCAGACGCTGTGGTGGTTGCCAAGACTGGCAAGATTTATTTCACTGATGCGTCGCAGCGCTTTGGTGCCAAAGAATTTGGCGGTACCTTCCATGCCAGCGTACTCGATATCCTTGAGCATTCCTCGACCGGGCGGGTACTGGAATATGACCCGGCCAGCAAGCAGACCCGCCTGATTGCAGATGGCCTGTGTTTTGCCAATGGCCTTGCACTCAGTGCTGATGAACAGCATCTCATTGTGGCCGAAACCGGTGAATACCGCATCTGGAAAATAGCGGTGACTGCCGATGCCTTGCATATCAAAAACAAACCAGATAAAAAACTGGCCAGTATCTTGCTGCGTGACTTGCCGGGTTATCCAGACAATCTCATGCGTGGCCGTGATGGCCGTATCTGGCTGGGGCTGGCTAAACCGCGAGGCGCAGCGATTGATAACATGGCTGAAAAACCCTGGCTACGCAGCATCACCCTGCGTCTGCCGCGCGTGTTGTGGCCAGTGCCACCGGCCTATGGTCACGTACTGGCTTTCAATGAAGCTGGCAAAATCGTCGCCGACTTGCAAGACCCGACCGGGCAATATCCAGAAACCACTGGTGTCACTGAGACTGAAGACCGCTTATACATACAGAGCCTGCACGCGCATGGTATAGGCTGGTTACCGAATCATCTGGTCAAAAAATGAAGGATCAAGCTGCCATGCCGGAAGTCGATGTCCTCGTCATCGGCGGTGGCATCAATGGAGCAGGCATAGCGCGCGATGCTGCTGGCCGTGGCCTGAGCGTGCTTCTTTGTGAAAAAGATGACCTGGCTTCGCATACCTCATCCGCATCGACCAAGCTCATCCATGGCGGTTTGCGTTATCTCGAATATTATGAATTTGGCCTGGTGCGCAAGGCTTTGCAAGAGCGCGAAGTGCTCATGCGGTCTGCCCCGCATATCATCAGTCCTTTGCGCTTTGTCATGCCGCATGATAAAGGACAGCGTCCGGCGTGGATGATCAGGGCGGGCTTGTTCATATATGATCATCTGGCAAAGCGCGAATTGCTGCCGGGTGCTGAATCCATCAATTTGCAGCAACATATTGCTGGCCAGCCCTTGCTGGCTGATTTTCGCCGTGGTTTTGCCTACTCCGATGGCTGGGTCAATGATGCCCGTCTGGTGGTACTGAATGCCATGCAGGCAGCAGAAAAAGGTGCCACCATCATGACGCGCACGCGCTGCATCTCGGCCAGGCGGCAAGACGAGCACTGGCTGGTGCAATTGCAAAGGGCTGATGGCAGCATGATGATGGTGCAAAGCCGCAGCCTGGTGAATGCCAGCGGGCCTTGGGCAGTCAACACCCTGCAGCAAATCTTGCATCAGGGTGTTGTCAAACACTTGCGGCTGATCAAGGGCAGCCATATCGTTGTGCGGCGCTTGTTCCATCACCCTTACGCCTATATCTTCCAGCATCCCGATGGCCGCATCGTGTTTGCCATCCCCTATGAACAAGACTTTACCCTGATAGGCACGACAGACCTGGATTATCATGGCTCGCTGGATGAGGTTGCGATCAGTGAGGATGAGATCGCCTATCTGTGCGGGCTGGCCAGCCATTATTTTACTCAGTCCATCAGCCCTGCGGACGTATTGTGGTCATATTCCGGCGTACGCCCGCTGGTGGAAGAAACGGTAGCAGCGGGCAAGGAAAAAGCTGCTGCCCTGACCCGCGACTACAGTCTGGAACTTGATACTGCCGGTGCACCTCTGCTAAATGTCTATGGCGGCAAGATCACTACTTACCGCAAACTGGCAGAAGAAGCGTTGTCCATGCTGGCACCTTTGCTCAATAATGCCAATTCCGCCTGGACTGAGCATGCCTGCCTGCCTGGTGGTGATATATATAGTGAGTCCCCGGAAAATCGCGCTGTCAGCGAATTCCCCTTGTTCATACAACAATGCCAGCAGCAATATGCCTGGTTGCCTCCCCATCTGGCAGAACGCTATGCCCATGCCTATGGCAGCCGCATCCATGTCTTATTGAAAGATAAATACTCGCTAGCTGATATGGGCGAAATGCTGGTGCCAGGCTTATATACTGCAGAAGCAGCCTATCTGGTCAGCCACGAATGGGCACGCACTGTTGATGACATACTTTGGCGCCGCAGCCGCCTGGGCCTGCATTTGCTGGGTGAAGACACCGGTCATTTGCAGGAGTGGCTGGATAATAATGCAACACGAGTTTCACAGCCTGTCCGTTAGTTGGCAAGTGTTTGATATGTGGTTGACATGTGGCTGACATGCACATGTCATAGCAAATCAATATCATCTTCTGTTTTTAGTGCAGCATCTGCTTGCTGACTATCCCCGGGTTTCGCAGTTTATCCCCAGAAATTTGCGCACTGTCGCAAGTCTGTGGCTTCGCCGCTTTGCTTTGCTTATTCTCAACATACCAAATTCAAGAACGGGAGACGGCAATGAACAAGACTGCATATATGAACGCGCTGCGCCAGGCTCTGGATGGCTTGTCCGCCAGTGTTATTGAAGACACCATGTGGGAATATGAGCGCAAGTTTGTTGATGCCATGGTCGCTGGCAAGTCTGAAGAAGAAATTGCCGCTGGCCTGCCCAAACCTGAATTACTGGCAGCGCAAAAGAAAGCCAGCACACGTTATGCTGCATTAAAAACAAATTTCAGCCTGGGTAATGTGGCCGGTTTGCTGGTTGCCCTGATTGGCCTGATGATCTTCAATCTGTTCATGCTGATACCTGCCGTGGCCTACTTCAGCCTCTTGTGCTCTGCTTATATAGTTGCGCTGGTGATGTATGTGGCGGGCATAGGTATTACTGCTGCCAGCATCTCCGGTGTCGAACAGTTCAGCGTTGATATACCTGCTGGCAGACACCATGTGCATAATCATAATGATAATCATCGTATGCATAAGCATAACGTCAGGGTTGATGTGACTGAAACAGGTATCCTGATCGACGGTGAAAAGCAGGATGATAATGGTGGCGAGGCAGTTTCCGTGCTTGCCTCATCTGTGGCGGCATCTACAGCATCTGCAGCTTCGACACCTGCTGTCACACGTACAGTAGCTACAGAAACCCAGACAGAAAAACTGCATATTGAGGTTGGTAATCACTTTTCCGGCACCAAATTATTCACAGGACTGGGTTTGCTGTTGGGCTCCATCGCCTTGATGATGTTGAGCATGTTCATGACCAAATATACCTTTATCGGCTTTAAACATTATTTACGCTGGAACTTGTCGCAGCTGCAACTTGGACATGCAGCCTGATAAGTCAGCACAACGTAGTTTGCAGCTTTTTAGTTTTACTTAGTTTTTTTGGTTTCATTTAGCTTCAGGAGAAAAAAATGAAAAACATCATACGCACAGGCATAGGCATGTTGGGTCTGGCTGTAGTTTTGACAGCATCCAGTGTGGTCTTTATCAGGGCCCATGCCAGCAATGTCGTCAGCGCTGGCTCGGCGGCCAGTGAAGTTCGCCCCGTCACGGCATCCATCGTCAATGTCATTCTCAGTGGCCCCATTGATCTGGCGCTGAAACAGGCCGCTATACCAGAGTTGCTGGTCAAGGGGGATGCCAAGCTGGTGTCACGGGTGACCACCAGGCTGGAAGGCAATACCCTGTATGTTGGCACACGCGGGATTTATATTTCGGTAGGAAAAACCGAGCAAAGCAGGATAGAACTGAGTTTGCCTAATCTGGAAAAACTGCAGACTTCCGGCAGTGGTGATGCCGTCATCAAAGGTTTTAAAGGCAATAAACTCGAAGTAAGCTTGCACGGCTCTGGCAACATCAACCTGGATGGCGAGTATCAGCAGGTATTTGCCAGCCTGAATGGTAGTGGCGACCTGAATCTGGGGGTGGGTAATAGTGATTTACTGGAGCTTACTTCCAACGGCTCAGGCGATAGCATCGTCAGAGGTCAGGTTAAAAACTTCAATGTCAAAATATCGGGTTCAGGCGATTTGAAAGCATCTGCATTGAAAAGCGCGGTGGTCAATCTGAATTCCACGGGGTCATCCAGCAGCAAAGTATTTGCCAGCCAGGAAATCAAGCTGAAGGTCACCGGTAGTGGCGATGTCCATGTCATAGGCAACCCGGCAAAAAGGAATGTAGAACGCCTGGGCTCGGCAGATGTACATTGGGAGTAAATGAGCCGAAATATGATATTCAAACTCACATTCAAACATATTCAAACAAAATTCCCACGAAATCGCCCAATAAGTGCGTGATTTGGACCCGGATGGGCCCAAATTGGTGCAGCTTCAACTGTTGTTAATTGGTTCGTCATAGTAGGTGTTGTTAAAAGGAATGAAATTTTCCACAGGAAATTTTTGCTTGTGGAAAATTTTATTCTTTATATCGATCATTTTTTCGCTTAATATTCGACGCTGGCCCCTGGGTACGGAAACTCTATTTACTTGACGCTTTTTTCTGCAATAATCATTGCGCAGTTGTAAGTATTTGTTTCAATCGAAAAAATTAAAGTTTGTATGTGTGTATGCGCGCATACGAAGATTTCGTTACCAACCTGACCTGCCAAGAATCATGACTGCTACCAAAAGTAAGTGCTTGACCGCGTTGTTTGTTGTGTTCAGCTTCATCAGTGCTGCTGCCGCACAAGAAAATCCCATGCAGTTTCTCAGCCGCGCCAACGCCAAAGTGGCCAGAGCTGCGTCTCTCAAGAACCGCTGGGAAGGCCCGGTTGATGGACCTGCACTACATAAGAAAAAGAAAATCATCTTTATTGCTGCAGACATGAGTGATGCAGGCGTCAGTGGTGTCTTCAATAGCGTGCGCGAAGCCAGTACCAGCGCTGGCTGGGAAGTCTTGCCCATCAACTGCCGTGGCCGTTGTAATCAGGGGGCATTGATTATCAGCCAGGCACTGGATATGAAAGCCGATGGCATCATACTGGCAGGTGTGGATGTCACAAGTCAGAACAAAGGCATGGCGGCAGCAGCCAAGGCCAAGGTACCCGTGGTTGGCTGGCATGCGTCGGTCAAGAGTGGCCCGACTGACGGCTTGTTTACCAATATCGGTACCAATCCCAAAGAGGTCGGGCAACTGGCCGCCTTGTATACCGTGGTCGATTCCAATAACAAAGCTGGCATCGTGGTATTTACCGATTCCAGCAATCCTTATCTGCTGGCCAAATCCACTGCTATCGTTGAAACCATACGTCAGTGCGAAGGTTGCAAATTACTCAGTCTGGAAGACGTGCCCCTGACAGACGCGCATATCAAGATGAAGGGCGTAGTCGAAAGCCTGGTCAAGCGTCACGGTGCCAAGTGGACGCATGTCATTGGTGTCAATGATTTCTATTTTGATTTGCTGGAAGTGCCAACCACCGCAACCCTGGTCGCAAGTAACAAGCTGGTTGCTGTGTCTGCCGGTGACGGTTCGCCTACTGCCTACAAACGCATACGCGCCAATAGCCTGCAAACTGCCACTGTGCCTGAGCCTTTGTCCATGCATGCATGGCAAATCGTGGATGAACTGAATCGTGCTTTTTCTTCTGCCGAGCATAGCAACTATGTGAGTGCCTTGCATTTGGTGACGGCGCAGAATATTGCATATGACGGTGGGCAAAAGAATATGTTTGAGCCGGTTAACGATTTTCGCGCGCACTATCAAAAGTTCTGGTCCAAATAGGTCTGATTAAGCTACTGCGCGGCGCGATTTTGGGCCTGCAGGTTTTTAAACTCGTCGCCGTACTAGAGTACGACTGCGCTTCTTAACTCAAACTAAGGCCGCTCGCTACGCTTACTCAGGCCTATTTGAATACTGCTGAATGTAAAAGCCGGTTTGATTGCCGGCTTTGTTTTTTTATGCTCTTTGGGTTACAGCAGCGAGTATGTTTTCCGGGACTGACTTGTCGATGTACATGCGTTGGTCGGCGACTTGCATGAGTTTGTCGGCGCTGCGGCCGTCGGTGGGGAAGAGGGCGCTGCCCAGGGCGGCTTCGATTTCTACGCTGTGGCCTTGTAGGATGCAGGGGCCTTCGAGTATTTTCTTCAAGCGCAGCAGGGTGCTGTCCAGTTGAGATTCCTGGTTGACGCCGAAGGTCAGGGCGACGAATTCATCGCCGCCTATGCGGCCCACGAAATCGGCATGGCGGCAAAAGCTTTTTAAGCGCTTGGCTACTTCCTTGAGCAATAAATCCCCTGCCTGATGGCCAAAGCGGTCATTGACAGATTTGAAATGATTCAGATCTATCAGGATAAAGCCAAAGCCTTGCTGGTTGCGGCTACTTTGGGCGATGGCTTTGTCCAGCATTTCATCGACATGACGGCGGTTTGGCAAACCAGTCAGGGCGTCTTCTCTGGCCATTTCCAGTATGCTTTTCTGGGCGCGCAGATTGCAGCTGACGCTGACGCCATAAGTCCAGCCCAGCAAGCACAGCACAACGATCAGATAGATAAAGTTCAGCAACGGGTGCCTGGCCAGTTCAGCATTGTTATTCGAAATAAAAGCCAGATGCCAGCGCATAATAAAACCTACCGCCATAATGATGAGGGAAATCGCCCCTATACAGGCCGCCAGCAAGTCGAGGTCGCGGGTTTTCCAGATCAAAATAAAAGCAGTACTCAACATCAGGCTGGCAGCGATGACATCATGGAACAGATATCGGCGTATCATGTCGTCCCGGTTGATGAAAGCCAGCAAGATAAATGCCGGGATCAATATCAGACCCCAGCGCCAGCGTATCTGGGAGGGATAGCCGCGAAAACGCAGGGTGCCTTCCAGCATCAGCAGGGTGGTGGTCAGGGTCAGGGAATTGTTAAAGGCGATGATCAAAGACATGGGGATGTCGATGATATTGATCAGGCGTATCAGTAAAAAGGCCGGCGCGATCATGGACGCAGCAGCTGCCCAGACGCCGGTGCCGGGTATGTCACGGTTGATATGCCAAACCGCCAGCATGACCAGCATGGAAATCACGCTGATGTAAGCAATCACTAAGTCTAGCGTAGCACGATCCAGATTGACCATAGGGGACCTGGTTGTAACTTCTGGTGAATTCAGGCAGAAACCAATCAGCTTTGTTTGCATGCAAGGAAGCACCAAAGCAGTACATGCAAAACCATATTATGACGCAAACTTATGCAAACATACGTGACTAAAAAACATCATCATCAGACTGACAGTGTCGCCATTATTGGCGGTGGCCCAGCCGGATTGATGGTGGCAGAAACCCTGGCTCTGCGAGGCATTGCTGTTGATGTGTATGATGCCATGCCTTCAGTAGGACGCAAGTTTTTAATGGCAGGCAAGGGGGGGATGAATCTCACACATTCTGAAAATTCTGTCTCTTTCATGACACGGTATGCCGAACGCGAGGCACTGCTGGCACCCATGATAGGGCAGTTTGATGCCGCTGCCCTGCGTGCATGGGTCAAAGACCTGGGTATCGATACCTATGTCGGCAGCTCTGGCCGCGTGTTCCCGGTTGATATGAAGGCTGCCCCTTTATTGCGTGCCTGGCTGCATCGTCTGCGCCAGCAAGGTGTGCGTTTCCATATGCGGCATCGCTGGCTGGGCTGGGATGAACAAGGCCAATTACGCTTTGCCACGCCAGATGGTGAAGTCTGCCTGCCCGCAAGTGCGCAGGTATTCGCCCTTGGTGGTGGCAGCTGGGCCAGGTTGGGCTCTGACGGCGCATGGGTGAACTTGCTCAGACAGCGTGGCTTGGATGTTGCAGACTTGCAGCCAGCCAATTGTGGTTTTGATCTGGACTGGAGCACATTTTTCAAAGACAAGTTTGCCGGTCAGCCTATATTGACAGTTGCTGCCAGAGTGCAGGGTGGTACTCAGCCCATGCGCAAGGGACAGTTTGTTATCACCTCAACGGGTGTTGAAGGCAGCCTGATTTATGCACTGTCTGCTGCACTGCGTCAGCAATTGCAAAGTCAGGGCAAGGCGGTGCTGGAACTCGATCTGCTGCCAGATACGCCATTGGAAAAAGTACTGGCTGAACTGGAACATCCGCGTGGTTCGCGCTCCTTGTCCAGTCACCTGAAAACTCGCCTGGGTCTGGATGCATTAAAAACGGGCTTGCTGCATGAATGCCTGGCCAAAACGGACTTTGCACAAGCCAGCGTACTGTCGCAGGCCATCAAGGCTTTGCCTGTGGTGTTGCAGGCGACCAGACCCATAGATGAAGCCATCAGCAGTGCTGGTGGCCTGCGCTTTGAAGCACTGGATGAAAACCTGATGGCTGTGCAGCATCCCGGCCTGTTTTTTGCTGGCGAAATGCTGGATTGGGAAGCACCGACTGGCGGCTATTTGTTGACAGCCTGTTTCGCTACCGCCAGGGTTGCTGCGGCGGGCGTAGCCAACTGGCTGGCGCAGAATTCAAGAGAGTTGAAAAATGAGTTAAAAATGAGTTGAAATAGTTTCTGCTGGGAAGCGCAGAAGTCGGTACAATAATAATTTCCGCGCTGCATCATTTAATTCTGTCTATGAATTTGCATTTCAGGTATTTGTCCGTATGAGTGATTCCCGCAACGCTGCGCGCGCCAACGTTACATGGCGCGGCGCTATCCAGGTGCTTCCTGGCCAAATTGTTCCAGCCAGGATAATCAACTTTACTTCAGGCAGCATACAAATGCAGTGCAGCGCTGTCCTCAAAGAAAAACAGACTTACCAGATGATGATGGAAGTCCCCAACCCAGGCGACGCCTCGCAGCGTACCCAGGTAGTCTGCAAGGCAACCTGCGTTTATTCCATACTGAGTGGCAATGAGTATCGCGCTGCCATGAAATATTTTGAAGTGCCTGCGCAGCATGCCGCCTTACTGGCTGAATGGCACGGTTAGAACTTGCTGGGTAAATAGACACACTGAGCATACAGACTTTGCTTGTGATATAAACAGGTTTTGTCTTATTTGACTGCGCATCATGTCTAAAGATACTACCTTACCCGAAACCGCCCAGCGCGTTGCCCAATTGCTGCATAGCCTGGGGCACGATCAAACTGTCGTCATGTTGCCGGAATCCGGCAAAACTTCTGCCGAGGCTGCTGCCGGCCTGGGTTGCCAGGTGGCAGAAATCGCCAAATCCATCGTCTTCCGCCGCTTGCTTGATGATGCTGCCGTCATGGTCGTTGCCAGCGGCATCAATCGTGTTGATGAACGCAAAGTAGCGGCTATCGTCGGTCCCTTGGGCAAGGCGGATGCCCGTTTCGTCAAAGAAAAAATCGGTTATGCCATAGGCGGGGTTTGCCCTATCGGCCATCTGCAAAAAACCGTCATGCTGATAGATGAAGACTTGCTGCAATATTCGCATGTCTGGGCCGCTGCCGGTCACCCTCATGCAGTCTTCAAACTGACGCCCGAACAATTGAAAAACATGACAGGTGCACCTGTTGCAGATGTGGCTTTGCGCGCATGAATATCCTGTATGAATTTGACCCCGCCCAGTTTGTCATGAAACCCGGCGCAACCGTACCTTCGCCCTGCGTGAATATTTGCCGCATGGATGAGAAGACAGGATTGTGCATGGGTTGCTATCGTAACATCGATGAAATCATTTGCTGGAGCAAGGCAGACAATCACAAGAAGCTGGAAATCTGGGATCTGGTACAGCAAAGAATGCTGCCTTGAGTGTCGCAGGAAGAAAGGATAATTAATGAAGCAACTAGACTGGTATTTCGATTTTATTTCTCCCTTCGCTTATTTACAGAGTGAAATGTTGGGACGTTTGCAAGGTGTAGCGCAGATCAATTACCGTCCGGTCCTATTCGCTGGCCTGCTTAATCATTGGGACAACAAAGGCCCGGCAGAAATTGCTCCCAAGCGCCAGTGGACTTTCGAGCATTGCGCCTGGCTGGCACATAAGCATAGCATTCCTTTGCGCATGCTGCCCGAGCATCCTTTCAATCCCCTGCCTCTATTGCGCCTGTGTCTGGCGCTGGGCAGCACTGAAGCTGCCGTGCACAGATTGTTCCGCTTTGTCTGGCGTGACGGTCATATACCCGCACAGACAGAACACTGGCAAGCCTTGCTGGACGAGTTGCAAGTGACACCAGCCATGCTCGATGACGCCGCTGTCAAAGATGCGCTAAAACGTAATGGCGAACTGGCCATTGCTGCCCGCGTGTTTGGCGTGCCAACAGCGGTAGTCGATGGTCGTTGCTTCTGGGGTCTGGATGGCACGGACATGTTGCAAGCTTATCTGCAAGGAGATGCCTTCTTCGCATCAGCAGAATTGGTTGCCGCACAAACCATGCCCTATGGTCAGCAACGTAAAGTCGTAGGCAAAACATGATGCAACTGCCCGCCAGCATGCAAGTCTTTGAGCGGGGCTGGCTGTCCTCGAATAACATCCTGTTCATCGATGAGCAACAGACCGCTCTGGTAGATAGCGGTTACCTGAGCCATGCACCGCAGACTGTGGCATTGATGCAGCAAGCCCTGGGTGGTCGCAAACTCGATCTGCTGGTGAATACCCATCTGCATTCTGATCATTGTGGTGGTAATGCCAGCCTGCAACGCTTGTATGGCTGCCGCACCCTGATCCCGGTGGCCGACACAGCTGCAGTTGCAGTCTGGGATGAAGGGGCCTTGACTTACGCAGCCACAGGTCAACGTTGCGAGCGCTTCAGCTTTGATGCGGCGATACAGCATGGCGATGAGTTGCAACTGGGTGGCATGCAATGGCAGGTATTGTCTGCACCAGGCCATGATCCACATTCCATGATATTGCATTGTGCAGAGGAAGGCATACTGATCTCAGCCGATGCTTTGTGGGAAAATGGCTTCGGCATTATTTTCCCCGAGCTGGAAGGTGAATCCGGTTTTGCTGAGCAGGCTGCCATTTTGCAAGTCATACGTGAACTTCAGCCGCGCATGGTTATTCCCGGCCATGGTGCGGCGTTTGGCAATGTAGAAGCAGCCTTGGCGCGTGCCGAGTCCCGCCTGGCTTATCTGCAAGCCGACCCGCGACGCAATGCCCGCAATGCCGTCAAAGTCATGCTGGCCTTCATCTTGCTGGAGTTGCGCCAGATCAGCCTGGACCAGGTCCTGAGCCAGCTTGGCAAGACCCGCTGTTTTATTTCGTCAGCACGTGTGCTTGAGTTGAGTGCCGATGTCCTGATACCGCAAATTGCTGCAGAGCTGGTTGTTGCTGGTGCCGCTACGCTGGAAGCCGATGTGCTGACCAGTACCCGCTAGCGAACTACTTTCATATCGATAATTTTCATTTAATTCAGGAATAACAAAATGCTGCATCACATCTCCCTGGGCGTATGCGATCTGGCACTGGCGGGCGCATTTTATGATGCTGCTCTTGGTGCCTTGGGTTACCGGCGTGTGTTTGAAGACGACACCGCCCTGGGCTATGGCTTGCATGACGATCAAGATATCCTGTGCCTGAAATTAAGACCGGATGCCAGCCCACCAGGTCAGGGTTTTCATCTGGCCTTTACCGCAGTGACACGCACAGCAGTTGACCAGTTTCATAAAGCGGCGCTAGCCATAGGTGGCAGCGATAATGGCACACCGGGTTTGCGCCCTGACTATGGAACTTATTACTACGCTGCGTTCTTGATCGATCCTGATGGTCACCACATAGAAGCGGTGACCAAGGCAATAGCTTAAAAATTCTTGCGACCTTTTCTTACTGCTTACGTCTATACCTGTGTAACACATCCCAGGCATGGTTTTTATACACAGGAGTAAGAAATGAAACGCTTTCATGTACATATCGCCGTAGATCATCTGGACCACAGTATTGCTTTTTACAGTCAACTGTTTGGGCAGATACCGGCAAAGCAACAGGCTGATTATGCGAAATGGATGCTTGATGATCCGTGCATCAATTTTGCCATTTCCACACGCGGCCATGCAACTGGCCTGAATCATTTTGGCATGCAGGCTGATACGGATGAAGAACTGGCGCAATTGAAGCTACTGGCTGATGCCGCTTCGGGCGCGCAGATACTGGATCAGGAAGCAGCCACCTGTTGCTATGCAAATAGCAAAAAACACTGGATAGTTGACCCCCAGGGTTTGCCGTGGGAACATTTCCTCACTATGTCAGACGCTGAGGTATTTGGTGAAGATACTGCAACGCCAGACGGCGCTTGCTGCATCCCCTTGCATAAGGGTAGCAGTGAAAAAGTTGCAGACACTGCTGCCTGTTGCGTTCCCCGGGCGGCCAATGCCGGTAAGGAATCATGCTGCAACTGACACAAAATAGAGAAGACTTGACGAAAGCATCTGGTGACCTGCAAGCCAGCCTGCGTGCTTACCTGCGCAGGCGCATTGCCGATAGCAGTCAGGCTGACGATTTATTGCAGGATATCTTTGTCAAAGCCCTGCTGAGCAAACGCGCCGGTCGCCAGATTGACAACCTTACCGGCTGGCTGTATGCAGCTGCCCGTACCACTGTGGTCGATTATTACCGCAGTCAGGGTGTGAGTATGGAAGAACTCGACGAGAATATGCCTGAACAGCAGGCCGACGATCTGCAACTGCATGCTGGGTTGGCAAGTTGCTTGCAGGTCTTCATCCAGCAATTGCCGGATAAGTATCGCGATACCCTGATGGCCACTGAGTTACAGGGTTGCAGCTTGCGTCATCTTGCTGATCAGGAAGGGCTCAGTCTGTCTGCCATCAAAAGCCGGGCAGCACGTGGTCGCAGCATGCTGAAGGACAAGGTACTGGCTTGCTGCCATGTTGAAATCCAGGATGGACTGGTGACGGATTATCATCGCCATGCCGTCACCAAGTGCGGGAGAAAATGCGATTAGCTTACTTCCGCTCCACGCTCAGTCAACAACTGTCTGAGTATGGAGCGATGGCAGCGGCTCTCATCTTCACAATAACAACCTACAGAAAAATTCGTCGTCTTCGACATTGCCGCCAGCAAATCCAGAACCTTGCTGGCATCTGCTTCATTCAATTCTGCCTTGAAGCTGCGCGTGAAACTGTCCCACTCGGCAGGCGTGCTGACGGCTTTGCCCTTGGCCATCAAATCTGCACTCGGCGACAAATTCGGGAACCAGACATCATAGTAATTGTGGCTGGCGAATTCTGCTTTTGGCACCCCGCGTGGCGGCCGCCTTACCGTGCCTATGCGCAAGCCTTCATCTGTTGCGCGTGCTGTGCCCAGCTGGACTATGCGTATGCTCATGTTGCCCTCTTCAATTGGTTTGTGAACTATCAGGCAGTATCACAAAGTCTTCCGCATGAGTAGTTTGTCGCATCGCTTCCAATAAATTATCGGGTGGTGTAATCAGCTTGCGTGCATTCAGGTCCAGCCAGCCTGCCAGCGAAGTGACACGTGCCGCCAGTTTGCCCTTGTTGAAAAATTCATTACGTATCTTGAATCGTCTGCCGTCTTCCGACAAACCGGCCAAACTTAGTGTGACCGTAACTTCGTCAAGCAGATGGAATTCACGAAAGTATTCGACCTCATCTTTCATGACGACCGGGCCCATACGCAAGCGCATGAATTCGGCCATGGGGAAACCGCAGTCAGCAAAATACATCATGCGTACATCGGCAGATTTATCGAGATAAGCTGTGTTACGCATATGGGAATTGAAATCCATATCGCCCCAGCCTGCTATCAAGGTTTTTTCGTACATGCAGTTTCTCCTTCTATTCCGGTATAGAGATTGTTGCAAAGTCAAACTGGCTCGGCGCCCCCGGCTAGGCGCCCCCGGCTAGGCGCGTCATCGCAGACAGTACTTTAGTACGGCAAGAGGACGCAACAACGCCAGATTAACTTTGCGGCGATCTTTGCTTATCTTGCCAGATTTTTTAAGCCCAACACCTCGATCTTTTCTATGCTGGGTGGACCGGTAAACAATTCCTCAGACTTCGCCATTAATGCCTGGGCGATAGGTCCTTGCAAATGTGCCTGACGGCCTGCTTCATTCTCGAACGCATCGAAGACGCCGAATACGCTGTCAGATAATTGCAGGGCAAACCAGATAGGTGTCGTGCTTTCCTGGTTAGCCAGGGCCAGGCCCATTTCCAGGAAGGCGGCGACATCGGCGGCTTTGCCGGGTTTGGCTTCAAAACGGGCGAACAGGGCGTGCTTGATCATGATTTATCTCCATGTGCTTGAATCTATACTTGCATCGCAGGATTGCGATGAAGAGAGACTTTACAGTTCAAGGGACTTGCGTGATACTGGCGCGATTGACATCTTTGGTATTAATCTTGCCATGAACATCAACATCCTCGCCCTTGATGGCGTTTTCGATACCGGCCTGTCCATCGTCCTTGATGCACTGACGACAGCGAATGAATTGTCGGGCATGCAAGCCAATCCGGCGCCACCCTTCAAGCTTTCATTGGTGGGCATGCGGCGGCGCGTGCAATCAGCGCAAGGCATGAGTGTGCCGGTAGTGCGTGTGGATGAAGTGCCAGTACCTGATCTGGTTATCGTACCAGCGCTGGGTTACAAGATGCCGGATACCTTGATGCAGGCGCTGGCACGTCCTGATGTCAAGGACGCGAGCGTCGCCTTGCGTGACTGGGCCGATGATGGTGTACGGATTGCCGCGGCCTGCATAGGCACCTTCGTACTGGCAGAAAGCGGAGTGCTCGACGAGCGTGATGCGACTACCACCTGGTGGCTCAATCCCCTGTTCCGTCAACGCTATCCATCTGTACGCCTGAACACCAGCCATATGATCGTGCAGTCCGGCCAGTTCCTGACTGCGGGTGCAGCTTTCAGCCATATGGACATGATGTTATGGCTGATACGGCAGAGCAATCCAGAGCTGGCAAATCTGGTCGCCAGTTACCTGGTGGTTGATAGCCGTCCTTCACAAACGGCCTACATCATTTCCGATCATCTGTCGCACGCTGATCCCATGGTGGAACGCTTCGACCGCTGGGCGCGCAGTCATCTTGACCAGGGCTTTAACCTCGATGATGCAGCAGATGCACTGGCGACCAGCAAGCGTACTCTGGCGCGGCGTATTCATGAGGTATTGGGTAAGACGCCAGTGTCGTATGTGCAGGATTTGCGGATAGAGAAAGCGGTGCATTTATTGAAGACTTCAAATCATAGTGTGGAGCAGATTGCGGGGCTGGTGGGGTATGCGGATGGGGTGACTTTGCGGACTTTGTTGAGGCGGAGGTTGGGGAAGGGGGTTAGGGAGATTAGGGTAGGATAATGCGGTTTTTAATCGTATCCACAGGACGTAGTCAGGCTGACGACCCTTTGATCTACTGACCATCTTCGTCACGTCATTCCAGCATGCTTTTAGCTGGAATCCAGTGGCGTTCGTTGCATGCCTGTGAAGGCTATTAATTTTAGGAAAATAAGATTTTACGAACTAGATTTTTAAATAATTTCCCATGTAATTTAAGATTGCCGGCCGGTGGTAGACCGGCGGCTACACACCTTTTTGCTTCGCCAAAAAGTTGTGCCAAAAAGGCGACCCAGGCGTAGCCGCCCCTAACGGGGGTTCCCGTTTGTGCAGTACAAAAAATGGGAAGATCCGAAACTCGCTACGCTCAGACAGCGGCTCTTCTATTTCCATTTTCTGTGCAGCACAAACGGCGGCTACACATGGGAACTGCGAAAAGTCAAAAGCAACCCCAAAGTCAAAAACAACGTCAACACGACCGTCACCCATTTATTTTTGTATAGGTTCGATCACCGATTACGCTGATACTTACTTCAAATGATAAGCCGCCTCAGAAAACGAACTAACCGGTGCCAGATCCGCATATTCCGTAGTTCTACCCTGCTGTTTCGCCATGAAAGCTTCCATCAAATTACTGCTTTGCCAGATGCCGGATTGTAGCCAGCCCATTTGTTGCAGGGCGTCGTGGGTGCTGTGGTCGCGGGCATAGTGGATGGCTTGTTTGCTGCCCCAGATGGCGACCGGGGGTTTTTCGGCGATTTCTGTGGCCATTTGCTGGGCTGCGGCCAGCATGTTTTCCTGGGTGTCGAATAGCTCATTGAGTAAGCCAACTGCCAGGGCGCGTTGTGCGGGCAGGCGGCGGCCAGTGTAGGCCATTTCGTGGACTATGCCTTCAGGGATGAGTTTGGGCAGGCGTTGCAAAGTACCGAGGTCGGCGGTCATGCCTATGTTGATTTCCTGTATGCAGAAAAATGCATCGCTACTGGCCAGGCGTATGTCGCTGGCGCAGATCATGTCGACACCGCCGCCTATGCAGCCACCGTGGATGGCTGTGATCACCGGCATGCGCAAGGATTCGATGAGGTTGAAAGCATGATGCATGTCCTTCAGCGCCAGGGCGATATTGGCGCGACCAACGGCACTGGCATCATCGAGTGTGATGCCGCCACCGGCAAAGACATCCAGCGCCATGCCGGCGGTGAAATGCTTGCCGGTAGAGGAGATGATGAGCACGCGGGCATTTGCCTGATTTTGCAGGTTTTGCAAAATCTCTGTCAGTTCACGAAAAAATACCGGCTGCATGGTGTTCAGCGTGGCTGGGCGGTTCAGGCGCAGGTGGGCGATTTTATTGCTGATACTGAAGTCAAAACATTGATAAGTCATGGTGTCTCCACAAGATTTTTATTTGCACGGTAAAATCATACTGGATATGTGCAGCAAACTGGCTGTATATGCTTACCCTTAGAGGATATCGACTATGGCTCTCGATTCACCTGTATCAAGTCCAGTTTCACGCATGCCATCAGCTTTGCAGCACCTTAGCCTGCCTGTCATAGGTTCCCCCCTGTTCATTGCCAGTGGGCCCAAACTGGTGGCAGCGCAATGCAAGGCGGGCATAGTCGGTTCTTTCCCAGCCCTGAATGCCAGGCCAGCAGAGTTGCTGGATGTCTGGCTGACGGAATTACAGACTGAGCTGGCAGCGCACCAGGAAGCACATCCCGATGCATTGATAGGGCCTATTGCGGTGAACCAGATCGTCCATCAATCCAATGACAGGCTGGCGCATGATGTCGAGGTGTGTGTCAAACACCAGATCCCCATCATCATTTCTTCCTTGCGTGCGCCACCGCCAGAAATGCTGGATGCCATACACAGCTACGGCGGCATCGTCATGCATGATGTGATTTCGATACGCCATGCGCAAAAAGCGCTGGAGGCCGGAGTCGATGGCCTAATCTTGGTGGCAGCCGGTGCTGGCGGTCACGCTGGCGGCCTGTCGCCGTTTGCCCTGGTCGGTGAAGTAAGGCGCTTCTTTGACGGCCCAATCGCCCTGTCAGGCTCTATTGCGACTGGTGATGCAGTGCTGGCAGCACAAGCCATGGGGGCTGATTTTGCTTACATAGGTTCACGCTGGCTGGCTACTGTTGAATCAAACGTGGATGATGATTATCGCCAGGCCATTCTTGATTCAGCGGCAGCAGATATTGTCTACACCAATCTGTTCACTGGTGTGCACGGCAATTACCTCAAAAAGTCCATCGTCGCTGCTGGCCTTGACCCGGACAACTTGCCGGTCGCGGACAAGAGCGCGATGAATTTCGGTTCTGGTGGCGGCAGCAAAGCCAAGGCCTGGCGTGATATCTGGGGTGCAGGTCAGGGTGTAGGCATGATGGATGATGTGCTGACCGTGGCGGAAGTGGTGGCACGTTTGAAATTGGAATATGCTGCCGCTAAAGCACGCATATTGTCATTGTAACCAAAAAATTATCAGGAATATCATGAGTAAAGCTTATGTCGTTGCAGAAATCCAGGTCACCAATGCAGATGCATATGCCGATTACCGGCCACTGGCTACTGCCAGCGTGGAGCAATATGGCGGGCAATTCCTTGTGCGCGGTGGTACACGGGTGCAAAAAGAGGGCAGGGATGATGCCCATAATGAAGGCTGGCGTTCGGTGCTTGTCGAATTTCCCAGTCTGCAACAGGCGCAGCTATGGTATGACTCGGTTGAATATGCCAAGGCCATGGAAATTCGCCATGCCAACTCCATTGGTCGCTTGTTCATTGTTGAAGGGGTGTAAGCTGAGATAGCGGCGGCTTGAGGGCGAAAAAACCACACATTGCTCCCAGGATTCAAGTTTGCAAAGAGACTTGCCGTAACTAAGGTATCTCTCTGCAAACCGATATCCTAAATTTACTCCACTATGCGCCGCTCCCTCGCTCTGCTGCTTCCCATGTTGTTGGCCTTGTCTGCTCAGGCGAATGATCCGCCACCGTCCAAACCTATCAAAGCAGCATCGGCAAAAGAAGAGGCGCCCAGCTCTGCTTCGGCCTCAGCATCCGCGTCCGTACCAGCCAAAGAAGAGCGCAAGCCAGCTGCCAAAGAAAGCAAGGAATCCGCCAAGGAAGCCGCTATCCGTGCCAAAGAAGCACTGGCTGCCGATGAGCTGGCGGCACGCATAGCCGAGCGTCTCAGTGTTATCCGCAAGGACAAGGATGACGCTGCAGCGCGTAGTGCACCCAAGCCTGTCATGCGGCCATCTTATGCGCCACCAATACGCAGACCAGAAACGGCTAAAGCGAAAAGTGAACATGGCACCAATAGCGCGGCAGCAGCGGGTGGGTCGGCGGCCAGCCATGCTGATATACACTGGAGTTACCAGGGTGAGGGTGGCCCTTTGAACTGGGGCAAGCTTAATACTGCCAATGCCAAATGCGATATCGGCGAAAGACAATCGCCTATAGACATCCGCGATGGTATCAAGGTGGATCTGGATACAATTGCCTTTG
>JACQDX010000090.1 GCA_016200895.1 Burkholderiales bacterium
GGTCAGTTGCACTAGTTGGCAACCTCGTTCACGCGCCAGTTGTATGGCTTGCTGTATGAACCAGTGACCTATGCCCTGGCCACGCAGGTAGCCATCGACCCGCACGCTTTCTATCATGGCGCGCGTAGCGCCTTTCCTGCTCAGGCCAGGAATGAAAGTCACCTGCTGCATGGCGATGATGCGGCCATCCATCTCGGCCACCATCAGGAATTGATTTTCATCGGCGGCTATACGCTCAAAAGCTTCGGTATAACATGCTTCTTCCGAACCCACGCCTTCACGGTTCTTGCCCAGATCATCATCGGCAATGAGTTCCAGCAGGCGCGGCAGATCTTGCCTTACAGCGCGTCTGGTGCTGAGTTTGGACAGGTCTGCCTGCTCTTTCATATTGCAACCTCTGGCTTATTTATTCTCGTTGATTTATTTGCGTTTATTCAAAGGAACAAATTTCAGGTCTTCAGGGCCTACATAATTGGCGCTAGGACGAATGATCTTGTTATCGATGCGTTGTTCTACAATGTGTGCCGCCCAACCTGAGGTACGGGCAATCACGAACAAAGGTGTGAACATGGCAGTCGGCACACCCATCATGTGGTAGGACACGGCAGAGAACCAGTCCAGGTTGGGGAACATTTTTTTGATATCCCACATCACTGTTTCCAGACGTTCGGCAATATCAAACATCTTCATTGCGCCCGCTTCTTTAGACAGGTTGCGCGCGACTTCCTTGATGACTTTGTTACGTGGATCAGAGATGGTATAAACAGGGTGACCAAAGCCAATCACGACTTCCTTGTTTTCTACACGCTTCTTGATATCGGCTTCTGCTTCATCAGGATTGTCGTAACGCTTCTGGATTTCAAACGCGACTTCATTCGCACCACCGTGTTTAGGGCCGCGCAAGGCACCGATCGCGCCGGTGATGGCGGAATACATGTCAGAACCTGTGCCAGCAATCACACGGCCAGTAAAGGTGGACGCGTTGAATTCATGCTCTGCATACAAGATCAATGAAGTATGCATGGCTTTTTCCCACGAAGCACTTGGTTTTTTACCGTGCAGCAGATGCAGGAAATGACCGCCTATGGAGTCATCATCGGTTTCAGTTTCTATGCGCTTGCCATTGTGGCTGTAGTGGTACCAGTACAGCAGCATGGAACCCAGCGACGCCATCAGGCGGTCTGCGATATCACGTGCACCGGGGTGATTGTGATCATCTTTTTCTGGCAATATGCAACCCAGTGTAGAGACACCGGTACGCATGACGTCCATAGGGTGGGACGATGCTGGCAAGCATTCCAGCGCTGCCTTGACATTGGCTGGCAAGCCACGCAAGGCCTTCAGCTTGGTCTTGTAGCCTTGCAATTCTGCGACGGTAGGCAATTTGCCATGCACCAGCAAATGGGCAATTTCTTCAAACTCGCAGGCATCTGCCACGTCCAGGATATCGTAGCCGCGGTAATGCAGGTCATTACCGGTTTTGCCTACGGTACACAGAGCAGTATTGCCCGCAGTAACGCCCGACAGAGCGACGGATTTCTTGGGTTTGAAAGGAACTGCTTCAGTCATGATTATTTCTCCAGAGGTTCATATTCAGGGCTGTTCCCATCCGCTCGCTTGATGCAGCGCAAGGACGGGACAGCTTATATCATTATTATTTGGCTTTTTGCTGGGCAAACAGGGCATCGAGCTTTTGCTCAAAGTCGTGGTAATTGATGCGTTCATACAATTCCATGCGGGTTTGCATGGTATCAACCACATTCTTTTGCGTGCCGTCACGACGTATCGCGCCATAGACGTTTTCTGCCGCCTTGTTCATGGCACGGAAAGCTGACAAAGGATACAAGACCAGACCTACGTCCACCGCAGCAAGTTCTTCGACCGAGAACAGGGGTGTCGCACCAAACTCGGTAATATTTGCCAGGATAGGTACTTTGACGGCATTGGCGAATTGCTTGTACATCAACAGCTCAGTAATCGCTTCCGGGAAGATCATATCTGCACCCGCCTCTACACATGCGAGGGCACGGTCTATCGCCGCTTCCAGCCCTTCAACTGCCAGCGCGTCAGTACGCGCCATGATGACGAAGTTGTCGTCGGTACGGGCATCGACCGCAGCTTTCACGCGATCTACCATTTCCTGCTTGCTGACGATTTCCTTGCCAGGGCGATGGCCGCAACGCTTGGCACCTACCTGGTCTTCAATATGAATGGCGGCAGCGCCAAACTTGATCATGGATTTGACAGTACGTGCCACATTGAAGGCCGATGAACCAAAACCGGTGTCCACATCGACCAGCAAAGGCAGGTCACACACGTCTGTGATGCGGCGTACGTCGGTCAATACGTCATCAAGATTGGAAATACCCAGGTCAGGCAAACCCAGCGAACCAGCAGCGACACCGCCGCCAGAAAGGTAGATCGCCTTGAAACCGGCACGTTTTGCCAGCAAGGCATGATTGGCGTTGATTGCACCGACGACTTGCAGAGGAGATTCTTCCTGCATCGCCTTGCGGAAGGCGGCACCTGCGGAGTATGTACTCATGTGTATGCTTTCAGGTTAATGAACAGATTCTGGGATGCATATTGCAATCGGCGTGCCAGCGTGAGCATTACAAAGACATTTCCTTATCATCTTCATATAAATCAAACACTTATTTGCTGTGGGACAGAATAAAGCCTGTGCACGCTTTCATTTTTTGTTTCATAATGATGTTTCATATTGAAATTTGAAACATTTATCAAAGAAAAAATGAAACAATAATGAAACAGCCACCAGCAAAGCGCGATAATCAGGACAAGCCTGTCATCTGGACGGTGTCAATATCCCGCTTGTTCGATATGTTCCGTGACATCATGCTTGAATATGATGTCAGTGCCGATATAGAACCCATACACATGGGTTTTGAAGAAGCCGCGCAATACCTGAAAGAGCGCCTGCAAACGGAAAGGTGCGACGCCGTCATCGCCGCTGGCTCGAATGGTGCCTACCTGAAAAACCGCCTGCCGGTCCCTGTCGTCATCGCCAAGGCCAGCGGCTTTGATGTCATGCAAGCGCTGGCCAGGGCGCGCAAAGTATCACCCGCGATCGGCCTGATCAATTACCAGGAAACGATGCCTGAGTTGGTGGATTTCAAGACCACTTTCGGCTTCCCGCTGGAACAGCGCACCTATGTCACCGAAGAAGATGCCCGCGCCCAGATCAGTGAACTCAAGGCTGGCGGCATCAAGGTCATTGTCGGTGCTGGCCTCATTACCGACCTGGCTGAAGAAGCGGGGTTGACTGGCATTTTCATGTATTCCGCCACATCGATACGGCAAGCCTTTGATGATGCACTGGAAATCGCCCGCCTGACACGACTGGAATCCGCCAGGGGACGGCACCACCCTGCCGCAGAATCTTTGCGTGCCAAACATGGGCTGAACGATTTACGGGGTGACTCTGCCCTCATGCAGGCTACCCGCAAGTCCCTCTCTTTGTTTGCCCGTTCCCCGGCGACAGTGTTGTTACAAGGTGAAACTGGCACAGGCAAGGAGCTGGCGGCCCAGGCGCTGCACAGGGAGAGCACGCGTGCGCGCCAGCCCTTTGTTGCCGTGAATTGTGGTGCCATCGCCGAAAGCCTGCTGGAATCTGAATTATTTGGCTATGAAGAAGGGGCATTTACCGGCTCCAAACGGGGCGGCCATGCGGGCTTGTTTGAAATTGCCCATAGAGGAACGGTATTCCTGGATGAAATCGGTGAAATGCCATTGACCTTGCAAACCCGTTTATTGCGTGTACTGGAAGAACGGGAGATCAACCGCGTGGGCAGCATGCGCCCAATACCGGTAGACGTACGCATCATCAGCGCTACCCATTGCGACCTGGAAAGTCGGGTAAAAGAAGGAAAGTTTCGTGCTGACCTGTATTTCCGTCTGGCCGTGCTGCGCCTGCATCTGCCCGCATTACGCGAGCGCCCCGATGATTTGCTGCCTCTTGCCGAATGGTGTCTCAAGCATGCCCTGGCAGCTATGGGGGTAAGGCCGCACGTCAATCTGCATGCAGAAATAAGTAGTTGCGGCACGCTATTGCAAGACTATGGCTGGCCGGGAAATGTAAGAGAATTACGCAATCTCATGGAACGCCTGGCCCTGTTTTTGGCAGCCGAACCCCTTCAAGCCCTGACACCGGGCTTCGTCGCAAAAATCCTGCCTGAATTGGGTCAGCATCAATACGCATTGAATACGGTCAATGCAGGCAATACCGTCAACAATCTGCCCGAACATGAGTCTCTGGAACTGGTTATGGAAAAATTCAATCACAATCGCGAAGCGGCTGCGGACTATCTGGGGATCAGCAGAACGACTTTATGGCGACGTCTGAAGCAAAAAGCGTAATCATTTGAAACATTAATTGATCATCTGAACGACGAATTTTGTGCCCCACTAAGGTAGAATGAATTTACGCTGTCACTCACAATCTTTGGGTGCAATTATCTTGCATAAAATATATTATGAAAAAACTACTTATTGTTGACGATAGTAAAGTTTCTCGCATGGTGATCCGTGCGCACGTCAAAGCAGTACATCCGGACTGGGAATTTTTTGAAGCTGGTAATGGCGAAGAAGCCATCAAGTCCGTCATAGAAAACAAGCCAGACTTTTGCACTATGGACATCAATATGCCAGGCATATTGGGAACTGATGCTGCTGAGAAAATCTTGCAGCAACATCCTCAACTACGCATCGCCATTTTTTCGGCGAATGTGCAAGACACCATGCAAAACAGGGCCAATTCCATAGGCACCATCTTTGTCGCCAAGCCTGTTACTGAGAAATCCATCACTATCGTTCTCAATTATTTCGCGAGCTGAAAAATGCATTCCCTGACCGAACTTCATCTCGATGCATTAAGCGAGGTATTCAATGTTGGCGCTGGCAGGGCTGCTGCCAGCCTGAGCGACATTGTCGGTGAAGAAGTTCGCCTGTCTGTTCCTTCAGTTGAAATTCGCAAATCCTCAGAGATCGATGTCTCGTCCATGGGTTTGCAAAATGATCGCTTTGGTGCGGTACACCAAACCTTCAGCGGCTCTTTTGAAGCAGAAGCTATTTTGCTGTTCACTGAAGAACATGCCCTGAAGATTGTGCGCGACATGATGGGCTCGCAAATCAGTCTGGAAGATCTGGCCGAGTTTGAACAGGAAGCCATGTGCGAACTGGGTAACATCATCCTCAATGCCTGCCTGTCGGCCATGGCGGATATGCTGAACATACCGCTGAATTGCTCTCTGCCGGATTACTCCGTGGCCAGTACGGAAGAAATTTTCCGCCGGGTCAGCAATGATCTTCAGCAACCCTATGTTTTGCTGCTACATATAGACCTCGCAATTGAGAGCAGGCATTCTGAAGGGCATTTGATTTTTCTGCTGAGTTCTACCTCCTTGACAGATTTGGTGACGCAGCTCGATCGCTTCCTGGGAGCCGTTTAATGGCACAGTTGATGCCTCTCTCAGCCTTCCGGGTAGATGAGATATTAAATACCATCAGCCTGGGGCTGATAGTGCTTGATACCAACCAGACCGTACTCTTATGGAACGGCTGGGTAGAGAGATATAGCGGCATCCCATCGAGTCAAGCCGTAGGCAAACATGTCTCTGAAGCTTTTGAAGAATTACCCAGCCGTGCGATCCTGAGTGCGATTACCAATACCCTGAGCTATGGCTTGCCTGTGGTCTTGTCTAATGCCTTGCACCGTTCACCACTGCCCCTGTTCCAACGCGGCGAACAGGATATTGAAAAAAAACGCATCGATCAATCCATCACTATCACACCAATTGCGGCAGAAAGTGGTGCGCGCCAGTGCCTGATACAGATCAGTGATTCAACCACGTCAATCAAGCGCGAAAAAATCCTGCGTACCCATTCAGAAGCATTGAAGCGTGAAGCCACGACCGACAGCCTGACCGGTATCTATAACCGCCGTTTCTTTGATGAACACTACAAAATGGCCATGGGCCATGCAGTGCGTCACAATGTCCCCCTGACAGTCTTCATGGTCGACATTGATTACTTCAAGGAATACAACGACAACTATGGCCATGTGGCTGGTGACAAAGCCCTGATACAAGTTGCCGCTGCCTTGCGCAAACAATTACTCAGGGCAACGGATGTACTGGCGCGTTTTGGTGGTGAAGAATTCATCCTCATGTTGCCCAACATGGCACCTGACTCTGCCATGTTGTTTGCAGAAAAATTGCGCACTGCAGTCTGGGACTTGAACATACCGCATTTTAAATCGCACATCAGCCAGCAGATCAGCGTCAGCATAGGCTTTAGCAACTTCCACAAACATCCTGATGTTGATGCCAATTTCTTGCTCAAGTGTGCGGATGCAGCGCTCTACGAAGCCAAGAAGGCTGGCCGCAACCAAAGTCATTACCTGCCCCTGCAGCAGTTCAGCGCTCAAACTGCAGCACCCGCTGGTACTTTACATAAATCCATCAGTCAATAATATCTGTCATTATCATCTGTCATTAAATACAGGGCTGCTAATGCAGACCTGCCATAGATTGCCCCACCCTTTCAGGAACTACTATGACTAATTTTGTTTCATGCTTTTCCGCGCCCCGTCGCAACATGATCGTGGCCTTAGGCTTGTTGGCTTTTGCAGGCTTGGCACAAGCGCAGCAGGTCTTGCGCGTATCAGCCATTCCTGATGAAGCACCAACAGAATTGCAGCGCAAATTCAAACCTCTGGGTGCCCTGCTGGAGAAAAAACTGGGCATGAAGGTGGAATTCATCCCCGTCACCGACTATGCCGCTTCGGTGGAAGGCCTGATCAATAAAAAACTCGACATGGTCTGGTTTGGCGGTTTCACCTTCGTACAGGCCAAGGTCCGCAGCAAAGACCAGGTGATACCGCTGGTGCAGCGTGAAGAAGATGAAAAATTCAAATCAGTCTTCATCACTACCGATAAAAACGTTACCAAACTGGAAGATCTGAAAGGCAAGACCTTTACTTTTGGGTCTGAATCTTCTACTTCCGGCCATTTGATGCCACGCTCTTATTTGCTGGCCGCCAAAATCAACCCTGACACAGACATGAAACGCATCGCATTTTCTGGTGCGCATGATGCCACAGTGGCTGCCGTATCTGGCGGCAAGGTCGATGCCGGTGCGCTGAATATTTCAGTCTGGGAAAAACTGCTGGCACAAGGCAAGGTCGATACCAAACTGGTCCACGTGTTTTACACCACACCAGGTTATTTTGACTATAACTGGTCGGTGCGTGCCGACATGCCTGCCGACATGCGCAAGAAGATCACAGATGTCTTCCTGAACCTTGATCCTGCCAATCCACAAGACAAGGAAATCCTGGATCTGCAACGTGCGACACGCTTCATCCCTACCAAGGCTGACAACTACAAGGCCATAGAAGCGGCAGCACATAATGCCGGCCTGCTGAAGTAATGTCGGTAGCCACGTCCGCAGCACAACTGCGTTTGCAGCAATTGAGCGTGTCTTTTCCCGGTGCAGTACACACTGCACCGGTGGCAGGGCAAGCGCAACAGCAATACATACTTGAAAACCTGAACCTGACGGTAGCCCTGGGCGAGCAGATTGCCATCATAGGCCCATCCGGTGCTGGCAAAACCACGCTGTTGCATACCCTGGCTGCGGCACACCAGCCAGCCAGTGGTCATTTCAAGTTCATGGACCAGAATGTCTGGGCGCTGTCACATACGGCACGCCATGTATTGCGTCGTCATCTGTTCCTGGCACCGCAAACCCCGCCGCTACCGGCACGCCAGCGCGTTGTCACGGCGGTGCTGGCCGGTCGCTTGCCGCACTGGACACTGGCACAGGCTTTGCGCAATCTAATCAAGCCCACAGACCCGCTGGCTGCCTGGCAAGCCTTGCAGCGTTTTGATCTGCAACACAAACTGTATGCCAGGGTAGATAAACTGTCTGGCGGCGAACGCCAGCGCTGCGGCCTGGCACGTCTGCTATTGTCCAATGCCAGTCTCTTGCTGGTAGACGAACCCCTGTCTGCACTGGACCCGACACTTGCCCTGCAAACCCTGAACACCCTGCAACAGGAAGCAAAGCAACGCAATGCAACACTAATTTGCAGCCTGCATCAGGTAGAACTGGCACGTCAGCACTTCACGCGCATCATCGGTCTGCGTGCCGGTAAAGTTATGTTCGATAGCAATAAGGTGGATGATCAGATGATCGCTGACCTGTACCGGAATGCTGGTAGCCCAGAGCAGCAACCTGTGGATACGACTGTGCTGGATCAGCCTGATTTTTCTGACGCACCCCGCTGTTTTTAAGAACCATGAGACAGCAAGCAAGCCATCCCGAAAGACAGAACGGCATACAGCATGATCCCGCATGGCGCATGCGTGTAACTGTCGCGCTGTGCATCCTGGCGCTGCTCTGGCCCATGCTGCTGTTCACCGAATTCAAACCCTGGCAACTGATCGATGCGCAAAGCCTGGGTGCGACCTGGCGCTTCCTGTCGGGATTTTTTCCGCCTGAGCATTCCACAGACTTTTTATTGATCGTGCTGGAAGCGACCTGGCAAACCATTGCCATTGCTACGGCTGGCCTGACGCTGGCACTGCTCGGTGCGATACCCATGACCCTGATCGTCAATGAACATTTATCGATTTCACGTGTAGGAAGCGGACGCATGCATGGCATGGCCAGACTGCTGCGCCAGGTTGTGCGCTGGAAGCTGGTTTTATTGCGCAGTGTGCCCGAACTGGTCTGGGCCTTGCTGTTCGTGCGCCTGGTCGGGCTGGGGCCGACTGCAGGCGTGTTCGCCATCGCCCTCACCTATGCTGGGATGCTGGGCAAGGTCTATGCAGAAATACTCGAAGCCAATGATGCCCACGCCACAGACAGCCTGCTAAGGAATGGCAGCAGCCGCCTGACGGCATTTCTGTATGGAGCTTTGCCAAATGCGGCACCCGAATTAATTTCTTACACCATCTATCGCTGGGAATGCGCAATACGCGGTTCCGTCGTCATGGGCTTTGTCGGTGCTGGCGGGCTGGGCCAGCGTATGGATGAATCGATGAAAATGTTGTCCGGCGCTGAAGTGTCGACCATGCTCATTGTATTCGTGCTGCTGGTAGGCATTGCCGACCTGGCCAGCAAATTATTCCGCAAGGCGCTGGCATGAGTACCCAAGATAACAACAATATGCCAGCTGCACCGGCGCTATTGAGCCCACTAAAGCTAGCATTAAGTGCAGGCATCATCTTGCTGATCGTTGCCAGCTTTGTCAGTCTGAACATGGAATGGCGCGCCCTGTTCAGCGACGATGCCGCAGGAAAAACCTGGGAATTCATGCAAGGCTTTGCGCCGCCCGACATCAGTCCTGCCCTGCTGACAAAAACTGCCCTGGCTTCTTTTGAAACCCTGGCCATGTCGGCACTGGGCACCCTGATTGCCGCCATCCTGGGCCTGTTACTGGCCCTGCCAGCCAGCGGTCGCTTTGGCAAGGCGGCAAGAAGCAGCACGCGATTATTTTTAAACGTGGCGCGTGCCATACCCGAACTGGTATGGGCATCCATCATGTTGATTGCCGCTGGCCTTGGACCCTTTGCTGGCACCATCGCGCTGGCCGCCCATACCACCGGTGTACTTGGTCGCCTGTTTGCCGAAGTACTGGAAAATGCCGCACCACAGGCTGAATCCACATTACGTCTGAACGGTGCCTCTGCCATCAATGCCTTCCTGTATGCCACGCTGCCACAAAGCCTGCCACAAATGCTGTCCTATACGCTTTACCGCTGGGAAAACAATATTCGCGCAGCAGCCATACTTGGCGTGGTCGGTGCTGGTGGTTTGGGCCAGATGCTGAAATATCATTTATCATTATTCCAGATGCAGACGGCGGCCACTGTCATCATCGCCATGCTGATTTTGGTGGCGATGGTGGATGCATTGAGCTTTACGATGCGGCGCTGGCTGATGCGTTGATTCCTTTTCAAGGCCATTCATATATATATTTGACCATCATGTCTATTTTCAAAATCCCTGAATCTTTAGAGACGACCAGGCTACAACTCAGGATGTTTAGAGAAGAGGACTGGCTTGCATTGCACGAACACTATTCTGATCCTGAATGCACGAGCTTTACCTTTCGTCGTGCCCTGACCGAAGGCGAAAGCTGGCGTGCCATGGCCAGCATGCTGGGTCATTGGCAATTACGCGGCTACGGCCCCTATGCTATTGTTGAGAAAACCTCAGAGGCTATCATCGGTGCCGCAGGCCTGTGGTACCCGAATGACTGGCCAGAGCCAGAAATAAAATGGGCGCTGACGCGGCGCTACTGGGGCAAGGCTTATGCCAGTGAAGCTGTCAGGGCAGTACAAACCATGGCGGCAGAGTATTTGCCAGATCTACCACTTATCAGCTTTATCCATAGCGACAACCTGGCTTCAATCAAACTGGCACTGGCAGTTGGTGCACGACTGGAAAAACAGGTCGAGTTCCGCGGTGGTCTGTGGCATATTTATCGCCATCCCAATAAACTATAACTCTTAGACTTATCAATGAGCCTGTCCGCCAAACCTTATCTGCAACGCATCAGCATACGCGATGACGCCATCATTGATTTTGATAGCTACCCTTACTACATTCCGGCAGTCAGGGAACTGGATGTGCTGGAGTTTCATGCCGACGTGACTTTTTTCGTCGGCGAAAACGGCGCTGGCAAATCAACGGTGCTGGAAGCGATTGCCATGGCACTGGGTTATGGGCAGGAAGGTGGCACGAAGAATGTCGCTTTTCACACCACAGAATCAGTCTCTTCGCTGCATCAGAATTTACGACTATCCAAAAGCTTCAAGAAACCTCGCGATGGCTATTTCTTGCGGGCAGAGAGTTTCTTCAATGTCGCCACCTATATGGACGAAGTTGGCTATCTAGGTGGCTATGGCGGTTCGCTGCATACACGCTCGCATGGTGAATCTTTCATGGCACTGTTGCTCAACAAGTTGCAAGGCAATGGCCTTTACCTGATGGACGAGCCCGAAGCTGCGTTATCGCCAAACCGCCAATTGGCCGCCCTGAGCGCCATACATCAATTGGTGCAGGATGGCTCGCAATTCATTATCGCCACGCATTCACCGATACTGCTGTCATACCCGCATGCAAAAATCTACCAGTTTGACGACAGTGGCATCACCGGTACCAGCTATGAAGACACGGAACACTTTGCAGTGACCCGTGACTTCCTCAACAATTACACCAAACTGCTGGAACAGTTGCTGGCAGAAGGTGACAGATTAACAGAAAACCCGTCCCTATATATTTTGCCATTGACATACAATGCGTAAAAAATCAGGATAAAAATAATGGCAATTTCTCTGAAAAATACCAGTTGGCTGTTGCGTAGTTTGCTCAGTTGTCTAGCCCTCCTGCTCTGGCAATTACCCATGAATGCTCATGCAGAAGACAAGTCACTACAACAATCGACAGGTTCGCTTGTCATCATAGGCGGTGCCTTGCGAGCAGATAATGCCGTAGTCTGGCAACGCATAGTGCTGCAGGCAGGTGGCAAAGGCGCAAGGATCGCTGTCATCCCGGCGGCTGCTGGTAATCCGGAAAAATCCGGGGGATTTGCTGTGGAATCCCTGAACCAGAATGGTGCCCAAGCTTTTTTGATTCCCCTGTCGGTCAAACATGCCCAATTCAAGCCGCAAGATATCGTCAACGATGCTGCCTGGCTGGATAAGCTGAAAGGTGCCAGCGGCGTGTATTTCACTGGCGGCGACCAGGGCCGCATCTTGCAGGCACTGGTCAAGCCGGATGGCAGCAAGACAGCCATGCTGGAAGCAATCTGGGCGCTATATCAACGCGGCGGTGTCATCGCTGGCAGCAGTGCCGGTGCCGCCATCATGAGTACCACTATGTTTTATGATGCCAAGCCTGTGCTACCTACCCTCAAGCTGGGTGTCTCTGACGGCAAGGAGATAGCCAACGGCCTGGGCTTCATCGGTCCGGATGTATTCATAGACCAGCACCTGATCATCCGTGGCCGCTTTGCCCGCATGCTGCCTGTCATGCTGAAGAAGAATTACAAGCTAGGGCTGGGTGTCGATGAAAATACCGCCATGGTGGTCAGCAATCAGGGTGAAGTTGAAGTCATTGGCTATAAAGGTGCGATTTTGTTTGACCTGAGCCAGGCCACGACCGATGGCACACAAAAGAATTTCAATATCAGTAATGCCCGCATCAGCTATCTTGATCGTAGCGACCGCTACAATTTACACACCAAGACCCTGACACCTTCGGCTGACAAACTACAACACAAAGTCAATCCTGCCCAGGCTTACAATACTGATCAGCGTTTTTACCCCGATATTCTGGCCAATACAGTTGTTACCGATCTGATGTTTCATTTAATCGATGGCAAGCAGGAGCGTGCCATCGGTCTGGCTTTTGGTATGGATGCACAGCCTGAACTGGGTTTTGAATTCAGCTTTAGCAAAGTGACAGAAAGCCTGGGTTATTTTTCCAACGCATCTGGTGCGGAAAGTTATACCGTACATAATCTGCGTCTGGATGTGAGACCCGTGAGCATGAACCTGCCGCTGTATAAGTAGCGCTTACGCAAAACCGCCCAAGCTGCGCTGCAGATCCTCTTCTAAGAGTCATGTACTGAAGTACTGTCTTCGTCGCTGCGGTGTAGCCGGGATGTCAGTCCGCATGTTACCTGCCGACGAAACGAAACTCGCTTGCAAGGGAGGTTTCTTAAAGCGACAATGCTGGGACAATTTTGCGTAAGTCCTGATAAGTAAATAGGACTTACGCAAAATTGTCCCAGCAAGGTGTAGCGACGAAGACAGTACTTTAGTGCGGCGAGGAGCTGCAACGCAGCTGGGGTGGTTTTGCGCAAGTCCTGGTAAACCCAAATAAAACAAAAATCCCCTTAAGCAAGGTGCGTCTTGACACCATCCAGTGCGCTATCCCTCCTTCTGCACGACGTCCCCTTCTTATTTGTCGTTTGTTTGCAAATTCTTCCTCTCAGGCATCCGAGCTTCACTTACAATCAGACTACGGCCCTGCACTGCGCACCGCAAGGAGGGCTGCGTGATCGCCAATTATTAAAACTATGCAGACCTGCCCCAAAATGCAGGTGGACTAGCCTGAGGTGATACCCGTTTTTCTCTCGCGCGTCCGCCCGGCATTGCAGCAAACTGCAACAAACCAGTGAGACCACACCATGAAACTCAGCACCCGCATCATCTTGCTGTGCGCCATCACCCTGTTCGGCATTTCAGTCATTTCTGCCATTTCCCTGTACTCCTTGCGCCAGACCATGACCAAGGAGCGTACTGAACAGATTTCCAATATGGTAGAAATGGCGCATGCGGCCATAGAGAAAGCCTATGCACTGGAGCAGGCTGGCAAGCTCTCACGTGATGATGCGCAAAAACAGGCCAAGCTGGCAATTTCCAGTTTCCATAAAGATGAAATGTATTTCTTTGTGCGTGGTTATTCCGATGATTTGCTGCGCGTACATCCCAAGGCTGACCGCATCGGTGTTCCGCAGAAGGACATGAAAGAATCTGGTGACCGCTATCGCGCCTCTCTGGAAAAAAACAAGATAGGTGTTGTGCAGGCAATGGGTACCAGGCCAGGGGTGCAAGGCCAGGTAGAAAAAATCTATGCAGTCATGCGCTTCGCCCCATGGGACTGGCTGGTAGGCACTGGCACCTATCTGGATGACATAAATGTAGCCTTCTGGCAGCAGGCTGGCATCATGCTGGGTGTGGGCGGCATCATGATGGCCATGGTGGGTGCATTGGCCTGGCATATGACACGTTCCATCCTGGGTCAGCTAGGTGGTGAACCAGCTTATGCGGCTGAAGTGGTGGGCCATATTGCAGAGGGTGACCTGACTACCGACATACAGATCAGGGACAATGACCAATCCAGCCTGTTATTTGCCATCAAGACCATGCGCGACAAACTCGCAGCGGTTGTCGGTGAGGTGCGTACCGGGTCTGAATCCATCGCCACTGCATCTGGCGAAATTGCCTCTGGCAATCTGGATTTGTCTAACCGCACCGAGCAACAGGCAGGCGCACTGGAAGAAACTTCGTCAACCATGGAAGAACTGACTTCCACCGTCAAACAAAATGCAGACAATGCAAGGCAGGCCAATCAACTCGCCATCTCTGCATCTGAAGTGGCAACCCAGGGCGGCAGCGTGGTGGGTAAAGTGGTGGCCACCATGGGTTCTATCAATGAATCATCGAAAAAAATCGTCGATATCATCAGCGTGATTGATGGCATTGCCTTCCAGACCAATATCCTGGCCTTGAATGCCGCAGTCGAAGCTGCGCGTGCGGGTGAACAGGGGCGCGGTTTTGCCGTGGTTGCCAGTGAAGTGCGTAACCTGGCGCAACGCTCTGCCTCTGCAGCCAAAGAAATCAAAACCCTGATAGACAGCTCGGCAGAGAAAGTGGAAGAAGGCGGCAAATTGGTTGCCATCGCAGGTTCCACCATGGATGAGGTTGTCGCCAGCGTCCGGCGCGTGACAGATATCGTGGCCGAGATTGCCTCAGCCAGCCAGGAGCAAAGTTCGGGAATAGAACAGGTCAATCACGCCATTGTTGATATGGACAATATGACACAGCAAAATGCAGCCCTGGTAGAGCAGGCATCGGCTGCAGCCCAGGCCATGAACGAACAGGCAGCCAGCCTTGCGCAAGTGGTGAATATTTTCAAGGTACAGCAACAGGTTAACGCCGCACCGCAAGTGAGCCGGGCAACTGTACGTCCAGCGCAAACCGGTCAGGCTAATCAGCCACGCCGTTTACGCTAGATCGCAATAATCAGGAAAAGCGTTAGAGAAAAATCTTCCCGCTCAATGTGGCAATGACGCGCTGGCGCTGCAAAGCCTGCTCACTTGCAGTATTGCCGCGGCCTGAATTGACAGAAAGATCAATCACGGTAGTTTGTTGGTCTGGCTGATTTTTTGTATCCACCAGCTTACCCAACTCGTAACGGGATATGGATAAATTGCGGTCATGGCTCTTTTCCAGGCGTGCACTATTCACCTGATTTTTTTCAAAGCCGATGTCCAGCTTACTGCTCCCATGATCGTCTACCTTGACATAGCGATAATTCTGCGAACTCTTGCTCTCACCCAGCATCGGTTTTTTGCCTGATTTTAATTCCAGATGAAAGGCAGCACTGAGGCTGGACTCCAGGTTCTGGCTGATCTTCCCACTCGTCAGATGCCCTTCCTGTGTCGTCTTCTGGCTGGTCTGAAAGTTGAAATAATCGCTTTCCTGCAAGCGCGCCGGGTTTGGTGAGGTGGTCACGCTTTTGATCTTTGCATCAAAGTCTGCCAAGCCGGTTAACAAGGAACTGGCACTGGTATCCCAAAAGGCTGGTGTCTTTGCTGGCACCAGGCCTCCCACACTATTGTCATCATCCGATGTATTGATTCTCTGCATGGCAGAAAATGCTTCCTTGTATTGCGATACCAAACCTTCATCTGCATTGCCACGCTTGGCTGCACTGTCGATTTGTCCCAGAAATTGCTCGATAGCATTATTTCTTTGCGTCGCATTCCCCTGAGCCCTGCATTGTCATGCTTAACATCAATATCAATAACACCGCTATCCGATGTCAGCTTGCGCTGGTGATGTGATTGATTAATCTTGTAATCAAGTTGGCGGTCACCTGCCTTAATCGAATTATTCATATTGCCTTGCACATAAAAAAGAGATGCCTATGCATCTCTTTTTTATGTTTTGCTGAACCAATACTTCAGCAATGATCACTACTAATCAGGAGAGGCTCCAGACATATTCCAACTTAGTCCAGGCTTGTTGTGGCTTGCCATCTTTAGCACCTGGTTTGAATTTGCAGGACGAATAGATCTTTTGTGTTGCCTTGTCCAAAGCCTTGGAACCACTGGACTTCTCTACTTTCGAGTCAACCACCGCGCCATCCGGGCCAACCAGCACGGACAAAACAACGGTGCCAGTTTCTTCGTTCATCAGGGCGGATTTTGGATAAACCGGTTTTTCGCAAGTTTGTTTATCAACGGTTGGTGCAACTTCACTGGCAAAACTAGCGAAAGAAGAAGCAACGAGAACGGTAGCGAGAAGTAATTTTTTCATGGGAGTGGACGCAGGGAATAAAAAACAAGGCGGAATTTAAGGAAATAATGGTATTGCCATATGGAAACAGATGCGTATTTTACTGCACATTTTTTCCGCAACGCAACATTTTTCCCATTTAATCAGCGCAATGATTGTTAAAGATTGTGCCCCGCACGCATAGCCAAACGACCATCATTGCGCTATGACAATGTGAACTTTGCAAGGTGTTGCTCCCTGACATGGAGACTTTGCTTTTTTCATACATCTCCACTAGTCTTAATTCAGGCATTCCCTTGTCATTAATGCCTACAAAAAAATCGAGACACTTAATTAAGCAAAAAAATAAAACGCTTTTAAGGAGACTAGAAAAATGAAACTCTTCAAATTGCTAATGGTATTGCTGCTGGCAGGTCAATTCCACTTCGCCCTGGCTGACGATAACCCCGCCGATGCCATCTCCATGGTCGATAAAGGCCTGGCTTATATGCAAAAAAATGGCAAGGATGCCTTGGTACAGGAAATCAATAATAAGAATCCAGAATTCATCAATGGCTCGATTTATCTTTATGTGCGCGGACTGGATGGTGTCGTCATTGCCCACCCGATCAACCCTAAACTGATAGGCAAAAACATGCTGGATCTGCCTGATGCCGATGGCAAATACTATCGCAAGGAAATCATTGCACTGGCCAAGAGCAAGGGGAAAGGCTGGGTAGACTATCGCTACAATAATCCTGTCAGCAAGCAAATAGAAAACAAAACCACTTATATTTTCCGCAGTAATGATGTGATACTCGAAGCAGGAATATACAAAGGAAAGTAGTTTTTACTTCTCTTGTCGACAAAAAGGTATCGATTTTTTCGATACCTTTTTTATTTTTCCGTCCGCAAAAAAATGCCGTTGAAATAATACCTTTCCAAACACTTTGTACGGCATCGTACAGACGCATAAGTTTTCATCAAGTAATTTCTGTCCAGGCATCATGACAAGACAAGTTCTTGCATGAGCAAGATATTTAACGCAAACCGGCTGGCGACTCCGTCACGGCAGTCTTTGGCTGCCTTCATTTTGCAAAGTTTACAAGGAGCCAGCTCATGGCCAAGAGAATTCTCGTCGTTACGCCTGTTATTGCCGATGCACTGGCACTTCAGGATGCGCTACTTAAAGCCCGCGATGGCTATTATGAAACCGTGTTTGCAGATAGCTTGTCTAGCGCCGTTGAACATCTGCAGGACAAAACCAAGCCCATTGATATCATACTACTTGACTGCTTTCTACCAGACAGCAAGGGCATAGCGAGCTTCCAGCATTTATTTGCTATAGTCCCTAAAATTCCCATACTTACCATCTGCGACGCTGATCATACACTGGCAATTGAAGCCGTAGAGTTGGGTGCGCAGGGTTTCCTGACCCGAGGTCATTTTTCCAGCTATCTGGTGCCACAATCGCTGCGCAATATCATCCAGCGTAAAGCAGTTGAAGATGCTGCCTACCTGGAAAAAGCGCGTGCAGAAATTACGCTCAATTCCATCAATGATGCCGTCATTGGTACGGACATGGCTGGCAACATTGATTATCTGAATGTCGCTGCTGAGCATATAACCTTATGGAAGCGCGAAGAAGCTCAAGGGAAAACTATCAGCACGGTCATGCCACTTATTCAAAGTGAAAACAGGCAAGTCAAGGCCAACCCCGTCATGCAGGTGTTACAACAGGATACAGCCACGACACTGACTCCCGACACGATACTGGTCAGGCGTGATGGCAGTGAGGTAGCGATTGAAGACTCGACTACCCCCATCCATGATTCATACGGCAATCTCGCCGGAGCCGTCATGGTATTCCGGGACATTACGGCGACCCAGGCCATGGCAGTGAAAATGTCCCACCTGGCCCAGCATGATTTCCTGACCAATTTGCCCAATCGTGCACTATTGAATGATCGTATTGCACAGGCAATCGGCCTGGCAAAACGCCGTGAGACGCATTTGGCTGTGCTCTTCCTGGATCTGGATAACTTCAAGCACATCAATGACTCTTTGGGCCATGCCTTGGGCGATATGCTGTTGAAGTCAGTAACTGAACGTCTATGCGCCTGTGTACGCAGTTCAGACACTGTCAGCCGTCAAGGCGGTGATGAGTTCGTGATACTGGTTACGGATGACAAATCAGCAGAGAATGCGGCTTTTACCGCCGAGAAGTTAATAAAGTCATTGGCTACGCCACACAGTATTAATGGCCATGAACTGTATGTCACCACCAGCATAGGTATCAGTTCATATCCGGCTGATGGAACTGACGCAGATACACTGATAAAAAATGCCGACACTGCCATGTACCAGGCCAAAGAAAAAGGTCGCAATAATTTCCAGTTCTTCAAGCCTGAAATGAATGTGCGAGCAGTAGAGCGACAAGTCATAGAAGCCAATCTGCGGCTGGCCATGATACGCAATGAATTCTCATTACACTACCAACCCAAGATCAATCTTGAAAGCGGTGCCATCACTGGCGCAGAAGCCTTGTTGCGCTGGGACCATCCTCAATGGGGCATGGTGCCCCCAATACGATTTATTGGCATTGCAGAAGACTGTGGCGTCATTATCCCGCTAGGCCGCTGGGTCTTGCGTGAAGCTTGTGCCCAGACCAAAAAATGGCAGGATGCAGGCCTGACGATAGCCGAAATTGCCGTGAATATTTCTGCCGTTGAATTCCGTCGCCAGGACTTTGTTGGAACCGTGCGCGCCATATTGCAGGAAACCGGGCTTTCTCCTGCTTGCCTGCAATTGGAAATTACCGAAAGTGTCTTGATGCGCAATGCAGAAAGCAGCATTGCCATACTCCAGCAATTGAAGGACATGGGCATACAATTGGCTGTCGATGATTTTGGCACAGGCTATTCCAGCCTGAGTTACCTGAATCAATTCCCGATTGATGTCTTGAAAATCGATCAGTCCTTTGTGCATGAAATAGGTACCGCCAAAGCGGGTGGCGATGGCATCATTGTCAGCGCTGTCATCGCAATGGGAAACAGCCTGAAACAAAAAGTGATTGCAGAGGGTATAGAGAAACAGGGGCAACTGTCATTCTTGAAAGCCCAGCATTGTGAAGAAGGACAAGGCTATATTTTCAGCCGACCACTGGCGGCAGAGCAATTTGCGAAGATGCTACGTCTTGGAATTACTGCGCACGCACCTATTCCAGTGTTGATGCCGAATTGAATCACTATCTTACGTAGTTAAAAAACGGACATGCAAGCATGTCCGTTTTTATTTTGAGCAAAGCAGTCAATACTTATTCGTAATCGCTGACTGGTATGCAAGAGCAGAACAGATTGCGGTCACCGTAGACATTATCGGCCCGGCCAACCGGCGCAAAGTATTTATTCTTGCGCAGGGAAGCAACCGGGTAAGCGGCCACTTCACGGCTGTAAGCATGTGACCACTCATTGGCAATCAGCACTTCTGCTGTATGTGGTGCATGTTTCAGCGGATTGTCCTTGGCATCGAATTCACCACTGGCGACCTTGGCGATTTCTTCGCGGATGCTGATCATGGCATCAATGAAGCGGTCGAGTTCGGTCTGTGATTCACTTTCTGTAGGTTCTATCATCAATGTGCCAGGCACAGGAAAGCTCATGGTCGGTGCATGGAAACCAAAGTCGATGAGGCGTTTGGCCACGTCTTCATTGCTGATGCCAGTCGCATCTGTCAATGGGCGCAGATCCAGGATGCACTCATGCGCAACCAGGCCGTCATGACCGCTGTACAGCACAGGGTAATGCGGGGCCAGGCGTTTGGCGATGTAGTTTGCGGCAAGGATCGCTGTTTCTGTCGCTGCCTTCAAGCCTTCAGAACCCATCATGGCGATATACATCCATGAGATAGGCAAGATGCTGGCAGAGCCAAATGGTGCGGCGCTAACGGCAGAAATACCGTCTTCACCACGGACATAACCTGTCGATTTCTTGTTAGGCAAGAACTTCGCCAGATGCGCACCAACTGCAACCGGGCCTACGCCTGGGCCGCCACCACCGTGAGGGATACAGAAAGTCTTGTGCAGGTTCAGATGGCTGACATCTCCACCAAACTTGCCTGGTGCAGCTACGCCAACCAATGCATTCATGTTCGCGCCATCAACATACACCTGGCCGCCATGGCTATGCACGATTTCGCACAATTGTTGGATGCCTTCTTCAAACACACCATGTGTGGATGGATAAGTCACCATCGCCGCTGCGAGGTTTGCGCTGTGTTTTTCTGCCTTGGCTTGCAGGTCAGCCAGATCAACGTTGCCTTTGTCATCGCAAGCAACCACGACCACATCCATGCCCACCATGCTGGCTGATGCTGGATTGGTACCATGAGCAGAAGACGGGATCAGACAGATATTGCGGTGTGCTTCGCCACGGGAAGCGTGGTAAGCCTGGATTACCAGCAAGCCGGCGTATTCACCCTGGGAACCGGCATTGGGTTGCAGGGATACAGCATCGTAACCGGTTGCTGCGCACAGCATGGCTTCAAGCTGATCGATCATTTCGCGGTAACCGGTGGTCTGGTCATTGGGTGCGAATGGATGGATGCTGGAGAATTCTGGCCAGGTCACAGGAATCATTTCGCTGGTGGCGTTCAGCTTCATCGTGCAGGAACCCAGCGGTATCATGGTGCGGTCCAGCGCCAGGTCCTTGTCAGCCAGGCTGCGCAGGTAACGCAGCATTTCATGTTCTGCGTGATAGCGGTTAAAGGTTGGATGCGTCAGGTAAGTCGTGCCGCGTGTCAACGCTGCAGGGTAGGCATCATTGACGCCAGCTTCTATCGCGGCAAAATCTGGTGATGTTGTCACGCCGCTGGCCTTGGCAAAAATCGTCCACAGAGCTTCAACATCAGCACGTGTGACTGTCTCATCCAGAGACACACCAACTTGTGTTGCACTGATCTGACGCAGGTTGTAGCCGGCAGCTTGGGCAGCCTCATGGTAGGCGGCAGCATTGGCGACATTGACTGTCAGGGTGTCAAAATAAGTTGTATTGGCAATAGCCAGGCCTTGTTGCTTGAAGCCACCAGCCAGAACACCAGTCAGGCGGTGTACGCGCAAAGCGATCTGGCGCAAGCCTGCAGGGCCGTGATAGACAGCATACATGGAAGCAATGACTGCCAGCAAAACCTGGGCGGTACAGATATTCGATGTGGCTTTTTCGCGGCGGATATGTTGTTCACGTGTTTGCAGGGCCAGGCGATAAGCCTTGTTGCCTTGTGCATCGACTGTCACACCAACCAGGCGGCCAGGCATGCTGCGTTTGAATGCATCGCGTGTACCCATGTAACCTGCATGCGGGCCGCCAAAGCCCAGTGGTACGCCAAAGCGCTGGCTGTTGCCAACGACGACGTCAGCACCCCACTCGCCTGGGGAAGCAATCAGTGTCAGTGCCAGCAAATCGGCAGCAGCAATGACCATTGCCCCCTTGGCATGCATGGTGGCAGCAAATTCACGGTAATCGCGGATGGCGCCGTCAACGCCTGGGTATTGCAGCAAGATCCCAAAGCAATCATTGTCCAGCGCTTCTGTACCTGTGCAAGTACGCACTTCTATATCCAGTGGTTTGGCGCGTGTTTCTATGATTTCACGCGTCTGTGGCAAAACATCGTCAGCAACATAAAACACATTGGATTTGGATTTACCAACACGTTGTATCAGCGTCATTGCTTCAGCCGCAGCCGTGCCTTCGTCGAGCATGGATGCATTGGCGATATCCATGCCAGTCAGGTCAGTGATGACTTGCTGGAAGTTCAAAATCGCTTCCAGGCGCCCTTGGGAAATCTCTGGCTGGTATGGTGTATAAGCCGTATACCAGGCAGGGTTTTCAAAGATATTGCGCAGGATCACGCCGGGTGTATGCGTGTTGTAATAACCCTGACCGATCAAAGACTTCAGTACATGGTTTTTCGACGCCAGTGCCTTCAATGTTGCCAGTGCCTCCTGTTCGGACTTGGCTTCTGTGAATTGCGCCAGTGGCAGCACATCATGACGGCGGATATTGGCCGGGACGATGGCATCGATCAGGGCTGTGCGGTCGGCATAGCCCAAGGTTTTCAGCATGGCGGCTTGTTCTGCTTCAGAAGGGCCGATATGGCGAGCGATGAAAGCGTCATGCGCTTCCAGTTGGGTCAGTGAAGGACGGGTCATGGTATATGGGGTACAGAAGAGTAACGTGGAATATCAGGTGTAGCTATGCGGGGCAAACCGCAACAGGCAAATCCATATTAAAAGAGGCAGCCACAAGGCTACCTCTTTTAATTACATAATCAAGCGATGTTCTTGGCGTAAGCTTCAGCATTCATCAAGGCATCAACATCAGCAATATTTGCTGGTTTCAGTTTGAACAGCCATGCAGCAAAAGCGTCGGCATTGATGGATTCTGGTGCATCGGCCAGTGCTTCATTGATGGCGACAACTTCGCCAGTCACTGGCGCATAGATATCGCCAGCTGCCTTGACGGATTCAACCACGGCGCAATCCTTGCCAGCTTCGAGCGCTGTGCCAACTTTAGGCAGGTCAACGAAAACGATATCGCCCAAAGCATCCTGAGCGAACTCAGTAATGCCGACAGTGATCGTGCCGTCTGCTTCTGTGCGTACCCATTCGTGGGATGTCGTGTATTTCAGGTCTGCTGGTACGTTCATGATGGGCTCCAAATAAGTAAATTGTTTTAAATACTAGTCTTCAATAATCAGTTCAATCAGTTCAAACTGCAGGTAAAAATCACGCAGCCAGGATTTTGCCGTTACGGACAAACGGCAGTTTGACCACAGATGCTGCCAATTGCTTGTCACGGATAACAACATGCACAGTATCGCCTACAGACACGCCCATAGGCAAACGTGCCAGCGCAATTGCCTGCTGCATGGTCGGGCTGAAAGTACCGCTGGTGATTTCACCGTCGCCTTGTGCGCACACCACTTTTTGATGGGCGCGCAGGATGCCGCCTTTTTCACGCAGGATCAGGCCCAGGAACTGGGCGTTCTGGCCTTGTGTCTGCAGCGCTTGCTTGCCAACGAAATCACGCTCGCTGACCAGGTCAATAGTCCATGCCAGACCGGCATCGAGCGGGTTGACTGTTTCATCCATGTCCTGACCATACAAATTCATACCCGCTTCCAGACGCAGGGTGTCACGCGCACCAAGGCCTGCAGGTTTGACACCGGCAGCTACCAGAGCATTCCAAAAATCAGTTACGCGATCGGCGGAAACAGCAATCTCGAAGCCGTCTTCACCGGTATAACCAGTGCGTGCCACCATGACTTCACCAAAGGAAGTGTCGGCAACGATAACTGCGTTGAAAGGTTTGATGTCTGCACTGGCAGCTTTGGTTTCTGGCAAGACTTCCCATGCCTTGGCACGGGCGTTCGGGCCCTGCACTGCCACCAGGGCAAAGGCATTCGCGCCATCACGGCGCTGGATAATTGTCAGGCCGCTGTTGGTTTCAGCATTGCGGGCATTCATCCAGGCGATGTCTTTTTCTGCCGTGCCAGCATTGACGACCAGGCGGAACCAGTTTTCGCTGAAGAAATAAATGATGAGATCATCAATGACGCCGCCTTCAGGCTTCAACATGCAGGAATACAGGGCCTTGCCCGCTACCTGCAATTTATCGACATTATTGGCTACCAGGCCACGCAGGAAGCTGCGTACATTCTCGCCCTGCAGATCAACGACACACATATGGGATACATCAAACATGCCGCAATCAGTGCGCACTGCATGATGTTCTTCGATTTGGGAACCATAGTTGACAGGCATGTCCCAGCCGCCAAAATCAACCATTTTTGCACCAGCCGCACGATGGGCTGCATTGAGGGGAGTTGCCTTGAGTGATGTCGCTGCTTGCGTCATGAGTGCCTCGTTACCAGATTGAAGGGACGAACAAACGCATGCCGACGAATAAACGCCGCATGCGTTGAAATCGCATACCCCTCTGTCCTGGTACCTGAGAGATTACGGGAGCCATGTATGTTTGCTGCCCGCGCGCACCTTCGGTGGGTAGTCCGGCGAATTGCTGTGCCGCTACCGCTCTCCAGAGTTGGGGCAACTTTTAACTACCCCGTTGATCAGTCCTTTGTGCCTGAGAGTTTTTTGGGTATTAGCCCCTTCGGCGGCAACTTTCGTCGCGCTCTCCCGATCAAGTAGCGCGATTATATAAGGCTTGCAAGGGCTTGGGTAGTTGAGTGTGGAAATATTTACAGAAAAGTAGTTAGTTCATGCCATAGTTATTAAATTGGCAAATAAAATTTTATTGTGACAAATTCTTTGTATTTGCTTTCCATTGTCAAATTGTTTATTGAGACTGGCTTTAAAATCTCTTTCCTTAACAAAGCAAATATCTTCGAACAAGCGAAAAGCCAGAAGCAAGGTCAATAAGACCTCAATATCTATTTTGATTTCACAGCCATGCACCCCGGTTTTGGGTTTTTGTCGTTGCTTTTGACGTTCGCCGTTCCCATGTGTAGCCGCCGTTTGTGCGGTACAGAAAATGGATTAAGAAGGACCGCTGTCTGAGGTATAGCAGGGGTTTCGGGCAGCATGCTGTCCGCCTGCGTAACGGCAATCACTTGCAAGTGATTGTGCGCCCTGCAAGGGTAGTGAGTTTCGGGCCTTCCCATTTTTTGTATTGCACAAACGGATACCCTTTAGGGGGCGACAACGCCTGGGTCGCCTTTTTGGCACATCTTTTTGGCGAAGCAAAAAGGTGTGTAGCCGCCGGTCTACCACCGGCTGGCAATCTTAAAATACGTGTGCAGGCACTTGAAAATCAGACGCGTAAAACAATTCGAATGCGGGATTAATGTACCTAACAGTATGCCACGAACGCCGCTGGATTCCTGCTAGAAGCACGCAGGAATGACGTAGTTAAGTGCAGAATGGTTTCGAAGTAATACGCTCCGGTTAAGTCGTAAATACCACAAATTATTTCACCCCTAGCACCAATACACTCTTTGCATGCCCCACAACATCCTTCTCACTCAAATACTGCGGCACATATGCCCCAGCCGCAAACCCTGCTGCCTGATCATTGTAGTGCGCATCAAACAAAACCCCACTCTGTCCCACAGGATTAATGCCTAAAGCTTTCGAGGCATCTGCAAAATCAATCAGGCGCCGTGTGGATGGGCCGTACACCACATCCCATGGTGCTGGTCCTATCGCCGCCGCTAGATTATTCGGCACCTCGCGCCCTCCAGCAACTTCAAACGGGCCAATGTTGAATATCTTGTCCAGTGGCTTTTGCTGGGAAAGCGGATGCTTGTGCGTCAGGGTATGTGCCTTGCTCCAGGTCCATTGCTTGCTGTCCGCGCCAAAAGTTTTTTGCAAATGCGCGATGCTGTCGCGCCAGGCCTGCGCCAGAATATCGTCGCGAGTCTCCACTGCTGATGTAGTGCGATTATCCCACCAGGGTGACTTTGCATCAGCCAGCAAACGTGGCAAAGCATAGTCCAGTGCACGTGCGCGCAAAAGGTTTTTGAACTGGACCTCACCCACTTCATCTGCCATCGCAGCATAGATGATCTGATACAGCAATTGGCTGAAGATGGTGGATGCTACGCTATTGGCCTGGTAACTGCCATCCCATTTTTCCAGTTGCTCCAGCAGGCGCTTGCCGTCTGCATCAGTTATCTGTTTGCGCAAGGTGGGCAATATGGATGGCAAAATCTGTGCGGCATAATCGGTCTTGTTATCGAGCTGCAAAGCCTGGCTGTTTTTTGTGTCCCACTTGATGCCGGGTTGCGATAGCAAGGCCTCCAGACGCCGTGCACGCTCATTCAGATTGTAATAACCGGGAATGGCAAAATCGGCTGAGGGCAAAGGTTGCTGATTGGCAGAGACGATATAGCCACGCGCTGGATTAACTTCATGCGGGTTGTCGGCAAAATCAGTAAAGCCCGGCTTGTCCGCTTCTGTCGTGCTGCCATCGAGGATGAAAGCCGGATTGACATCAGTCGGTCGCTTGACCAGTTTCGCCGCCGCCCACCAAGCGATATCGCCTTGCGCATTCGCCCACACTACATTCAAACCCGGTGCATGGATATTGCTGGCGGCATGGGCCGCAATATCTTTCGTGCTGGCGCGATTCAATTCATAAAAAGCATCGAGTACAGGATTTTCAGTTTCCAAAAATGCCCACCACATGGCGATGGGCAGGGCAGTCATATCTTCGCCCCAGGCTAGCCGGAAGGCATCGCTGATGATGGGGCCATGCGGGGATGCGCGCAATTGCAACTTAACTGCTTCTGCTCCTTTGACCTTGATGATTTCTTCGCGACTTTGCAAATCCACCCATAGACCTTTGACCCAAACTTGATTGGGATTTTGTGGGTTGATTTTTTCAGCAATAAAATCAACATCATCATTCTGGAACATGGTCAGGGTCCAGCCAAAATTCTGGTTATGTCCCAGCAAGGCAAAAGGATTGAGTGCCTGGTGATGACCATATAATTCAAAGCCCGGCATTTTGAGATGCGCTTCATACCAGACTGCAGGTGCTGAGTAAGCAATGTGCGGATCACCTGCGAGCAAGGGTTTGCCACTGGCAGTGTTCTTGCCAGCGACTACCCAGGCATTGCTGCCCTCGAATTGCGGCAGACCAAACTCTTCCATGACTTGCTGGCTGGTCGTTGCGATACGATTCATCTTGTCCCAGTCTGTCGCACTCAATTGCAAGGGTTTGATGACGCCTTCGGGATGCCAGGCCAGATCAAAAATGCGCAAATAATCTGTACCGAGCTTGTCACGTATCTGTGTCAATACTGGTTCAGAACGGAAGGCCGCAGCAAAGCTGTAGGCCATGTAGCCGGAAACCGCAACCGTATCTTCTGCGGTAAATGGCCGCTTGGGTATGCCCAGCAATTCAAATTCCAGCGGCGAGGCATGGCCAGCCTGATATTGATTAATGCCGTCGAGGTAGGCATTGAGGGCTTTGACTGCTGGAGAATTCTTATCGAGCTTGGCAGCATAATCCGCTGCATGTTTGCGCAAACCCAGGGTACGGAAAAGGCGATCAGTGTCCAGCAATTTGGGGCCAAGAATTTCAGCCAGCTCCCCTTTGGCTAAACGGCGTACCATTTCCATTTGAAACAGTCTGTCTTGCGCATGCACATAACCCAGGGCACGATACAAATCCGTTTCATTTTTTGCCTCTATATGCGGCACACCACGTTCGTCATATTGCACGGTCACTTCAGCTTGCAAGCCCGTCAAAACCTGATTGCCTGAACGCTGCACACGCTTGCCATATAAATGGACAGCGGCTGCAATGATCGTTATCAGCAGCAAACCAATCAATACGAGCAGACTCCATTTCAGCAGGCGTTTCATTAGTTCGCTTTCAACGTGACATAGTGTTCAGATTCTACACTCAGTGGCAAGAAACGCGCTCATGAACTCAGCAAGTTCAAATATTATCAATAGTTCATCACCGGAAAAAGAGCCTTGTGGACTATTGATTTTGGCTCACATATCATCATCTATACCTTTTGCTATTTGCTTAGCCCACGCTTGCCCACTATTCTGGACTGCGCATGACCACTCCCGCCCCATCGTCCCCTCCCAACTCAAAACCCGCCGCTGAAATCTCCCAGCGTAGCAGCTTGCAAACCCTCAAAGGCTTATTGCCCTTCCTTACGCCATACAAGATGCAATTTGTATTGGCCGGTATTGCTTTGCTGGTTGCTGCCAGTGCCACATTGGCAATACCTTATGCTTTTCGCCAGATGATAGACCTGGGTTTTGGTGGCGGTGACCACAGCATCAAGCATGTAGACCTGACCTTCATTGCCCTGTTTGGCGTGGCCTGCGTGCTGGGCATAGCCACGGCCGCCAGGTTCTACATGGTGTCGTGGCTGGGTGAAAGAGTGACGGCAGACATACGCAATGCCGTGTATTCGCATGTTGTCACGCAAAGCCCGGAATTTTTTGAAACCACGCAAACCGGTGAAGTGCTGTCGCGCCTGACGACGGATACCACGCTGATACAAACCGTGGTGGGCACCAGCATCTCCATGGCCCTGCGCAATTTTCTGCTGTTCCTTGGCGGCCTGGTGATGTTGTTCATTACCAGCCCCAAATTATCGTCCATCATCATCGTCATGCTGGCCGTGGTGGTTTTGCCCATCATCCTGTTTGGGCGGCGCGTACGCACGCTATCGCGTGATTCGCAAGACCGCATTGCCGATGCATCGGCAATTGCGGGGGAAATACTGAATGCCATGCCAACTGTGCAAGCCTTCACCCATGAAAATATAGAAGCCCAGCGTTTCTCTGGCACGGTGGAGGGCGCTTTCAAAACTGCCATGCGCCGCATACGCGCCCGCTCACTGCTGACAGTGATGGCTATCTTGCTGATCTTTGGTGCCATTGTTTTTGTATTGTGGCTGGGCGCGCATGCAGTGATGCAAGGCCGCATGAGTGGTGGTGAGTTGGGTCAGTTTATTTTGTATGCCTCTATCGTGGCGGGGGCTGTTGGTGCCCTGTCGGAAGTCATGGGGGATGCCCAGCGTGCAGCCGGTGCAACCGAGCGCCTGCTGGAATTGATCGAAGTCAAATCCCCCATACAAAATCCAGTAAAAGCACTAAATTTACCCACCCGTGCAGAGCATGATCCCAGAGGGGCCGCGCTATCATTGCAGGGTCTGGAATTTCATTATCCTTCGCGCCCCAACACTGCAGCCTTGTTGAATCTGAACCTGGATATACAACCTGGCGAAACTGTCGCCATCGTTGGTTCTTCGGGTGCGGGCAAGACGACGCTGTTCCAGATGTTGCTGCGTTTTTATGATCCGCAGCAGGGCAGGATCACCCTGGATGGCATCAATATTCGTGAACTGAATTTGCATGAATTGCGCGGCGCGATAGGCGTAGTGCCGCAAGATACAGTCATCTTCTCAGCCAATGCCATGGAAAACATACGCTATGGCCGTGCCGATGCCAGCGATGCAGAAGTGATTGCGGCAGCGAAAATGGCAGCCGCGCACGAGTTCATTGAAAGACTGCCTGAAGGCTATCAATCCTTCCTTGGTGAGCGTGGTGTGCGCCTGTCTGGCGGACAAAAACAAAGGATAGCCATTGCCCGCGCCCTGTTGAAAAACCCACCACTGCTGTTACTTGATGAAGCTACCAGCGCATTGGACGCAGAATCAGAACGCCTGGTACAAGGTGCATTGGAAGTGGCCATGCAGGGCCGCACCACCCTGATCATTGCTCACAGGCTGGCAACAGTGCAGCGTGCCAACCGCATCATCGTCATGGAACATGGCCGCATTGTGGAAACCGGCACCCATGCTTCGCTGGTAGAGCAAGGTGGCGTTTATGCGAAACTGGCGGCATTGCAGTTCGATTTGCATAGGAATGAAGAATAAAGCATGGCAAAATAGCCAACTCATCACCCATACATAAAGGAGACCATGATGATAGGCTACATTACCCTGGGCACAAATGATGTTAACCGTGCCGCCGCTTTTTACGATGCATTGCTGGCAGAAATTGGTGCCAAACGTACGATGGAATCAGAAGGTTTCGTCGCTTGGGGAGTCAGCCCCAAGCATCCTGCATTGGGTATTATCATGCCATTTAATGGCGAAGCAGCAACAGTGGGTAATGGCAGCATGGCGGCGCTGGTAGTCAAAACCAAAGAACAGGTGCAGGCCCTGCATAGCAAGGCTCTGGAACTGGGCGGTAAGGATGAGGGAGCACCAGGTCCAAGAGGTAATGGCGGCTTTTATGCTGCTTACTTCCGTGACCTGGATGGCAATAAGCTGAATGCATTTTGCATGGGTGGCTAAAGCCTCAGCAAGCTCTTGCAATTCCTGTTGATTTGCAAGAGCTTGCCAGACCTTATTCTTTTTCAGCTTCAAGTGCAGTCGCAACTGCACCCAGAATGCGCTGGGAAAAGTCATCATCTTCTGCCACGCGCGCCAGTACTACTGCCCCCACCATACTGGCTAAAGCCAACATGGCCTTGTCTTCTCTTTTCTCTTTCGTTTCACCAGGCAGCAAGTCCGCCAGCACAGCCATCAAATCATGCGCGCCTTTGTCGGCAGCTTTGCGCACGGCCTCATTTTGCCTGGCCATGTCTGAGCCCAGGGCGGCAAGAGCACAACCCCTGCCAGGCTTGTCCCTGTGCGTGGGAGACAGGTAATCATTGGCGATGCGTGACAAGGCCGTGTCTGGAGATTCTGTCTGCCACTTCTTCCAGCGCTCTGCTGAGCGACCCAGGCTAAGTGCGCAGGTTTGCGCAATCAAGTCTTCTTTGGAAGAAAAGTTTCCATAAAAGCCGCCATGGGTCAGCCCAGCACCCTTCATCAAATCAACCACGCTGACACCATCATAGCCACGCTCCCGGAATAGCTGCGAGGCTACATCAAGGATGCGCTGGCGATTTTCATTTGCCTGCTCTCTGCTGACTTTCATGGCATTACTCCATCAATAAATTCTCTTGACATTATAGATTATAAACGTAATATATACAATCATGATGATCATCATTTAAAATTAAATACACCCATCCTCAATCATGGAAAACGATATGGATACCAAGAACAATCTATTGAACAAATACCCTGCAATCTGGTTGGTATTACTGGGGACTGCTGGCACTTTTGCCCTGACCATGGGCGCACGGCAAAGCATGGGGCTGTTTTTGAGTCCCATGAATACCTCCACCGGCCTGGGCGTAGGCAATATCAGCCTGGCTTTCGCCTTCGGGCAATTGTGGTGGGGCCTGACACAGCCATTTGCCGGTGCCTTTGCCGACAAAATGGGCGCTGGCCGTGTCATGAGCCTTGGTATTATTCTGGTGGCGCTGGGTACTTTCATCACTCCGCTGATGACGACCACGGCTGGCTTGATCTTTGCCATAGGCATGCTGGCGGCTGGTGGCGCTGGCATGGCCGGGCCTGCGGTGCTGATGGCAACTGCTACCCGCATGATTCCGGCAGAAAAACGTGGCATTGCTACTGGTATCGTGAATGCTGGCGGCTCATTTGGCCAATTCCTGATGGCACCAATCGCCATCACGCTCATGGGTTTATATGGCTGGAATAATGCAATGCAGATCATGGGCGTACTGGTTTTGCTGGCCCTGCCCGCTGCTTATCTGTTGCGTGGCAAACCTGTGCAAGCTATCAGTACAGGACAAGCGCCTGTCAGCACTTCCAAAGCTATCGCTATTGCCCTGAAAAATCCCAGCTACCTGATGCTGGCAGCAGGCTTTTTTGTTTGCGGCTTCCACGTGGCTTTTCTTGCCACCCATTTGCCGGGCGTGATCAGCCTGTGCGGCTTGCCAGCAGAGTTTGGCGGTTGGGCGTTGGCCATGCTGGGTTTGTTCAATATTATAGGCAGTATCTCCATGGGCTGGGCGGTGGGCAAATGGCGCATGAAATCGCTGCTGTCATTGCTGTATGCGACACGCGCTATTGCCATAATCCTGTTTTTGCTGGTTCCTAAAAACGGCACTGTCGTATTGGTGTTTGCTGCAGTCATGGGACTGACGTTCTTGTCCACCGTGCCACCGACTGCAGGCCTGGTAGCAAAGTTCTTTGGACCTGCAAATATGGCCAGCCTGTTTGGCATCGTCATGCTGACGCATCAACTCGGTGGCTTCCTGGGTGTCTGGCTGGGCGGTAAAGTGCTGGAGGCAAATGGCAATTTCAATTTGCTCTGGTATATCGACATCACGCTGGCAATGAGTGCAGCCTTGATACATTTACCTATACAGGAAAAACAATTGCAACTGCAGCCGGCGCAAGCCACACTGCAGTCAACATGACAGCAAGGTTTAGGAACCTCTGATTAAGAGTAGCAAGCGGCGTTAGTTTGGCTCATGGCAAACCCGGAAGCGCAGTCGTACGACTGCACGGCGAGCATCGCAGGCCCCAAATAGCGTCGCGCAGTAAATAATTAGGACTTACGCAAAATTGTCCCGGCTAGTCGCTGCAACGCAGCTGGGGCGGTTTTGCGTAAGTCCTAATAATCAGAGATTCCTTTATTTGCTGGCCGAATAAACCTTCTTGCCAGCCACCCAGGTTTGCAAGACCTTGATCTTGTAAATATCCGTAGCAGGCATGCTCAACATGTCCTGGTCGATGAGGATAAAGTCTGCCCACTTGCCAGCCTCCAGCGTACCTAGAATATTTTCCTGGTGCGCGGCATAGGCAGCATCCAGGGTAAAGCAGCGCAAGGCTTCTTGCACGGTCATGGCTTGATTGGCATACCAGCCTTGCGCAGGCTTACCTGCCATATCCTGACGGGTAACCGCTGCATGCACACCCCAGAATGGATTCGGGGATTCTATCGGGAAATCAGAACCACAGGCGATGCGTGAACCGTGCTGCAAGAAACTGCGCCATGCATAAGCCCCCTTGATGCGCTCCGTCCCTACCCTGTCCTCAGCCATATTCATGTCAGATGTCGCATGGGTGGGCTGCATGGAGGGTAAGATCCCCAATTGTCTGAAACGTGGAATATCATCCAAAGCCACGACTTGCGCATGCTCTATGCGATGGCGCAAGTTGGCGGATGCTGACACTGGCAAGCGGGCAAAGCCATCCAGTATCTGGCGGTTACCGGCATCGCCTATCGCATGCACATTCACCTGATAACCCTTGCTAGCGGCTTTTTCGATCATGGCGTACATTTCATCTGCAGTCTTGAACAGCAGGCCATGCGTATGTGGTGCATCTGAATATGGTGCCATCAAAGCTGCACCACGGCTACCAAGTGCGCCATCAGCAAACAGTTTGACTGCACGCAGCGAATAAAAATCACGTCCATATGTCAGCAAAGGATCTTGCTGCGAGACTTTGTCGAAAAAGTCATCAGTACCACGCACCATGCCATAGATGCGGGTCGTCAATTTGCCCCGATCTGCATATTCGCGGAATAACTTATCGGCAGATTCTGAGACACCAGCATCATGCACACTGGTGATACCGGCCTTGGCCAGTTCCAGCAAGGCCAGATCAAGTGCAGCCCTTTGCTCGGCATTGGATGCTGGTGGCACTACTTTGTCGACCAGACGCATGGCCGCATCGACCAGGATGCCAGTAGGCTTACCCTGGTGATCTTTTTCTATTTTGCCGCCCGCAGGGTCAGGCGTAGTTTCAGTTATGCCAGCCAGTTGCAAAGCCTTGCTGTTCGCCCAGCCAGCGTGGCCATCAACTCGCGACAACCAGACTGGGCGGTCTTTGACCATTACATCAATTTCTTGCGCAGTCGGAAAGCGCCCCAGCTTCCAGTTAGCCTGGTTCCATTCACCACCTAGGATCCACTGGCTTAAGGGGAAACGGCGTGCATAGTCAGCAATTGCCTTTTGCGCCTCTGCAAGATTGGCAGTGGCGCGCAAACCCAGTTGCATCTGGCTCGCACCAAGACTGAGTACATGACCATGCGCGTCTATCATGCCTGGCAATAGGGTTTTACCTCCGCCATCCACGTGTTTAGCCTTGGGCAATTTACCTGCCAAGTCACCCACATTACCAAACCCGATAATCTTGCCAGCATCATCAAAAGCCAGGGCTTGAAATTGCTGTAACTCTCCCTCCTGATTCAAGGTATAGCCGCGGACATTATCGATAATTGTTTCGGCAGTCGCCAGACCTGCAGTCATGGTAGTAAAAACCGCCGCAAGTGCCAAGATCAGGGGCTTCAATGTGCTTTGCATAAATCACGTCCAGATTGAATAGATACGTCGATGAGGATGTGTATTGTATTTCAATATACTTTGACAACCACAGTTTTGCAGCAGCCTATATTTCAGCGTCATATACCTTAAACATCAAATTATCAAACCAAGAAAAAATACACTTTAAAAGTATTTAGACATATTTACTTATGTTTTGGCAAAAATTGAAAGAATTTAAGCTCACTTATTTATGTGCAAAGGTAAAATCCAGCAGGATATCCATGTAACAGATGTAAAACTTGTCATTCAGCTGACATTTTTCTTGACGCTGCAAACTGCACTTGCGTACACTCACACGATTCTGCAATCCACGTCGACTATGGTCGATTAGACAATTCATTGCCTATGAAACGATTCCGACTAAGCCCCCCAAGCATATTGACCGCCGCCTTACTAGCTGGCCTTGTCCCTCAATTATGTCTTGCAGACGCTCCGCCCCCAGTTTTCTCCCTGGTGTCAGCACCAGAAACCACCAGCTCAGTACAAGCTGCCGCCAGTCAACCCGTCAATCTGGAATTACCAGCTGACGTAGCCAATTTTGATTACACCGACAAAACCACAGACTTGTGGGAACGCGTACGCGCAGGTTATGCCATACCCGATCTGGAAAACCAGCTGGTAACCAATCAACTGGCCTGGTATGGCACCCGAACCGAATATATTTTGCGCACAGTGCAGCGCGGTTCACGTTACCTCTATCATGTCGTAGAAGAGCTGGAAAAACGCGGCATGCCAACGGAACTGGCTCTGCTGCCATTCATAGAATCTGCTTTTAATCCACAAGCCATCTCCACTGCCAAAGCAACTGGAATGTGGCAATTCATGGCAGCGACAGGTCGGGACTTCAACCTCAAGCAAACCATGTTCAAGGATGACAGGCGTGGTGTATTGGATTCCACCGATGCCGCTCTGAATTATCTGGAAAAACTGTACGGCATGTTTGGCGACTGGCAACTGGCGCTGGCGGCGTACAACTGGGGCGAAGGCTCAGTCCAGCGCGCCATCAAGAAACAACAGGCACTGGGTTTGCCAATAGACTTCCAAAGTCTGTCGGTGCATATGCCGAATGAAACAAAAAACTATTTGCCAAAACTGCAGGCTGTCAAAAATATCATAGGTCACCCGGAACAATTCAATCTGGCGCTCCCCAAACTGGATAATCAGCCTTACTTTGTCTCAGTTGAAAAAACCCGTGATATTGATGTGCGTGTTGCGGCACAGTTGGCAGAGTTGCCACTCGATGAATTTACAGCACTGAATCCACAATTCAGCCGCCCAGTCATTACTGGCGGCAGCAATACCAAGATTTTGCTACCAACTGACAATGCAGTCCTGTTTAAAGAAAATCTGAATAAATGGCAAGGCCCGCTGTCGAGCTGGTCTGCGCATACGGTACAAAAAACCGAGCGTGTAGAGGCGTTGGCGACAAAACTGGGGCTCAAGCCTGAGGTTATACGCGAAGTGAATTTCATTCCGGCGAAGATGATGGTCAAGGCAGGCTCGACCTTGCTGGTACCAAAATCCACCAAAACGCCGGACCATGATATCTCTTTGGAAATCGCCGAAAAAGCACAACTGGTCATAGAAAAAACCTCTACCCGCCAGGTCAGCTACAAGGTGAGCAAGCACGATAACCTGGCTGGCATTGCTAAACGCTTCCGCGTCAGTGTTGCCGAATTAAAAACCTGGAACCATCTGAAACGTGAAAATGTGGCCCATGGCCAGACTTTGCACATACAGACACCTATCGTCACTCAGGTAAATCAGACCAATATATTGGCAAGTGCAGGCAGCCGCCGTGCTACTCCGTCACCTAAAGTCGTCCATCGCTCAGTCGTACCTGCACGCCATGGCAAGACTCTGCTTGCCAACCTGAAAGCAGGCAAAAAGAAGCACAGTTAATCAAACTGTCCGGGTAGGGTCGCCCGGACCGGGTCAACCTGACCGGGTCAGCCTGATTGCTTCCATGAAAAATTCGAAGTCCTCACATGCAAATATGAGAACTTCGAACTCTGACAGACCTCCCGCACAAGCACATACAGACCGATCCGACAGCCGGGAATAACTGCGCTTGACCGTCACATGCAAACAGGTCTTGTCCCTCTATCGGATCTTAATAACAACCTTCCCTTTTGCCCGGCCACTTTCGACATAAGCCATAGCTTCATTACTTGCTTCAAATGGAAAGACCTTGTCTATCACCGGACGTATTGCCCCGGTATTAATGAGAGAAGTAATCTCTCGCAATTGGCTGCCGTGCGCTCTCATGAACAGGAAAGAGTAGCTTATATTGCGATGCCTGGATTCCCTCCTGACGCCAAAACTCAGCAGGCGCATGATCAATTTAACGAACCAGGGAGCGCCAATTTCTTCCGCAAACGCAGCATCCGGTGGCCCTGAAATTGAAATGAGTTTTCCACCAGGCTTTAGTATTGCCAGTGATTTTTCCAGCGTCTTTGCGTCCTGGCTATTCAATACCACATCGTAATCGTGCAAGATTTTTTCGAAATCATCTTTCTTGTAATCGATCACGACATCTGCGCCCAGACTCTTCACCAGATCAATATTCGCAGTACTGGTTGTGGTAGCGACGAACGCCCCTAGATGCTTCGCCAATTGAATCGCAAATGTTCCCACACCACCTGAGCCAGCCTGGATGAATACCTTTTGTCCTTGCTTCAAATTTGCTTTCTCAACCAGCGCTTGCCAGGCAGTTAAACCTACCAGCGGGATAGAGGCAGCTTCTTCCATGCTCAGTGATGCTGGCTTCATCGCCAACGAATCTTCCTTGATGGCGATAAATTCTGCAAAGGCACCTATCCTGAAATCATCTGGCCGGGCATAAACCTCATCACCCAACTTGAACTGCCGTACTTTGGAACCCACTTTGACGACGACCCCGGCTGCATCATGACCCAGGATGAGTGGCAAGCGATAAGGCAGGATGAGTTTAAATTCACCGCTCCGTATCTTGGCATCCAGCAGGTTGACTGCAGCAGCATGAACCTGGACCAGTACTTCATCCTCCCGTATCTCTGGAACTGGCATTTGACCAATTCGCAGCGCACCTCTTTTTTGGTAGCGATCTACAATGGCAGCTTTCATCATGGCTATTACTCCAATTTATTAAAAATATGGTTTCTGGAAAAAATCAGCTCACCAGCTACTGGTACGATAGATTTGCATATCAATTCTGGCCTGCATCAGGCGAGCCCGGAACAATAACCAAGAACTAAGCACCACGTCTAAACTTCGAGCCTAAGGTCTTTCCGTATCCCGGCATCCATCAGGCCAACTGGTGCAAATGTCCGCAACAAGCGCAAGCGATACGCCAGGCTGCCAGCGGTGTAACGCAATTTGGGGTGCTGTACGCTGGCAGCCTTCAACACAGTCTCAGCCACGACCTCGGGTCCCTCAGCTGTTTCCATTACTTCTTTAATCCTTTTATTCACTGCGGCACGAATTTCGCGATACTCTTCCATCTTGGTGTCTGGTTCCAGCATGTTCGCGTCGAATGCTGTCCTGGTGTATGCAGGTCTATCACTGTGACGCGGATACCTCTGGTGCGCAGTTCATGGTCCAGGGATTCGGAGTAAGCTTCGACTGCATGCTTGGTCGCAGCATACAAAGCCCCGTAAGGCATGGGCAAGAAGCCCAACACCGAACCGATGTTAATGATGCGACCTGTCCCCTGGCGTCGCATATGCGGCACGACTGCCTGCGTTACCCGCAAGAGCCCGAAAAAATTGGTATCAAAAATCGCTTGTGCTTGCGCTGTGGAGACCTCTTCCGCTCCGGCAGGGGCGATGCCAATCCCGGCATTATTGACAAGCAAGTCTATGCGCCCACTCAAGCGTAGCACCTCATTGACTGCTGCCGTGACAGATTCAACGCTGGTCACGTCCAATGCCAACATGTCGTAGGATCGTTCACCCGTTGCAGCTCCCCGGCGGCTGGTGCCATAGACTTTGTAGCCAGCTTTTGCCAGGCTCCTGGCAGTAGCTTCGCCTATGCCTTGCGAAGCACCTGTCACCAATGCAATTTTTTTACTCATCATATTCTCCAATCTATAGGTTTGTGTATTCAGTGGGTACTAAGGCTTTAATTTCACTATAAAATATGATGAACATCATATTTTAAAAAAACAAAAACCAGCATAAGCTGGCAAACATTTACCTCAATCAGATATCCGATGGGACAAGTTTTTTCCGCGCTGCCTCGAGAAAGCTTTCAGATAACTTGGGGTCATCAACAGCGCGTGCCAGCAACAAGGTACCAACCATGGTAGCGACCATCATCAGTGCCTGCTCATGCGCGCCAGGCTGCCCCCAATCTGGCAACTGACGTGCTACGACATCTATCATCTCTTTGATACGCCGGGTAGCCGCACGCCGCACCTCCGGTGCCTGCCTGGGCATCTCCGAACCGAGAGCACTCACCGGACAACCAGTTTCTATGCTGGCGAAATGCTCGTTCGACAAATAGGCCTGTATCAGCGCCCGTAATGCCTGCTCTGGTGGCACGGCAGCAGCAATGCGGGTAGAAGCGGCTACTGCTTCTGCACCCGCTCTATCTGCAGCCTCGGCCAGTAATGCTTCGCGTGAGGCAAAATGACTGTAGAAGCCGCCGTGTGTCAAGCCCGCCTCCTTCATGAGGTCAGCGACACCGGTACCATCATAGCCACTACGTCGTATTGCACGCGCAGCAACTTCAACGATACGTTCGTGTGTAATTTCCTTGCGGCTCGCGCCTTTTTGCTTAGATAAGTTATTTCCCATGATGGTCATCATATACCATTTCAGAGCGAAGTACTGGGCCACTCATTAAAAAAATCGAGAACTCAATTCATAAAGAGCGCGATGCCTGCCCAGCCTGGGGTGGACGGTTTCAAGTAAAGGAGAATATGGACGGACTGGTGATATTACATACATCACTCAACATGAGTCACTCTTGCGAAGAAAAAGTTTGACAGTTACGCAAATAAAAAAAGGGTTCCAGCATCAACTGGAACCCTCTTCATAAAGCTATGCAACTTAAGTTATCAGAAACCTTATCAGAAGCTATAACCCAGTGACACGCAATATACAACAGGACGGAAATCAATCGTCGTTTTACGCTCGATACTGCCAGTCGTTGCTGTCAAGTCTGATTTGACTTTAGCAGCCGCGATAGTTGCAGTAACAGACCAGCGCTCATCAAATTGATATTTGACACCTACCTGACCAGCCAGGCCAACGGAATCCTTCAAATCAATCTTGGTTGGTCCACCGGTTGCAATATTACCTACTGCAGTCGATTTTGCATCGAAGAACTGGGTGTAGTTCAAACCAAGGCCGACAAATGGACGGAAAGTATCAGTCGGAGCACCAAAATTGTAGTTAAGGAAGAACGTAGGTGCACGTTGTTTGACTTTGGAAATAACACCGTAAGGTGCCAAAGTGCCGCGACCGGTCACTTCATGCTCAGGTGGGATACCAGCCACAAAATCAAAATCGAGATGATCATTGATCCTGCGGGAATAGCCCAGTGCCAGCGTAGTTGCATTCTGGACGACCAGACCAGCCGGCTGTGGCGTCAGAAATGACGGGCCATTGCTGGTGAAATCCGGAGACTCGGAATGTACCTGCACATTGATGATACCTGCACGTACGGTATTTTCAAAAGCATGCGCAGAAGAAACGCAGGCCAGACCAAACAGGGCACTGACAGCGAAATGAATTTTTTTCATGATGGCGTCCTCTCTTATTTAGCCAAAACTTGCTGGAAGAAGGCGCGGGATGCGGCATTACAGAACGGTGGAACCAGAGTACCGTGGTACTGGCTGGCGACCGCTGTTGTCGGATCTACTTTGGCAGCGATAGCAGCATTGATCGCAGCAGTTTTGCTTTGGGCAAAGCCAACTTTAGCTGCAGCAAATGGATCCGCTGCGCTGGTTGGTGCAGAGTCCACGTCCAATACTGTCAGGGCTGCCGCTGGCAAACCTTTAGCCTGGAAGAAGCCTGCGGTTGCCTGAGTGCTGGCAAAGAACACAGTAGGATCTCCATTGCCGCCACACAGCATGACAGGTACATTAGGTACGTAGTTACGCAAATCGTTTCTCACGCCAGCCTTACGGAAAGCATTGGCAGGAGTACAGTTCAAAGGATCTGCAGGATTGACGTTGCAAGGATTTTTCTGTGCATCAGCCAGATAGGTATTGCGATAGCTGGTTTTTACCAGATTACCGTCACCAAAGAAAACTGAAAATGCGGGAGAAGACGCGCCTGGTAGAGAGTCTTTGGCAAACATGGCGTATGTTGGCAATTTACCGGTCGTAAACAAGTCATTGATAGTCAACGCACCTGGCAATAATGTCTCTATGCCGGTTGCGAATTTGTCTTCATACACTTCGTTCGGGCTAGCATACAAACCGCCATAGGACTTTTGCCAGCTGGTCGTGATTAGCGGAATGAAGACTGTGCCGCCTGCATTAGGGCTGCCTGCAAAAGTTGCGTCGCCCAACAAGGATATAGCGTAAGGGCCAGACATACCAGCCAGCGCGCTCACCTTGAATTCGGAAGCATAGGTTGTCTGCATGGCGCGTTGCGTTGCCATGGCAACATAACCACCTTGCGAATAACCGCTGATCACCAGCTTGCCAGAATCTTGCGCACCGATAGTTGCGAAAGCCTTGCGTGCAGCACGCAGGGAATCGACCATATCATTGGCTTGCTGTTCAGCATTCAGGTAAGGATGGTAAGTCAGTGCAGAAGTATCGTAACCTGCATAGTTAGGTGCAACGACGATAAAACCTTGCGCTGCATACATGGCTGCCATCAGGATGGCTTCTGAGTTATCACGCAGATTGGCCATGTTGAAGGATTTTTCTACTGTCGTGCCATGGGCATACAGGATGACCGGACGTGGGCCGGTACATGCAGGGTCGCTGCCGGATGGAACCATGATGGCACCAGTTGCGTCAGTCGCTTCATTAGCGCCGCCAACTGTAATGTACTTCATGTAGTAAGTACTGATTTCGCACTTGGGTGCACCGGTGAGTTGTGTCAAACCGGGTTTGGCAGCATCCAGTGAAGCCTTGAAGACGACAGGATCAAGCTTGGTCAAAGCTGGGCCACTTGCCTGGGGAATAGGCACCAGTACAGGTGGATTGGCGACCAGAGTGCCGCGAGTAGGTGTGTTATCGATGACTGGACCAGCACTACCACCGCCACCACAAGCCGTTAAAACGGCAGCAGAAAGCAGACCCAGTGCTATGTGAGTTTGACGCATTGTTGTCTCCTGTTAAGTATTTTTTGCAAGTCAGTAGATTTAACCAGCACCATATAAAATGGAACGAGCGTTCTAAAACTTAGCAGGTAGTATGTCATTTACGCAATTTGATGAATAGCGAAAATTTCACATCTAGAGTAAACACTCTTAAAAAATTAGCCTGAACTTGCCCCAGGGATTTTCCATGCGGGGCAAATACAACACTCTTAAAAATTCAAGAAAAAAGAGACCAGAACAACGTCTCTTTTCCCGGGCGGCAAGTATACCTTTTCCTATATCTGAACGAGCGCTTTAATCCGCCGATATTTATATATAGGACTTACGCAAAATTGTCCCAGCAAGGCGTAGCGACGAAGACAGTACTTTAGTACGACTAGGAGCTGCAACGCAGCTGGGGCGGTTTTGCGCAAGTCCTAATATAGTTATTTTTATGAATTAGTCTTTGGCTACCGGAACTGCAGCACCAGCCATACCCATCGCATCTGCCACATTGATCGTCGCTGTGGCCGGTTTGACCTCTGGTTCATGATAGGCAAAATATGCTTTCGCCTTTTTGCCCAGATTATCAAGATAAGTATAGGCAATCGGAACGACCAGCAAAGTCAGCAGGGTCGAGGTGATGATGCCGCCTATCACCGCTCTGCCCATCGGTGCCTGGGTTTCTGCTCCATCACTGATACCCATGGCCATGGGCAACATGCCAAAGATCATGGCCAGCGTCGTCATCATGATGGGACGCAAGCGTACCTGTCCAGCGGCCAGTACCGCGTCAAACTGGTTCATGCCCTGCTTTTGCGCCTGATTGATAAAATCAACCAGCAAAATCGCATTCTTGGTCACCAGGCCCATGAGCATGATGAAACCAATGATGGAGAAAATATTCAGCGTGCTGCCAGTAATCAGCAAAGCCAGCAAGACACCGATCAGGGAAAACGGCAGCGCCGTCATGATCGCCAGTGGTTGCAGGAAGCTGCCGAATTGCGAAGCCAAAATCAGGTAAATAAAGATTACCGCTATGCCCAGCGCAGCCACAGCAGCACTGAAAGACTCTTGCATTTCCCTGGTCTGCCCACCGATATCGAAACGATAGCCCGGGGGCAGCTCTATGGTCTTCACCAGTTTCTGTACTTCAGCACCTACGTCACCGGCAGGACGCCCTTCGACGTTGGCATAAATCGCTGCCCTGCGCTGCAAGTCCTGGCGCTTGATGACACGCGGGCTGGTGCTGGGAACAAATTGCACGACCTGGCGCAATGGCACCATCATGGGTTTGCCATTTGCATCTATCTTGCTACTAGCCAGTGACAAATCTGCCAGGTCAGAAATTTTTTGCCTGCCTGATTTGGGCAATTGCACATTGATTTCATAATTCTGACCATCCGGTGCCAGCCATTGACCCAAGGTATCACCTGCAACAAAGGGGCGCAGAGCTGAACCTATCTGCTGTACCGACAAGCCCAGGTCATTAGCCAGTTCATTATTGACCTTGACCAGGACAGTGGGATTAGCACCGGTCAGACTGCTCTCAAGGTCAGCGATACCTTTGATGGCTGCCATTTTTTTCATGACGCTATCGATGACATCCTGCAGCTTGTCAGCATCTGGCCCAAGTATCGCCACATAGATAGGCTTATCAAAACCCACAGCCATTTCTATGCCAGGTATGCTTTTCAAACGCTCTCGGATTTGCATCTCCATCTGCTTTTGCGGTTTGCGATGGGTGATGCGCTTCTCGCTGAGCTTCATATTGATTTGCGCGGTATTTCTTTCATTCTCGATACCGACCGAAGTATTGATGGTCTGGATATCTTTCATCTCTTTGAGAACAGCCTCCACCTGCCGGGTTTTATCATCGGTATATTGCAGGCTGGAGCCGACCGGGGTTTTCAGGTTGATGGTGATCTGGCCTTCATCGGCCTCTGGAACAAATTCGGTTCCTATCATGGGCACCAGGAAAATACTGCCGACAAAAAGCGCGGTCGCCAGCAACAAGGTGGTTTTACGCTTGCGTAAGACCAGTTGCAATAATTTGCCATAGATGACGTGCAGCTTGTCGATGACATGTTCTATCCCACCCATGAACGTTGCCAGCCAGGGCAAGCGTTTGAAACGGCCTTCTTCCGGATCACGCCACACCGATGACAGCATGGGGTCGAGCGTGAAGCTGACAAACAGCGACACCAGCACTGCCACGGTCACTGTAATACCGAACTGGAAAAAGAATTTGCCTATCATGCCCTTCATGAAAGCCACAGGCACGAACACGGCAACAATGGCAAAGGTCGTGGCCATCACCGCCAGGCCAATTTCATTGGTACCATCTTCTGCTGCCTGCTTGTGCCCCTTGCCCATGCCCAGATGCCGCACAATATTTTCACGCACGACGATGGCATCATCAATCAGCAAACCTATGCAAAGCGAAAGCGCCATCATGGTCAGGAAATTCAGAGTAAACCCAAATGCCTTGAGCGCGATAAAGGTGGCAATCACCGAGATAGGCAAAGTCAGGCCAGTGATGATGGTGCTGCGCCACGAATGCAGGAACAGAAAGACGATCAACACCGTCAGACCGGCGCCTTCGAGTATGGTTTCTTTCACGCCGTCAAGAGAGTGCCTGACAAAATCAGCATTGTTTTCACTGACTGTCATCTGCACATCTTTGGGCAAGCGTGTTTTGAGATCAGCAATCGCTTCTATGATGCCGTCCCCCACCTCAACGATATTCGCATCCTGTATCTTGCTGATGGCAACGGCAACCGACCTTTGCCCATTCACGCGCGAGATGGAATATTCTTCCCTCTCACCATCCTGCACTTCAGCAATCTGCTCCAGATAGACAGGTGCGCCAGCACGGCGGGCGACGATGATTTTATTGAAGCCGCGGGTATCTGTAATCTTGGCTTCCAGCCTGACCAACTGATCTTGTGAGCCACGGGTAATCAAACCCGCTGGCATGTTTTGATTGGTTGTTTGTATCGCAGTCAGCACTTCATTGACGCCAATATGATTGGCTGCCATGCGGTCAGGCAAGAGCTTGACCTGCACCTGGCGCACCACTGCACCACGCACATCGACCCTGCCAACACCTGGCACGCTTTGTAATTTCTTGACGATGATCTGGTCCGTCATATTTGACAGGTCACGCAAGCTGCGTTCGCCAGAACTGATCGCCATTTGCACCACCGGGCGGCCATTACCATCGCCGCCCTTGACGATGAACGGATCTTTTACATCACGTGGGAAGCTGGGGCGTATCTGGGCAACTTTATCGCGCACTTCCTGCAAGACCTTGTCGCCATTTACCGACAACTGAAACTCTATCCAGATACCGGCACGGCCTTCATAAGAACTGGCCATGATGCGCTTGACGCCACTGATGGTATTGACGACATTTTCGACCGGCTTGGTGATATCGTTCTCAACGATTTCTGGGGAAGCACCGGGATACATCACTTCCATCCAGACGCCGGGCGACTCCACATTGGGCATGTTTTCAAGGCCCAGGCCCTTATAGGAAAAAATACCCAGCACCATCAGGCCGACCATGATCATGGTGGCAAATACCGGGTTTTGTATACTTACTTTGGTCATCCACATGGCTTAGACTTTCGACGCTGCATTGGACTTGGGCATCTTTACCTTGCTACCTGCTTTTACGCCATCCAGGCGAGAAGAAATCAGCACGGCTCCGGCTTCCAGCCCCTGCACAATTTGCACTTTACCTTCGTCATCGCTGCGCAAACCAAGTTTGACGGTTTGCATCTTTACCTGCTCATTGATGATTTGATAGACGACATCACCACCATTGACTTGCCGCACCGCTGTCAGCGGTACTGTCGTGGCTGCCGCTGATTTTTCCAATACCAGACTGCCCTTGGCGAACATGCCGCCCCGCAATGCTGCATCTGCATTGTCAACAGCCACATACACCATCATGGAACGAGAACCTACTTCTGTCGCAGGATTAATGCGTGCCACCTTGCCGGCAAATTCGCGGCCACCAAAACCATCAACCTGGAACACCACTTTTTGTCCCGCCTTTACCCTGGGGATTTCACTGGCGGGCACTTGTGCTTCCAGCGTCATATGACTGAGATTGACGATGCTATACAAGGCAGTATCAGGCGAAACTTTTTCACCCGGCTGCACATGACGCTTACTGATGAAACCATCCAGTGGCGAGCGCACCAGAGTATCGGCCAGCGCCAGTTGCGCGACCTGCTTTTGTGACATCGCAGACTTCAGGCTGGCTTGTGCCAACTCCAGGCCATTGTGCGTCGTGTCGTAAGCATTTTGCGAGATATAGTTTTGCTTTAGCAGGGTCTCATTCGACACACGGTTCTTTTGCGCCAGTGCCAGCCTGGCCTGGGCTTCATCCACTGCAGCTTCTTGCGTGGTCAGGCGCGCATGCAAATCAGCGGCAGTAAAGCGGGCAATGATCTGGCCTTTTCGTACTGCCACACCTTCTTGCAAAGGTGCCTCTGCCACTTCGGCAATGACTTTGGCGCGAATGGTTACCTGACTTTCTGGCACCAGCGAACCGGAGATGGGTAATTGGGTCGATAATTCCTTGAGTTCAGCGCTGGTAATATCGGCAGCAGCCAATTCATAGACTATTTCCTTGTCTGCCTGTTTTTTTTCATTGGTGCTGGCCTGTGCAGTCATCTTGCTGGAATAGACCATCCAAAGCGCACTACAAATTGCCACTGCAACAACAGTCATGACTGGAGTACGCCATTGAATTTGGCCATGGGCATTACGAAAGCGAAATTTGTTTTGCATGATGAAAATATTCCAGTGTGAGTGCGCTATATCCGCGCTGCCGCCAGGCAGGCCAGACTTAGAGGCTGATGTAAAATTAAGATGGCCAGGCGTCGCCGACGAAGACAGTATTTTAGTACGGCAAGGCGGCGCAACAACGCCAGGTTAATTTTGCAACAACCTCGTTGTTTAGCGATTTGACTGAAATGTAGATGATAAGTTCATCAAATAATAGTCAAAAAAGAGGCCTGCGTCAGCAGGCCTCTTAGAATTTCAATTTAGTATTAGTAGTCAGTTCACTTGTTCTGCTTGTCAGCATGCAGCCATGCATCCAGTGACAACTTGCCAGGCCCAAAACTAACCAGTACCAGTAACAAAATTCCCCAATAAAAATGCGAATTGACTGCTGCCGGGCATTCCAGCTCAAACAACTGCGGATAAGAAACCACGGCCATCAGGTTCACAGCAAACAAAGCCAGGGCTGCCGGGCGAGAAAAAATACCCAGTACCAACAAGACTGGTAAAACCAATTCTCCGCCCGCCCCCATCCAGGCTGCCAGCTCAGGCGGTATGATGGGCACCATATATTCTTCGCGGAACAGGGATAAGGTGGACTGCCAGTCAGCGATTTTTACCAGGCCAGCCTTAAAAAACTGCCAGCCGACAAATAACCTGAGAGCCAGGCTAAGTGCTGAACCGCCCCATACACTGAGCTTGTCATCAAAACGCGTACACAGTCCATGAAAGTATTGCAGGGTGTTATACATAGAAATTCTCCAATTAGTCTCCTGCAACTTAGTCAGTTGGCCGATGGATTCCTTACAGCTGATTGTCAGGAAATTTGAATTTGGCAAATAATCCGGCGGCAAACCAGGATTGCAGATGAGCATTGATATCAAACCCGCTATCCGCATCCAGCGCTATTTCAAGAACAGTACCCAGACTGCTGCCCTGCTGCAAGGCAGTCAATGCCAGCCAGGCTGGTTTGTTGATCGCCTGCAGTTCGACTGACCAATTATTTCTATTAACAAGGCCGTAGCAAATCTGCCTGATGTTTTCTGGCAATTCTGCATCAGTATCTGTTTCAGTATTTGCTTGATGGGCAAGCCAGACGGCGACGCTATCCCATGCAGAAGTGTATAAACTGACTGCGGGATGAAATTCCAATTGCACGGTCTGCACATCCTGCCCTGCAGCAGCCACGTCCTGTAGCAAGTCAGCCAGGCTGATGACATCTGCATCAGCAGCATAATAGGCCGCATGTATCTGCCATTCCAGCGCAGCGACATCAGAAAAATAAGGATAATCTGCAGCATCCGGTATGGTTTTCAGGAATTCTGCCAGCCTTGCGCCAAACTGATTCAAGTCACCAGATTCTGAAGGACAGGCGCGGCCAAAAGCACGCGCCACTTGCTCGAAATAATCATTACCCACCAATTGATAAAGTACGGGGTAGGCATTCTTTAATACCGACGTCCAGATCGCAGTCAGATTGCCGCGATATAAGGTCAGTCTGTCATCCTGATAGGGATGTGCATGAAATAAAGTGGAAGGTGCCTTGCTGGATGGTTGCAACAATGCCAGGGCAAATTGCTCCTGCATTTCAGCCAGGGTCAGTGGATCTCTCAACGCATCCATCATGCTGCGGCTATTTCTTTAGCAGTCAATGTTGCCAGAATTTTCCTGGCTTTACTTGCCTCATTCAGCAACACAGGCAAGTCAGGAATAGCGGTATCCCACTCTATTAAAACCGGGATACCGGCAGGCAGCATATTACTTGCCTGATTAAACAATTCCCAAACAGGATCAGCTACCGGGCTGCCATGATCGTCGACGAGACAGATATCGGTTTGCAAATGGCCTGCCAGATGAATTTCACCTATCGCGCCAACTGGCAAATCGGCCAAAACGCGCAATGCCTGCAGCGCATCTTCGCCATGGTTGTGTTGATTCACATACAGATTATTAATGTCAAGCAGGACACCGCAACCAGTGCGCTTAGCCAGTGCGGCAAGGAATTCTGCCTCCGACATGTCATCCTGCGCAAAACGCAGGTAGGTCGAGACGTTTTCTATCAAGACCTGTCTGTGCAAACGCGATTGCAATTCATCGACACGCTGGCATATCAGATCGAGGGCGCTTTGCATCAATGGCAAAGGCAAGAGGTCATTCAAATGTCTGCCAGCAATAGCTCCCCAGCATAGGTGCTCAGAAACCAGGGCAGGCTCAGTGCGCTCTATCAAACGCTGCAAACGACTAATATGGCGATCAGAATAGCCTAGTGCAGATCCCAAACCCATACCTACACCATGCAGGCTCAAAGGATAATCACGGCGCAATGTTTGCAGTACATGCAAATCATAGCCGCCATCACCAAAATAATTTTCTGAATGCACCTCCAGCCAGTCGGCAAATACCGATGCGGGTTCAGTTGCAGATGCATGCAGAAAATCACGATAGTGTTGAGTGCGCAAACCCACGCCCACCCCTTGCAGGGCGGACGTGGGTTTATTGTTTGCGCGAGCCGTATCAGTCAAAATAAATCAATCAGAATCAATCAAAATAAAATGGGCTCACGAAAGCACAAAATACTCAGGATTTAGGGGCTTCCAGTTTGCCGCCCATTTTTTCGCAAGAGCCGGCCGGGACTTTTTTCCATTCACCTGGATCATTGTCTTTCTTGGATTGACCAGCGCAAGAATGGGAACCGGATTTAGTGGCGCAGTCATTTTGACCTGCCTTGGAAATACCAAAGCATTTCTCTGTCTTGACTGGATCAGCAGCCATTGCCATGCTGGAACCCAATAAACCTGCCAGTGCTACTGCAACCATTGCTTTATTACTCATGTTCATCTCCTGTTAAAAGTGCAAAACATCCCACATGGGAAAATTTAAAACTACAGCCTATAGTCGGTGCAGGTAAAGCAAACTTACAAAATTTCGTAAAATATTTTCAGTCACGCTACCTGCACTATCTTCTACGCAGCACATTTTCGTTTGGATTCAGGCGGCGATCAGATTATCCTACTAGCTTATGACATTTTTTCAAGCTAAAAGTTTCTATATGCTCAACTTGACTCTGGAATTACGACAAAGTATCCAGGATTTATCTATGGATAGAATCAATATCAGCCGTTTTTGCCAAATCTGGCGTGGTCAGACTGCGTTATTAATTGCTTTGCCACCACAATTTGCTGAAGTCATGGAGAGCCTCTTGAGTCGCCTGGAGTCAGGCAGTTTGTTTACAGAAGAAAGTTGCTCTTTCAGTCAGAAAGACTTAATCGCCCAGTTGGGAATGTGGCTGGATAAAGCAAATACGCGCCTGGCGAAATAGTGTAAGCTGCGTCCCTTTTATTGCAGGATCGAGGAATTTATATGCAAAGTCTGAGTTTTAGCCTGGAAGGCGAATACGTGGAACTGAACCAATTATTGAAACTGGTTGGGCTGTGTGAAAGCGGCGGCGCTGGCAATGCTATCGTTGCCAGCGGTGACGTCAGTGTTGACGGTGTACAAGAATTGCGCAAGACGGCAAAAATCCGCGCTGGCCAGCTTGTCAGCCTGGGTGATATAGAAATCCGGGTTCAGGCTGGTTGAACTTGAGCGGCATTGACAGCAACATCGGCAAGCTTTTCAGGATTGCTTGCCATGAAGCGTGCCAGCATATTGTCCATGGTATCGACATGATGCTCGAACCATAAAGGCAATTCTTCTGCCAGCCGCGTTGCCAGATCGGCCTCACCCAGCTCTACCCTGCGCCTGACCTCTTGCATCACTTCCAGCACGGCCTCATGTTCCTGCCTGTGGCAGCCAGCAGGTGGGAAGGCAGTTTCGCTCATCCATTGGTTCTCTTGCTCAAAATGAGCGATGGAATGCACGATCAGGGCATCCAGCCTGGCTACGAAAGTTGCCGGATTATCTTCAGACAATGCCGCACAGAGTTCGACAAACTCTTTATGGGTATCGTCCATAGGTTCATAGCTGAGGCTGAGGCGATCAGACCAGCCCCAAGAATTTTGTTCCATGCTTAATCCAGATATTTGAGAAATGACGAGATTATCGCTGATAGTCGGGTAACTTGCTTGCGCACGATCATATGTCATTCATCACCACAAACACACCACAAACAAAAAAGCGCGCCATCAGCGCGCTTCTTGAATGTCTGCCTGGATATCTAAAACATCTATTGACGAATACCCACCAGGCAATATAAGCAATTTACGGCAATGAGAGAAATCAAGCCGTAGTGTTGATATTCCTGCCCAGATTAGGTGGCAGATTAGCGACAGACTTGTTATCAGACACTGCTTCTATCAATGCAGTTGCACTCTCAGCCGTAATATCATTGGCTTTCTTCAAAACAGCAATACTCACTGCTTGACTAGTACCTACATCAGCCAATGTCGTTGCCACGCTGGCAATACCGGTTACATCCATGACAATTCTCCTTATCTGTCTACTTAAGATAACGGCGGCTTAAGTAAAGTCTTTAGGGAAATTTCAGATTTTTTTTAATATCTTGTTCTGCATCGCAACAAGAATCCAATCCAGCATCATTTGTGGCTGATTCAAATCCAGCCATTGCAGACCAGGACGCAAATCGGCAGGGGCGGCAACATCGGAGGCAACCAATACTATATGAGCATCATCCGGGTAAATTGCTGGTTTGCCAAGGGCCGGACGAAAAACCTCAATCTTGGGCATGGCTTCCCATTTATAACCTTCCACCAGCGTCAAGTCTGCCGGTAACAGGCGTACCAACAGTTCATCCAGAGATGGTTCTGCCTCCTGCCGTAGCTCATGGGCGATCACATAGCGATAAGGCGATGCCAGCAAGACATCTTGCGCACCCGCAAGACGCAGGCGTGAGCTGTCTTTTTGCGGCGGTTCTACCGTGACGTCATGATGGCTGTGCTTGACGATATTAATCTTATGCCCTGCTGTCGTCAGTTCCTTGACAAGATACTCAAGCAAACTGGTTTTACCACTGCCTGACCACCCTATCACGCCCAGTATTTGCCCCGCCTTAGACGCACCATTCTTTTCACCGCTAGTCACAACGTTCTCCAAATCTTCGAAATCATTATATGCATATAACTTACGAGTATGAATCAGCTACTACCTCGTCATTCCATAGTCATATTTAAATGTAACAATTGTCACATTGCAATATTTTACAGGTTATCAGAATGCGTTTTCCCCACAGGCTCTGGCCTTTTTGTTTCGCCCTGTTTTGTTTTTTGTTTGCCCTGAATGTACAGGCACAAGGCAATGTTATCGTCATCGGGCAGGCAATAGACTTGTCCGGACCGAATGGTAGCATTGGCCGCGACTATGTAGCAGGCATTACCACTTACTTTGACAGCATCAATGCAAATGGTGGCATAGGCGGCAAACGAATTAAATATCTGGTACGTGATGATCAGGGCAACCCGGCTGTCTCGGCGCAAGCCGTCAGCGAGTTGCTGGAAAAAGACAAGGCAGATTACCTGCTGGGCGGCATAGGTGCAGCTGTGACAGATGCCGTGCTGGCCAATGCCAGGTTTTCACAAAGCGGACAAACCCTGTTTGCACCGCTGGTAGCATCCGTCAAGACTTATAATTCCCGCGTGCTGTTCTGGCGGCCCAGCCCTGAGCAAGAGATGCAATATATCTTCTCTTACTTTGACAAACTGGGCATCAAGAGTGTGGGCATTGCTTATCAGGAAAACGCCCTGAACCAGGACATGTACCAATATGTCGTCACCGAATTACGCAAACGCAATATGCTTATGAGCGGCATGGTACGCGTAGGTGCATCTGCTGCTGACATGGATAGAGAATCTGCCGTGCTGGCCAGATCCAACCCCGGCATCGTGATTGCCATTGCAGATACGCTGGGCACTGGCGTATTTTTGAAAGAATTCAGAAAACACGCTCCGCGCACCTTTGTTGCCGGCATGTCACTCATCAATCTCGATACCCTGGCAGAAGTCGCTGGTCCCAAGGCATTGGAATGGACCGTATTTTCACAGGTAGTGCCCAACCCGCTGAGCAAAAAGTCACTTATACAGATAGATCATAGCAATATGATGAAAAAATTCAGGGATGAAGATCTGTCTGCGCTGACGTTTGAAGGCTTCATGGTCGCCAAAACCCTGGTCAAAGCCATACAGACTGGCAAGTCAGGGCGCGATGCCTTGCAAGCCTTGGCACAAAAAAATATTGTTGACCTGGGTGGCGTTACCCTGAGTCCATCGGAGACGACCCACCGTATGTCCAATTATGTCGATATGGCACTTTTCAGAAAAGGCGGAGGACTGCTGTTTTAAACGTATAAGGACTTATGCAAAATTGTCCCAGCAAGGCGTCAGCGACGAAGACAGTACTTTAGTAGGGCTAATAGCCTCAACATAGCTGGGGCAGTTTTGTGTAAGTCCTACGTATTTAAAACGCTTTAATTGCCAATAATACATTCATACAAAAAACGACATGTATAGGCGTAAATAGATAAGGTTTTTTGACATTGCCGTGGTTTTAGAATAAAGTGCTGCACTGCAACAAAAGAATTTCAGGTTTGCTTATCCAGCAAATAGAGAAATCTCGTTGCGTTATTCAAAAATCAATCAGGTACAACATGTTTAATAAAAAAATTATCGCCACTGCTCTGGCAATTTCCGGTTTGTTTATCGGCACAACTGCAAATGCAGAGTTTTATGCTGGCGCCACTGCAGGCCAGGCTCGCTGGAACATGGATTGCGCAGGCACATCCAGCTGCAAAACCAATGACACATCCTTCAACATCCTGGGTGGTTACAACTTCAACCCTCATTGGGGTATTGAAGGCAGTTACTACAATCTGGGCACAGTCAAAGCCAATGTCTATGGTATCGCTGCAGAAATGAAAGCAACCGGCATTGATCTGGCTGGCACATACCGCGCCCAACTCGGCAGTAACTGGGGCCTGTTCACTAAACTGGGTCTGGCTTACTCCAAAGGCGAAGCAACTGCTGCATTCAATAACGTTCGTGGTTCCACCAACAAAAATTCTGCACAAGTCATGGTCGGTGTAGGTGCAACTTATGCATTCACGCCTAACTTCGCTGCACGTGCTGAAATCGCCAGCCGTAAGGTTGACTTTGTTGGCGGCGACGGCAACATCACTAACTTCAACGTTGGTGTTCAGGCCTCGTTCTAATATTGCGATATAGAGCTTGATTTAGTATATCTGGCTCGACTCCCAATAAAAAACCTCTCTGGCATTTGCAAGAGAGGTTTTTTAGCATCTGGATCACGCCAGATCAATTAGCCGCTACATCAACCTAATACATCAGCCACTATTACGCAAACCTGCAGCAATGCCATTGATGGACAAATGTATGCCACGACGTACACGTTCGTCTTCATCGCCATTACGATAACGCTCCAGCAACTCCACCTGCACGTGATTCAAGGGGGACAGATAAGGGAAGCGGTTACGTATCGAACGTGCCAGCAATGGGTTTGCTGCCAGCAATTCATCCTGACCAGAGATAGCCTTCAGGATGTCTATCGTTGCTTCATGTTCAGCCTGTATACGCGGGAAGATACGGTTACGCAGAGACTCATCCTTGACCAGTTGGGCATAGCGGCTGGCGATGCCGATATCGCTCTTGGCCAGCACCATTTCCATATTCGACAAGACAGTAGAAAAGAAAGACCATTCCCTGAACATGGATTGCAAGGTCTGCAAACCTGTATCAGGATGTGCCTTCAGGTAAGCTTGTACCGCAGAGCCAAAACCAAACCAGCCCGGCAACATCAAGCGACATTGTGACCAGCTGAATACCCAGGGAATCGCTCGCAAGTCTTCTATCGCTGTCGATTTTTTGCGCGATGCCGGGCGGCTGCCTATGTTCAAACCAGCGATCTCGGAAATCACTGTCGATTCCCAAAAATACTGCTCGAAACCTTCAGTTTCATAGACCAGATTACGGTAAGCTTTAAAGGCATGGTCAGACAATTCTTCCATCATTGATAAAAACTCAGGACGTGGTGCTGGTTCAGTATGTGCCAGCAAACTGGCTTCCATAGTGGCAGCCGCCAACACTTCAAGATTGCGCCGGCCTACTTCAGGATTGCCATATTTGGCAGTAATCACTTCACCTTGTTCAGTCAAACGGATTTGCCCCTGCACTGCACCAGCGGGTTGCGCCAGGATAGCCTGATAGCTGGGGCCACCGCCGCGACCTACCGAACCACCACGACCGTGGAACAGGCGCAAACGTATCTGATGTTTGGCGAATACTTCAATCAGGTCAAGTTCAGCCTTATACAGCTCCCAGCCGGAAGTCAAAAAGCCGCCATCCTTGTTACTGTCTGAATAGCCGAGCATGACTTCTTGCGCATTGCTGCGACTGGCCAGCAGGCGTGCATAAGCTGGTATGCCGAACAACCTGTCCATGACAGGAGCGCTGTTTTGCAAATCACATATGGTTTCAAACAGCGGGATGATATTGACATCAACACGGCCTTCAGCAGGATGCAGCAAACCAGACTCTTTCAAAAGCAAGGCCAGTTCCAGCATGTCTGACACGCCATCGGTTTTGGAGATAATACAATTCGGTACTGCGCCTTTGCCATAACGCTTTTGCGCGGTGCAGGCGGCACGGTAGATTGCCAGCTCGGACTGAGTCTCTTCTGAATACGTCAGGTAAGGCGAAGCCAGTGGGCGGGCTGAACTGATCTCTTTGATCAGTACGTCTATGCGCTGGTCTTCATTCAAATCCAGATATTTCAATTCAGGATTAGCCGCTTGCAATAATTCATGCACCACACGTTCATGCACATCTGAATTCTGTCGCAAATCCACAGGTGCCAGATAAAAACCGAATACCTTGACCGCACGGCGCAAGTGACGCAAACGGCCACGCGTGATTGCCGCAGAACCATGGTCATACAAAGAGTGATGCACTATATCCAGATCGGCAGCCAGTTCTTCTGCAGTCACATACGGTTCAGCAATGCCACTGGGGTGTATCACTGGCTCCAGGTCCAGCAATTGTTTGTAGGTGGCAGACAAGCGCGCATACACACCACTGATGGCCAGGCGATATGGTTCATCAGAGCGATGTGGTGAATGATCGGGTGAGCGCTGCGCCAGGGCCAGCAAGTCGTCAGATACTTTCACCAGCAGGTTCGCCATCGACAATTGCGAACCAAGAGTATGCAATTCATCGAGATAGAATTTAAAGGCACGGGTAGCCTGCATGGCCAGGGTTTTTTCCAGCACAGTGGCTGTGACGAAAGGATTGCCATCACGATCCCCACCTATCCAGCTACCCATTTTCATGAAGCTTGGCAGCTCTGTTTGCGTCAACGCGGCATCCTTGCTCGCCAATAAATCTTCCAGGCCCGCGTACAGATATGGCAATTCACGCAGGAAGGTATAGTCATAAAAACTCAGGCCATTTTCCACTTCATCGAGCACCGATAATTTGGAGGTGCGCAGCATGCGTGTCTGCCACAAGGTCAGTACTGCGCGTCCCAGAGCCTCTTCATTTGCGGCGGATTCTTCCGGTGTTAATTGCATGCGGTCTCGCTCATCCAGCAAGCGGGTAATCACCATCTGACAATTCAGGATACTCTTGCGCTGCACTTCTGTTGGATGCGCAGTCAATACCGGGAACACTTGCGCAGTCTGGAAAAAGTCCATTAACTGCTGGCTGCTGTGGCCAGTGTTATACAAGGCTTCAATCGTGTGAGCAAGGCTACCCTGGCGTGGCGCAGAACCCGCAATTAAATGAGCGCGTGTACGCCGTATGTGATGCTGGTCTTCTGCCAGATTGACCAGGTGTGAAAAATAACTGAAGGCGCGTATGACTTGCGTGGTCTGGTCATTGGTCAGTGTATCGAGCGTGGTTTCCAGCTCAGCGCGTGCAGCCTCATCGGCATCACGGCGAAAGCGTATGGAATTCTGGCGCACCTGTTCGATGAGATCAAATACTTCATCACCATGCTGGTTTCTTACCGTATCGCCTAATATGCGGCCTAGTCTGCGTATATCCTCACGCAGGCTCTGGTCTTTGTCGTCGCTGATATCGTTCATTTTTAATTGTGGTTGTAAGTGGGCGTTCATGCTGACAAATTCTAGAATAAGGATGAAACAGTAATGATGAAAATTCTTGTGTGACTGGCTGCGATAATATATTTAATATCGTCAAAAACTCAGCCTTACAGAGTGAGCAAGCGCCTTGACAGCAGGTTTACATCACAATCTGAAGCTTGATATATCAAACCGGCTGAGGCTTGCTTACAACAGTATTGCAACATAAGCTTTATTAAGCGGCCTTCTTCAATTTATGGCTACGCCCTACTGCCTGCAACAAGCCCTTGGTTGAGCTGTCGTAATCTTCCTTTACTGCACTCGGATCAAGACTGATTAATTGCTGCGCCAACGATTTTCCCAACTCCACACCCCATTGATCAAAAGCATTGATATCCCAGATCACCGATTGTACAAAGACCTTGTGTTCATACAGGGCAATTAATGCACCCAAAGAACGTGGTGTCAAAGAATCCAGCAAGACTGTCGAGGTAGGCCGGTTACCTTCAAAAACGCGTGGTGCCAATACTTTTTCTGGCAAGTCACCAAGTTCAGCGCGTACCTCTGCCATGCTCTTGCCCCAGGCCATGGCCTTGGACTGGGCAAAGCAATTTGCCAGCAGTGCCTGGTTATGGCCTGGCAAACCGGCATCATCATCTGCTACCACGATAAAGTCGGTAGGGATAATCGTTGCGCCCTGGTGTAATAACTGGAAGTAAGCATGCTGGCCATTGGTGCCCGCTTCGCCAAACAAAATCGGGGACGTGGTGTAATCAACCCGCTGGCCTTCACGCGTGACAGACTTGCCATTGCTTTCCATTTCCAGTTGCTGCAAATAAGCAGGCAACCGTGTCATGCGTTGATGATAAGGCGCAATCGACAGCGCTTGCAAACCGAGGAAATTAATATTCCATACACCGATCAAGGCCATCAATACTGGCAGGTTTTGTTCCAGCGGTGCCTGGGCAAAATGCAGGTCCATTTCATGTGCGCCAGCCAGCATTTCTTCAAAACGGTCTGCGCCTACATACAGGGCAATCGACAGGCCAATCGCACTCCACATGGAATAGCGGCCACCTGCCCAGTTCCAGAACGGGAAGACATTTTCAGGCGCAATACCAAAATCTGCGGCAGCTTTGACATTGGTACTCAGTGCCACGAAATGCTGACGTATCTGGTCAACCGGGCAACCATGTGACAGCATCCATTCACGCGCGGTGCGGGCATTGGTCAGGGTTTCCATGGTCGCGAAAGTCTTGGATGCGACTACGAACAAGGTTGTTTCAGGATCAGCATTTGCCAGCGCATCTGCGACATGACGGCCATCGACGTTAGAGACGAAATGCAGGGACAGGTTTTTTTGCGACCAGGGTGCCAAAGCGATACAAGCCATTTGCGGGCCAAGGTCTGAACCACCGATGCCGATATTGACTATGGTGCGTATCGCCTTGCCGGTATATCCCTGCCAGCGTCCTTCCCTGACTGCGTCGCTGAAGCTGCGCATTTGCGCCAGCACCTGATGCACATCGGCAGCGATGTTTTCACCATTCAAATCAAAGGACTCGCCTTTAGGCAAGCGCAATACCGTATGCAGAACCGCTCGGTTTTCCGTCTGGTTGATCGCTTCGCCACGAAGCATGGCGTCACGACGTGACTCCACATCCTGCTGCCTCGCCAGCGCCAGCAAATTCAGCTTGGCGGTGGTGTCTATGCGTTGCTTGGAATAATCAAGCATGATACCGCAGGCAGACGCTGAAAAATGCGTGAAGCGCTGTGGATCAGCACGAAACAGTTCTTTCAGGTTAGGCATGTTGGTGGCACGTTGCTGCAACAAACCCCAGATAGGAGTACGCGATACGGAAGTGACCATAATCTTGCTTATAGACGAAAAATGATTGGCGAAAGTGCTTAGCAAAAACTGCTAAAATTTTTTATTCAAACCTGCGTTTACTTCTTGCCTGCTGCTGCCGCTGCGGCAGCAAGTACACCAATTGCTCCCCAGTCACCCGCATTGATGAGTGAGGCTGGGCACATCCATGAGCCCCCCACACACAGGATATTTGATTGCTGCAACAAGGTTGGTGTCGCTTCCACAGTAACACCACCTGTCAGGCAAAACTTCACTTCAGGGAAAGGACCGCCAAGAGCCTTGGCCATCTTGGTACTGCCAACGATATCGGAAGGGAAAAGTTTAACTACATTGAAGCCATGTTCCAGCGCCAGCATCAAATCACTGGCACCACCAACGCCGGGAAAATAGGGCAGGCCAGAATCGGCGGCGGCTTTTGCCAGCACAGGTGTGATGCCGGGGCTGATACCAAAGGCTGCGCCTGTCTCCTTGACTGCATCCAGTTGCGCCTGCGTCAGAATCGTACCTGCACCTACGGTCACTGTCGGACAAGCCTTGACGACTTCACGCAAGACTGTCATTGCATTTGGCGTACGCAAGGTAATTTCCACGGCTGGTAAGCCATTTTCTGCCAGAATCGTGACACAGCGTATGGCCTGCTCCACATCATCAGTAACGAGTATAGGCAGTACGCGGATTTGTTCCAGTTGGGCAATGATGTTTGTCTTGCTCATACTAATATTCAGACTCATGACGAGTTTCGCTTTCAGAAGATTAATCAATAAAAAGTGTAGACGCGCCATGCTCAGGCGCAGTCACGACACGACGCTGGGCAGCAAACAGATCGCGTCCATAGCCAAAGGTAGGATCCTTGCTCAGTTCACGCACGGCGCGTTGCGCCCAGACATCTGCATCAACCCAGGCACGCAATTCACCGGTATGAACATTCAATTCAATCACATCACCATCGCGCACTTTACCGAGCGGGCCACCTTGCGCCACTTCAGGGCTGACATGCAGAGCCGCAGGCACTTTGCCTGATGCACCCGACATGCGGCCATCCGTCACCAGCGCAACCTTATAGCCAGCCGACATCAGGCTACCCAGCACGGGAGTGAACTGATGCAACTCAGGCATGCCATTCGCTTGCGGCCCCTGGAAGATGACGACGGCTACGAAGTCCATATTCAATTCACCCGCCTTGTAAGCCTTGACGAGTGCATCCTGCGATTCAAATACTTTTGCCGGTGCCTTGATGATCCATGCATCTTCAGGTACGGCAGATGCCTTGACGATGGCACGGCCCAGGTTGCCATGCAATAAACGTAGGCCACCAGTAGGTGCAAACGGGTCAGTCACATTGCGAACGACCGTGGTGTCAGTCGATTCTGCGGGCAGCGCTTCCCATTTGACCTTGCCATCTTCAGTCAATACCGGGCGAGTGGTGTGTGAGTTCAAACCATCATTGCCATAGACTGTCATGACATCTGCATGCATGAGCCCAGCCGACAGTAATTCGCGTATCACAAAGACTGGGCCACCAGCATCTTCAAACGCATTCACGTCAGCAGTGCCGTTGGGATAAACACGCGTCAGCAGAGGGATGACGGATGACAATTCATCAAAGTCTTGCCAGTCAATGATGATGCCAGCAGCGCGGGCGACCGCTATCCAGTGGATAGTGTGATTGGTAGAGCCACCGGTCGCCAGCAAGGCGATGACGGCATTGACGATGGTTTTTTCATTGACCAGTTGGCCTATGGGTTTGTAGTTACCGCTTTGTTCAGTCAATTGCAGGACGCGCTCTACCGCGGCATCTGTCAGCACACTGCGCAATGGGTCAGATGGGTGGACAAAGGCTGCACCAGGCAAATGCAGGCCCATGGCTTCCAGCAACATCTGGTTGCTGTTGGCTGTACCGTAGAAAGTACAGGTACCGGCACTATGATAGGCGGCACTCTCCGCAGCGAGCAATTCTTCCTTGGTCGCCTTACCCTGTGCATAGCGTTCACGTACTGCTGCTTTTTCTTTATTCGATAAACCAGACCCCATAGGGCCGGCTGGTATGAAGATGGTTGGCAGGTGACCAAAAGCCAAAGCACCTATCAGTAAACCCGGCACGATCTTGTCGCAGATGCCGAGGCAGAGGGTCGCATCAAAAGCATCATGGCTCAAAGCCACTGCAGTCGCCTGGGCAATCACGTCACGTGAGAACAGCGATAACTCCATGCCAGGACGCCCCTGCGTCACGCCATCGCACATGGCAGGTACAGCACCTGCCACTTGCGCAGTACCACCAAAGCGCAGGGCTGTCTGGCGTATCTGTGCCGGGTAATGTTCATATGGCTGATGCGCCGACAACATATCATTGTAGGCAGTAACTATGCCGATATTCGGTTTTTGTGCCTGGTTGAGCCAGATCTTGGTATTGCTATCCATGGCCGCATTGGCATGTGCCTGATTGGCGCAAGACAGGCTGGCACGACGCGGGCCACGGCCACGCATATGTTCCAATTGGGAAAGATAAGTACTGCGCAGGGTTTTGCTGCGTTCGGTAATGCGCTGTGTGACCTTGTCGATAACAGGGTGCAACGCAGTGGATGGGGATGTCGTCATATAAACACCTGTGGCCCGTTTGGGCAAAATAAGAAAGCTGTAGCCATACTGAATCAATGCCAACAAAGATAGCATAAATCCCTTCATTTCTGTAACAAACTTTCAGTATTTTGATATTTAGCTGTTTTTTTTGGCATAAACATCAAATTTATCGTAATGAAACTACATTTTTGAATATTTTCTGGCATAATCAGGATAAACCACTATCATCAATGTAGTACATATTTCGCAATACACAGTACACGCTAACTGAGAGCAACTGTTTGAGAGCAACTGCTAACAACATACGGCAACACATCGCGGCATGTCTGCGCAATAGCGTACACAGTGCAAACATAAAGCGAACATAACTACCAACACAACCTGGAGTCAGCATGACCACATTTGTCTTATTTGGCGGCACTGGCGATCTTGCCAAGCGCAAGATCATCCCTGCTTTGTATAGCGCATTTGTGAATGGCAGGCTGGACCAGAACTTCAAGTTCATCGGCGCTGCCCGTGAAAAACTGACGGATGAAGAATTCCGTGTGCGTGTCGCTACCGCCATAGAATCTTATGCCGCCAATGTGGATGGTGCGACTGAAGAAAAGCGTGCGGCCTTTTTGGCGATCACGCATTATTCAAAAATCGATGCGCGCATCCCTGAAGATTTTGCTGCACTCAAAGACAGCCTGCAAACCAGCGAAACCAATGCCACCCTGTTTTACCTGGCGACTGGCCCGGACATCTTTATCCCTGTTGTCGAACAATTGTCCAAGCATGGCCTGGTCGAGGGCAATGCCCGCGTGGTAGTAGAAAAACCACTGGGCCGCGATGCCCAGTCTGCCAAAGAAATCAATCACTCCCTGCGTTCTTACCTGAACGAAAACCAGATTTACCGTATTGACCATTACCTCGGTAAAGAGATGGTGCAAAATCTGTTGGCGCTGCGTTTTGCCAATTCCTTCCTTGAGCCTTTGTGGAACCGCAAGTGGATACAGGATGTGCAAATCTCTATCTCTGAACAAGTGGGTGTGGAATCACGTGGTGATTTCTATGACCATACCGGTGCCCTGCGTGACATGGTGCAAAACCATTTGCTGCAACTGGTCTCCATCGTCGCCATGGAACCACCGGTAAATGCCAACCCGGACGCCATCCGCGATGAAAAAGTCAAAGTCTTGCGCGCCCTGCATAAGTTTACACCAGATGAGGTCAGCAAGAAAACAGTGCGCGGCCAATACCGTGCTGGTGCTGTCGATGGCAAGCCGGTTATCGCTTACCAGAATGAACCAGGCGTGCCACCTTCTTCACGCACAGAAACCTTTGTTGCCATCCGTGCAGAGATAGATAACTGGCGCTGGGCTGGTGTACCTTTTTACCTGCGCACAGGCAAACGCATGGCAAGCCGCAGTGCCGAAATCACGATTAATTTCAAACCTATTCCGTATTCGATTTTCGGTAAATCGCAAGGGCCTTTGCGCTCTAACCGCCTGGTGATTTCTTTGCAACCGGAAGAAAGTGTGCAACTGTACATGAAGGCAAAAGAACCGGGCGAAGGCATACGTCTGTCTGACGTTGCCCTGAACCTGGACTTTGCGGAAGTATCGAATTCACGTCGCGTCGAATCCTACGAGCGTCTCTTGCTTGATGCCATGCATGGTGATCTGACTTTGTTCGTGCGTGATGATGAACTGAGTGCGGCATGGGCCTGGATAGACCCTATCATGAGCGCCTGGCAAAACGATAGCGAAGGTCTCAAGTCGTATATCTCCGGTAGTTGGGGCCCTTCTGCCGCCAGTTATTTGCTGGCACAGCATGGGGCAGCCTGGGGTGAAGAATTCGTTGAGAGCTAAGTGAAAAAATGGCCATGAAATACCATACCTTTGACAATTTTTCGGCGCTGACCGAAGCCCTGAGCCAGCAATGGCTGGACGTCATCCAGACCACGCCAGATGGCAGCAGCTTTGCCCTGGCTGGCGGCTCCACACCTGCGCCAGTGTATCAACGCCTGGATCAGTTGCTCTCGAATATAGACGCGCATAACCCCATCAAACTGGTAGCAACTGATGAGCGTTGGGTGCCAGATCAGGACACGCAGAGCAATGAAGGCCTGTTTCGCCGTTGCCTTTCTGGCTCTGCCGCAGACAAGCGCTGGCAACTGGTGTCCTTGAAAAATGCTTCCAGCACACCAGAAGTCGCGACAGAAGCCATCAATGTGCGCCTGAATGAGCAATTGCCGCAAGCCTTTAGCGCTGTCTTGCTGGGCATGGGTGCAGATGGACATATCGCTTCCCTCTTCCCTGGTGCGCCCACCCAGCATGATGATCTGGCCTGCCTGGCTGCTGTGCATCCGCAAACCCGTCAAAGCCGCATGTCGCTGTCTTTGCCGCGCCTGCTCAATACCAAGCGTATCTGGCTGGTGATCACTGGTGCAGAAAAACGTCAGGTGCTGGAACAGGCGATAGAAAATAATCTGCCGGTTGCGTCCTTGTTGCGTGAAGCAGGCTGTACCATAGATGTTTTCTGGTGTCCGTAAAACTCATGTATATGGCCAATCCGTTTTCTGACAATAAACCCAACATTCCTCCTGAAAAAGGCTTGCTGGCACGCATACGCACTGCCAGCACAGCCTTGAGCCGTGCCGAGCGCCAGGTAGCAGAATTTTTGCTGCAAAAGCCGCATGATGCGCTGGAGATGTCGATACGGGTTTTGGCCCAGGCTTGTGATGTCAGCGAACCTACGGTTGCCCGCTTTGCCCAGAGTCTGGGATTTGACGGCTTCAAGACCTTCAAGCTGGCATTTGCAAAAAGCCTGGCCACCGGCATCCCGTTTTTGCATCTGGATGTAAACCAGGCTGACCATGTACGTGATGTCTTGCCCAAGGTATTTGACCGCACTATCGCTGCATTGATGGAGGCACGCAATAATGCCAATACCGCGACCTTTGAAGCAGCAGTCAACCTGCTGGCGCGCGCACGCCGCATAGAATGTTATGGCCTGGGTTATTCTGGTGCGCTAGCTATCGATGCGCAATTGAAATTCTTCCGCTTTGGCATACCGACTACCGTATTTTGTGACGCCCACTTGCAGGCACAGTCTGCCACTTTATTGAATAGTGATTGCGTGGTCGTGGCTTTTTCTCGCACAGGCCGCACACGTGACCTCATCGACAGCGTACAACTCGCGAAACAGGCTGGTGCCAAGATTTTGGTATTGTGTGCCAGTGGCGGCCCGCTGGCAGAACTGGCTGACGTGCATATCGGTGTAGACGTGGAAGAAGACCCTGACATCTATACCCCCATGACTTCACGCCTCGCACATCTGACTTATATCGATGCGCTGGCAGTCGCAGTCACGCTGTTGCGTGGCCCTGCGGCCATCGACATGCTGGAAAGGGCCAAGGCCAGTATTAGTGAAAAAAGACTGGTGCCGAAGATTAGCTGAAAATAAGCTGAAATCAGGCAGGCTGGATAGCAGCCACTACTTTGGCACGCCGCTTTCTCATCCAGATAATCACGCCAGTAACACTCAGCATGGCGACCACCAGACCCAGCAGTGAAATCAGGATGCGCCCGGCCAGACCCAGGATGCGGCCTGAATGCAAAGGGAATTGCGCCTGCAGGAAAATATCGCCAGCAGAACCTGTTCCAGGAATTTTTCCTCCCAACGCACGACCATCCTTGCCATCAAAGTATAGCCAGGCATTGCCCAGACCGACATCGCCGTGATCATTACCGGGCTCAAAAAATCCCACACCGTATACACCAAAGGCCGGTGAATAGAATATGCCGCCCGCTGGCAAAGTCCAGCCGCGTTTTTGCGCTTCCTGTTTCGCCAGCTCAATGACGTGCTCACGACTGATGATGGGGATGAGGGGTTTGTCCGGCGCTTGCGGCACGCGGCTGGAAAATACATTTGCGCTCAAGGGTGAAAACACTGACACTACAGGACGCACCACTTGGGAATTCAGGTTCATCGATACCGAAGTAATCGCCAGCAGAAGCATGAAAAGCCACAGCCAGACTCCACTGGAACGGTGCAAGTCAAAATTGAGTTTATGTCCACCCTGACGCCAGCGAAAAGCGAAGGACTTGCGCCAGCTGCGCCAGTTGGGGAAAGACAACCATAGCGCGATAAAACAATCCAGCACCCACACTATGCCTATGATGCCCATGAACAAAATACCCAGCTCTATACCTGATACCTCGGGTATATGCATGGTGTAATGCAGCTTGTATAAAAACGGTAGCAGGTTTTCACGGTTCAGGGATATCTCACCCCATTGCCGTTTACCCTGCACGTCGCCAGTGACAGGGTCGACAGCAATCTGGTTAAAGCCCAGGGGATAAGCCTTGCTAGTAGCGGGGTCAATTCTGCCTTCTACCGACATCTGGCTGGTATGTCCTGGCTCTGCCTCGCTCAGTACATAAGTCACCCGGATGCGGGGATCGCGTGCCTCTACCTTGTTGGCCAGCTCCAGCCCCGTCAAGGCTTTGCCAGCCTTGCCTTGCGATTGGCTGCGCGCCTCGAACAAATGTGGATTGAGCAAAGCATCCAGCTCATGATCCCAGGAGATGAAAGCCCCCGTTAGACCGGAGATGAACAAAAACACAGCCACCGCCAGCCCAAACCAGCGGTGTAGCAAGACAAAGACAGGGCGCATCAACATACTGGCCTATCAATATTTCCAGTTGACCGTAACACTGCCATTTCTTGGCGCAGCATAATAGCCCTGGCTCCAGTACAAGCTGGTCAGATATTTTTGATCACTGACATTGTTCAGGTTAGCCGATATGCTGAGGTTTTGATTAAGGTCATAGCGCGCCATCAGACTCATCGTTGCATAACTGCCCTGGCGTATGATGTTGCCTGAACCTTCATCACGGAAAGTATTGCTCTGCCAGTTCAGGCTGCCGCCTACTTTTGCCTGTGGCATGAAAGGCAGTTGATAAGTAGTCGACAGGCGGAACAATTTGCGCGGCACATAGGTTTTGACATCCAGGTCATTGCTGCCCTTGAGGCTCAACTGTGTATAACCTGCGCTGAGGTTCCAGCCTTTTGCCAGCTCACCACTGGCGTCAAGTTCAAAACCTTGTGATTGCGCATCTATGCCACGGTAATAGCTCTTGGTGCCGATATAGCCAGCCTGCTCCGCCGCATTGTTTTGCTGTATTTTGAAAACAGCCGCGGACAGATTGAGCTTGCGGTCAAATAGCTCGAGCTTGACACCCAGCTCATCACTCTTGCCTTTGACCGCGTCCAGGGTTTTGCCAGATACATCCACTTCACTTTGTGGATTGAAGATTTCTGTATGGCTGGCGTACACAGAAGCATATGGTGTCAGATCATAGATCACACCAAGATAAGGCGTGGTCTTGCTGGCATTCTTCTGGCTGCTGACGCCGTAGGCAAAACCGCTACTGTCTGCCTTGGTATGGTTGGCACCAACGATCAGTTTGAATTGATCAGCCAAGTTGAAACGGGATGCAATAAATGCTGTCTTGCGTGTGTCTTCATAGGCACTACCTTCAGTGTAAGCATCGAATGCAGGCTGCGGATAATTGCCAGTCCAATTACTGATATCAGGCAAAGCGGTGCCTATGCCAACGCCATAATGGGAAATATCATCCATCTTCGACTTCGACCAGTTAATACCAAAACTGAGGTCGTGCTTACGCCCTGCCAAAGTGAATTTGCCTGTGGCAGACAAGTCAAACAAAGTCTGGGTGTTGACGTCGTTATACAAGGACGGATAGCTATACAAACCCAGACCTGTCTTGCGGTCTGGTGTGCCATAAACATAAAACAGTTTGGAGTCGCCTGTTGATCTGTTGCGGCTCAGTGTCGTCTTGATTTGCCAGTCATTGTTGAGCTGATGGTTCAGTTCGACAAAGCTGCGGTCATCTTGCGTGAGCCAGCGTGACCAGTCAGCGGCGGTGCTGGTTGACGTCCTGTAATTGGTTGGGCTGCCATCGGTGTAATACAAGGGCAAGGCACCCCACATGCCGCCCTTGGCATCGCTTTTCTGATGGGAATGCCCCACGCTCAATACGGTAGACTCACCCAGATTAGCTTCAATCACGCCATACACCACGGTTTTTTCAGGCGAGTAACGGTCGAGATAAGAATCACCAGCCTGTTTGGCGACCACGATACGGCCCGCAACTGTACCAGCAGCATTCAGGGCACCAGATACATCCGCATCCAGCCTGCGGGTATTCCACGAACCCAGCGTCAGGCCAGACGATGCCTGGAACTGGTAGACCGGGCGCTTGCGGATAAAGTTGACCGTCGCAGACGGGTTGCCAGTTGCCGACATCAAGCCATTCGCACCGCGCACGATATCTACCCTGTCGTAAATCGCGGTATCAATGTCACCAGCCACATTGCCGGAACTGAATGGCAAACCTACGCCGTCGAACTGGAAATTGGTAATATCAAAACCACGCGCCATGTAGTAAGTACGGTCAGTCTCTACTTTTTCTACCGACACACCGGTAGCATTAGCCAACACATCATTCACATTGACCTGTTTGAAGTCATCCATCTTGGCGCGGGTAACGACTGATACTGATTGCGGTGTTTCACGCAAAGACAAATCGAGTCTGGTTGCCGAACTGCTTCGCTTTTTTGTATATGCGCCTGTCTTTTCTGTACTGGGTTCATTACCTGAAACGCCAGTCACAAGAACCTCAGGCAATTCTGATTGGCTAGCCTTGGCTGTAACAGTTTCATCTGCAAAAGCAGGTACTGCCAACAGCACGGAAAGCGCCAATGCAATTGGAGTCGAAGGACTCAGCGAACACACAGGATGCAAGTTTGTTTGCGGCGATGTGGGATTAATGCGAGACAAAACGGAAAAACTGGGGGAACAAGATGAGCGCGAAATCATAAATAAGCCTGGAAATTGAAGCCTATGCAGAGAATTGCCTCTGATAGCATTAGAAGTAAATATTTCGGCTTATTCTACTTAGATACAAATGCAATTGCAAATCATTCTCATTTATATTTAATAATTTTAATGTACTTCAAGGTACTCACCATACTTCCAAGGGCAAATACGTGTCTTGGCTGGCCATGCATACGCTCGAACTTGGGCTCTTGCGCGGATACGTCAATCACAGGCCCCAACTGCACTACAAGCTGGATAAGTCTTTTGTTTCTTTTGCGATGTGCATTTGCCAAGCCCGGAATCACAACTAATGGTATAAGTCGTTTCCAGCACATCTACCCAGCTACCTATCTCACATTGTTGTGCATCTTTTTCCTTACCTTTGAAATCTGTTTCGCTACGCGTCAATAATTGTATGGTGCCAGTCTTGACAGGCTTTATCTCAAAGCCTTGTACCTGATCCTGGAACTTTTCCTTGAGATAGGTTTTACCCTTTTGTTTCAGGTCAAAAATTGCATAAGCTTCACCAGCGCTGTCGCCCATACAGGTTTGCTGGCTACCTATGGCAATGCGCAAGCTGGTATCAGGCATAGACTGACTTTTTGTTGGAATATCTGTCAGCAATGTCATGTCGCTTTTATTGAAGAAAACAGAACGAAACTGATCCGTGCCGCCATCAACATCATCACTATGCGCAGTCAGCACTTCGCGCAATTGCAGCAAGAAATGCTCACCCAGGTCTTCGAATTCAATTTGTATGACGCCCGCGGGCAATGGTGGCAAATCTTCACCAGCTTTTGCTACGCCGTGCGACTTCAATTGTTGCGCATTGAATTCATCTATCCATTTGCGTAGAACTGTCTCGTTATAGGTTTTCATTTTCGCCTGCAGATTGGCGATAAAGCTGTCTGCGGTATCCAGCTTAACCGTCTGTGCCAGCGGCTTGCTCACCACCGTGCTGGCCGCAGCAGATGCTGCAACACTTTCTGCAGAAGGAGATGTTTGTGCGTTTTCTGTTGGTTTTTTCCCGCAAGCACATAGCGCCGCGGAAATCACCGTTAAACAGCAAAAACAGCAAAATCTGCTGACATCGCTGGCATGAAAAGTAAGCATGGCATTTAACCTGTTGATATACAAAGCTGGCGATTTTAAATCCAGCGAGACTATATTGCATGCAAAAATATCTCTTCCATCCTCAGAGCCACTTCAAGGACATGCTTGCCTCGCTAAAGTGACGCCGCCACGTCAGTTGGCAAAATCAGTCAGCAAACGCAGTTAGCCTAGTTAAGCAAGCTAGCCTCCGCGCTGATTTACTTCCACCTGTATGCCTGGCTTCATTCTGTGATGATCGCCATCCACGGATCTTTTTTGATAGTAACTTAAGATTACTTCTTCAAAATTTGTAATCAACATTTTGGCGACGATATCTGCATACCAATTGAATTCTGTACTCACTCTGTAACGCATCTGTATCTTCAGCTCAGTAGTGTGCGCAGCCTGAGGCTTAAGGGAGTAAGTCGTATCCAGAATATCAAAATAGCGTCCACCTATCGTGACATGATCATCAAGGGCATTTGGAGGGAAAGAATCAGGGTAAAAATGATAGCGCCAGACCACATACTTATTCTCCACCCAGTCGCTGGACACCTGGTCGAAATGTATGGACTTGTTCATCTTGATACTGCGCACCAGTCCCGCCTTGGTTTCCTGGGTAATGCCCGCGACTGGCAAGGGCACGCCTATGCGGTACATCCAGGCTTGCCCTACTTCGTCCTGCCGTATATTGTCTGCATGGTGCAGTTGATACCATATCTGTTCTGGTGTTGCCTGCACCTGTATCGTCCTCTCCAGCACTGCAATACGCTGCAGATCAGGCACCGATGGCGGGATTACGCCAAGTAACAATGGCAGCAATACAAAACTTCCTACTGCCTGTTTTGGCCAATTGGAGGTGCGACAGATCAAGCCCATCAGCAGACCACCGAGCGCTCCAAGCACGGCAAATAAAGGAATGATAATGATGGCGCAGATCATACCTTCAATAAAAATCGCCAGCGTGCCCAACACAAACAAGGTATTGGCAATAATGGGGCCACCAATATAAAACCCCCAACTCCTTCGCCTCTGGCGCTCGGCAACAAAGACCGTAGTTGCACCGACTGCCATCGGCACCAGCAAGACAAATGTACCAGCCATAGTTGCATAGGCATCTTGAGGCTTGCCTGAAAATATCAGGCGCAGGATGATGCCTATCAGTGCACCGGCAATCAGAGGAAGCCAGTTTGAAAATGGTAAAGCCTTTTTGCTCCGATCTGAAAGTAATGGTTCTTCAGCGCTATTTTTTTGAACAGTATTATCGCGGTTCACTGGGTTTGAAGACACGGGGTTTTCTTCTGTTTTTTCTTCACTCATATCACTCTTCCTTCAAGTCGAACTGCCACTTTGGCGGCCACTTATTGCTGGATAATTTTCGGGTCTAAAACTATTCACTTTGTGAAATCCATGTATGTGCAGCTCGGGTCGAAATGGCAAATCAGCTGGCAACTTTATATTGGATACCAGGCCCATCTTCTGTAGCAGTATCAAAGCCCACCAGCCCGGGTCCCATTCACCGGCCAATAAACCAAGCCTGGCAGAACCAGGATAGGCATGATGATTGTTGTGCCAGCATTCGCCCATGGTCAGTAAAGACACGAAGCGTATATTGCGGCCCTGCACCGCCGCACCTTTGACTTCATAATGGAGTTGCCCATGATTGTGGGCGAAATAGCCAATGAACCAGTGACCGAACACAGTCGCTGTGACGCGTGCACAAACACCCCAGAATACAAATGCCCAGCCGCCCCAACCATAAAACAGCAAGGCTACCGGTAGTTGTTGCAGCATCCAGGTTTTTTCCAGGAAACGATAAAAACCATCTTTTGCTATTGATGCTTCTATGTGGATTGCTGGCGGGTGCTGTAAATCTAGATCACAGTGTAATTGCCACCATGCGTCAACCCAGATACCACGCCCATGCCGCAGGTAATCATGACAATCAGGCAGGCGCTGCGCATAGTCGCGTAATTCATGTTGCCGCAATAAGCCTATCGGCCCTGCCAGCCCAACTTGCACACCCAGATAAACTAAAAAATATTCCAGCCATAAAGGGCAGGCAAAACTACTATGGATGAGTTTTCTGTGACTCCCCAGTGAATGGCCGAATAGCAAAACCACTCCTGTAGAAACGATGAACAGAAGGAATGCCGCCCAAGTGAAATAATTGATACCACCTGCCACCGCCGCCAACAACATCCCGAAAAACCAGATGGATTTCACTGGGGAATAACTGACTGTGCCGGTCTGCACACTGCGCGCATCGGATGCCAGCACGCGATGATCAAGAATATGAAATTGCGATGTTGTCATAAAATTCCATGGATAGATGTAGAGTCTGTTTGCGGTGCAACATCAGCACTATAAAAACGTACTGCAAGAAAACATTATTACAAGATCAGACAGGCCAATTAGAATACCTTAAGCTAATTAGCCAATTAACTAAACAACTAACACATTAATTGATAATTTCTTCTTTGTCAAAAATTTAAATCCGCTGCCAAATCAAGGTGATGGCTTGCTTTTGATATGCCCTGAAGAGGTAGAAATGCAATGAAAATTGAAGGTAGTCCCGCCCAGCGCTGCAGCGTTGCTTTACTAAATCTATAGGACTTACGCAAAACCGCCCCGGCTGCGTTGCAGCTCCTCGCCGCACTAAAGTACTGTCTTCGTCGCTACGCCTTACTGGGACAATTTTGCGTAAGTCCTAATCTATCGTGAGACATTGACCATGCCCTGCTTGAAAATCAATTTGCATGGTTAAAAGACACCTGAGCCTCAACCGTTTATTTTTCTGCTTTTTTGTAGCAAATTGACACAGATAAAAAAAATGCAAGTTCATTCCCAATATTTCTGGCAAGCTGTAAGAAATATTCTTCAAAGGAGTCAGATTTATGAATCCCATCTCTCTTGCCCAGATTATTGACAGCGTCAAAGACTTGCCCACCTTGCCTGCCATCGTCATGGAATTGTTGAATAACATCGACAATGAAGAACTGGATATGCATGAGCTGGCGCAAAAAGTCAGCCATGACATGGCGCTGACAGCCAAGACCCTGCGTTATGCCAACTCACCTTATTACGCCACCATGATCAAGGTCACGACGGTGCAGCAAGCGATCTCATTGCTGGGCTTGAGTACGGTACGACAAATCATCATGACAGCCGCATTGACTGGCTGCTTTCCTGAAAATAATTGCCGAGGGTTTGATCATAAAGAATTCTGGCGACATTCCAATGCGGTTGCCATTGCAGCCCGCATCCTTGCCCGTCGGCTCAAATTTAATACTGACGTTGCTTTCACAGCAGGCTTGCTGCACGACATAGGTGCCCTGGTATTGGCGACCTGCTATACCAAAGCCTATGAAACGGTATTGGTACAACGGCAGGAGCTGCAAACGACACAGTATGAAGCCGAGAAGCAGATATTGGGAATTGATCATGCCATGGTCGGAGAAACCCTGGCGACACAATGGAATTTTTCAGAAGTGATGATCAAGGCTATTGCTGGTCATCATCACCCAGAAAAGCCTGGCCTGGGTTTTCTGGCAACCATCATCCATGTGGCAGATGGTATCGCTCACGCGCTAGGAGTGACGACCACGCCAGATCTGGCACCGCCAGAAATCACCGGCCAATCATGGGAAAGCCTGGGTCTGGACCAGGCTTTACTCGATGAGGTGCTGGCAGAAGCCGCCAGCGAATTTGAAAAGCTGCAGGACACGGTCGAAGTATAAGGGCCTGCTGCCAGTATCTTACAAATCAGGCTGTATCAAATGTCCTAGCTTGGTTGCCTTGGTCGCCAGGTAACGCTCATTAAACGGATTGCGCTTGATGATCAGGGGCACATGTTCTTGCACCTTGACGTTCATTCCTTCCATCGCAGAAATCTTGCGCGGGTTATTGGTCATCAGACGTACAGACTCTATGCCCAGATGTTTGAGCATGGGGTCGCATAGGCTATAGTCGCGCAGGTCGGCAGCAAAACCCAATTTTTGATTGGCTTCTACCGTGTCAGCGCCAAGGTCTTGCAGATGGTAGGCACGTACCTTGTTAAGCAAACCTATGCCACGTCCTTCCTGGCGCAAATATAGTAAAGCTCCGCGTCCTTCCTGGGCAATTTTTTGCAGGGCAAGTTCCAGTTGCGGGCCACAGTCACAACGCTTGCTGAACAAGGCGTCACCGGTCAGGCATTCTGAATGTATGCGCGCAAGCACGGGCTGGCCATCAGCCACATCGCCGAGAGTCAGGGCGATATGCTCTTTGCCCGTTGCCGTTTCGACAAAAGCATGCATGCGAAAAGTCGCCCAGCTCGTGGGCAGATTACAGGAATCAACATATTCCAAGGCCTGTTCACTTGATTTGACAGGCTGGTCATTGCTTAACATACAATTCTCGCGGATTCTTTTTATGGATTTATTGCCGGGCTTAATGCCTTGGCTGGCGCGTAAAACAGGCCAGCCCAGACTAGAGTATAAACGAGACGCGCATTTCCTACTTGCTGCAGTGAACGATCGTCTTATTTTCTGATTCTGATCAATATGTATGGTCTGCATGCCAGAAAGCAAGTAGCCAAGTATGTAGAGGGTTTCCACAATTAAAAAAGGGTATCCGTTGATAACAGGATACCCTTCAGCTTTGCAAGCAGATAAGACTGCTCGTATCTACAGTCTGATCTACAACCTTAATACAGCCTCATCTACACTCTTATTTACGTTGCAACTGTGTGATATCCCTGACCGCGCCACGGTCAGCTGAGGTTGCCAAAGCAGCATAAGCCTGCAAGGCTTGCGAGACATAACGCTCGCGGTCTACCGGCTGCCAGGCTTGCGGGCCGCGTGCTTCCATTGCTGCCCTGCGCTTTGCCAGTTCTGCATCACTGACTTTCAGGTTAATCGTACGGGCCGGAATATCGATTTCTATGATATCGCCCTCTTCCACCAACCCAATAGTTCCACCCTCGGCAGCTTCTGGTGAAGCATGGCCGATGACCAAACCGGAAGAGCCACCAGAGAAACGTCCATCCGTGAACAGTGCACAGGCTTTGCCCAGGCCCTTGGATTTGATGTACGAGGTTGGATACAGCATTTCCTGCATGCCTGGACCGCCTTTAGGGCCTTCATAACGGATGATGACGACATCACCTTCATGTACGGTATCTCCAAGGATGGCTTCGACAGCAGAGTCCTGGCTTTCAAACACGCGGGCCTTGCCCGTGAACTTCAGAATGCTTTCATCGACACCTGCCGTTTTGACGATACAGCCTTTTTCTGCCAGATTGCCATACAAGACCGCCAAACCACCATCTTGCGAATAGGCATGCGCCTTGTCACGTATGCAGCCAGCTTCACGGTCAGTATCGAGACTATCGAAGCGCTTGTCTTGTGAGAATGCCGTCTGAGTAGGCACACCACCAGGAGCCGCACTGAACAGTTTGCGTACCGCGGCGTTGTCGGTCACGGCAATATCATTTTGTGCAATCGCATCTGCCATGGTCGGGCTATGTACGGTTGGGCGTGTGGTGTCGAGCAAACCAGCGCGTGCCAATTCACCCAGGATAGAGATAATGCCGCCAGCGCGATGTACATCTTCGATATGGTATTTATCAGTCATCGGTGCAACCTTGCACAGACAGGGAACCTTGCGGGAGATACGGTCGATATCAGCCATCTTGAAATCCACACCCGCTTCGTGCGCGGCCGCCAGCAAATGCAAGACGGTATTGGTAGAACCACCCATGGACACATCCAGCGCCATGGCATTTTCAAAGGTCGCTTTGTTGGCAATTGAGCGCGGCAGAATGGAATAATCATCTTGCTCATAATGGCGTTTGGCCAGCTCCACCACCAGACGGCCAGCACGCAGGAACAGTTCCTTGCGGTCTGCATGCGTCGCCAAAATCGTGCCATTACCTGGCAAGGACAAACCCAGTGCTTCGGTCAGGCAGTTCATAGAATTTGCCGTGAACATGCCGGAACATGAACCACAGGTAGGACAGGCAGATCGTTCTATACGGCCTATCTCTTCATCAGACACATTGCTGTCACCCGCCTTAATCATGGCATCGACCAGATCAATCTTCATGATTCTTTGCTCGCCAGTCTGCTTGGGATGCAAAGTCTCCAGCACCTTGCCCGCTTCCATCGGGCCGCCTGATACAAATACCACAGGAATGTTCAGACGCATGGCTGCCATCAACATGCCTGGCGTGATCTTGTCGCAGTTGGAGATACAGACCATGGCGTCAGCGCAATGTGCATTGACCATGTACTCGACCGAATCAGCGATCAGTTCGCGTGAAGGCAATGAATACAACATGCCGCCATGACCCATGGCGATACCATCATCCACGGCTATCGTATTGAATTCCTTGGCAACGCCGCCAGCCGCTTCTATCTCACGCGCCACCATCTGGCCCAGGTCTTTCAAATGCACGTGGCCTGGCACAAACTGAGTAAAGGAATTGACGACGGCGACGATAGGCTTATCGAAATCACCATCTTTCATGCCAGTCGCACGCCACAGAGCGCGGGCACCGGCCATATTGCGGCCATGGGTGGTGGTACGGGAACGGTATACGGGCATGTCTGACTCCAGGCTGGCGATAAAATGAATATGTTATATCAGCATGCGCTTAGGGTTGCCATATGTCAAATATGGAATTTATTGAAAATTAGGTCGAAATAAGTATTAATAAAATTCAAGACCAAGGTTCACCACATAGAAGGGCAAGAAGAATGCATATATTTAAATAAACCTATTCTGTGACCCAGAGTTTTTCTATTTTAGTTAAATGATTTTGCAGCCTATCTTTAAATACCTTATTTCGTTAATTTACGATTGCAGGTCGGGGGTGGCCCGACAGCCACAGACCTTTCTTGCGTCGCCAAGAAAGGTCTGCCAAAGAAGGCGACCGAGGCGTCGCTGCCCCCTGCGGGGGTTCCCTTTGCTGCAAGGCAAAAAATGGGAAAGTCCGAAAACTCGCTTCGCTCAAACATCGGCCTTTCTTTTTCCATTTTCTGCCTTGCAGCAAAGGCATCGACACATCGGAACTGCAAAATTCAAAAACAACTCCAAAGTCAAAAACAACGTCAACGCGACTCGTAATTAAATTTTTAAATATCAAATTAATTTCATAGTTTCTGACACAAAGAAAACCTAAATCTTCTTATATTTGCTCCCCCTGCACACTCTGTCCCTCCGTGTCTCTGTGTTGATAGGTCTTTACTCAAAACACGACAGGGATAAAAAAACGCGAAGCTCACACTTCGCGTTTTTTGTGGATCATGAACCCATCATTCCTGATGGTATTGCGTCACTCTTTCCACTTCGTTTTTGGAACCCAGGAACACCGCTACACGCTGATGCAGTTTTTCTGGCTGTATATCCAGCATGCGTTGCTTGCCGTCGGTCGATGCGCCGCCAGCTTGCTCAACAATGAAAGACATGGGATTGGCTTCGTACATCAGGCGCAGTTTGCCTGCCTTGTCTGGTTCGCGCTTGTCTGCCGGGTACATGAAGATGCCGCCGCGGTTCAGGATACGGTGTACATCGGCGACCATGGAAGCGATCCAGCGCATATTGAATTCCTTCCCGCGTGGGCCAGTGCCGCCTGCCAGCATTTCATCCACATAGCGCGTGACTGGCGGGTACCAGTGGCGGGTATTGGAGGCGTTGATGGCAAATTCCTTGGTGTCTTCCGGGATTTGCATATTGCGCTGTGTCAGTACCCAGGAACCCATTTCGCGGTCCAGGGTAAAGCAGTTGACGCCATTGCCTGTTGTCAGCACCAATACAGTTTGCGGGCCATACACGGCATAGCCAGCGGCAACCTGCTTGCTGCCGGGTTGCAGGAAGTCTTGCTCGGTTGGTTTGCCCATGCCGTCCGGGGCTTTTAATACCGAGAAGATGGTACCGATGGAGACATTGACGTCGATATTGCTGGAGCCATCAAGCGGATCAAACAAGAGCATGTATTCGCCCTGCGGATAGCGGTTCGGTATCGGGTGGATGCTTTCCATTTCTTCCGATGCCATCGCTGCCAGGTGGCCGCCCCACTCATTGGCTTCGAGCAGGATTTCATTCGACAGGATGTCGAGTTTCTTTTGCACTTCGCCCTGGATGTTTTCGCTACCGGCTGTGCCCAGCACTTCACCTAATGCGCCCTTGCCTACTGCATGGCTGATGGTCTTGCAGGCGCGTGCGACGACTTCGATCAACAGGCGCAATTCTGCCGGTATCGAATTATTCAGGCGCTGCTCTTCGACCAGGTACTGGGTCAGGCTTACACGTTTCATGTTGATCTCTCGATTTTTTCAGTAATTCTTGTCAATAGCTTGTTCAATAAATTGCTCAAGACGCTAAAGCTTTGCTGACGACTTCCAGCACGTCTTTCGACAGCTTCTTGGTATCTGCCACTTTTTGCAAAGCTGCTTTCATATGTGCTTGCAGACTTTCTGGATATTTTTTCCAGCGGTCCATACTGCGTGCCAGGCGTGCTGCGACTTGTGGATTGAGCTTATTCAGGGCAATCACCAGTTCTGCCCACAAGGCATAACCGCTGCCATCAGCCGCATGGAAGCGGGACGGGTTGGCATTGCAGAAAGCAAAAGTCAAACTACGCGCACGGTTAGGGTTATTCAGTGTAAAGGCTGGGTGCGTCATCAACTCGCGTACCTTGGCAACATCAGTGGTACGAGCAGTTGCCTGCAACATGAACCATTTATCGATGACCAGAGCTTCTTTCTTGAAGTCTTTATAAAAGGCTTTCAAGGACTTGGCTGCCGATTTGGCTTGTTTGTCATTGCCACTGAAGTTAGTCAGGGCTGTCAATGCTGCCAGGCGGTCTGTCATGTTTTCCGCTTCATCGAACTGGGTTTTCGCCAGCTCAAAAGTGGATTCATCCGACCATTCCAGCAGGTAAGACAGCGCCAGGTTTTTCAAACCACGTTTTGCCATGGATTGTGCATCCGGGCTGTATTTACCTGGGGTCAGATGACTTTCGTAAGCACTCAGCAAATCGGCGCGCAGATGCTCTGTGATGGTGGCACGGGCAAACTGGCGTGCTGTATGAATGGCTTGTGGGTCAACGACCTTGAATTCTTCAGCGATCATGGCTTCGGATGGCAGTGTCAACACCAGTTCACGGAAAGCCGGATCAAGGCTGGCATCATTCAGGGTAGCGCGCAGCGCTTCGATGAACATGCTGTCCAGTATCAGCTCTTCGCTTTGCTGTACAGCAGTCGTCAGTTTGACGAGGCGGCGTGTAGCCAGGCGTTGGCCAGCTTCCCAGCGGTTGAACGGGTCGCTATCATTGGCCAGCAAGAGGCCCAGTTCTTCATCGCTATAGTCGATTTCCAGCACGACTGGTGCGGAGAAATTGCGCAACAGCGAAGGCACAGGATTGCTGGTGACATTAGTAAAGCGGAAGGTCTGACTTTCCTCTATCAGTTCCAGCACCAGGCTGTTTGCGCCAGCTTGCGCTTCATAACCTGCGCAATGCAGGGGGATGTCTTTGCCATCTGTACCCAGCAACCCCATGGCAACCGGGATGTGGAAAGGCAGTTTTTCTGGCTGACCTGGTGTAGCCGGGCAAGACTGGCTAAGTTTGATCTCATATGTCTTTGCTTCGGAATCGTAAGTTGCCTCAACTTTCACGCGAGGCGTGCCTGCCTGGCTATACCAGCGTTCAAACTGCGTCAGGTCACGGCCACTGGAATCTGCCATGGCAGCACGGAAGTCATCGCATTCAACCGCCTGTCCATCATGACGCTCAAAATACAAATCCATACCTTTGCGGAAGCCATCATGGCCCAGCAAGGTGTAATACATGCGTACGACTTCTGAACCTTTTTCATAAATCGTGACGGTGTAGAAGTTATTGATTTCTACAAAAGAATCAGGGCGTACAGGATGGGCCATAGGGCCTGCATCTTCTGAGAACTGTACCTGGCGCAGCAGACGTACATCTTCTATGCGCTTGACGGCACGGCCAGTAGATGTACCAACCAGGTCAGCAGAAAATTCCTGGTCACGGAAAACAGTCAGACCTTCTTTCAAGGACAGCTGGAACCAGTCGCGGCAAGTGACGCGGTTACCTGTCCAGTTATGGAAGTATTCATGACCAACTACGGATTCTATGCCTGCGTAATCGACGTCAGTAGCGATGCTAGGATTAGCCAGCACGAACTTGGTATTGAAAATATTCAAACCCTTGTTTTCCATCGCCCCCATATTGAAGTCGCCAGTGGCAACGATCATGAAGCGGTCAAGATCCAGTTCCAGGCCAAAGCGTTCTTCGTCCCAGCGTATGCTGTTCTTGAGGGAGTCCATGGCATGCTGGGTTTTATCCAGATTGCCGTCTTCTACCCAGACTTGCAGCAAGGCTTTGCGGCCAGATTTGAGCTTGTAGTTTTCTTCCTGGCAAACCAGCTTGCCAGCCACCAGGGCGAACAGGTAAGAAGGTTTTTTGAACGGGTCTTCCCACTTGGCAAAATGGCGGCCATCACCCAAGTCACCTTCTGCTATCAGATTGCCATTACTGAGCAGCACCGGGAATTTCTTCTTGTCGGCACGCAGCATGACGGTGTATTTCGCCATGACATCAGGGCGGTCAGGGAACCAGGTGATCTTGCGGAAACCTTCTGCCTCGCACTGAGTAATGAAGTTACCGTTAGACGCATACAGGCCGGACAAAGACGTATTCTTGAGCGGATTGATCAGTGTTTCAATTTCCAGCGTGACCTCGTCCGGGGCATTGGCAATGCGCAGGGTTTCACCTTCTATCTTGTAGGCAGACTTTTTCAGGTTCACACCATTCATGCGCAGTTGCACCAATTTCAGGGATTCGCCAAACAAGACCAGGTCTTTCTCGCTGCTGTCATGATTGCGGCGCATGGTTATGCGGGTGGCTACATGGGTGGCTTGCAGATCAAGGTCGAAACCCATCTCTACCGTGTCTACCCAAAACCCCGGGGCTATATAGTCTTTACGGAAAATTGTCTCTGGTTTGCTGGCAGTATCGTTACGCATGGATGGAATATCTCGCGAAAATAAGTTGAATGACAAAGTCTTATGAACCCTGCAAAGACCGCCATTTTACCAAGCTGTGTCAGTACGGGGATAAAAGTCTCTTGAATAGAGTCAAATTAAGGCAGAAAGTTTGATAAAACCGTGAAATTTTTACAGATTCATCCTGACTGCATAGACATGTCGCTTCCAGCTTCAGTCAAATCGGCGATCATTACGCCTGATCACACTTAACAATGGCATGGTAACAAAGTCGATACAACACGTTACAGTAAGAGCAACAAATTTTCTTAATCAGGCATATTATGGAACTATAGTAAAAATAGTTTGAAGGAGCAGGAAAATGAAAAAATTTAGCTTATTATTTACTCTGGCCTGCAGTCTGTTGCTGGGCGGATGTGCGACGACATTCACAAGTCAGGTCAGTGTCTTTCACGAATGGCCAGGTGCCACGCAAGACAAGTCTTATATCTTTGAACGTGCACCGGGGCAGGAAAACAACCCTGAACATAAGCTATATGAAGACTTGCTACGAACTCGCCTGCAAACCTTGGGCTTTAAGGAAATCGGCGCAGGGGCTACGCCTGCATTGAAGGTGGAATTGCGTTATGCCACCACCATCAGGGAAGTCAAGCCTAGCTTGTTCTGGCAGCCTGGCATCTACGATCCGTATTGGGGCCTGCATTTCAGCCGCGGCATTTACCGCCGCAATTACTTGTATTATCCAACCTTCTCGACCTGGCCCTACTACCCAAGAGGTGCCTTGGATATGTATGTGCGCAGCACCTATCTGCATCAGGTACAGATACGCATTTCTGAAATGGGCAAAAATAAAGTGCTGGCGGACATCAAAACTAGTTCTGAGCAAGACAATGAGGAAATTTCACTCTACATGCCTTATCTGATGGATAGTGCGCTGAAGGACTTCCCCGGCAAAAATGGTAGTACCAGCAAGGTGGAGTTCAAAGTGGAAAACTAGTCCGCTGTCAGGAACAAACCCTGGCGAGCTTAAAAAAAGAGGCAGGCACATTGCCTGCCTCTTTAGTATTCATATCCCTTGCATTTACTTTGCTGGTGGATCACGCAGCGCCTCGACCAAAGCCCGGTCAACTACAGATTCAGCAACTATCTGTATCGCCCTGCCCTCACGGAACTGGGTAATCAGTTCTTCACTCGACACCGAGAATGCATCGTGCCCCTGGCGATTGGTGAAGATATAGCGGGTACGTTTAGGGCTGACCCAGGCCAGTTTGAAGCGTGTAGTGACACCATTTGGCCTGGTGAAATCTACCCAAATGCCGCGCTCCATGGTTTCTATGACGCGCGCCCATTCATCCACTGGCTGCTCTATCTGATCCTGTACATGGCGATTCAGGCGTTTTTCGCTGGCGCGTTGGGCGATATTGACGGCGATTTCAAGCTGGCGGCGCGGTGAAAACTCCAGGGGTGCACGGGCGATGCCAGCATGGCGTTCAGCCAGTTTGGAAAAGAAGATAACGCGTTCAGGCTCATCCCATTTGATGGCATTGAGCCAGGCATTCAGCAAAGACAGCATGGCTGGCAGTTTGCTGACCAGCTCCTTGCGTTCTTCGGCACTGTTCTTGGGCTTCAGGCTCCAGATCAGGTCATCCATCGTCCGCAGTGCATTTTCCAGGGCGTTGGGTTTTTCTTCCTTGACATTATGGGAGATCGTCAAGATCCTGATCCATTGTTCCTTGAGGAAAGTTTCCAGGAAACCCGCAACCTCACCCGTTTCTACCCGGATAGCGACATCGTTTTCGGCAAATTCACGCGCCAGGCGCATTTTTTCTTGCTTCAGAGCAACGGCTACCGGCTCGCTAATGGCGACTTCGGTTTGCTGCTCTTCGTCCTTGAGGAAGGCTTCCAGGTCAGCTACAACGTCAGAGAACAGCTCTATCTGCTGGTCAAAATCCTGCTGCACCCGCTCAACAATGCCTTCTATCATTTGATAGAGTGGGTCTTCTGCCGAGGTGTCACTATTCAACAAGACACTGGATTTAGCCAGCGTGTCTATCAATACCCGCGCCGGATGGTTTTCCTTGAAAAAGAAATCCTTGTCGAGCAAAGCCACCTTCAAGGTAGGTATTTGAAGCTGGCTGATAAGATTTTTGATATCTGCAGGTATGCTGTTATCGTTAAAAACATAGTCAAAAATACGCGCCAGCAACTCTATCGTGCTTTGATCTATATGGGTCAGGCCACCGGCATTTGGCTGCTGCGATAACTGCCGCAAATGTGCCGTATCGGTAGGCATGGGATTGGCAGAGAAATCTCTCTGCACACTGGTCAGGTAATCAAAAAATTGCCTGTCTATGGTGACCATGTCTGGCGCGTTACCGCTGCTGCCACTACTACCGCTACCACCACCTCCGCCACCATTGCCACCAGAATGTCCGCCACCAAAGCCACCACCGCCAGCATCCTGTCCGCCATTGAAGGGCATGCCTCCACCATCCATGGTAGTGCCGCCTCCACCACCGCCACCAGTAACTGTATTGCCAAAGCTACCTGTCGGCGCATTACCAGAAAAAATATTGCGCAGCTTATTTTCCAGATAAGGATCGCGGTTACTGATATCGTCAGATCCAGACATCATGTTCTTTTTTTGTTTATTACGGTAACCATCGTTCAGGTCGGGCAAGATACCGCGCTCAACCAGGGCCAAATTCAGTTCACGGTAAATCGTGCCCAGTTGCAGGAACAATTCTGGTCGCAACAAACGCAATATCAAGTGATGGGTGTCAGGATTGGGCTCCAGTTCCATCCATGCCTGATGGACAGCCTTAACAAATAATTCTGGACGGAATGGGTTTTGCGAAACACTGATAGGGGTACGGCGCAGGACATGCCCTATGCGCACATTCAAAGAGACCAGTTGCTCTGCATTAGTAACTTCCAGCGACTGACTGAGATTACGGCTGAGCACCTTGCTTTCCATCTCTTCAAAACTGACAAGAGAAAAATCCTGCTTGCCTTCATCAGTCCTGGCGCGTTTGCGGGTATTAACAACGCTGACTTCTTTGGCAAGTGCAGCATTGACCTGACCGGCAACCAGGCGATAAAAGGTTGTGCCATTACGCTTTAATTGCTGATATGCAGCAAAGCTGGTGGCAACTTCTTCTGGCCTGATGGTCTGGTCAGACAGCTTGAACAAAGCTTCAGTCAGGCGTCCGGTAAATGCCTCAATTTGCGAAGAAACCAGATTGGTGGCGATAGGCACCAGACTTTGCAATATCAGCAAACGGCTAGAGCTGGAAAATTCGCTCGTCTTGGCAGCAGTATTTAGTGGAATGGTATCCATCGCTCTTTTTTATTATGGTCAGGTTATCAAAAACTCAGACGCCAACGTTCGCGCCCAAAAACTTGCATTCTGCCAAGCCCTATAGGCTTGCGCAATGCCAGAATCTTACGGAACAGTGCAGTAAAACAACAAAACTGCAAAACGGCTCTGCTAAGTATTCAAGTTCCCTTCAGGTCTTATGCAAAATTGCCCCGGCAAGGTTATCGCTTTTAGGAAACATCCCTTGCAAAGGATGTTCGTTACGTTGGCAGGCAACATGTTGCCTGAAACCCTGACTCCACAGCAGTTCGGGCGGTTTTGCATATGACTTAATTAGTATAGTAAGCCTCGGAGCCTAAGGTAATAGCAACGATGAGCATGACTGCAAAAATAAGAACCAGCAGCAGTCTTCCGAATTTTGGGCTGCCGCTATCATTGTCTGAAGGTGTTTTCGATGGTGGTGTCACTTGCGTCATATTTTCTTGCTTCAGGGAATTAAAATGCTGGAACCCGTGGTTTTTCGGGCTTCCAGCTCATGGTGGGCTTGTGCCACTGCACTTAAAGGGTAGCGTTGGCGTATGTCTATTTTAACTTTGCCGCCCTCCACCATGGAAAATAAGTGGGCCGCCATTTGTTCCAGGTCATCCCGTTTGGCCGTATAACTCATCAAACTGGGTCTGGTAATGAACAGGGAGCCGCGCGAAGCAAGCTCACCCAGGCTAAATGCAGGCACAGGGCCCGATGCATTGCCAAAGCTGACCATCATGCCCAAGGGAGCCAGGCAATCCAGCGACGGGATGAAGGTATCTTTACCGATAGAATCATAAACGACCGGAACTCCTTTTCCATCTGTAATTTCACGAACGCGCTGAACAAAATTTTCCGTGTTGTAGTTAATGACATGGGCGCAGCCATGAGCTTTGGCTAGTTCGCCTTTCTCGTCCGAGCCTACCGTACCTATCATAGTGACACCTATGGCGCGTGCCCATTGACAGGCAATCAGACCAACGCCACCTGCGGCAGCATGAAACAATATTGTTTCCCCGCCTTGCAAGGGAAAAGTACGATGAAACAGGTATTGCACCGTTAATCCCTGCAACATCATGGCGGCTGCGGTTTCAAAACTGATGCTGTCGGGCAGGCGCACCAGATTGTCTGCCGGCATGATGCGGGCCTCTGCATAAGCGCCCGTTGGCCGTCCAGCGTACGCAACCCTGTCGCCAACCTGTACGTATTTGACGTCAGCACCTATTGCCTCAACAATGCCTGCACCTTCCATACCCAAACCACCGGGCAATGCTTGCGGATACAGGCCGGTACGAAAATACACATCGATAAAATTCAGGCCGCAGGCTTTTTGGCGCACCAACACTTCACCGGGCCCGGGCGCACCCAGTTCAACATCAACATATTCCATGACTTCCGGACCACCAGTCTGCTGTATGCGAATTGCCTTGACCATTTATCACTCCTGAATGAATTTCTCTATCTTTAAGTCTTTTTAACAGACAGCAAATACATGCCACCCATGACCAATACTGTCCCTGCCATTTGCCAGCTTGTAATAGGTTCACCAAGGAAATAGGCACCGAGGAACAAGGTCGATACCGGGCCTATCATGCCTGCTTGCGAAGCTGTCGCCGCACCGATGCGCTTTACCGCAATCATGGTCAGAAACACTGGCAATACCGTACACATGATGGCATTCACTATAGACAATGAATATACAGCAAGCGGCTGCACCAGCATGCTTGCGGGACGCAAAATAAAAAATTGACCTATGCAGGCAGCGCTGGAAACACACATCGCATACGATACCAGACGCAAAGAACCCAGTCTTTGCACCAGTTGACCCGACTGTATCAAATAGATGGCATAAGAAATCGCCGCCCCCAGCACCAGGGCAGAGCCCAGCATGACATAGTCACTACCCAGCTTGAGGTCATGGAAGAACGCCAGCACGATACCCAGGTAAGACACCAGTAAGGCTGTCCATTCCAGCATACTGACTGCACGTTTCAAGAAGAAAGCGGATATCAGCAAGACAAAGGAAGGCGTCAGGAACAAAATCAGGCGTTCAAGACCCGCACTGATATATTGCAAACCAAGAAAGTCCAGGAAAGAAGACAGGTAATAACCAACCAGTCCCAAACCGACGAGACGCCAACGGTCAGCCTTGCTCAGGCTGCCAGCTTTGTGCATTTGCCAGACTGCAATCGCAGCGAAAATGGGGAGGGAGAATGCCATGCGAAAACAGATCAGTGTCACTGCATCGACGTTGTAACGATAAATCAGTTTGGCAACGATAGCTTTGGTAGAAAAAAGGATGGCACCTGTCAAAGCGATGGCCAGACCAGTCAGATAATGCCGACGGGCGAGTAATTTCGATTGTTCAGTAAGCATTAATCTCTAAAAAAACCGGACTGTTACACGGTCAAAAATAATAATTTCACACATAAATTGCCAGACAGAAAGCAAATAATTCCCACATGGAAAAGAACTAACAATCTTTCACACGGAATTTTACATTTGGTTGCCAAATTTGACTTTGCCTAACTATTAACTAATGCATTTTTCATTACACTTCCTGTTATGAACCACATCGCAGGAGAAAACCAGATGTACACGCCACGCTTACAATATGCAGATCAACCGGTACTTCGTCCTAAACGCGCATTACCGGATATGCCACAAAGGCAAACCAAAAAAGTATCTCCAAAGCAAAATGATAGTTCCCTGAACAGCATTTTCAGGCGACTGGCCAATAGCAGCAGCCCGGATCAGGAATAGTTCTTTCGATCAGCAGAGTTTTCAAGCTCTACTGATTTCTGTTGGCTTTGTCGGTGCAAGCTTACTTTCTGGCGTAAGCTGATTTATTTCTTCAGGATAGAGCCCAGTACCCCGCGAATAATCTCGCGCCCCACTTGAGAACCCATGGTCCTGACCGTGGATTTGATCATGGTTTCAACCACATTATCCTTGCGGCGCAAACCTCCGCCACCGAGCAGGTTGCCGAATACGCTTTTCAATGTATCGCCAACTCCGCCACCGCTCTCTTGCTGTTGCGCGAGCTGAGCTGCGCGGCCTGCACTGAACGTTGGCTTGGATTGCGCTGACGGTGCCGATGCAGCAGATGGTGCTGACGGCGCATTCCCCCAGCCATTGGTATCTGCAGCCGCTGGTTCTGCCCTGCTGCCGGGTTGCAGACTATCTTCTTTATCCGCCGTAGCAGCATGGGCAGCCACCCGGCCCGTCAATTTTTCATAAGCAGATTCGCGATCTATGTGCTTTTCATAGACACCAGCAACGATGGAAGTTTGCATGACTTGCTGACGTTCATCTGCCGTTATCGCCCCTATCTGCGACGATGGTGGTACGATCAGGGCACGTTGCACGATGTTTGGCCGGCCTTTATCATCCAGGAAGGAAATCAGAGCCTCACCAACGCCCAGCTCGGCAATCACAGCCGCAGTATCCAGCTTGGGATTGGGCCTGAAGGTTTCTGCCGCAGCCTGCACCGCCTTTTGATCCCTGGGTGTATAAGCACGCAAGGCGTGCTGCACACGGTTACCCAGTTGCCCCAGCACGGTATCAGGAATATCCAGCGGGTTTTGCGTGACGAAATATACGCCCACACCTTTGGAGCGTATCAGTCGCACTACCTGCTCGATTTTTTGCAACAAGACTTTGGGTGCTTCATCAAACAACAGATGCGCTTCATCAAAAAAGAACACCATCTTGGGCTGATCAACATCACCGACTTCTGGCAAATGCTCATACAACTCGGACAACATCCATAGCAAAAAGGTGGAGTACAGTCGTGGTGATTGCAGTAATTGATCTGCCGCCAGGATGTTCACAAAACCACGACCATCGCCGTCTGTCTGCATCATGTCATCCAGGTTCAGCATGGGCTCGCCAAAGAATTGCTCACCGCCCTGCTCTGATATGGTCAGCAATGAACGCTGGATAGCACCAACACTGGCAGCAGAGATATTGCCGTATTCCGTCTGGAATTCAGACGCATTCTCGGCCAGGTATTGCAGCATGGCGCGCAAATCCTTGGTGTCGAGCAGCAGCAGGCCATGGTCATCAGCGATCTTGAACGCCAGTTGCAAGACGCCTCCCTGGGTTTCATTCAAATTCAGCATGCGACCCAACAGCAAAGGGCCAAGATCAGATACTGTGGCGCGTACCGGGTGGCCCTGCTTGCCAAAGACATCCCAGAATGTAACCGGGCAAGCCTGCCATTTGGGTTCATCGACTTGCAGGGCTTGCAGCCTTTGCTGCATCTTGCTGGTCGCGCTACCTGCTTTGGCCATGCCGGACAGATCACCTTTGACGTCGGCCATGAAGACTGGCACGCCGATTCCAGAAAATGCCTGAGCCAGGGTTTGCAGGGTAACGGTCTTGCCGGTACCCGTGGCGCCGGTGATACAACCATGACGATTGGCCCAATCAGGCAATAAATTCAAGTCGAATTCGGTGTTTTTAGCGATCAACAAAGGTTTTGACATAGTTTTGGAGGGTGATTTGGGGAAGTCGGTCGGTGCCACTATGGTAAAATACTGGTCTTCATTATAAAACCAAGCCAGGCAAAATTGCCGCCCTCAGGGTGAGCTATTGTCAATTCAGGAAAGAGCGATCATGGCAGGACATAGTAAATGGGCCAATATCAAGCATAAAAAAGCAGCAACCGATGCCAAACGCGGCAAGATATGGACGCGTCTGATCAAGGAGATCACGGTTGCAGCACGCATGGGCGGTGAGGATGTCGATTCCAACCCGCGCCTGCGTCTGGCGGTAGACAAGGCGGCGGACGCCAATATGCCGAAAGAAAACGTTACGCGTGCTATACAACGCGGCGCTGGCACACTGGAAGGTGCAGATTACGAAGAAGTGCGTTATGAAGGTTATGGCATAGGCGGTGCTGCCATCGTGGTTGATTGCATGACCGACAATCGCGTACGTACCGTGGCTGAAGTACGCCACGCATTCAGTAAATTCGGTGGCAATATGGGTACTGAAGGCTCAGTGGCCTTTTTGTTCCAGCATTGTGGCCAGATGTTTTTTGCCCCAGGCACGAATGAAGATGCCTTGATGGAAGCAGCACTCGAAGCTGGCGCAGACGATGTCGTCACAGATGAAGAAGGCGGCATTGAAGTTATTTGTGCACCATTCAGTCTGTCTGATTTACGCGCAAGACTGGAAAAAGCCGGTTTCAAGGCAGAAGTTGCTGAAGTCGTCATGAAACCGAATACCGAAACCCTGTTCGCCGGTGACGAAGGCATCAAGATGCAAAAATTGCTGGATGCACTGGAAAACCTCGACGATGTACAAGAAGTATTCACCAACGCCATCATAGAAGATTAAGATGAAATTACTCGTAGTCGGCTCTGGGGGCCGTGAACATGCCCTCGCCTGGAAACTGGCGCAATCTGAACGTGTACAAACCATTTTTGTTGCGCCCGGCAATGGTGGTACGGGAGCAGATAGCCGTCTGAAAAACATCAACATCACAGACCCGGCAGCACTGGCAGACTTTGCCGAGCAAGAAAACATAGGCATTACCGTGGTCGGCCCTGAAGTGCCGCTGGCTGCGGGCATCGTCAATCTCTTCCGCGACCGTGGTTTGAAAATTTTTGGCCCGACCAAAGAAGCTGCGCAGCTGGAAAGCTCCAAGGATTTCGCCAAGGCCTTCATGCACAGGCATGCTATTCCTACGGCTGAATATCAGACTTTCTCTGAGCTGGCACCTGCACATGAGTACATCAATGCCAAGGGCGCACCTATCGTCATCAAGGCTGATGGCCTGGCGGCTGGTAAAGGTGTAGTCGTTGCCATGACGGCTGAAGAAGCCCATGCAGCGGTCGACATGATGTTGTCTGACAATAAGCTGGGGGATGCTGGTGCACGCGTCGTGATTGAAGAATTCCTGGCAGGTGAAGAAGCCAGTTTCATCGTCATGGTCGATGGCAAGAATATTTTGCCACTGGCAACCAGCCAGGATCACAAGCGTTTGCTCGACAATGATGAAGGCCCTAATACCGGCGGCATGGGTGCCTACTCCCCTGCCCCTATCGTCACGCCACAACTGCATGCACGCGTCATGCGCGAAATCATCGTGCCTACGGTACAAGGCATGGCCAAGGATGGCATCGTATTTACCGGCTTTCTGTATGCTGGTCTGATGATCGATGACCAGGGCAACCCCAAAACCCTGGAATTCAATTGCCGCATGGGCGATCCTGAAACCCAGCCCATCATGGCACGCCTGAAAACAGATTTGCTGCATGTCGTCGAACACGCAGTCAATGGCACGCTCGATACCGTGGAACTGGAATGGGACAGGCGTACCGCCATGGGCATCGTCATGGCAGCCGCTGGTTATCCTGATACACCTCGCAAAGGTGACAAGATCACCGGTATTCCTGCAGAAACAGTGGACACCGTAACCTTCCATGCTGGCACATCACTCAATGAAAAGACCTTGAACGTGACCGGTGGCCGTGTGTTATGCGTGGTTGGCCTGGGCGATACTGTCAAGCTGGCGCAAAAACATGCCTATGACGTAGTGGAAAAAATCCATTTCGACGGTATGCAATATCGCCGTGACATAGGCTGGCGTGCGCTGAACCGCAAACACTAAGTCCTCAGGTTCTGGTCAGGCGTACATTTCGATATACGCAACCGATCTTTTAAAGCGGGTTGAGAATAGTCCAAAGACTAGTCCAGCCCCTTGCGTTTTTTAGAGTAGATAGCAGAATGACAGATACACTTGCGGTTAAAAATTACTTCTTGGGCTTGCAGGCTGGTATAGTCGCGGCTCTTGAAGAAGTTGATGGCCATACTTTTATTACGGATAGCTGGGAACGCCCGGAAGGCGGTGGCGGTATCTCGCGTGTGATAGAAGAAGGCAAGGTATTTGAACGTGGTGGCGTGAATTTCTCGCATGTCATGGGTAAAAACCTGCCACCATCTGCCGCTGCCGCCCGCCCTGAGCTGGCTGGCCGCCAGTGGGAAGCCATGGGTGTCTCGCTGGTTTTGCATCCACGCAACCCGTATGCGCCCACTGTGCACATGAATGTACGCTTTTTCACCACCCGTGCCGAAGGGCAGGAAGATGTCTGGTGGTTTGGTGGTGGTATGGACTTGACGCCTTACTACGGTTTCACTGAAGATGCAGTGCATTTTCACCAAACCTGTAAAATAGCCCTCCAGCCTTTTGGCGCAGACTTGCATGCCCGCTTCAAGAAATGGTGCGACGAATATTTTTACCTGAAGCACCGTAAAGAAGCCCGTGGTGTAGGCGGCATCTTCTTTGATGATTTCAATGAGCAGGATTTTGCCAGTAGTTTTGCCATGATGCGCAGCGTGGGTGATGCTTTTATTCCGGCTTATCGACCTGTCCTGGAACGTCGCAAAGACCAGGAATATGGTGAACGTGAGCGTGATTTCCAGGCTTATCGCCGTGGTCGCTATGTAGAATTCAATCTGGTATTTGACCGTGGCACGCATTTTGGTCTGCAATCTGGTGGCAGGACAGAATCCATACTGATGTCCATGCCCCCCATCGTCAAATGGCGCTATGACTGGAAACCACAAGCTGGCAGCCCGGAAGCAGCACTGGCAACAGACTTTCTGGTACACCGGGAATGGGTATAGAAACTGCAGCAAAACCTTGTATCCTGGTACTGGGTGGCAGCTTTGACCCTGTTCATCTGGGGCATATTGCCCTTGCCCATAGCCTGGCGATGGTATTGCAACCGGATGAATTGCGCATCATTCCCGTAGGCCAGCAATGGCAAAAGAATGAGTTGCAAGCCACAGCAACACAAAGACTGGCCATGCTGAAGCTGGCTTTTGAAGATTGGCAACTCTGCCCTGTCAGGATAGATGAGCAAGAAATCATCCGCGCAGAACAGGGTAAAAGTAATTACACCATCGATACCTTGCACCAGCTACGCAGAGAAGTTGGCGATGAGGCATCTCTGGTATTTGCCATGGGTGCAGATCAGTTGCAAAATTTGCACACCTGGCGCAATTGGCAGGCCTTGCTTGAGGTAGCGCATTTATGTGCTGCCTCGCGACCGGGTTTCAGCCTTGATATCAGCAGCCCCGACATTGCTGACATCTGGAAGAAAAATGCCATCAGCGCGCTGGAAATGCGCACACGGCCAGCCGGTGGCACTTATCTGGAGAGAAATCTGGCGCAGGATGTATCTGCGACCCAACTACGTACTGAATTAAAACAGCATAACCCGACAACAAGATTGCTAGTCCCGCACAAGGTGCTAGACTACCTACAACAACAAACTATCTACCAATAAAATATGGATATTAAAAAACTGCAAACTTTGGTCATTGACGCTCTGGAAGACGTCAAGGCACAAGACATACAATTATTTGAAACAAGTCACCTGACCAGCCTGTTTGACCGCGTTTGTATCGCCTCTGGTACATCCAACCGCCAAACCAAGGCTTTAGCCGCGTCAGTACGCGATAAAGTCAAGGAAAACGGCGGCACTATCATCAGCATGGAAGGTGAAGCGACTGGCGAATGGGTACTGGTCGATCTGGGTGATATCGTCGTCCACATCATGCAACCAGCCATCCGCGCCTACTATCGCCTGGAAGAGCTGTGGGGCGACAAGCCTGTCAAATTCGGCGCGGCAAAGCGTACTTCTGCTAAAAAGGTCGAGGCTGAAGAGGAAGACGACAAGCCTAAGCGCGTCCGCAAAGTGGCTGGCAAAGCTGCTCCGATGGAAGTCACGCATGACATGATGGCTATCCAAACCACGCTGGAAGATGAAAAGAAACCAGCGCGCAAACCACGTGTCACCCAAACTACTGGCGATGCCGATGGCAAGCCTGCACGCAAACCAGTTGCCCGTAAAACCGCTGATGGCAGCGCTGCCAAACCGGCAAAACCAGCCAAGATACCAACTGGTGGCCGCGTTAAAGTAGCAGCGACTAAAACTGCCACTGCCTCTGCCAAGCAAGCCGCAGAAAAGCGTACCGCCAACGCCGCAGCAGCGCCAACAAAACGCGCTCCGGCACGTAAGAAAGCAACAGAGGAATAACCTCTGTTACAAGTCCTATCTCAAATGGCTGCCTGGTGCAGCCATTTGTTTAAGCTGACCAGGTTTCTATCTACTATTCGCAGCAAACAGACACAAACATGCAATTGATCATCGCCGCCGTCGGCCACAAAATGCCCTCCTGGATAGAAACCGCCTTTCAGGAGTATGCCAAACGCATGCCGCCGGAATGCCGCGTCATCCTCAAAGAAATCAAACCGGTAGAACGCTCGGGCAGCAAAACTGCTGAAACCGTCATGGCACTGGAGCGTACCAGGATAGAGGCCGTGATACCCAAGAATGCCCGCATCGTCGCCCTGGATGAACGCGGCAAAGACTGGACCAGCGTCGCCTTGTCACAAAACCTCACGCAGTGGCAGCAGGATGGCCGCGATGTCGTCTTCATCATCGGTGGTGCCGATGGTCTGGACGCAGAATTCAAGGCCAGGGCCGATACCCTGATACGCATCTCCAGCCTGACCCTGCCGCATGGCATGGTCAGAGTACTGCTGGCTGAACAGCTATACCGCGCCTGGTCAATTACCCAGAACCACCCTTATCACCGGGTATAAGTCATACCAAGGAGACCGCCATGCTAAAAGAAAATAAAATCTACCTGGCATCAAAAAGCCCGAGACGCCGCGAATTGCTGCACCAGGCAGGAATAGAGTTTGACCTCCTGTTGCTACGCGATGCCGCCCCGCGCGGGCCGGATGTGACTGAGATAGTCCTACCCGGCGAAGCGCCAGAAGCCTATGTCAGCCGCGTCACCCAGGAAAAAGCAGACAAGGCATGGGAAATCATGCACCTGCGCAAAATGCTGCCACGCCCTGTACTCGCAGCCGATACCACCGTGGTGCTCGGCAAGCAAATACTGGGTAAGCCTGCCGACAAGCAAGAAGCCATACAAATGCTGAGCATGCTGGCAGGGCAAACGCATCAAGTGCTGACCAGCATTGCCGTACATTCTGCACTCGGCAGTGCCGCTGTCACGCAATGTTCAGAAGTCAGTTTTGCGAAGCTCGATGAACAGCAGATACTGGCCTACTGCAATAGCAATGAACCCTATGACAAAGCCGGTGGCTATGGCATACAGGGCACAGCCGCCCGTTTTATTTCACACATCAAAGGGAGTTATTCTGGCATCATGGGATTACCCTTATTTGAAACCTGCCAGTTGCTGCGTCAGGCAGGTATCTTTATTCCCTAAATTGAAGTATTAGAGAAGCTTATGAGCGAAAATCTCCTCATCAATATCACACCTCAAGAAACACGCGTCGCCCTGATGTTCCAGGGTGCGGTACAAGAACTTCACATAGAACGTACATTGTCTCGCGGCCTGGTAGGTAATATCTACCTCGGCAAAGTCGTGCGCGTCTTACCTGGCATGCAGTCTGCCTTTATCGACATAGGCTTGGAGCGCGCCGCCTTTTTGCATGTGGCTGACATCTGGGATGCCCGTTCGCAAGATGCCAATGGCAATACCAATGCACCGCTGACACCAATAGAAAAATTGCTGTTCGATGGCCAGTCAGTGACTGTCCAAGTCGTCAAAGACCCGATAGGCACCAAAGGCGCACGCCTCTCTACACAGATTTCCATCGCAGGCCGCATGCTGGTCTACCTGCCGCAAGATTCACATATTGGCATCTCGCAAAAGATAGAAAACGAAGCTGAACGAGAAGCCCTGCGTACCAAGGTGCAAAACCTGCAACAGCCAGAAGAAAAAGGTGGTTTCATCGTCCGCACCATGGCAGAAGACGCTTCCGATGAAGACCTCAAAGCCGACGTCGATTACCTGCGCCGCACCTGGTCCACCATACTGCAGTTAGCCAAGACCCAGCCACCGACTACCCTGCTGTACCAAGACCTGAATCTGGCACAACGCGTCTTGCGCGACTTCGTCAATGAAGAAACCGACAGCATACAAGTTGACTCGCGTGAAAACTACATCATGCTGCAAGAGTTTGCGACGCACTATATGCCATCTGTACTCGGCAAGTTGCAACACTATATAGGCGAGCGACCGCTGTTTGACTTGCATGGTGTGGAAGAAGAAATTGAAAGAGCTTTGGGAAGACGCGTTGATCTGAAATCTGGCGGTTATCTCATCGTCGACCAGACCGAGGCCATGACCACCATCGACGTCAACACCGGCAGCTTTGTTGCTGGCCGCAACTTCGATGACACCATCTTCAAAACCAACCTCGAAGCCGCCCACGCCATCGCCCGCCAGCTACGCCTGCGAAACCTCGGTGGCATCATCATTCTCGACATCATCGACATGGAGAATGAAGAACACAAGACCGCCGTCTTGTCTGAACTCAACAAGGCGCTCTCACGTGACCGCACCAAGCTATCCGTATCCAATTTCTCTGCTCTCGGCCTGGTCGAAGTGACCCGCAAACGCACACGTGAATCCCTCGCTCACGTACTGTGCGAACCCTGCCCTGCCTGCAGTGGCAAAGGCCAGGTCAAAACCGCCCGCACCATCTGCTACGAAATCCTGCGCGAACTGCTGCGCGAGGCCAAGCAATTCAACCCCAGAGAATTCCGCATCATGGCTTCCCAAGTCGTGGTCGACATGTTCCTTGAAGAAGAATCGCAACATCTTGCCATGCTGGGTGATTTCATCGGCAAACCAATTTCACTGCAAGTGGAGAGTGTGTTTCATCAGGAGCAGTACGATATTATTTTGATGTGATGCACGACAAAGAATCCTCAAAATAAGACCAGTAAATCTCTTCATGCCAGACTGACCCGTGTCTAAGCATGAAGGGATTCATGAGCAATGCGCGAAACTTCGCTTGTTCAAGCCAAGCAATATATCCATGTGATCCATGAGTACACCAGCCCCTAGTCCAAGACTATTCGTCATTTTTGCCAAGGAAGCACATGTAGCAGCAATCTTTGCACGTGGACCAACCAACTGGTTTCACATGATTCGCTGGGATACCCGCAATGACACTTTTGAATCCGGTGCATGGATACGTGGCCGCTTGTACCCTGAGCGTTGCGACCTGTCGCCAGACGGAGAACTGTTACTCTATTTTGCCCATCAGGGACGAAGAAGTCGTACAAGCTATACCTCAGCCTGGACGGGTCTCAGCCGCCTGCCCTGGCTACATGCGCTAGGACTCTGGCCACAGGGCCATACTTGGGGAGGTGGAAGTTATTTTATAACGAACCGCATAATCTCTCTCGCTACCGGGTTTGGTTCTCAATCTCATCCTGAACATATTCCGGATGGACTGGACGTTTTCTACGGCAGTGGCGAACGCAAATCATCCAGTAATGAAGTGGCAGATGCAGAATGGTCAGGCCGCGACCAAAGCAATCGCCTGATTTTTACAGCGAATGGAAAATTGCACTGGCAGCGAGATGATCAGACTGTGCAGGTGTTAGCCGACTTCAACAGCGATAAACCCATCCCGTGCGAAGCGCCAGCTTGGGCTAAACAATCATTGACAGACTAAACTTCAATAAGCAATAGACGGCGGGTCTATAAAAACAAAAGAATCAAGTTTAGCCTGTGCAACTTATGAACTTTTTGCACTTCATATGCTTAAATCGCCGCGCTCCATGGGGTTCTCGCGAAAACCTGAGAGGGCATCCGAAATCAAGATATTTGGACGTCCATCACTTTTCAATCAGGCTTTCAAAGAAATACTCAAACAACTATCAAGCTGGCGACAAATTTTTTTTGCAATCGTAGCTTTCATTCAGGATGCATGAATTTGCTGAAGATGCTGAGTATTGTCTTTAGTTGTTCTGTGATCAAATATTTAAGCAATGGCATATTCGGCCGATTTTTATATGGTTCTAAGTTGCTCTATTTACATATATAATCAATAATCATGCCACTCTGCTCATGCAAACACCAGGCCATATCAAGTGACTCACCCTTTGCAATTTACTCAATCATGCAAAGGATATTGATGTTTTCACTTAACTATAATTTCGAAAAAATAAATAATATCAATTTACTGACCAGGAAATAATTTTATGCAAAATTTTACGACAAGCCAGTTTTATGGTCTCAAGGATCATAGCTTATTTATGAAACACATCCAGGAGGCGGTGGATCAAATTGAGCACAAAGTCGGTATATTTGCCGGTGATCAAATATTTACATTCAACCGCAACCTCAGCTTTCTTGAAGACGAAAAGTTCATGGCGGCATTCTATGCACATACAAGTGATCTGGCGGAGCAATCACTGATATGGCGTTACGCAACCGTGTGCTGGGCTGCAAAGAATGGCGCAAGACTGGACGGAGATTTTGTCGAAATTGCCTGCTATAAGGGAACAACGGCAAGGATCATTTGTGACTACATGGATATGAAGAATTCCGACAGGAAATATTTTTTATATGACTTGTTTGAGCATGACGATAAAATGCCGCATCACGCCATGCCTGATCATAGTAAGAGTTTATATCAGCAAGTACAGGAAAAATTTTCCGACTTTCCCAATGTCTGTATCACTCAGGGAAATATTCCAGACAGTCTGACAATTGCCGCGCCAGAGAAAATTGCGTTCATGCACCTGGATATTAACAATGCACAAGCAGAAATAGGTGCCCTTGATGTGCTGTTCGAGAGAATGGTTCCTGGTGCCGTACTGATTTTGGACGACTATGGCTGGGCATATTATAGAGAACAGAAACTGGCCGAAGACCCATGGTTCGAAAAGCGGGGCTATCAGGTTCTCGAGCTCCCCACAGGCCAGGGCATGGTCATCAAACAATAATTGTTATTTGCAAAATGCTGCTCACACAGCCTTTTTTATGTAGATTTCCTTGAAAGTGTCTGATGATTAACTGGTTTAATGCAAAAGCTGCGATAGATTTTGGAACAGAATTAGCGGAATTTATCGCCAAAGGCATGCCGCAAGAAATAGTAGTGAGTAACGATCGATTTTTATTGCAAAAACAAGAAGCATTGCAGTTAATTACAATGAAAATTTATCAATTTAATCTTAAGCAAGACATGAATATCTATAAAAAAGCACAATTTGCCAGAAGCTTTAAATTGCGCTTGACTGAAAGTGGCTTTCAAAAGGAAGCTACTCTTATCATGCTCACCATGGTGATTAAGGGACTCAATTCAAAAAGATAGTTTTATCTATAGAAAAAGTAATCGAATAATCTTATGCAATTTTGAGTGTTGGGCCAGCATATTGAGTTACGTCAGCGATCCAGTCGCTAGCGGTCACTAAATCGGTAGCGCCAAGCATTTAAGGAATATCTGATTAAGTTCAAATTTCCAGAACGTCAAACCAGTGTGTCGATAATCATACGATATGTGCGCAAGAATATGACTATCAGAGTGAAATGTGCTGCCAATAACTGACATTCTTGTTTCAAGCGGCCTGTGATTGTTTATTAAAATTTTCATCGCACAAGGAGCTATCATGTATCCATGGTTATGGGTTTGGTCACCACAGGTTCACTTTCCCTGGAGTGGCAGCGTTGCGCAAAGCATAGAGCCAAATACGACCTGGTTCTACAATATGATCCCACCTGTTTCTGGGGATGCGGGAATAGAGGCGCAGGTATTTCAACTGGCTTCGTATGGTACTCAGCTGGGTCAGATCACTGATGTGTTATTGGACATCGTGAAAGACACAGAAAACCTGTCTCCCAAAGCGCTTGAATCGCTAAAGGAATTACAAACCTTGAAAACCAAAATTGAAGTGATCAAGAAGAGATCGGCGCAACCAGCAAAACTAGAGTGAGTTAAGATTTTTGATATCAGGGCAAACTTTGTTTCGGTTTCAAGGCTGCTACTTAATCACTTGGTGTCACTAGGAAAATTCACCTCACTGCTTGAGCTGGAGTAGCTGCTGCGCATCCATGGCAGCGATACGTCCTTCATCTGTAGGCACAACCCAGACTTCTGTGCTGCTGTTCGGGGTATGGATTGCCATGATGTGCTCCCCACGTGCCACCTTATTTTTTTCTGCATCGACTTGCACGCCAAGATAGGCCAGCCCTTCTGCCACTTGCTGCCTTAATGCGGCATCGTGTTCGCCTATACCACCGGTGAATACCAGCACATCCAGGCCATTTAAACAGGCGCTTAATGCACCGCATTCGCGGATGACGCGGTAGGTGAACAGGTCTATCGCGAAGCTGGCTTGCGGGTCGTTGCTGGCGCGCAGGGTGCGCATGTCGGCGGAGATGCCTGAGACGCCGAGCAAGCCGGATTCTTTGTAGAGGGTAGTTTCTATGCGCTTTGCATCCCAGCCCTGCTGCATCAGGTGTAGCAAGACACCGGGGTCGAGTGCGCCGCAGCGGGTGCCCATCATAAGACCGTCGAGTGCAGAGAAACCCATGGAAGTGGCGATGCTTTTGCTGTTTTTCATGGCGCAGGCGCTGGCACCATTACCGAGGTGCAGCATGATGACGCGCCCGGCTGCGGGATCAAATGCGCGTGCCGATTGCTGGGCCAGGTGACTGGCGACATAGCGGTAAGACAGGCCATGAAAACCGTAACGGCGTACGCCAGTGGCACGCAGAGATTGCGGTAAAGCCAGCGTGGTTTCGCATGCTGGCATATCGGCATGAAAGCCGGTATCAAAACAACCTATCTGCGGAATACCGGGATAGGCACGGCGGAAGGCGACGACTCCCTCAAGGTTATGCGGCTGATGCAAGGGTGCCAGCGTATCGAGGGTATGCAAGTAAACAAGGGCTTCATCATCAATAATAATGGAAGATGAAAAGCGCTCGCCACCATGGACGATGCGGTGGGCAACGGCGGCTATTTGCATGTCTGCACTATGGCTCATCAACAAGCGATGCAGGGCTACTAATGCAGCAGCAAACTGGTCTTCATCTGCTGCCTTGATTGCGGCTTCATCCAATGCCAATTGCTGCACGTCAGTACCTGCGCGGAACTGTATGACGGGCTTGCCCCCGGGTTGCAGGCCCTCAATCACGCCAGTCAGATTGCTGCGTGTGACTCCTGCATCAGTAAATGGATACAGCGCAAACTTGATACTGGACGAACCTGAATTAACAGAGAGAATGACCGGGTTTTTCATGGCGCATTCTTCCGGTATTCATGGGCCAGCAATTTAACCAGTGCGGCTGAAGCAACCCTGGAAGATGGCCCATCGGCACGGCTGGTCAATGCAATCGGCACTTTGGCACCCAGGACGACACCACAAGTCGCAGCGCCTGCAAGATATTCGAATTGCTTGCCCAGCATATTACCCGATTCCAGATCCGGCACCATGAGGATATCAACATCTCCAGAGACGGCAGAAACTATGCCCTTGATCTGCGCTGCATGGGCAGAAATGGCATTGTCAAATGCCAGCGGGCCATCAACAATTGCGCCAGTGATTTGTTTGCGTTCTGCCATTTTGCACAAAGCAGCGGCATCGATGGTGGACATGATTTTAGGGTTCACCGTTTCTACCGCCGACAATAGCGCGACCTTGGGCAGAGGGATGTTCAGTGCGTGCGCCAGGTTGATGGCGTTTTGCAGTATGTCCGCTTTTTCTGGCAAGCCAGGATAGATATTCAGGGCAGCGTCGGTAAGCAACAAGAGTTTGTGATACATGGGCACATCCAGATGATAAACGTGTGACAGCCGTCTGCCAGTGCGCAAGGCAGTGCATTCAACCACGGCATGCATGAGTTCATCAGTATGCAGGCTGCCTTTCATCAGAGCTTCTACCTGGCCTTTGGCCGCCATTTCTGCGGCCATGTCGGCTGCTGCATGGCTATGCGGCACATCGATTTTTTCAAAACCTGTGATATCGATATTCGCTGCTGCAGCAAGGGCAAGCAGTTTTTCCAGCGGGGCGACCAGTACCGGGATAATCAGCCCCTGCCGGGCAGCATCCACTGCACCTTGCAAGGAATCTGCATCGCAGGGATGGACAACCGCACAGCGTATCGCTGGTAAGTCCCTGACACTGTCGAGCAGATGGCGCTGGCGCTCACCCAGGTCAAACATGGTCATAGTGGGCAGATGGGTGCGCGGGCGGCTGACTTTTTCTGTCGGGGCGATGACCAGGGCATTGCCATAGACGACTCTGTCACCTTTCTGGTTAATAATCTCGCAGTCCAGGGTCACACGCTTTTTTTCATCGTCTTTTGCTACAACGGTCGCAGATACGGTCAGGGTGTCGCCTATACGTACTGGTTTGGCAAAATGCAGGTTTTGTTCCAGGTAAATTGTACCCGGGCCGGGCAGGCGCGTACCCAGGATGGTGGAAATCAGTGCCCCGCCCCACATGCCGTGAGCGATGACGCCATGGAACAAGGTATGTGCTGCATACTCCGCATCCAGATGAGCGGGATTGACATCACCAGAGACCGTGGCAAAAGCCTGGATATCGGCATTGGTCAATGTACGTACCTGGCTGGCGCTCTGCCCTATTTGCAAATCTTCATAGACGACGTTGGAGATAATATCTGGCTCGTTCAAATCATTGTTTATAGTATTCATTGGAATCTGGACTTTCATTAATTCACGATGTGATAACCACCATCAACATACAGGGTTTGCCCTGTCATGCCTGAGGAAGCATCGCTGACCAGAAACGCGGCCAGCTTGCCGATTTCATCCAGCGTCACCAGCCTGCCCAAAGGTGAGCGGCTTATGGCTTTTTGCATCAGTACATCAAAATCCTGCAAACCTGATGCGGCACGGGTAGGCACAGGGCCAGGGGAAATTGCGTGTACTCGCGTACCATTTGCACCCAGCTCAGTCGCCAGATAACGTACTGTTGATTCCAGCGCAGCCTTGACTGGTCCCATGATGCCATAATGGGCAACCGCTTCATCTGCCCCAAGATAAGTCATGGTCATGATACTGGCACTCTTGCTCAAATGCGGTTCGCATAATTTGGCGAGGCGGACAAATGAATGGCAGGACACATTCATGGCGCGCAAGAAACCAGCGCTGGAACTGTCGATGACGCGTCCATGTAAATCATCCAATGGCGCCCAGGCGATGGAATGGATGACAAAGTCGAATTCACCCAATTCTTTGGCAGCAGCATCAACCAGCGCTTCCAGTGAGCCATCCTGCTCGACATCACACACCACCAAGCTTGATTCAAGCGTGTCTGCCAGTGGTGCCACGAATTGTCTGGCTTTGTCATTCACGCAGGACAGCAGCATTGTTGCACCCAGTTGCCGAAGTATCACAGCGCAGCCATAGGCGATGCTGTGTTCATTGGCCAGGCCAATGATAAGGCCACGCTTGCCTTGCAATGAAAAAGAAGAACTTGCTTCAGTCATTTGTTTTACCGATCCGGTTGATGTAAGAAACCTGCTTAGGAAAGCTATATAAATAGGACTTACGCAAAACCGCCCCCAACTGCGTTGCAGCTCCTAGCCGTACTAAAGTACTGTCTTCGTCGCTGCGCCTTGTTGGGACAATTTTGCGTAAGTCCTAATAAATAAGCTGGGAGCGCCATCTTGCTTGCGCATGCCAGAAACTGGTCAGCGCAAGGTCAAAACATTGATGCAGATCAAACTTCGCTCGCATCCTCTGCCAACACAAGGGAAGACAAGGCCAGACAAGATGATTGTTAATCACAAAGAAGTGTACTCTGAATGCATTGCTGCATTTGCACAATGCAATTGATCCTTGTCAATTCAGTTGAATGACATGTTAGCCAGAATACATAGACATACTATAAGGATGTGCCGATGAAAACAGATTACAGCCCTACCTCGCTCTGCCAAAAACCTCAAGAAAAAAGTGATCAGCTATGCTATCTCAGCGATGGCAAAGCAGAAGTACACCCTCTGGACATGCTCTTGCAAAACAATCTCGCCAAACTGACTGGCGGCCTCTCACCTGCAAGCATGGCGCTGGCCTGGATGGATTGGGGTATGCATATCGCAATGTCACCCGGCAAGCAGATAGAGCTGGCTAACTTGCTGCAAAAGCAGATGAGTAGCTGGCCACAATTAATGGTACCTGCTTTAACGAATGGTCAGGCTAAAGAAAAGAGTGCATCAAGTGCACCGTCAGATAGCCGCTTTTCCTATGCTGGCTGGGCTAACTGGCCTTTCAATGCCATGAGCCAATCCTTCTTGCAGGGACAGGAATTACTGCAAGTGGCGACCACTGGCGTCCGTGGCGTTAGTGCCCATCATGAGAATGTTGTCAACTTCATGTCCAGGCAATTGCTGGATGTAGTTTCACCATCCAACTTTCCTATGCTCAATCCTGAAGTCATTGCAAGCACGCAGGAAACTGGCGGAAAAAATCTCATGACAGGTGCCACGCACTGGATGCAGGATCGTGGACTGGAATTTAATATTCCTGGTGTAGATGCGGGTGAGCACAAAACTGAACAACTATCTTACCAGCCAGGCCGGGATGTCGCTGTGACGGAGGGTAAGGTAGTGTTTCGCAACCACCTGATAGAACTCATACAGTATGCACCGCAAACTGCCAAGGTGTATGCAGAGCCGGTCATGATCGTGCCTTCTTGGATCATGAAATACTATATTCTCGACTTGTCACCACATAATTCGCTAGTGCATTTTCTGGTTAGCCAGGGTCATACAGTTTTCATGATTTCCTGGAAAAATCCAGGTAAGGAAGACCGCCATCTTGGCATGCAGGATTATCTCGATAGTGGCCTGTTTGCAGCCCTTGAAGAAGTTGGTAAAACCACCCAGCACAAAGTTGTACATACAGTTGGTTACTGCCTGGGTGGTACTTTGCTGGCGATTGCTGCGGCAGCGCTGGCGAGTGAACATGCCAAAGAATATGCACGTGATTTGCCAGCAGTGCAGACGGTGACTTTGCTGGCATCACAAACTGATTTTACTGAACCTGGCGAACTTGGCTTGTTCATTGATGAAAGCCAGATAGCCATGCTGGATGCGCAAATGTGGGAACAAGGCTATCTCACTGGCGAGCAAATGACAGGTTCATTTCAATTGCTCAATTCACGCGACCTGATCTGGTCAAAGATCATGCGTGAATACCAGTTAGGTACACGCAGTTCGCCAAACGACCTGATGTCATGGAATGCCGATACTACGCGCATGCCTTACCGCATGCATAGCGAATATCTGAAGCACCTGTTCCTGCACAATGATCTGGCAGAAGGCCGCTATGAAGTGCATGGACATGCTGTAGCGCTGAACAATATACATGTTCCCATGTACGTGATTGGCACTGCGCGTGACCATGTATCGCCCTGGCGCTCTGTCTATAAGATCCATGTACTGACAGATGCACCTATTGATTTCGTATTGGCATCTGGTGGCCATAATGCAGGTATCGTGTCAGAACCCGGTCATGCCCATCGCACATATCAACACTTGCCTGCAGACCAGCGCGCAGTCTCATTCCAGCAAGCGGATGACTGGCTGGCTGCGGCAACGACTGAAACAGGTTCATGGTGGACACATTGGCAAGTCTGGCTGGCAAGTCATTCAAGCACTACGCGCAGCAAGGCCAGAGTAGTTGCCGATAAGGGCCTGGGTGTTGCTCCAGGCAGCTATGTATTTGCAAAATAAACTTAATTCGCATCGTTTGAAATATGCCAGCAAATTTTAAGGGGTAGAATATTTTCTGATGCAAGGAAACAGCGAAACAGGCAGCCAATCTGTGGGGAAGATCATAGCGATGATATTAAAAAAACTAACAAAGCTAAGGAAGCTGAGCTGGCATCGAAGGTATTTCCTGAGTACTCTTCCCTTGCTGTTTTCCAGCTCAGCCTCAGTCTGGGCGGCAGAATTGCGCAAGCAAGTCTTTTTGATCGTCGACTCCAATACCACCAATACACCACAAATCCCTTTTAACCCGGTATTTCAGCAGTGCGTAGCCTATGTTGAAAAAGAATTGCAAGTCCAGTTTGAGTACCGGCGCTATCCATGGACACGCTTGCTGCAAAACCTGAACGAAGGCGAAGGCTTGGCTTTTGGTTTGTCTAAAACAAAAGAGCGTGCGCAAACCCTGCATTTTTCCATACCTGCTTTTGGTACTTTTATCTGGCTGGTGGTGAGGAGTGACCAGACTTTCCCATTCTCCCGCATTGCTGACTTGCAGGGCAAGACTGTGAGCATGGTGCGCGGCTCTACCTATGGCGATGAATTTGACAAGGCCAAAGCGGGCTTGCTGCTGATAGAAGATGATGTGTATTCCCTGCCCTCACGCCTGAAGAAATTACTTGGCAAACGCACGGATGTCATGCTGTTCAGCCACTACGATCCCGACCCGCGCAAGGTGGAAGCCATGCTCAACAAAACCATGCCCGAGATCGCGCCAGACACGCCCATGCCGCTGGGTGTGACATTCAAGGTGCTGGACCATTATCTGTTTGTGGATTACATCCACTTTGCGATTTTGGCATCGCAGGATAAGGGAATTATTGAGCAGATCAACAAGGCCATAAAAAAGGGACAGCAAGACGGGTCCATGCCTGCTGTTAACCTATCCAGGAGATAAATCAGGTGGCAGTTCCAGTTCCCAATATCGCTTGCAGCGATTGCCAGACCATGTGACTGTCGAGCTTGTTCATACAGTCATGATGACCCAGAGGGCATTCCCTTTGCTTGCACGGCGCGCAAGCCAGGCGCAATGATAACGAATGCGCGATATCAGAAAATGGTGGCGCATGATCAGGGTCAGTCGGGCCATAGATGGCAATGACAGGCCGGTTGAATGCCGAGGCGATGTGCAACAAGCCAGAATCATTCGATACCATGGCATTGCTTGCAGCGATCAGTGCCAGTGCCTGATCCAGTTTGGTCTTGCCAGCGAACTGATGAACAGCCGGGCAAGCTGCCTGTATTTGCTGGCAAACCTCGACATCCTTGGGGGAACCCAGCAAAACGATTTGCGCATCGGGATATACCTGCAAGATAGTCTTTGCCAGTTCTGCAAAGTGGCTGACAGGCCAGCGCTTCGCATTGCCAAATTCTGCGCCAGGAGCAAAACAGATCAAAGGCTGCTTGGCCGACAAGCCCGTGTCCTGCAAGACTGTGTCTATCTGTGCAGGCGTAATTTGCAAGCGTGGTTTGGGAAAACTCTGTGTCAGATCAGATACTGGAGCACTTGCCAGCGCTGCATAAAATGCCACCATGGCACGCGGTACGGGCCTGCTGTCATGGTGCATGACATTGATGAGGCCGTAACGGCTTTCGCCCTTATAGCCAACCCGTTTTTTGATACCAGCCATCCAGGGCAACAGCGCAAATTTCAGGGTATTGGGCAAAACATAGGCTGCAGCATAGCCACGCTGACGCAAGATCTTTGCATAGCGCCAGCGTTCACGCAATTGCAGTGAACCATGTTTAAAGGGGGTTTCCAGCACCATATCCACTTCCACCATGGCGCGCAAAACCGGTGCTACCCAGGCGGGTGCCAGCACATCAATCACAGCCTCAGGATGATCACGCTTCAGCAACTGCAACAAAGGCTGGGCCATGACGGCATCGCCTATCCAGTTGGGCGCAATGACGAGAATGCGGTTTGCAGGACTTTGCACGACGACACTCATCTTGGCGTGCGCCCCATCAGGAAGAACTCATCATTAGGGCGCATGGAAATCACATTCGCCATGCGGTTGGACAAGCCAAAGAATGCAGTGATGGCAGCGATGTCCCAGATATCTTCATCATCAAAACCATGTGTGCGCAACAAGGCATAGTCTGCATCATTGACGCTTTGCGAATCCAGGCAGACCTTGATGGCAAAATCCAGCATGGCGCTTTGGCGTGGCGTGATATCTGCCTTTAAATGATTGACGGCGACCTGGTCAGCCACCAGGGTATTCTTGGCATAAATGCGCAGGATGGCACCATGGGCGACTACGCAATACAGGCAATTGTTCTTGGCGCTGGTGGCAGTGACGATCATTTCACGTTCTGCCTTGTTCAAGTTGCCTGTGGTCTTCAGCATCAGTGCATCATGATAGGCAAAGAAGGCGCGAAATTCTTCTGGCCTGTGCGCCAGCGTCAGGAACACATTCGGTACAAAGCCTGCTTTTTCCTGCACGGCCAATACCTTCTCGCGTATGTCGTCAGGCAAGTCTTTTATTTCAGGAACAGGGAAACGGGAAATCGCGGTGGTCATGAGTTTTCCTTTTTGAATCACAATGAAGCGAACAGCGTCATGCTGCAAATTGCAGGCGGTGCAGGTTGGCATATGTGCCGCCATTGTCCAGCAATTCTGCATGCGTGCCCATCTCGATGATCTTGCCATCGACCAGCACCGCAATGCGGCTGGCGCGTTCTATGGTGGATAAACGGTGAGCAATCACCAGCGTGGTGCGTCCCAGCATCAGTTCATCCAGTGCAGCCTGCACAGCACGTTCAGATTCACTGTCGAGCGCCGATGTGGCTTCATCCAGTATCAATATCGGCGCATTCTTATAAATGGCACGGGCAATCGCCAGACGCTGCCTTTGTCCACCGGACAGGCGCATGCCATTGTCGCCTATCATTGTATTCAAGCCATCGGGCAAATCACGCACCACATCACTCAGGTGCGCGGCCTGTACTGCTGCTGCCACGCGCGCGGGGTCAGGGTCAGAATCACCATAGGCAATATTTGACACCAGAGTGTCATCAAACAACACCACATTCTGGCTGACCATGGCGATTTGTTCGCGCAGGCTGGACAAGGAAATATCCTGCAAGGAAAGGCCATCAAGCAGGATGTCTCCAGAATCTGGCGTATAAAAACGTGGCACCAGATTCACCAGCGAAGTCTTGCCACCGCCGGACATACCGACCAGGGCGATAGTTTCGCCCGGCGCTATGCTGAGGTTGATGTCTTTCAAGGCTTCCTGTTCCTGGCCTGGATAAGAGAAGCTGGTGTGCACAAATTCCAGCTTGCCTTGTGCGCGGGTGGGCAAGGCTTTGCCGCTATCGGTTTCTGGCAATGTATCGATCAGGGAAAACACGGATTCTGCCGCAGCCATGCCACGCTGCATGGGGCCATTCAAGTCGGCCAGACGCTTCAGGGGAGTCAGCAATAACATCATCAGGCTGACAAATTCTATGAAGCGGCCTGCCGTGGTTGAGTCTTGTACTGCCTGCGACACGGCAAACATGATGACCACCGCTACTGCAATTGCTGCCGCCAGTTGTGTCAGCGGCGTGGTCGATGCCACTGCAATAGTCGTGCGCATGGCATAGCCACGCAATTTTTCATTCTTGGCTTCAAATCTTTCCTGCTCGTATTTTTGGCCGCCAAAAATGCGTATCACCTGGCTGGCGCGAGTTGCTTCTTCTATCACCTGTGTCAGTTCATTGCTGACATCCAGCTGGCTTTGATTGAGCTTGCGCAAGCGCTTGCTTACACCGCGCACCAGGAAAGCCATCACCGGCATCATGACCAGGGCAATAATGGTCAACTGCCAGTTGCGCCACAACAAGGCGGCCAGCAAAACCATCACCGTCAACGAGTCGCGGAACAATGTCGTCATTGACACCTTGAGCATCTCGACAATTTGCTGTGCTTCAAACATGATGGTGTTAATGATGCGACCGCTGGATTCGCTCTGGTAAAAGCTGATGGGCACATTCAGGATACGGTCAAATACCTTGGCACGCAGTTGGTTCAGCAATCTGGTGGACACCCAGGTCATGAGGTAACTGGTGGTAAAGGTGCAGATACCGCGAAACAGAAAAATCGCAATGATGGCCGTTGGCACCATCCACAAGGCCAGCTTCCTGGCATCACCATTAAACCCGTGATCGAGGATATAACCCAGCACCTTGGGGAACATGACTTCAGTTGAAGCTGTACCCAGCATGGTCAGCAATGCCCACCAGACGCGGGAGCGGTAAGGTGTGATGGCCAGCCACAAACGGCGGAACACATCGATGGTTTCTTTATTGATCAAACTCATAGTATGAAATTCATATCCTGTCTTGGCGCAAGCTGCATAATCAATCAATCCAGCAATTAATCACAATCAAGCTTGCGCATAAATAATCTGTCTGCGGCGTGACTAATTTTTATTACGCATGCCGGCCAGCGGTATCGCCAGCAAGATCACGAAAGCCATCCCAAACACACCGTCACGCAATATCGCATTGAACATGCCACCCAGCATCATGGCGATGGTCAGCATCAGCAGTGGCATGGCCATTTCCCTGGTGTTGGGGTTTTCATGCACAGTCATTCGGTAAGCCACCCAGTATTGTGTCGCCCAGATCGCCAGCAAAGCCAACAAGCCGACTACACCCATCTCGGTCAAATACAAAAGATAATCATTGTGCGGCGTGGTCATGGTGCCGCTGATCAGACCTTTGGCTTCTTGCTGGTAGAGATACATCCAGGTGGCGATGCCATGACCTGTCCATGGCTCTTCTGCAATGATCTCGCTGGTGATCTTGTAAAGTTCCAGGCGCATGCCGTCGTCATTGACTTTGCGTCCTTGAGAAAAATCATGCAATTGATGCACAGTGCACAGGCTGCGCAGTTTGAAGATTTCCCATGGGCTTGCTTGCACCAGACGCACTTCACAAGTCGTTGGTGGCGGGAGGCTCAATGCATATTTCCAGGCACCGCCCAGTGCTGCCAGCAAGATCACCGGCAAGGCCACCGTGCGCCACGACCAGCCCATCTGACGCAAGATCAGTACACCACATAAGATGAAAAACAGCAGGCTGGCAGTCCTGGTTTTTGCCAGCAAAACCAGCACCGCTGCTACATATACAATCGCCAGCACACGCCAGACCAGATGATCACGATGCATACGCAAGTCATGCAGCATCCAGGCGGCAGCAATCGCCATCAGTATGCCCAGCAAGATGGATTTATTGCCTTCATAAATCACATAGCTGCGGAACAAGGTATTGACGGGCAAGAGATGGAAAAAATTTGCCACGAACAACGTTGCCGCCAATATCGCGCCAGCAAAAAATACATACGTGGCCCGCCTTTGCCATAAGCCCGCAGTGACGGTCAGGAAAGGCAAGAGAAATAAATAAGTCTGGTAATGCAAAAAGCCCGGCCAGAATTCTTTACTGATTTCTGGAGGCACATCCTGCAATGCAGCCAGCACCATGCTGACCAGACTCAGGCCAAGTACGGGTAACAACATCGGGCTTTGCCTGATCCTGTGCATCTTTTTCAGGTAACTGCCTGACACCAGCAAGCTGATATAAAACAGCAGCACGCCGCCATACATGACACCAACGGGAAAGAACAAGGTCAACGGCAAACCAGTCAATATCTGCTGTGGCAAGGACTGACGCCAGCCAGTTTGCGGCTCCATCTGCATGGAACCACCACCCGCTGGCATTACACTGGCAGCACTCATGGCCTCAGGCGTATTCAATTTTGACGTTTTTCATGGATAGCCACTCACCCAGGTTCTGCCGCAAGACATCGTCCGGGTTTACCCGCCACTGATCTGACAGATACAGTTCTGCGCTGGCATTGGCGTTTTGGTAGCGTACCAATACCGGGCAACCATCGGCATTCAAATGTGGTTTCAACATCTCTTGCAGTTTTTTAGTGTCTGCGCTGGATGTCAAAGTCAGGCGCAAACCTTGCGAGAACTGCACGCGAGCGCGGCCTATGTCCATGACTTTTTCAGCCGAGATACGCAAGCCTCCAGAGAATCTGTCTTCAGACACCTTGCCCAGCACCGCCAGGAACTCATCTTCCTTGAACAGGGATTTGAACTCTTCCATGATCTCGCTATACACCGTCACCTCAACCACGGCAGTGCCGTCATCGAGGCTGACGATGAGCAGTTTGCCGCGCTGTGTCATCTGGGTGCGCACACCGGTAATGATGCCGCAAATCAGGCGCAAGTCGCGTGAAGGTTCCAGCTTGGCCAGGGTAGTCTTGATGAACTGACGTACTTCTGGTGCATAAGAATCAAACAGATGGCCAGACAGATAAAAGCCCAGTGCCAGTTTTTCTTCAGTCAGGCGCTTCTTGTCTGTCCAGACTGGCACATCCAGATAATCTGGTGGCGAGATCAAATCGTCGTCATCCCCAAACAGGCTGACCTGATTGGCTGCTGCTTCTGCCTGCATCGCTGCTTCCAGCGCAAAATCAACGGTGGCCAGCAAGATACCACGGTCCTTGCCCAGACAATCCATGGCACCGGCACGTATCAGGGACTCCACAGTACGGCGATTAACCTGACGCTTGTCTACACGTTTGCAGAAATCGAACAAATCCGTAAATGGCCCGCCTTCCTTTCTCGCCGTGATGATGCTTTCTATCGCATTCTGACCTGAGCCTTTGACGGCCCCCATGCCATAGCGTATCTGGCTGGATTTTTTACCAGGTTCTGCAACCGGCATGAAACGGTAATCAGACTGATTAATATCAGGCGGCAGCATTTTGAGCTTGCAGATATCGATCGCATCTTCGACCAGGATTTTGACCTTGTCAGTATCATCCATGGCCAGCGACATATTCGCAGCCATGAAAGCAGCGGCATGATGTGCCTTCAGATAAGCCGTGTGATAAGACAGCAAGGCATACGCGGCAGCATGGGATTTATTAAAACCATAGCCCGCGAATTTTTCCATCAAATCGAAAATCTCGTCAGCTTTTTCTTGCGGCAAACCATCCTTGGCAGCACCGTCACGGAAAATCTGGCGATGCTCGGCCATCTCTTCTGCCTTTTTCTTACCCATGGCACGACGCAGCAAATCCGCGCCACCGAGTGAGTAACCACCGACCACCTGGGCCATCTGCATAACCTGTTCCTGATACACCATGATGCCGTAGGTTTCAGACAAAATGCCTTCGGTACGTGGATCAGGATAATCGAAACGTTCACCATGCTTACGTTTGCAGAAATCCGGGATCAGGTCCATAGGGCCTGGGCGGTATAAGGCCACCAGCGCGATAATGTCTTCAAAACGATCAGGACGCGCATCTTTCAGCATGCCTTGCATGCCGCGGCTTTCCAGCTGGAACACGGCCACGGTCTTGGCCTTGGTCAGCAACTCATAGGATGGCCTGTCATCCAGAGGCAATTTGGCCAGATCAAAATCGGCCATGGCCGGGTCCATCATCTTGATGTAGCGCACTGCCCTGTCAAGAATGGTCAGCGTGGTCAAACCCAAAAAGTCGAACTTGACCAGGCCCACGGCCTCGACGTCGTCCTTATCATATTGAGACACGACGCCAGAGTCACCACCCTGGGTATACAGCGGGCAAAAATCTGTCAGCTTGCCCGGTGCAATCAACACACCACCGGCATGCATGCCGATATTGCGGGTGATGCCTTCTACCTGTTGTGCCAGGTCGAGCAGCGTTTTAACTTCTTCTTCGTTTTCCTGGCGCTCAGCCAGCAGGGGTTCTTCAACAATCGCCTCGGCAATCGTGACTTGTTTGCCCGGTTTGAAGGGGATCAGTTTGGAGACACCGTCGCAAAACATATAACCAAAATCCAGCACCCGGCCTACGTCGCGTATCGCGCCCTTGGCGGCCATAGTACCGAAAGTGGCAATCTGCGACACCGCTTCTTTACCGTAACGGTCTTTCACGTATTGAATAACGCGGTCACGACCTTCCTGGCAAAAGTCAATATCAAAGTCGGGCATGGATACCCGCTCTGGGTTCAGGAAACGTTCGAACAGCAGGTTGTACTGCAAGGGATCAAGATCGGTAATCAGCAGCGAATATGCCACCAGGGAACCAGCACCAGAACCACGGCCCGGTCCCACCGGCACGCCATTATTTTTTGCCCACTGAATAAAGTCAGCAACGATCAGGAAGTAACCCGGGAAACCCATCTTGATGATGGTGTCGGTTTCAAACTTGAGGCGGGCTTCATAACGGGCGCGCTCTTTCTCGCGCTTTTCTTCATTCGGGAAAAGATGATTGAGGCGGAACTCAAGACCACGCTGGGATTCATGCACCAGGAAATCATTGATGGTCATGCCCTCAGGCGTCGGGAAATCTGGCAGCTTGGGCTTGCCCAATTCCAGCATCAAATTACAGCGCTTGGCTATTTCAACTGAATTGCGCAAGGCCGCTGGCAAGTCGGCAAACAATTCAGCCATCTCAGCCTGGGTCTTGAAACACTGCTGTTCATTAAAACGGCGCACGCGACGGCCATTGGCCAGCATATCACCTTCGGCAATACAGACCCGCGCTTCATGGGCAGTGTAGTCATCTTTGCTGATGAATTGCACAGGGTGGGTTGCCACGACCGGCAATTTGAGCCTTCCAGCCAAGGCCACGGCAGCGCGCACATGGTTGTCCATGTTTGCCTGGCCTGCTCTTTGTATTTCTATATAAAAATGGTCAGGGAAAATACTTGCCCAGCGTCTGGCATTTTGTTCTGCCAGTTCGAGATTGCCATTATCGATAGCAACACCGACATCGCCAAAATGCGCGCCGGAGATGGCGATGAGACCGCCACCCTTGCCTTCTTCAAAAATACTCTGCAACCATTCATAGCGGATTTCTGCACGGCCCTTATGCTGATTCGTCAGCCAGGCCTGTGCCAGCAATTCGCATAGCTGCAAATAACCCAGCTTGTTCTTGACCAGCAAGAGCAGCCTGGAGGGTTTGTCGCGGTCAATATCATTGCTGACCCAGACATCGCAACCAGCGATGGGCTTCATGCCCTTGCCGCGCGCGGCTTTATAAAATTTCACCATGGCGAACAAATTCGCCAGGTCTGTAATGGCCAATGCTGGCTGTTTGTCTTTTACTGCTGCCTTGATGACATCATCAATACGCACCAGACCATCAACAATCGAATATTCAGAGTGGATGCGCAGGTGGACAAAGGCAGGCTCGTAGGGCTTGCTCACGGCAACTTCATTGCTCGCTTCAGGAGAGGTAATTAATTCTGTAGTCATACCGCTATTCTACCCGTTGCCCAAGCTGTTCAGAAGCTTTGCCTTATTGAAGCTTTCAAATATGCAATTTATATTAATTTAACTTTAATTTTCTAAGGATAACTGCGTAATAATTCATCATGCCGTCAATAAATCACGTTTTAATTTGTCTATTGTACAAATTTCAAATAAATAGGACTTACGCAAAACCGCCCCAGCTGCGTAAGTCCTAATAAAGCATTATGCCCATAAATATGAGCCATAAAAACAACAATTCAAGAGATGCAAAGGACAGTTCTGGCTACAGTCTTTGCATTTAGGCTACATTCGCCTACCCGTGCTGTGTTACTCTGAATCAATGCATTTTCTGGCTCTGGGGCATATCTTGATAGCAGAAAAAAAACACACTACCCGCATTAACTTGTCCGGCATACGCCATCGCAAGCGCTTACCCAAGCTGCTGCCCAAGCGCGCAGCTTGTGCTGCCCTGCTGCTTTCCCTGCTGCATCAAGTAGCCATGGCGGGTGGCGGTGAAGAATCGATATTTCTGGATGACATGCCTGTAGTGCTGTCAGCCTCTCGTTTATCCCAACCCATTAATGAAGCCCCGGTTGCCGTCACCATTATAGACAGGCAGATGATCAAGGATTCTGGTGCCTGGGACCTGTCAGAGATTTTTCGCCTCGTGCCCGGCATGTATGTGGCCTACCATGCCGACCCCTATTACTCAGCAGACAGCACGGTTGCCTATCATGGCATGGTCACCACCACCACATCAGACCGCATGCAGGTCCTGATAGATGGCAGGTCTGTGTATGCCAGCCTGTTTGGCGGTGTGAACTGGAGCGACCTGCCCATCGTCCTGGACGACATTGAACGCATAGAAGTCATACGGGGACCGGATTCAGCCAGTTATGGCGCCAATTCCTATTCCGGCGTCATCAATATCATCACCCGCCACCCGGCAGAGACCCAGGGCACAACGATTTCCATGGCTTTTGGCAATGGCCGCAAGGAAAGCATATTCCGCTACGGTGGCAAGAGTGGCGCACTGAGCTATCGCCTGACAGCCAGTATCAGGGAAGATCAGGGTGAGGACGACCGCATCAAGAAACCAACATCTGTTTTCACTTTCTGGAATCTGAACAAGTACGACAACAAGACCATCCACAATCTGAACCTGCGTGCCGATTACCAGGTCAATTCTGCCGACACGCTGGAATTTCAGTTCGGTTACAACGGCGGGCCGCGTGAGGTGGGTGAATATAATAATGTCTCTGCCATCAGCAGACGGGCAGAAAACCATTTTGAAATGCTGCACTGGCGCCGGGCGCTGGAAGGTGGTGGCGAATTATCAGTGCAAGCCTTTCATACGGTAGAAAGAGTGTATGCCCGCCTGAAAGATTCAGATGGAGTCAGTGATGGCGATGCCATCTTGCGACGCTATGACCTGGAAGTGCAACATACCTTTTCACCCTTCACGAATGCCCGTCTGGTCTGGGGTGGCAGCATACGTTATGACCAGACTTATGCGCCTTATTATTTAGGGGTAGGCGACAACCAGTATCTGTATGGTGATTTCCCTTATCACCTGCGCCGTTTTTTTGGCAACCTTGAATGGCGCGCTCGCCCTGACCTGGTCTTTAATGTGGGTGGCATGATAGAGAACAATACCTATACCGGCACTGATACCACGCCCAGGGTTGCTGTCAACTGGCATATGCAGCCCGGCCATACCCTGCGCCTCAGTCATTCACGTGCCACACGTTCGCCTTCTGCCTACGAGAAAACCTATGACAGCTATTGGCGCAGTGCAGAGTTTTATCCAGGCTTGCCTGAGATGCAAACTGAAAGAGTGAAATCGACAGAGATAGGCTACATAGGAAAATATGGCAATCTCGATGTGGATTTCCGCCTGTTCTATGATGACTACAGCCAGTTGATCGATGTCAGGAATAAGCGCTCTGCCGCTGGTGGCAACCTGAATGCAGGCACCGCCATCATGCGTGGCTATGAATTGCAATTGAAAGCACAACTGACTGACAAGACCCGGCTTATTTATGGTCTGTCTGGTGGTGGAGTGAAAAGTGATAATGTGAATGGTGTCGTGTATAGCGATTCTCTCCCCAAATACAACCACAATCTGCTGCTCAGCCATAAAATCAATGAACAGTGGAGCGCCAGCCTGGCAGCCTATCAAGTCGCAAAAACCAAGTTTAATTCCACCGATTTTAATCCGCGTGAAAACCGTGGCTACTTCATAGATGGTAACCGGCGTTTTGATGGCAGGCTCAATTACCAGTTCAAAGTCGGTGGCAAATCAGCCGAGTGTTCTCTGATTGCCCAAAACATTGCTGATGCACGGTATTTTGAATATCGGCACGATAATGAATTGCCAGGACGTGCGCTGAGGCTGAATTTCAGACTGGACCTTTAAACATGCATTGGCAGTCAATCCGGTATCTGTGGCATCTGCGGCATTTGCGGCATCTGAGATATATAGCGAATTGCATAGGTTTGATCCTGAGTTTGCTTTACGCACAAACTGCTCTGGCCGTAGATAACATTACCATCTTGCTTAGTGAAGAAGGCTCTGCCTATACTGAATTCTCCAACCAGTTAAACACACTGCTCAGTAGCCAGCCAACACAGGGCAACACGGCAAAAAATACCATCAAGGTCTTGAGTCTCAATAACTACAAAAGCGAAGATTTGTCGCGCAATGCCAATAATCAGCTACTGATTGCCGTTGGTACGCCTGCCATGACGGCCATGGCACAAAAACCGCCCGCAATGCCTGTATTGAATGTGCTGGTGCCGCGCAATACTTTTCAAAAAATAGCAAAGCAATATGGCCGCCATCAAGACCCGCATCATTTCTCTGCAATTTATTTTGACCAGCCCTGGCACAGGCAATTAGGGCTGATACGCATCAGCATGCCAGGACGTACTCGCATAGGACTATTGCTCAGCAAAGATTCAAACGACATGCTGGTGGGCTTGCCAGCCATCGCCAAAGAAATGGACATGCAAATCAATGTCGAAACCGTCAATGATGATTCTGAATTATTGCCTGCCCTGCGCCGCCTGTTAAATAATAGCGACAGCTTGCTGGCCCTGCCTGATGCCGCCATTTATAACCGCAATAATATCCCCAGCATCTTGCTGACCAGTTACCGGCAGAAAGTGCCCTTGTTCGGCTTTTCTGCCGCCTATGTCAAGGCGGGTGCCTTGGCTGGCGTATATAGTTCTGCGGCCCAGATCGCCCAGCAAGTGGCAGAGATCATACAGACGCAGCCCAATAGTGCATACCTGCCTCTGCCCCAATATCCACGTCACTTCAGCGTCAATGTCAATACCCAGGTCAGCCGTTCACTGAGCCTGGAAATCGATGATGAAGTCAGCCTGACGCGTAAATTGAAATCATTAGCGGAGCGTGTCCAATGAAGAACTGGCCACTCGCCCATCGCATATTGTTCCTGGCTTTAGCGCCAGTCTGGATCATCTCTGCCCTGCTGGTGCTGCTGGTCGTGATCGTCGGCATAACTGAAATTGATGGTGCCATCAAGGCACGCGGCACCGTCATCACCCGCCAGTTGGCACCGGCCAGTGAATATGGTGCTTTTTCTGGCAACCGCGAAGTCTTGCAGGCGTTGACGCAATCGGTCATGAAAGAAGACGATGCAAAGGCCGTGGTCATCACCGATGCCGACAATAAAGTACTGGCAGTCAGCGGCAAACCCAGCAAACTGGGGCCTGAGCATGCACGTGCTGCCGACAGCGGCAAGATATTGCGTGGCGATCATGAATCCCTGATCTTTGCTGCCCCCATTTATCAGGGCAAATCTGAGGCAGATGCATTCGACTTGTTTGACCGCGTCCCTTCCGACAAGACTGGCAAGCAAAAGCTGCTGGGTCGCGTCTACCTGGAACTGAGCACCCATGCCAGCCACCAGTCCAAGAATGTCTTCGTCGCTCTCAGCATACTGATAGGTCTGGTGGGTACGGTCTGTGCATCCATACTGGCGCTGCGCATGAGCCGTGACCTGACTCGTCCGCTATCGCGCTTGCTGGATGGTGTACACCGCATGGAAAAAGGCGCGCTCGATACCCGCATCACGGCAAATTCTGGTGGTGAATTGCAGGAACTGGAAGCTGGTTTCAACCAGATGGCTGAAAAGCTAGAAGGCAGCCACAAATCCATGATGGAAGTTAACGCCAACCTGGAAAACCTGGTCATCGCCCGCACTCGTGAACTGGAATTGCGCAACCATGACCTGGAATTATTATCCAGCACAGACAGGCTCACCGGCCTGTATAACCGCCTGAAGCTGGAACAGATACTGGATGAAGAACATCAGCGAAGCCAGCGCTACGGCACCAGCTTTTCTCTCGCCATTGTCGATATTGATTTGTTCAAACAAGTCAATGACACCCATGGACATCAAACCGGTGACCAGGTTTTGATCAATATCGCCCGCATCTTGCAAGATCACGTACGCAGCATGGATGCCGTGGGCCGCTGGGGTGGTGAAGAGTTTTTGGTCATCTTCCGCGAGACTACTATCCATGCAGCGATAGCCACCGCTGAAAAACTGCGTTGCGCCATCGCCAATCATGAATTCGAGGTCGCAGGCAAAAAAACTGCCAGCTTTGGCGTCACCAGCTATTACCATCCCGACAATATCAACGACATGATGAAACGCGCTGACAATGCCCTGTATCACGCCAAGAAATGCGGGCGTAATCGGGTAGAATCCAGCGAAATGTAATTTTAGGGCTTACTCAAAACCGCCCCAGCTGCGTTGCAGCTCCCGCATTCAGTAAAATTCGGTACTAAAGTACTGTCTTCGTCGCAGCGGTGCAGTCGGGGTTTCGGGCAACATGTTGCCTGCCGTCGAAACGAACCTCCCTTGCAAGGGAGGTTTCCTAAAGCATTAGCCTTGCTGGGACGATTTTGCGTAAGCCCTAAATTTGCTATCGTATTAACTACTTTCCAGAATATCTACCCTCTGATACTCTCTGTTGCACCAGCACTTCAGTCCATGCATAACCAAACAGTCGCGCCATCTATGCTGCGCTACGGTAAAATGCTTGTCATCTCCCTATTTAGAGTGCCTTACAAGGCCCACAAAGTTATTCGCCATGAGCAAAGATATTAAAAATAACAGCAATGCAGCATCTGCAACGCCAGCAACACCTGCACCCATTTCCAACTTCCTGCGCGCCATCATCGACAATGACCAGGCTGCTGGCAAATATGTACGTGACGGCTTACCCACGGTAATCACCCGCTTCCCGCCTGAACCGAATGGTTACCTGCATATCGGCCATGCCAAATCCATCTGCCTGAACTTTGGCCTGGCACGCGATTACGCTGGCCGTTGCCACCTGCGCTTTGATGACACCAATCCTGAGAAAGAAGACCAGGAATATGTCGACACCATCATGGACAGCGTCAAATGGCTGGGCTATGACTGGAACAACAAGGGCGAAGAACATCTGCACTACGCCAGTGATTATTTTGACCGCCTGTATGAAATCGCAGAATACCTGATCGGTGCAGGCCATGCCTATGTCGATAGCCAAAGCGCTACCGACATGGCGGCCAACCGCGGTGATTTTTCCAAACCAGGCGTGAACTCCCCTTTCCGTGACCGTGCACCCGCAGAGTCACTGGCCTTGCTGCGCCGCATGAAGGCTGGTGAATTCAAGGATGGCGAACACATCTTGCGCGCCAAGATAGACATGGCATCGCCCAACATGAATTTGCGCGACCCGGCCATCTACCGCATACGCCATGCCCACCATCACCGCACGGGTGACAACTGGTGCATCTACCCTATGTATGACTACACGCATCCCCTGTCAGATGCGATAGAAAACATCACTCATTCAATTTGCACACTGGAATTCCAGGATCACCGCCCTTTCTATGACTGGATCATAGAGCGCGCCGCCGAAGGTGGATTCTTCAAAAAACCAGTACCGCAACAATATGAGTTTGCGCGCCTGAACCTGACCTATGTCGTCACCAGCAAACGCAAACTGCGCCAACTGGTAGAACAAAACATTGTCAACGGCTGGGACGACCCGCGCATGCCCACCATCGTCGGCATACGCCGCCGTGGCTATACACCTGAATCCCTACAACTGTTCTGCGAACGCATAGGCGTGACCCGTTCTGACGGCTGGATCGATTACAGCACCTTGGAAGGCTGCCTGCGCGAAGACCTCGACCCCAAAGCACCACGTGCCACTGCCGTGCTGCGCCCGTTGAAGCTCATCATCGACAACTTCCCAGAAGGCGAAAATATCGCCTGCACCGCACCTATCCATCCGCACCACCCAGAACTGGGTAACCGCGAATTCACCATAGGCAAAGAACTGTGGATAGAACAGGAAGACTTCATGGAAGAACCCGTCAAAGGCTACTTCCGCCTCTTCCCTGGCAACAAGGTACGACTGCGTTATGGCTACGTGGTTGAATGTACAGGCTGCGATAAAGACGAAAACGGCAAGGTCATCGCCGTCCACTGCAACTACTTCGCCGACAGCAAATCCGGCACTGAAGGCAGCGCCAACTACAAAGTCAAAGGCAACCTCCACTGGGTCAACGCCGCCGACGCACTGGAAGCCGAAGTCCGCCTGTACGACCGTCTGTTCACTGACGCAAACCCCGATGCAGGCGGCAAAGACTTCATGGCCTTGCTGAACCCGAATGCACTGGAAGTAGTACGCGCCTACGTAGAGCCTGGCCTGGCGACGATCACGCCAGATACACGTTTGCAATTTGAACGCCACGGCTACTTTGTGGCGGATCGCGTGGATTCTGTAGTTGGGAAACCGGTGTTTAACCGGGTGACGACTTTGAAGGATTCGTGGGGCAAATAGAAAGCTTCTACAACAAACCTTAAAACCCGCTATTGCGGGTTTTTTAATAACTCAAATATTCAGATTATTGCATCAATGAGGCTTGCCGCTGAAAGCTTTGGCGCGTTGCCCAGCGAACTGCCCTCTTCCAAAACCTGTCAAATTCCAGTGGCCGGACACGGCACCTGACTTCAGATTGATTTTGCCATCGAAACTGGCTGAGCCTGCCAAGCCTTTTCCTGTCATTTGTACGACACCATCTGTCGATACTTTACCGGTGATCGTGAAACTGCTATGGGCTGTGCCTGAATCGGCAGAACCAAAGATATTGCCAGCACGATCGACATGGATATAAAACGTACCTGTATCAGCACCGCTATAGCTACCGTAGTAATCGCCAAGAATACCCGTATAGCCAGATTCACTGGCCTCAGCTTGTGCCGATTCCCTGGCTAACGATGTTGCCTGCGAGCGAAGCTGGGCAAGACTGACTGCGGCTTTGGCGGGCACTTCTGCTTCGATGCCAGCTGTTATGTCTGCAAATGATTTTGCTGTTGCCGGAGGTGTGGGCAATTTCTCAACTGATGCTGGATTCGTTGTCACCCTGGGTAAATGTGCAGACTCTTTTTGGGTAACAGGCGGCGGCTTTTGATGCTCTGCGTCTTGATGTTCTGCTTTTCGATGCTCAATTTTTTGTGTCAATGGATCTGCTTGCGGCATAACAGGCATCATGAAAGTCACGACCGTCCCAGATTCGTCTTTTTCTGTCCGGGAAGTGAAGTTGTGAGATAAAGCCATGAAGAACAGGATGTGCATCACCAGGATGATGAATAGAGGCCGCATCCTGATATGGGAAGTTCCATGCAATGTTTGCTGTATTGATGCCATTCACTTATCCACTGTCTTGCACGGCGCCCATCGATTATGACGACGCCATGCCTTCATGTTTCCGTTTCTGCTTTTCATTCCGTTGACGGCTGCAGGCGTATCTGCCTGTAGCCGTCAACTTACTGCGCCAGCGGGAATTCGCTATTGATGATCTTGTTGCCGATATCGGCAACGCTGACATCTGCATTCGACAATATTACTACGCCCTTACCTGCTTTTTTATCAAAGACGATATAGCTGCTGTAACCGCCTGTCTTGCCTTCCAGGCCCAAGATGGAACTGTCGAATTTATTATTGTAGCCGCCCCAGACAAACAGGAGGCGGTTGCCGGTCTCGAATGGTACCTGCAGCTTGTGCATCGTGCCGTTCAAGGGTGTCTTGGTCTGCTCCATGTTGGCGGCAAGGAATTTGAGCATGTCATTGGCAGATGAGTGCAAGCCGCCTGCGCCTTCGAATGAAGTGAAGTTCCAGGCTGGTGCAGTGGCAAATTGTGTCTTGCTGCTGTAACCGGTTGCCATGCGTTTTTGCATGTCTGCGTTGAGATTGACGCCTGTGGCTGTCATGCCCAGAGGCGTAGTGACGCGGTTCTTGATCAGGGTGTCATAATCTGTACTGGCGCGCTGGCTAAGTGCCAGGCCCAGCAGGCCATTGCCAAAACTTGAATAAACAAAACGCGTGCCGACATCGTATTTCATGTCGTAGCCGGACAAGAATTCATAAGCCTTGTTGGCAGTAAAACCTGCATAGGGATTATCGCTGCCAGAGTTAGCAGATACGGCAGCAGGTAAGCCAGAGCGATGAGAGGACAAGTCTGCGAGTGTGATTTTTCTGTCGTCATAGTAGGGTACCTTGACGCTAGCAGGCAGGTAAGTGGCGAGTGGATCTTTTAATCTGATTTCGTTTTTTTCTGCCATATCCATCATGGCCACACCAGTAAATGCGCTGGTGACGGAACCAATTTCAAACAGGGTATCGCCATCGACAGGACGGCGCTCTGCGAGATTGGCATAGCCGTAGCTGATTACTCTGCTACCTTTTTCATCGACAATGCCGACTACCAGACCGACGCCTTTTTTATCTGTATCAACGCGCTGCTTGAGGATGTTTAAAATGTCTGCGTCTGACATGGATGTCGCTGCATGCGCCTGAATTGCACCCAGTGCCAGCGTTGCCATCAGTAATTTTGCAGGGAGAAGGCGGTAAGTTTTTTTCATATTCGTTGTGCTTTCTGATTCAGGATTGAGAGACCCAGACTCACTCTTGGTGAAATCTGCAAACTGGTAAAACTGTGCAAAGGCAAACTTGCCCCTTCGCCGGTGCTGCTTGATTGCATGCACATGGCGCAATATAGGCAATACCTGATTTGCAAGTAGGCAGATTGAGACGGAAACGCAAATTAAGGGATTGAAAGTGAAATTTTGAGGAACCAAATGCACGAGCTGTTCATGGATTCCGTGCGCGACTAAGCGCAATTGATGCCGCAGCGAGCTGACGCTTTTAACGCGCCAGTGGCGATGTTAGTGGTAGCAGCAAACCGCTTTGCTGCAATACTTCACGGGCCATGGTCACGAGCTTGCCATCCGCCAGCCCTTGTTCCTGCCGCAAGTAGGAAACGTAGTACATCAGCGGATTCAGCGGCGGTTTTACTGTCAGCGTGCGTATGATTCCACTCTTGATTTCTGCATCGACCACGGCGCGTGGTAGCACGGCAATGGCGTGGCCTGCAGCAACAAGTTTGATCATCATCGCCATGGAATTGCAGATACTGAGATTTTCTGGCTCATGGCCTGCCAGCCTGAACCATTCCATGACGACATTACAGATCGTCGTTGGTGAAGGCATGGCAACGACAGGCAGTGCCGCCATGCCTGCGGGGTGCAGCGCTTGTTCGTTAAGTACGGTTTGGGTAGATGCCACCCATGCCAGGTCTACATGGCCTATCGCAACATCAACGACATGCGGTGCAGAGACGGGGTCGCTGAGGATGGCAATGTCGAGTTCGCGGGCATTCAGTTTGCGGCTCAGGTTGGCCCCCACATCGATGGTCAGTTCCACACGCACATCGGGGTATTGAGTTTTTAGTCGTCCCAGCAATTCTATCAGGCCAGACATGGCGGTCGATTCATTCGCCCCAAGGCGCAGTAGGCCACGCATGGGGTTGCGCCGTTTGCTGATTTGTTCAAGATCGTCAGACAGGCGCAGCATTTTTTCTGCCTGCGCCAGCACATCACGCCCGACTGGCGTGATGACAGCGCGATGACCGCCGCGCTCAAACAGCTTAAGACCCAAAATGTCTTCCAGCTCCTGGATTCTGGCAGTAATGGTCGGCTGGGTCAGGTGCAGCTGCTTGGCTGCCGCATGAAAACCACCTAGCCGAGCTATCCAGTAAAAGGTTTCAAGTTGCTGTAGTGAGGGTCGCATGATAGATAAATTTTATCAACTATTGGCAATAACTTCAATTATCTTCTATCAAGACTGCATTTTATACTGACTCTATCAATCGTGAGTCGTCATGACTCATTGATAAACACCCTCACTATCCACATGCTATGGAGTCGCCCATGCCCTCATCATCAGTTATATCCCAGTCTCCCTCAGAATTGCGCCTTGCCATACGTAAGGGTGAATGGCGTAAGGAAACCTCGGGTCTGGCACCCGGTTATGTACAGATCAATCTGGTGATCCTGCCTGCAAAAGATGCCAGCGACTTTCACCGCTTTTGTCAAAAAAACCCCAAGCCTTGTCCCTTGATTGCAGTATCAGAGGTCGGGGATCCATTCCTGCCTTTCCTTGGGGTTGATCTTGATATCCGTAGCGATGTGCCGCGTTATCGTGTCTTCCGCGATGGTGAGCTTGTGACTGAACCTGATGACATCCGTGATATCTGGCGCGATGACCTGGTGACTTTTGCCCTCGGTTGCTCTTTTACCTTCGAGCATTCGCTGATGGAAAATGGCATAGGCATACGTCATATACAACAAGGGCGCAATGTGCCCATGTACCGCACTACCGTACCAACCTCGCCTGCAGGTGCATTCCAGGGGCCCTTGGTAGTCACCATGCGGCCCATGAAGGCGGCAGATGCGATACGGGCGATACAGATTACCTCGCGCTTCCCGGGTGTTCACGGTGCGCCTGTGCATATCGGTGACCCGGCACTGATAGGCATCACTGATCTTGCCCTACCTGATTATGGTGACGCAGTGACGATCGATGAGGGTGAGCTGCCCGTGTTCTGGGCTTGTGGTGTCACACCGCAAGCGGCGCTGATTCATGCCAAACCTGAGCTATGCATTACCCACGCGCCTGGCCACATGCTGCTGACGGATTTGCGCAATAGCGATTACTCGGTGCTTTGAAAAAATTCCACTCTATACAGGATGTGCGCAATGGGTTTGATTTACGGTTTGCTGGTGGCATTGATCTGGGGTGCGCAACCTGTGGTTGCCAGTTTTGGTTACCGCGCATCGCTGGATATTTTTGACCTGACCGTATTGCGTTTTGCTGTCAGCGGCTTGATCATGCTGCCCTTCTTTATCCGGGGTGGCGTGTGGAATGCCGCAGGCATAGGTTGGCGCAGGGCGCTGGTCTTGTTGCTGCTGGCCGGCCCCTTGTACAACATGGTGCTGGTTGGCGGCCTGCACTGGGCACCGGCTTCGCATAGTTCGCTTATCTATCCGGCATTTACGCCACTGTTCACGTCCTTGCTGGCAAAGCTGATGCTGGATAAGCGTGACGGCATCCCCATTCTGGGCCTTGGTTTGTTGCTGCTTGGTGTCGTCATCGTCAAGGCAGGCAGTATTTTGCAGCCACAGTCAGCCACTTATGCCCAGGCCTGGCGTGGTGATTTGCTGTTCATGCTTGCTGCACTGATGTGGTCGTTTTATACGGTGCTGATGCGGCGCTGGAACACCAATCCATTGTCGGTTGTCAGCGTGATACAGGTAGGTGGCCTGCTATATGTGCCGGTGTATTTTTTCTTTGCTGGTACAGCCTTGTTCCAGCTAGATGCCAGAGCTATCGCTGTGCAGGCGGTTTATCAAGGCTTGCTGGTGAGTGTGGTATCGGTCTTGTTGTTTAATCTGGCCGTAAAGCAGTTGGGTGCCAAGGCATCAATGTTCACTGCCCTGATGCCCATCGTGGGGGTGTCACTGGCCATCATTGTACTAGGTGAGACTTTGACTTTATCCCTGTTACTTGGCGCAATGCTGATATCAGGAGGATTGTTTTTATCGCTCAGACCTGGCAATTGGCAGAAGGACGAATCAAGGAGACCATTGAAAAACTAATTTGCGTTGTTGCGAAATCATTCGAATTTTTAAGCCCCGCATAGTACTCAATTGCACTGGCAAGTTTCTATTGTCAGATTGGTCTACGAATATCAATAAATCTATGTAAAAGCAGCATGGCACACCATGCTGCTCGATCCCTTTCATAAAATGCTGGCAGATTATTCTATTTTCAGTTTTTGCACGCCACTGGCTGTAGGTTTTTTTGGCAAAGTCAAATTCAACACACCATTGTCGTATTTGGCAGTAGCTTCACTGGCTTCAATTTCTACAGGCAATTGGAAGCTGCGAGATACTTCACCAAAATAGCGCTCTGTCCGCAAAATTTTCTGATTTGAACCAGTTTTGTCTTCCTGTTTTATTTCTGCACGCAAGGTAACAATATTTCCATTCAGTGTGACATGGATATCGTCTTTGGCGACGCCTGGCACTTCAGCATGGACAGTATAGACTTGATCGGTTTCTTCCAGATCGAGTTTGATCTGTGTCGGACTAGGTAAAGGATCGCCATGCAGTGGCCTTACAAAGAATCCTGGATTAACGTCACGGAAAAAATCATCAAAAAAATTGCCACGATTACTTAATGCACCCATTTGTTTCTCCTTTCAGAAAAATATGACTCTCGTCAAAGAAAAATTTTTCTTATATTCAAAATAGATCGTCAAATCAAATTTGACAAGGTCAGCATGCCAACAAAGTTAATGCATGAAAAATGATTTTCAAGTCCTTCATTTTGCGACTCTTTTTTCAGGCGAAAAACTGGATTTAAAATCTGGGCGGGGAATTGAAGTGAGGAATCATTTCCTCCTTGAAATGCGTTATAGCGGGAGAAAGAGTCTTCTATTATCAGGCCGATCATTATATGAGAAGACATATTACCGGCAGGCATGAGTCCTGTTTTGAATGCGGCGCTTGCTACGCCAGTTACTGTGTTTCAATTTATTGGGCAAGCAAATACAAATGATATTGCCGATGCGATGCTTGAAGTATTGACGCCTGTGTATTCTTGTTTGAGCGGCCTTGCCGGGAAGTGCAACCCGGTGATGACAAATGCCAGAAAGCGCAGGTCAGACATAATTTGGCTGCACTGCCAGTGAAAATAAAGAAGGATTCAGACAAACTCGCCGCTTGAGTGTAGGATGTGCAGCCTGAAGAAACAAACTGGGAACAGCTTTGAACAACGATACTGAAAACGATACTAAAAACGATTACGCAGATAACGCACCTCAGGAAGAGGACAACAGAATCCGTGAGCCACGCCTGTGGCGTGACAAAGGCTGGACAGCCCAGGTTATCAAGAATGACGATGATGAAGGCTGGGCCGTTGCCATGATCAAGGACGGCGAGCCTGAACCTGCACTGGTTGGCCCATGGACCATGGGGCGCGATAAAAAGAACCCCAAGCCACTGGACGCGAATGCTTTTGGCACGCTGGTGAAAACTGCATCTGAGGTGATACGCCGTCATGAGCAGCAATTGCATGCAACGCTGCACAAGAGCCTGATGGTCGCTACCGATGAAGCTGACTTCAAGATCATGCTCGACATCGTCCCTGATGAAGATGACCCCTATGCCTGGCTCAGTGCCCAGGATGCTGGCAGTACCGAGTTAGCCAGGGTCAGGGTTGGGCCTAACTATAAATTGAACCAGCAAAATGCCAGGGCGTGGATAGCGGATGATTTTCGTCGTCCCGACTGAGACTGAATTTTTAAAATAAAATCATGGGATCACAAGCCAGCTTTGTAGAATTTGCTCTTGATCAGTTGAGTGCATGCGACGATGTAATCGCCAAGAAAATGTTTGGCGAATATGCCTTGTATATGTCGGGGAAAATGTTTGCGCTGATCTGTGATGATCAGCTATTCATCAAGCCAACAACAGCGGGGCGGGAACTGTTAGGCACGGTTACTGAAGCACCACCCTACCCTCAGGCCAAGCCCTGGTATCTGATCGATAGTGAACTATTGGAAGACCGGGAAGGTTTGACTACGCTGGCGCGTGCCACTGCCGCCGCATTGCCGGTACCAGTAAAAAAGACCAAGCCTGCGAGCAGGAAAAGTAAATCTTGAATCCTGAATAGCTTGTTGTCGAATGCGGCGAGCGTTGATGGAATATATCCATCAACGCCACGCACTTACTGAAGTGTACTTAAGTTTGCTTAGAAATTGTATTGCAAACCAGCTGACAAATTACTGGACGATGTTCCAGTATTGGAAAAAGTATGTGGGTTGTATTTCTCGAACTCTGCACGGACTGCCAGGTTAGGATTGATCTTGTAAGTCACACCTACGCCATACAATGCCTGGTTGCCCGTAGTGGAAGCTGAATATGAAGGCAGGCCTGAAGTATCGTAAGTCGTCTCTGCTTTCACGCGCGCGATACCCAATTTGGCAAAGCCAGCAAAAGCTTCATTAAACTCATGGTTGTACACGCCAGCCAGACTGAAGCCAGTTTTCTTTTGCTCACTGTGGCCCAGCGCCAAGCCTGAGTTTATCGACGTTTTTCCGGCAGAAAAATAACTGCTTTCCACGGCAAAATGTTTGTCTATGTTATAGCCGCCAAATACCTTGAAGCTGGTGGCTTTGGAATCGCAAGTAGTACTGTAGTTACAGTAATTGCTGGCATCACTCTGGCCAACAGAGCCGCCAAGATAAGTCTGGGCGGAAGCGAAAGAGCTGGCAAGCATACCTGCGGCGGCGCAGACGATGATGGAAATTTTTTTAATCAACATATAAGTATCCTTTGTTCATTTGTTTATGTCCCTGAGCTAACTCAGAAACTGGACCTGAAGCATGAAAGAGCACCAACCGGAGCACCAAAACGAGCACTAAAGTGCATGGCACGTCCTCAAAAACACTTGCTTTATTGCTCAGGAAACATTTACAGGGTATACAAAGGCTTGCAAAAATTAAATCAAAAATGCCCAAGTACCGTTTTAGTGCCGTATTGGTATCATCTGACTAGACTCTGGCAATGAACATTGAACAAGATGTTTTTGCCCCAATAAGGCTCAATAGGGCTACTGGTCTTGAAATTCTTCCAAGCGACATCAGATACATGGAACTCATTTCATCCCTATTGATGAAATGAGTTTTAATACCTAGCTAAGTCACCGGAGAAAAGATGGCGTTTGACCCACTGAATCTGAAACAGGCATCGTCTGCTTTTGAACAGAGTCTGAACCGTATCATTGATGAGCGGGTAGCACCACTGATGGACAGATCCATCCATCAGGTCAGTAATGAATTATCGGAAGTGATACGCCAGGCTGGCGAGCAGGTGGACAGGAATATCGCCCTGCTATCCGACGAAATCCATAGCCAGCGCAGCATGACCAAGGACGACATCAGGGAACTGATAGATTATTCCACTGCACAGATAGGCGCAGCGATAGACCAGCGCATACTCGCCATCAAGCATGAAACCTCCACACTGATCAATGAAAAAGTCGACTTGCTCAAGTGTGAACTGGAAGACGCCGCAGTCAACAGCCGCAAGACCATGTACGCCAACGTCGCCATTTCTATAGGTGCAGCCGTGTTGATGGCCCTGGTTGGTCTGGCGTATAAAAAAATATCACTGGGCGAATTAAATCTCTTGAATGTGTTCAGGGTTACTTTGCTGTCTTGCGCGACGTTTACCTTTGTCCTGTCCATGCTTAAATTCATACAGCGCTGGCGCAGCATGAAGCGGGTCAAGAAAGGTGTGACGACAGTGGCGATTGGCTATCTGGGTATCTTGCGACCCAATGGAGCAACTGGTTTGCTACTGCTCAGCGTCTGTCTGATGGCAGGTTGGACCTGGTTGTACTTGGGGAAAATCTGGTTTTAGGATTTACCCCAAGAACTTCCTTCAAAGATTGCATCAAAGACCACATGCAAGCCGGGCTGATAGCAACTTGCAGCCCGGCAACAGGTATTTGAAATTAGGCGTACAATTTAAAGCTTATTTGATTTGCTTATATCAATGAACTTTTTGTGTTGTACAGCATCACAACATAAGTTCATGCACGTCACATGCTGATCAGCATTTCATGTCATCCCTGCTTTAAGTATCCATAGCGCTGCCCAGGCGCTTACGCCCTGACCTATGCAAACCAAGAAATTCAATCCTGTATTCAATTCCTATCTGATTTACGTTGGCGTCGCGATTGCGTCTGGTGGTGTCGCTTTATATACACCTATCATCGTCTCTGAAACGGGTAAGGCTTTCTCGGGATTCTGGGCAGGATCGATTTTATTTGGTTTGAATCTGGGCCGGGTGCTGGGCTCTTATATGGGCACCAGGTTTTCCCGCATGGCGAATCACCCGCTGGCGATTTCAGGCAACATCCTGCTGGAAGGCGTAGCTCTGTATTTCATGGCTTACCTGAGTCAGGCCTGGGCACTGGCCTTGTTTGCCTTGCTGGCTGGCCTGGGTAGCGGCCTGTCTTTCCCCGGTTTAAAAAATTATTTATTGAAACTCAAGGGACTGGACCAGACGTCCATCTTCAGCAAGCTGGCCTTTGCCATCCGCATGGGTCTGGTTGGTGGTTACCTGACTGCCAGTTTTGTGCCACATGACCAGTTGAAGCTGGTCTTCCTGATCGTGTTGATCACCTTTATTGTCTATGGATTGTTCATGCTGATTGCCATGCGTGCCATCAGTGAGCATGAACAAGAAAGCCTGGCGCTGGAACAAAAAGCAAAAGCATTGGCAGATGAGGCATCCAGTACGACTTTAATGGAAGCTACTAGCTCAGGCAAACCGGTAGAACTGCCGCTGATGTTTTATTTGTCGAATTCAGTATTCTGGTGTTTTGCCGTGCAACCGATGATAGGATTCAGCCTGCATATTCCCAAGTTCACGCCTGAGATACCGGTATCCACGCCTTTCTGGCTGGCGGCACTGGTTATTATCTTTTTCCAGATACCGATTTCCAGACATGCAGTGCGCACGCTGGATCATTTCCGTTTCTTGAAAATAGGTTATGCCTGCCTGTTTGTCAGTTTTGCCATCATGGTGGTGTTTACCCATAGTGCCGCCGCCGTCATCATTTCTGCGATTCTGCTGTCCTTCGGACAGGTATTTTATGGCCCTTCACTGGACGTGCTGGTCGCACGCTTTGCCAATAAGTCTGCGGCTGATACTGGCAGGCTGATGTCTCAGCAAATGTTTTATCAAAGCATAGGCACCATGGTCGGCAGCGTTGCTGGCGGTGCCTTGTTTGACTTTGCCCAATTCATGAAAATGCCAGGGATCAACTGGTTCATGCTGGCAGTAGCAAGCCTGGTCATGATGACGTTCAGCCAGAAAAAAATTCCCGCATTGTATTACGATGCTGGCCAAAGAATACCCAACGCCAGCTAGATGATCACTTTACCGGAAGCTGCCACGGCTTCCGGTGTATTCACCCTGGCAACACAAAAGTCCCCATTCGAGGATGCTTGCTCCTCACACTCCTCCTTTAATTTCCTCTGCGCAATTGCGGCAGCTTAGCCAGCAACACTTTGCCAAAAGATAAAGTTAAATATTGAAAATACAATTCTTTAATTGTATTTTTTATTATACTATTAGATAACTGCCTTATCCGGCCACGATGCACGGTTCATTTGCTACTGATCTGCTACTCATCTGCTATTTGGACAAGACTGCTTTCACACCCAGGTTTAGCTGTCCTGAATTTGCCCGGCAAATTCAGATTTTCCCATGTAGCAAAAACTTTGAAGGATCTTGAAAATGACTCTCTACTCACCCAGGCGTGCGGCTCCCCCAGGCGACCTAGACTCATCCCCGCTAGGGCATCTTGCCGAACTCGAAGGTACCTGGTCCGGACGCGGTTTTAATTTGATTGCCGTCCCCAACAAACAGCACAATGCAGCGTTTCGCCTGATGTTGAATGCGACGGCTGAACGCATACAATTCACGGCCATTGGTGGCGTAGTTCCTAACCGGGGTTCAGTGCAAGGTGATATCGGCATTTTCGGTTTAACTTACCTGCAGCAAGTCAACGATGCACCAACCATGGAAGGTTTGCATATAGAGCCTGGTATCTGGTTAAACGTGCCGGCCACCACCGATCCCAAGGCAGGTCCCAGCATTGTCAGGCAATCGACTATTCCGCATGGCGACTCCTTGCTGGCTCAGGGTACAGGGTTCAAGGTTCCTGGCGGACCGCAGATAGACCCTGTCAGCTCCAAACCTACCGGCCCTGGCATGACACATGCGCCCTTGGGATATCTTGACCCCTATCTGCACTCCAATCTGCCGCCAGGCATGAAGCAGAGTTATGTCGCCAATATGAATGAGGCCTTGATTGATGCCATACAAGGGCAGAAGATAGTCAATACCACGGTATTGTCGGTCGCATCGATACCTGTTGGTGGCATCGTCAATATTCCTTTCGTCACGGCTAACGCAAATGCCACCCGGCTGGATGCGATCTTCTGGATAGAAACCGTAGAACGCCCTGACGGTACGCAATTCATGCAACTGCAATACACTCAAACGGTGATACTGAATTTCCTCAATATAGACTGGCCGCATATTTCCGTTGGAACAATGATACGCACTTGATGTAACTGTACAAATTGCATCGTGCTCATACAGAAGGTCCGGGCACGATGCCGTCTCAGATTGAATTGCCGACTTTACCGCGCCCAATGCATGGGCACTGTCCATTCAATGCTTTGCACTTCACAAGCTTACTCAGTATTTCATGCGCACAGCCAGTCCGTATCAGCGCAGTATCAACAAGCAGCCGCTTCATCATGTAGTTCAAACCAAACCAGTAAATGAGCGTGATCATGAAAACCAAAACCTATTCCATCTTCGGTGCCGGAGCAGCGGGCCTGTATACAGCCTGGCGTCTGCTCAGTGGTAAAAGCACGGATAAAAACAAATTGCTGGAGAAAGACGATACGCTGGAACTGTATGACTGGGGCCAATATGATTTCAGTAAAGATGACAATGGCTCGCGCGCTCCGGGTGCCCGTGTCTGCACCTGGCACTATCAGGATGATCCCGGCAAATCTTATGTAGAACTGGGTGGCATGCGTTATTCAGAATGGGATACCAAGGCAAAAAACCACAACAATGGCAAAGCACCGGGGCACAGACTGGTAACAACTGTAATTCATCAACTGGGCCTGGACAAATTTGTCGTCCCATTCAATGAATCAGATAATCCACTTTACTACTTGCGTAGCAAGAATTTTTATCTGAATGATGTCACTTCATTCAATCCTGCACCGTATAACGTAAATAACTTTGGTGCCAGCACGTCACCGAATCAGGGTTTTACCACGGTTGAGAACCTGGCAGTGACTGCCACCACAGGGCCGCAAACCCGCAGGGAATGGGATCATTTTTACCAGCATGGCAAGATCACGGCAGAATTGCCCGCATCATCCATCTTCCAGAAAGGTGACAAGCTGAAAGATATAGGTTACTGGAACCTGATGTTTGATCAGCTTGGTTCTGAAGGTTATAGCTACGCGGCGGATGGCAATGGCTATACTTCGAATGTCATCAACTGGAATGCTGCAGTCGCCTTCCAGGCAAATAATGAGTTCACTCCCGGCAATGAATACATGACCCTGACCACGGGCTATTCAGGCATGTTCAAGTCTTTGTTTGCGGCTATCACTGAACTGGCCCGTGGCAAAGGTGTGCATTTCAATTACCAGCCTAACCGCCGCCTGCATTCAATACTGGAAATCGACAATACCATCCATTACAACATCGCTAACCGCGATGCCCCTAACAAAAAATCCAGCAGCGGCAAGACCGATGCAGCCTGGCTGGCCATGCCGCGTTATGCGCTGGAACTGGTGGCGCAAGCCACCCGCTATGAAAACCATCCTGGTCTGGATGTGCTGAATCATCAAAAAGTGCAGTTGTATATGGAAGCCACCATCATGCAACCGTCCTACAAGATAGGCATGTTCTTCAAAGACCCATGGTGGTTGACGCAAGCGGCTTATGCGCCGCAACTGAGCAGCTATGAAGTCACCAAGGGTGTGATTATGCAACTGGCTGAACAAGGTTTCCCTGCCAGTTATCTGGACAAACTCAGCCAACCCGCAGCCGCAGGCCAGCCAGAGATCATGAATACGCCGTATTCCAGCGCTGCCAGTTTACTGACAGCAACTGAACAACGCCTGCAAGAAAGACTGACCGTACCACAGGAAGGGCAGCTTCTGGCTAGCTCCAGCCGTAATACCATAGGCCCTACTGTGACGGACAATCCTGTACGTATGGTCGTCTATTTTGGTAATAATGCCCTCGACAAAACCACAGAACCTGTCTACGGCTTGCTGGCCGCCTATGACGACGAAGCCTTTACGACTTTCTGGCAAGAACTGGAACTGGGGCCAGAACAACAAAGACATGTGCCCTTGTCTGAAAATACCGAGCCCCTGAAGGGCCCGCGTAAAGTGCCAGATCGCATGCTCAAGATGTTGCGCAAGCAGCTGGCAAATATCCATTTTGGCCCGAATGCCGATTTCAGTTCCGTGCCTGAACCGCTGGATGCTGCCTATATCGATTGGTCATTGCCACCCTTTAATGCCGGTTACCATGCCTGGGCAGCACACTATGATATTGGTGATGTACAGCAAAAAATCCGCAAGCCTTCACAATTGATACCGGGAGCTGATGCGAATATCTTCATCGTCGGCGAAGCCTATTCCAATGACCAGGCCTGGGTAGAAGGTGCCTATTGCACGGCAGAGTCGGTATTGAATGACTTCTTTGGTGTAGAACCATTGATCGATAACCGCGAATATCCTTTCATCTGCTCGGCTAAGTAAATTCCTTCCTTAAACCTTATTAAACAAGTACAGGCATTTTTACCATGCCTGTACTTGCTTCCATCCGTTGCTCAAGTCTTGCCATCAACTTCCCCCGTCACTACTGACAGAAACTGACATTGCTGCATCCTAAAATGTCTTTGCTTTGAACAACATCATCAACGCAAACAACACCATCTTTTTTAGGAGCAAACACCATGATGACCCCAAGCTATGTACTTTTGTATGTTGACAGCCCGGAAACCAGCGCAGCGTTTTACAGCAAAATCCTGGGCCTGACACCAGTAGAAGCATCCCCTACTTTCTATTTATTCATACTCGACTCTGGCCACAAACTGGGTTTGTGGTCAAAACACTCTGTAGAACCAGGTGCAACCTCCGCCGGCGGCAGCGAGCTGGCTTTTGCAGTAGGCGACAATGCCACGGTAGACAGTACCTATGACAGCTGGGCTACACGCGGCATGACGATAGCCCAAACACCTTGCAGCAAGGATTTTGGTTATACCTTTGTGGCTCAAGACCCTGATGGTCACCGCCTGCGCGTTTTCGCGCCAGCCTGATCATGGATACGCAACAGTACCGTAACTGGATCGCTGTTGCCTCTGCTGACCACGTGCAGCGTGGTCAGGCAGATGGCTACATGCAAGTCTGTCACGGCAAGGTAGCGCCTTTGCGCCGCCTGCAAGCTGGCGACAGGGTTGTGTATTACTCACCCAGCCAGGTCTTTGGCAGCAAGATCAGATTGCAGGCATTCACAGCGATAGGCAGGATCAAACCGCGGGACGCCTATCAGGCCGACATGGGTGGTGGTTTTCATCCTTACCGTCGTGACGTAGTCTGGACAGCATCGCAGCAAATCAGCATCCTGCCCCTGCTGCAAACGCTGGAGTTTTCTGCTGGCATAAAGAACTGGGGCTATCAATTCCGCTTCGGTCTGTTCGCCATCAGCGAGCATGATATGCGGGTCATTGCTGCTGCCATGGATGTTGCAAGGGACTTTTTTGATACTGGCAGTGACAGTGCAGCGCTTTACGTAGAAGCAAATTTACAACTCAGCCTGTGCTTAAACTGATACTGTCTATGACCTGGAACAAGTCAGGCGTTACAATGTCGCCTGATATTTCCCCAGACATAGAGAGCAAGCTTGCCAGGACACATACAGCCCCCGACTTATCATCAGCCAGTGCGCCTGTGGGCAGCAGCGACGCTGCTATTGCTCGCGGCTGGATGCATGCTGGGCTGTGACAACAAAGGCGAAGGCAAGGCCTTGCAACTGACAGACTGGCTCAGGGTAAGCAAGATAGCAGCAGAAACACTGCAGCCCGGTTCTGCCCCCATAAATCAAAATCTGCAATATGCAATACGCAAGCCGCAAAGATTCTGGTTCATTGCCTATGATGATTGGCTAAACCTGAACTACGACCTGGTGAACGTGATCGATGACAAAAACATCCTGGTTGCCAGAAGCAGCATGTACGCCAAAGTCCAGGCAGTTAAAGATGGCAAGACTGCTGACACGCAAGTCAGGCTGATGAGCAGCTACGGTGAACGTGAAGACATGCTCTGCCCATCGCCAGACTTGATCAATGCGCCAGCCAATAGCGATTTTATAGATTGCGTGGAAATCAGCAAACTCAATAAATTGACTGTCAAGCGCTCGGATATACACGGCAAACTGCTGCAAACCGTCAGCATGGTCGCGAACGAATGGGATGACCTGAGCACACAAAAGAACGTGGCCTATTACGATGAACAGCAACAAGCTTATGTCTTGGAAATTGGCAAGGACAACACTTACTGTCGCCTGATCATGCCTGGCAAGGAAAAAAGCCTGAGCTTTGCCTTGAATCTGATGGATACCAAAAACAAGTGCGATGATATGGCGACCTGGGCTGCCATCACTCATAAGAAGTTAAGTAAGGCACAGTCTTTTGGTGATCTGGGTAAAAATGCCGCAATCTGGAAAAAGCTGGAAGCATCCAATCCTGGCTGGATGCCAGTCAAAGTCATCGCCGCAGATAAAAAAACACAAGCCCTGCCCGCCAAATAGGTCTGAAAGTCACAAGACTTAAAATCTGCAAGACATTTGACACTTGTTATCACTTCGCCAGTCCTGCCACAGTATGCAGCGAGTAAAATTTCGCCAAGCATGGCAAAACCTATCCGACCTCACTTACACCAGACAGTAACCCAAGATCGCCACACATGATAGTCAGAACCTTAGTCGTCATTTGTGCCATCATCTCGATTTATTTTGGCATAGACAATCTGCAAAAACTCAATGCCATGCGTATTCCGGTGAGCGAGTTTGAGCAGACTGACGGCAGTCTTGTGCTGTTGGTACATGAAGTGGACAATAATCCCGGCTATGTCGTGAATGGCAGTTTCAACAAGCAATTACTGCAACTGACCTACAGCTATAACCTGAACGGTGTCGAAAGAACCAGCGACACCATCTCCCCCATCTGCACCCGCTGCGAAGCCAAGCACGTCTTGAGGATGACAGGATTAAAACCAGCAGAACTGGTTCCCGGTGCCCAGCTCAAGGTGTATGTCTCTTCATCTGACCCAGCCAAGGCCTACCTTGCACTGCCAACTTCTGGTGAGCAGCAGTCGCAAATGTGGACGGTATTTTTGTGGCTGATCTTTGCACCAGCCATGTGCCTGCTGTTTTACAAGCTGGAAGGCAGTGGCAAAGGGCCAGATGAAGGCACAGCCAAAGCAACTTAGAACCTTAAGTTTCTCCAACACTCCCCCAACAGCATCCCACCCCCTGCACCCCGCCGGGATTAATCCCTTGCACATAAATTTAGTTGCGTTTGACAACAATGGTATTTTACGCCTATGATTGTTGCGTAAAGCAACCAATACTTGAAATGAACGACAATTCCAGCACCGGCACCCTGATCAGGGAATTTGCCCGACTCTATGTACGTGACCAGCGCAACCATGCTTGCGGGGATGCTGCATCGACCGTGCAATGTCATTTGATGACAGAATTATTGCGCGAGGACGGACTGACGCAGCAGGCCCTGGTGAAACGCCTGGGCCTGGATAAAAGCTGGATCAGCCGGGCCACAGATGCACTGGTTGCCGATGGCACCATCAAAAAAACCACCAATCCTCATAACCGCAGGAGCGTCAACCTGAGCCTGACCCCGGCAGGTCGCCAGCGTGCCAGCCTACTGGATGCGCAACTGAATAAGCACGCCGACCAATTATTGTCCTCAGTGAATACAGAACAAATGGCATTGGTGCGTGCCGCCATGCAGATATTGCTGCCTGCAGTACAAAACGGCACAGTAAGCACCTGTGCACCTATCAAAACCAGACCAGCCAAAAGCCTTAGCAGATTGCATGTACTTGCCAGTGAATTGCTGATTACTCCAGCCAGCAAAACAGACTGGCCCGCTATCGCCAGCCTGCTGCAAGACCTGGGCTTGCCGCTGGACGGCGCGCAGGAACATATCCACAATTTCCAGCTGATACATACTGGTGACAATTTCCTGGGCTGCGCTGGTCTGGAGATATATGGTAAATCTGCCCTCTTGCGTTCACTGGCCATCAAGTCTGAGGCGCAAGGTCAGCATTGCGGTACTCGGCTGTTACACCACATGATCAATACAGCAGGCGCAGCCGGTGTGAAGCACTTGTATTTATTGACGACAGATGCAGATGCCTATTTTCACAAACTGGGGTTTGAAAAAATCGACACCAGCAAAATACCCGCTGCTCTACAAGCTTCGCGACAGCTTCAAGGTGCCTGCCCTGCATCAGCAATAGCCATGCTGTTGAAAATCAAAAAAACAAATTAATCAAAAGCTACCCAGACAATGAAACACACGCCGCACGCCTACCAGACTATCGCCATACTCGCTGTCACGCAAATCCTGTCCTGGGGTTCTTTGTATTACGCCATCGCCATCCTGGCACCAGAAATCCAACGCGAGATGGGCTGGCGTGCCGAACTGGTGTTCGCGGCGTTTTCATGGAGCCTGCTGGTTGCTGGCATGATAGCCACCTACATCGGTATTTTGCTTGATCGCCACGGTGGCAAGTTCGTCATGGGCATGGGTTCACTGATCTGTGGCACCGGCTTGATCATCCTCAGCCAGGCGCAAAACCTGGCCATGTATTATTTTGCCTGGAGCATGCTGGGTATGGCCATGGCGATGACTTTATATGAAGCTGCTTTTGCCACCCTGACCCAGCAATTCAAAGAGCACAGCCGCCAGGCGATTTCTACCCTGACCCTGTTTGGTGGTTTTGCCAGCACGGTATTCTGGCCGCTGACCCAGCAATTGAATACGGTAATTGGATGGCGGCATACTTATCTGACCTATGGTCTGGCGCAAATCCTGTTGTGCCTGCCCTTGCATCTGCTACTGCAGAAAAAAAATAAAGCACAAGACAGCGCCATACCTGTCGTAAAACAAAAGAAACATTTCAGCCTGCAAGAAGCTGTACGCCATCCTACCTTCTGGAAACTGGCCTTCGCTTTCGCTGCCAACAGTTTTGTTTTCTCCGCCTTGTCAGTACATCTGATCCCATTGCTAAAGGAAATGAATCATCCGGCCACACTGGCAGTATTGATGGCAGCCCTGATCGGCCCCATGCAAGTGCTGGGCAGGGTAGGAGAAATGACGATCGCCAGAAATGCCATGCCACAAACCGTAGGCAAATTCACCTTTGCGGCTTTGCCTGCCGCCTTGCTGGTCCTGATCTTCATGGGCACGCAAGCCTGGGCAGTTGCCCTGTTTTGCATACTGTATGGCCTCAGCAATGGCATACTGACCATCGTACGTGGCACGATACCGCAAACCCTGTTTGGTACAGAAAACTATGGTGCTATCTCGGGTGCCATGTCCGGCCCCGCCTTGTTTTCAAAAGCAGCCGGGCCTTTGCTGATCGCCAGCCTGATTCATCACACCAGTTCACCCTACCCTATCCTGGCTTGCTTATTACTGTTCTCACTGGCGTCGTTGACATTTTATTTTGCAGCCTTGCGTAGTGCACAGCATTAGGACATATCTGTTTTATTACCGGTATCGTAGGCAGTGTATTTCCTGGCATCGCCTTTTACTTGCGCTACCGGATATTTGATAGCGTTCAGGACGATTTTTTCCATGCTGGCAGCGAACAAGTCTACTTCCAGCGCATCGGCCAGCATGACCAGGTAATTCAGCACATCGGCCATTTCATGACGGATGGCTTTCTTAGCCTGTTCATCCAGCTCCTCTGCCCTGCCAGTTGGCAGCCATTGAAAAATCTCCAGTAATTCTGCCGCCTCTACAGTCAGCGCACTGGCCAGGTTTTTGGGTGTATGAAACTGTGCCCAGTCGCGCTCAGCAACAAACTGGCGCAAACGGTCACGGATATCTGTATATTGAACTTCAGGTACGGTAGTTGTCTGGGACATGGTCTGTGGCGTGGTCTGGATAAAATAAGCTGCAGAAAAAGATGACTGTGTCTGTCATCAGCGCGGACGGTATTGTACATGGCTGGACCAGTTAAGCCCTCAGTTTCATTCAGGCCCTATGTGCATGCATGTGCAGGCAATATCTCAGTTAGCCACAGACACCAGGCTTTCGCCGATAAAGACACGGTAGGTTTTGATACGCCCGGTGGCATCATCACTGCCCTGGCGCGGGGTATAGCGGAAGCCGCTAATTCCAGGCTTGCTACCCAGATCAAGGACCAGCCTGTGCGGATGTGGCAATGCAAATTTGCCATTCAAGGCCGTGTGCCAATGATCTGATGCCTGGCCGTTGATGGCATTCAGGGCAGAACCATCTTCTCGCACGCTTTCTTCACTATCGGCATAGGCGATGGTCCAGGTCGCCTGACTCATGATTTTTCCATCATAGTCAAATAATTCAATTTCTGCGATTGCGGCAAAGCCCTTGCCGTCAAAATCATCAAGGGATTCGAGACAGAATTGCTTGCCAAAGACTGTTTTGGTGAAACGGATTTCCTGTTGCGCAGATCCAGCCGAAAAACTGCCTTCATGGACTGGCAACAAACCAGCCAGCATAAGCTGACCCCGGTTATTGCGCGGGAAGAAATCCTTCTCTGGCCGTAATTGATCAAGTACAGGCAGCTTGAGGCCAGCGATCTCATTCCTGTCTGGTCCAAGCAAGTCCAGCACAATAATTTCATTGCTGCCTGGCTTCAACCAAGGGCCGGGCAGATACATGGTCTGTGTAGGCCCTATATTCCAGAAACGCCCCAGGCAAATGCCATTGATCCAGACTGCACCCATACCCCAGTTGGAGACATCCAGAAACGTGTCACCAACAGTAGTGACAGAAAAACTGCCACGCCAGAATGCAGGCTTCATCACATCTTCGGAAGCAAACTTGTCAGACACAAGAGATTGCCAATCCAGCACAGGCAATTGTGCATCGGCACCAAAGTCCAGCGCACGTATCTCCCAATTATTGATGAGTATTTTTTCAGGGCTGGAACTGCTGCCAGTCCTGGGAATGAAATGCACAGGGCCATGCAAGCCTTTGCGGTCGTGCATTTCTATACCAAAATTTACCCGCGCAATGGTATACAGCAAAATCTCCAGCTTCACTGGCTTGGCGCGTGCTGGCAAATTGACGCGGAAACGGTGGCTGCGCGCATCCATCACACCTGCAGCTTTACCATCAATGAATACCCAGGCCAGGTCACGTACCAGTGCTGCATCAAGCACGCCTTCTGGGCCAGCAGGCAAAGTGGTGGAATAAGCAATCAGGCCGCGACTGATATCGTAGTGTTCAATCGCCTGTGGCGACACTGCATGGATGATTGCAGCAGGGAGATTTGCCATGACCGCTGCAGTTTCTGTCAGCTTGAATGCTGGGATGGCAATCACAGGATTTGCTGCCGGTGCTACTGACATGCTTTCACCGGGTAACAAATAGGGCGTAATCGCTGCCCGGAATTGCGCGAATTTATCGCCCATCCATCCCGCTTCGCTGATCGGTGCATCATAATCATAGCTGCTGGTGTCGGGGCGCATGGGCCTGTCACATCCAGCCCACAGACCAAATGAAGTTCCACCATGTGCCATATACAAGCTGAACGAGCCATTGACTTTGAGCATATAGTCCAGATCGCGAATAACTTTACTCATGTCGCCGCGCTTATGTGGTGTACCCCAGGTATCGAACCAACCTGGGTAAAACTCACCACACATCAATGGGCCTTTTTGCACTTCAGCCAGCGCTTTAAAGCCTTGCTCAGGATTAGCCCCAAAATTGGCGACGGAAAACAGTTCCGGAATATGTGAACGGACAACGGCGTTAGTCGGGTTGCAGGCAAATAGCGGCACATCAAAACCGGCATTCAGCATGATTTTTCGCATCAGGCGCATATAGGCTAAATCACTGCCAAAGAAGCCATATTCGTTTTCTACCTGTACCATCAGGATGGGGCCACCGCGGCTAATTTGCATAGGGCCTAATACACGCCCTACTTCTCGCAGCCACCGGGCGGCTGGTTCAATAAAACGCGTGTCACTGCTACGCAAAAAATTACCCTCATGCTTGAGCAACCACCAGGGCAAGCCACCCATTTCCCATTCTGCACAGGCATAAGGACCTGGCCGTAAAATGACCCACAAACCTTCTTGCTGTGCCAGGCGACAAAACTCGGCAGCATCACGCTGGCCCTGCCAGTCATACTGCCCTTCATGCCATTCGTGATAATTCCAGAACAGATAAGCACACACCACATTCAGGCCCATGGCCTTGATGGCTTTGAGTCTGTGCTGCCAATATTCCCTTGGCACGCGCGCAAAATGAATCTCGCCGCAGCGTATCTGCAAGCGTTTTCCATTCAATAAAAAATCCGTCTCGCCAATCGCAAAATGATGTGTAACGCCAGCATTGCTTCTGGCATCTGCAGCTTGCGAAATTTGGGGTAACGAACTGGCAGCAAAGGCTGTAGCAATAGTTTGCAGAACGCGGCGACGGGAAATGTGATTTTTCACTAAGGTGGAAGCGAGACTATTTATAAAATAGCCTAGTCTCGCAAATTTTCCCGCCTCCAGGTTCGCAAGTTGATGATTGTTTGCAACTTATCGTTTCTTGTTTATCTCTGATCAGTTTTCCAGGAATCGTTGCGCATCCAGCGCTGCCATGCAGCCTGTACCTGCACTGGTAATCGCCTGGCGATAGATGTGGTCCTGCACGTCGCCAGCGGCAAACACGCCCGGTACATTGGTGGCTGTTGCCATGCCTTCAGTACCGGAACGTGTCTTGATATA
>JACQDX010000091.1 GCA_016200895.1 Burkholderiales bacterium
GATTGTGGATACGGCCAGCCTGGCCTTAAATGGCGGCTTTACCGGGCAGTTGTATCAGGTGGATCATACGGCGCCGACTACTGGCATAGGTTCAGTGCGTTTCTCTAATGATGATGGTGCCAGCAACACTGACTTCATTACCACAGCGACCCAACAAACCATCAGTGGTGGCTTAACGGCTGGTTTGCTCGCTGGCGAAACAGTACAAGTCTCACTGGACAATGGCACGAACTGGATCAATGCTACAGCAGCATTGGGTAGTAGTAACTGGACGCTACAGAACCAGACTGTAGGCGGCAACAATACCCTCAAGCTCAGAGTCACTGATCTTGCTGGTAATAGCGGCACTACGATACAGCAAGGCTATTCCATCCTGAACTATGACAACGACAATTCAGGTACCAAGCCTTCTGATACGACCATTCCTGTCACCGATCCTGATGCGGATGGCGACGGCATACTGCAAACCATAGAAGCAGAAGTGCCAAACTGGCTAGGTAGTGGCAAGGGTGACGGCAATGGTGATGGCAAAGCTGATCAGTCACAAAAAGAAGTAGGTTCCTTGCCATGGAGTAATGGCGGCCTGGTCAACACTCACTACGCAACTTTGAGTATCGATCAGTCACTCGCCCTGTCTCACACGACGACATCAGCCAGCCCGGTAAATCTGCCAAATGACTTGCAACTGCAATATGGATTGATCAGCAGCCAGATCACAGGGGTGGGTACAGGTAAAGAAGTGACGATGTCTATTTACACCGATAAACTGGGTTCAGTGAATGGTTACTGGGTACAAGACAAGGCCGGTAACTGGACCAACATCGCCAGCACTATGACGGAGGTGAACGGCAAGCTGAAGGTGGATTTCAAGATCACTGACGGTGGTGCGTTTGACGCAGACGGCAAGGTCGATGGCAAGATCAGTTTTAGTGGTGGGCTGGGCTTTAAAACCAGTTCATTACCCGGTGACAAGGATGGCGATGGCATCCCGGATGCAATCGAAGCCAGAGTCGGCACCAAACTCGATGTCAAAGATAATGATGTCTTGCACCGCGCTGACCTGTTTGCCATGCAGCTCTACCGCGATGTCTTGTTCCGTGAAGCCGATACAGCAGGGGCACAGTACTGGCTGGGGCAGATAGACAGTGGCAAGATGAGCCGCGCCCAGGTGGCGGCGTCCTTCATGGAATCAGCTGAATTCCAGAATGGCATAGGCGGTATCACGCGTCTGTACTTTGGTGCCTTTGACCGTTTGCCTGACCGTGAAGGTCTGGCTTACTGGATGCAGGCGCAAAAGGACGGCATGAACCTCTCCAAGATCAGCGCGTCCTTTGTATCGAGTGCAGAGTTCCAGAAAACCTATGGGGCATTGGATAACACGGCATTTGTGGACCGTGTTTATCAGAATGTCTTGCACCGTAGTTCAGATGCTGCAGGCAAGGCTTACTGGCTGGGACAATTGGGTAATGGATTAAGCCGTGGCGATATGCTGGCGGGCTTTACCGAGTCAACTGAGTTCAAGGCCAATTCGCAATCCAAAGTATCGCTGACGCTGGATTACATAGGCCTGCTGGGTCATGCGCCGGATCAGGCGACGTTTGATACTCTGCTCAGTCAATCGGGTACGGATATGGTGACACTGATAGGGCAGTTTATTAATTCGCCTGAGTATCTGGCGCGGTTTATGGCCTGAACCTGAATTAGTCAATATGCAAAGCCGCCTGGGAGAGAATTCCCCGGCGGCTTTTTTCATTTGATGCGCGTAAGAAAGTAAGTGCCTTTCATCTTCAGAGCATCGTTCTAGAGTCGCAACGTACTTGTAACTGTTGTTTGTTGTTTAAAAACAATGAGAAATTCAATTGGATTTTTGTGCGTTATCGCACAGATCGCCCGCCGTGAAAAGAGAGATAAGGGATGCTTGATACCTTACTCAAGCAGAAATTGCCTGGTCAATCTGTCAAAGTCGGACGGATAAAGACTGCCTCCCACATGTGAAACCAATGTAACCAATGCATCCTATCCTGGTTAGTAATTTCACTTCAGGTCGCTTTCCGAAATAAGAAAGAAGCACCGTATTGCGGCCACACCGAAATTACTCGGCACCGGTTTCACCTGATTAAAAAAGGCAAAAATGAATATCCTACAGCGCTATCTGAGGCCGCTTGCGTGCATCTCTGCAATGCTCATCACATCATTCATTGCCGGTTGCGGCGGTGGTGATCAAGGCCGTGATCCGATTTTGGGATTACCGTCGACCACTCTGTCTACACTTACCGTCAGTCCTGCAACTGTCACCGTAGCAAGTGGTGGTATGCAACAATTTGTGGCTACAGCAACCTTTGCCGACGGTGTTTCCCGTGATGTCACGACGGCTTCCGTGTGGAGTTCTGGCAGCCCTGCGATAGCTAGTGTCGTCAGTGATACCGGCGTTGCCAAAGGCCTGGTGAGTGGATCGGCGATTATCACCGCCAGCTTCGGTGGCAAACTTGCTTCTGCTACCTTGACAGTGTCACCTGCATCTCTGCAGTCGATCAGCCTGCTTCCGGCAAATCCTTCTTTAGCTGTTGGTGGTAAGCAGCAATTCACGGCGATGGGGACTTACTCTGATGGCACCACCAGTGACATTACAGCGATCTCCAGCTTTGCGTCAGCCACGCCTGCATCGGCCACGATCAGCAGCACTGGATTGGCGACAGGTGTCGCAGTCGGTTCAACTGTCATTACTGCAGCGTCAGGTGCAAGGACGGCATCGACTTTGCTGACCGTGACACCGGCAAGCTTGCTCTCCATTGCTTTGACGCCAGCTAATCCGACTATGCAAATAGGTACGACACAACAGCTGACTTCTACGGCTAAATATTCAGATGGTAGTAGCGTGAATGTGACGGCGGCGACCAGCTTCAGTTCTGCCACTCCTGCCAATGCAACAGTCTCGACTGTCGCAGCCAACAATGGTCTGGTGACTGCAATCGCTACTGGCCCCTCTGTCATTACGGCGACGTTTAATGGCATGAGCACGACAACCACCATCAACGTTAGCTCTGCCGTGTTGCTTACTATTACCGTGATACCACCTAATGCTAATGTTGCGGTTGGCAGTACCCAGCAATTTGTCGCCAGTGGCGGTTATTCTGACGGAACTACAGCAAACATCAGCAATGGTGTGACCTGGGCGACGAGCTCACCTTTAGTTGCAACGGTCTTGCCAAATGGTCTTGCTACTGCTGTGGCTACCGGCCCTGCACTTATCACAGCAACGCTGGGTGGTAAAACAGGTTCTGCCGCATTGACTGTCGTACCTGCTGTTACTTTGAACTCTATTGCGATCACCCCCGTCACTGCAAATCTGGCGATAGGTTCTACACAGGCATTTGTAGCGATTGGTACTTACTCTGATGCCAGCAATGTCAATGTGACGAATTTGGTTACCTGGAGTTCCGGCAGCAGCTCGGTTGCAAGCATATTGTCGACCGGTGTAGCAACTGGTGTGACGGCGGGTACATCGGTGATCACGGCAAGCCTCAATGCTAAATCTGCGACAGCCACACTCACAGTCGTATCCAGCCCGGCCTTGACTTCAATTTCTATTGCCGCACCGCCTGCAAGCATGCTTGTTGGCGCTACACAGAATCTGGTAGCAACAGGCAATTACTCAGATGGCAGTACCGCCAATATTACAAACACCATCACTTGGAGTTCTGGTGCAAGTACGATTGCAACGGTAAATGCAAGTGGGCTGGTGACTGCAGTATCTCCTGGTACTACACCTGTTGTGGCGATATCTGGCACTAAATCTACTTCAGTGACGATTAATGTGTTGCCCGTCGCAACTTTAAATTCCATCGCAGTGACCCCAGCCTCGCCAAGCATAGCTGTCAATGGCGCACAGAGTCTGGTCGCTACGGGTAGCTTTGCAGATGGCAGCAGCCTTAACATCAGCAATTCTGTCACCTGGGCTTCCGCCAATGCGGCAGTTGCCTCGGTATCAGCAACGGGAGTTGCGAATGGCTTGTCTGGTGGTACGGCGGCTATTACCGCCAGTTTTGCGGGCAAGCTGGGTAGTGCCAGCGTAACAGTCACGTCGGCTGTTACTCTGACGGGCATTACGCTTGCGCCAGTCAATGGCTCAGTACCTGTTGGATCATTGCAGCAATTTACGGCGACCGGTACTTACTCAAACGGCACAAGCAATAACATCAGCAGCACAGTAAGCTGGAACTCAAGTGTGGGTAGTGTTGCCAGTATCTCATCCACTGGACAAGCTACGGCACTTGCAGCAGGTGTGACAAATATTACGGCGACGCAAGGTGTGCAGACAGCAAGTACCAGTTTTACCGTGACAGCTGCACCAGTGGCAAGTATCAATCTTGGTGGTGCAGCCAGCTTTGGTGTATTGGCAGGGGCATCGATTACCAATAACTCTGGCGGCATTACCTTGGTAAGTGGCGACGTAGGTTCACCATCGCAAACGGTTGATCCTGTGCAGGCTGCAGGTTTCAGCAACTACAAGTCCGGTGCAATATTGAACACTGCCTTGGCCGACCTGCAAGTCGCTATAGCTGATGCGAATAGCCGCACTTGCACTGTCAATTCCGCCAGCGGCATTGATCTGGGTGGGCAAACGTTCACGCCTGGTGTGTATTGCTATGCCGGTGCCATCACTATTACCGGTACTTTCACGATGAATGGCCCTGGCCTGTATCTGTTTCGCAGTAGTTCTACTCTAAACACGACAGCGAATTCCATCGTTGCTTTAAATGGTGGTGCATCAGCAGCCAGCGTGTTCTGGGTGCCCGTATCAGCAACGACCCTGGGTGCAAACAGCGTGTTCAAGGGAAACATCATGGGGCAATCTGCTGCCATCACGATGGGTGATACTGCGACGCTGCAAAATGGCCGGGTATTGTCGGGAAGTGCAGTGACACTTAAAAATAATGTGATAGCACGTTAAACATGCATGAATAGCTGAAAGAGCTCAGAGAGTTCTTTCAGTAAGTCTTTCAATAAACGTTTCAATAAATTCAGGCAAACTCATCAGGAGAAAAATATGGCGCTGCCAAAAAAATTAGTAACACTTAACTTGTTCGCTTGTGCACTTCTTGCTAGTCAGCTGGCACAAGCTGATGAACCATGGACCAACCAGGATTGGGCAGATAGTGCGTGGTATCTGGGTGCGGGTGTCGGTCGTGCAAATACCAGTATTGATAGGGACAGACTGGTACGCAGCCTGATGGACAATGGCGCAAGTTCGGTGGCATTCGGATCAAACGAGCGTGATACTGCCTTCAAGCTGTTTATGGGCAAGCAAATGAATCGATACTTTGCCATAGAAGCAGGCTACTTTGACCTTGGCAAATTTGGATTCAATGCGACTACTACACCACCAGGATCTATCAATGGTGAAGTTGGCTTTCGCGGTTTTAATCTGGATCTGGTGGGGCAGTTGCCTTTGTCTGAGCGTTTCTCTTTACTCGGACGTGTCGGTGCAAACTACACCAGGGCTGATGCACACTTCAGCGGTAATCGTCTGTTCGCGATAACAGACCCTAATCCTACCGAGAAAAAACTGAACCCAAAAGTCGGCGTCGGCCTTGAATATAAATTTACGCAAGCGTTGGCACTGCGTGGTGAGGCAGAGCGATATCGGGTCAACGATGCTGTCCATAATCGTGGTGATGTGGATTTTTATTCTCTCAGTCTCGTCTACAAGTTTGGCAAGCCGGCTTATGCCAGACCCGTAGCCTATGTAGCACCACCAGTACCTGTGATGCAACAAGATCCAATCCCAGTTACGGTTGCGCAAAATTCGCCTCCACCGCCAAGGCCACAACCGGCATCTGAAAAAATCACCTTCAGTGCAGAAGCCTTGTTCGACTTTGATAAATCTGTGGTCAAACCACTGGGCAAACAGGCACTGGATGATTTATTGAATAGGCTGCAGGGCATGAATACCGAAGTGATGATTACCGTCGGCCACACTGATTCGGTAGGCAGTGATGAATATAATCAAAAATTATCCATCCATCGTGCCGAAGCTGTAAAAGCCTATCTGGTGAGCAAAGGGATTGACACTACGCGCGTCTATACCGAAGGCAAGGGCGAAACCCAGCCTGTCGCTGATAATAAAACAAGCGAAGGGCGCTCCAAAAACCATCGTGTGACTGTGGAAGTTGTTGGTTCACGTCGCTAGCAGAAAATAAGGGGATATCTTTATCCACCTTATAAAAATTGCTTAAAAAATGTCGCTCAGAATATAAACTGAGCGGCATTTTTTTGTTCTGCTGGATTAAGCGAACAGGCTATCCCATAAAGCTTTGGTCGCATCCGCTTCTTTGCTGACTCTTTCGCTTTCCACCCTGGCGCGGTCTTCACCCTGCAGCCGTATGCCATGCTGCAATTTGCGGAATAATCGATACGCATCGGAAGTTTGATTGGCCAGTTGCAAATCAATCAAACCCAACTCACCGCAGCGTTTTAACAAGGCGATATTGCCTTTGTTGGCCGTCAATTCAGGATACTGGTTTGCATATTTCAATACCAGAAATTGCACAATGAATTCTATATCTATCATGCCGCCCGCATCTTGCTTGAGGTCAAACAAGTCGCTGCGATTGATATTCGCATCATGCATTTTTTTTCGCATGCTGATAACTTCAGCGCGCAGCTTGTCTATGTCTCTTTGCTGGCGCAGGACTTGTTCGCGTATTTGCTCAAACTGTGCGCCTATGCAGGCATCACCAGCGCAAAAACGGGCGCGTGTCAGTGCCTGATGTTCCCATAGCCAGGCAGATTTTTCCTGGTAGCGGGCAAAGGAAGAGACTGAAGACACCAGCAAGCCACTGGCACCGTCAGGACGCAGGGCGATATCGATATCAAACAGAATACCAGCAGGGGTGTGACAGGTCATCCAGGTAATGAAGCGTTGCGCCAGTTTGGCATAATTGGCAGGCGCATCCTGGTCTTCATCTTCATACAGGAAGATCACATCTAGATCAGAGGCATAGCCCAGTTCCTTGCCGCCTTGCTTGCCATAAGCGATTACCGCAAAGCTGGGTTCCGCTTTGTGTCTGGTAGCGATAGTTAGCCAGGCAGACTGCAAGACGGCATCGACGATGATGTCCGCCAGTTGCGAGAGTTCATCGGCCAGATGTTCTACGCTGAGCTGGCCTTCCAGGTCTTGCGCCAATAAACGAAATTGCATGGCATGGTGCATTTCACGCAGGGTTTCCATCTGCCTTTCAGTGTCGCCTGCGTGTTGCGCCAGATGCTGTTGCAAATCCAGGCGAAATGCTGGCCAGTCTGGGCGTTGATGGAGTGAGGACTCATCCAGCAATTCATCCAGCAGCAGGGGGTGGCGGGTGAGAAATTTGGCCGCCCAGTCAGATGCCGCCATCATGCGTATCACTCGCGCCAGCGCATGCGGGTATTCAGTCAGCAGTGCCAGATAAGCTGCACGGCGGGCAATGGCCTCCATGAAATCAAGCAGGCGGTTCCAGGCCAGTAGTTGATTGCTACTTTGTCTGGCGATAATGTTCAGGGCATTGTTGACCAGTGCCACCAGCTTCATGCGGCTGGCCTCGGACAGGGATTGCACCTTGGGCGATTGCCACGTTGCCTGCAAGCGCTGGCTAAATGCCGCTGCATCTTGAGCTGAAAATTCCAGACCCGCCAGATGGGCAGCAATCAATTCATCACTATCAGGACTGGACAGGCTGACTGCCAGCATGCCTTGATCATTCTCGCTATTGTTCTCAGCCTTGTCGCGGAAGATTGCATCAAATTGTTCGGCGATGAATTCACGATGAGGACGCAATTGGTCCAGTAATTCAGCAACACTGGCACAGCCCATCATTTGTGCGATTCTTTGCTGGTCTTCATCCTTTGCCGGGAAGGTATGGGTCTGTGCATCATCCAGATATTGCAGGCGATGTTCCAGATTGCGCAAAAAAGTGTAAGAGGCCAACAGTTTTTCTATGATGGGCGCATCCATGATGCCTTTTTCTGCCAGGGTCTGCAAAGTCAGGCGGGTAGAGCGCTCACGCAGGCTGGCGTCGCGGCCACCGCGTATCAGTTGGAATACCTGCGCCAGAAATTCTACCTCACGTATGCCGCCGCGCCCCAGTTTGACATTATTGCTGCGTTCTGGATGTTTGGTTTCCTGACGCACGACTTCTGCCCGGATCTGGGCATGCATGGAGCGCAGGGAGTCGATTGCACCATAGTCGAGATAACGGCGATAAACGAAAGGACGGATAATTTTTTCCAGCGCAGCGATATCATCGACATTGCCGGTCATTGCCCTTGCCTTGACCCAGGCATAGCGTTCCCACTCGCGCCCCTGTATCAGGAAATACTCTTCTATCATATTGAAGCTGGCCACCAGGGGGCCAGATGCGCCATTCGGGCGCAATGCCATATCGACGCGGAAGCTATAGCCATCTTCAGTCACTTCAGAAATGGCAGCGATAAGTTTTTTACCCAGGCGGCTAAAGTATTCATGATTTGACAGGCTGCGTTGAGCGGAATCTGTCGGCTGTGTTTCACCATCTTCGGCATAGCAAAAAATCAAGTCGATATCAGAAGAAACATTCAGCTCGTAGCCACCCAGCTTGCCCATGCCCAATACGATCATGGCTTGTGGCTTGCCACTTTCCTCTCCTATGGGGATGCCATGCATGGCTTGCATTTCAACACTCAGGGCTTGCAGATGTTGTTGCACGACAAAATCTGCAAACAGGCTGATTGTTGTTATAACTTCATTCAGATCTGCCTGAGCACATAAGTCGCGTTTGATCAGAGTGCAGACCACCAGTTTGCGCAAACGGCGCATGGCTTTGTTAAGAGAGGCACCCGCGTATATTTCTTTTTGTAAAAACTGCGCAAAATGCTCCGGGCTCAAGGATAATCCAGAAACTTGTTGCAACTGCTCATTTCGGCTGGTATCTGCCTCCATGCAATGAGTGAAAAAGCGGGAAGCCTGAAGTATTTCGGTGTTCTTGGTGGTGCTTGCAGTCATAATGGGGCTGTTCTGGTCAGTGTTGTGATTGATTTTAAGCTATTAGAGCTGCACAGGGTGCTATTGGCTGCCAGGGCTATGCAGTTGGCTGGAAATAATTTTATACTCCATGGGAGTATAAAATTATTGCAGCTAAAACGCTGGGCTTATACCTGATCACTATGGTGATTGCTGAAATAATACTAGAGACAATAGTAGAGACAATAATAAAGACGATGCATTGAATTGTTGGCATGTTAGAAAATTCGGGGTTTTGTGCTTATGCTTCCCGGCATGTGAGGATTTGCGCAAGGGTAATGAAGCTTGCTTATCGGCAAGTGCATGGTTTTTGCGCAAGTCTTACTTACAAATAAATTGAACATTAGCAATGACACAAGCTGATCAAGAAAACATTGCTAACAACGCAGCCGAGGACAACAAGCTTGGTCATTTCTGGCGGCTTTGTCGTTTTACCTGGCGGACCTGCGACAAGAGCCTGCGCTTCACGCTCAGGTTGATACTCGCATTGTATTTCCTGTTTTGCATACTGGTGCTGGTATTACGCTATGTGCTGTTGCCCAATGTCGATAAGTACAAGCCTGAGATAGAGCAGGCAATTTCAAGCTCACTGGGGCGGCAACTACAGATTGCCAATCTGCATGCATCCTGGCAGGGACTCAATCCGCAATTGATGCTGGAAAACGTCATTTTGCATGACAAGCAGGGTGGTCAGGCATTGGTCTTGCCTGAAGTTTCCGCGACTATGTCCTGGTGGACACTGGCAGTCGCGGACTTGCGTTTTAAGCGTATCGTTATCAATAAACCTGCCCTCGATATACAACGGGATGCGGATGGCAAGATTTATGTGGGTGGTTTTCAAATAGATCCAGCCGCTGAAAGTAAAGGCCAGGGTCTGGATTGGGTTCTGGCACAGCATGAAGTCCTGATACGTAATGGCTTAGTGCGCTGGACAGATAAAATGCGCAATGCGGCTGAGTTGACACTGCCGGACGTCGATTTTCTTTTGCAAAACCAGTGGCGCCGACACAGGTTTGCGCTCAAGGCTACACCTGATATCAGCATGTCTGCACCATTAGATATCCGTGGTGATTTCCAGCATCCGGTTTTTGCCAAAAAGATTTCAGATTTTTCTTTATGGACAGGTGATCTCTATGCCGACTTGCGCCGTACTGACTTGGCCGCACTGAAGGCGTATATAGATTACCCGGCGGATGTCAAGAAAGCCTATGGATCGGTACGTGCCTGGCTGCATTTGGACAAGGGCAGGCTGGCAGACCTGACTGCCGATTTAAGTCTGGCAGATGTGTTGGGTAAATTCCGTGCAGATTTGCCAGAACTGGACATGGCCCTGGTCAGCGGTCGCCTGGTCGCAAGTGAAACCCAGACTTCCACGCACAAGTTTCTGGCTGCGTTGATGGGAAAGGCTGGACACAGCGTCTCGCTCATCAATTTTTCCATGCTAACCCGTGATGGTAAGCAATTGCCAGTGACTTCTATCAAGGAAACTTTTACGCCCGGCGAAAAAGGCCAGCCCGAAAAAGTGGAGTTGTACGCCAAGACCCTGGACTTGCAGACTCTGGCAAATTTTGCCGAACATTTGCCTTTGCCTGCTGACCAGCGCCAGATGATGCTGGATTTTGCACCCAAAGGGCAACTCAAGGACTTTACTGCCAGATGGCAGGGGACTTATCCAGACGTTGCTTCTTATAGCCTTAAAGGACAGTTCATCGACTTGTCCCTGACGGCGCAAGCAGCACAGTTGGCGAGAGCGAAGACTGCGACTTCACCTGCAAAAGCGGCCGTACCTGCCATCCCCGGATTTGAAAACCTGTCAGGCAGCCTAGAGGCAAATGACAAGGGTGGCAGTTTTATACTGGATTCAAAAGACTTGTCTTTGCGCCTTTCCAGTTATTTTGTTGATCCTGTCATGCCGTTCTCAAGACTGAACATGCATGCGCAATGGCAGTTTGTCGAGCAAGACAAGCTGGTTTTCCAGATTCACAGGATGGAAGCCCAGCACGAAGGTATGCGTGCGGTTTTGTCCGGTAAGCACATCATGTCCATGCGCCATGGTGCCGACGCACAGCCGGGGGAAGTCGATTTGACGGGTAGCATTTCTGGCTTTGACCTGAAGCAGCTGGATCGTTACATTCCTGCTGGTGCAGAAGAGCATTTACGGCATTGGCTGCTGAATTCCATCCTGGATGGCAAGGCCAATGATGTCAGTGTGCGTGTGCGTGGCGACCTGGCTTACTTTCCGTTTCATAACACGGATGGTAAAAAAGCCCATAAGGGTGAATTCCTGATCAAGGGTAATCTGGCTGGTGCCAAACTCGATTTTTCTGCTGGTGCCCTGAATGAAGAGGGTAAGCCCTTGTGGCCAGTGATTGAAGACATCAAGGGTGGCTTTGTTTTTGATAAAGCCAGGATGGAAATTACAGGTAACACTGCCAGGACTCTGGGTGTGGATCTGAAAAAAGTCAAAGCGATTATTCCTGATTTATCCCAGCATGGCGCTACTTTAAATATTGATGGTGCGGTCAGCGGCAGTTTGCAAAACATGTTGGCTTACGTCGGTGCCAGCCCGGTCAGTGGCTGGCTCGGGCATTTCTTGAAAGAGGCTAGAACTTCAGCGCCAGCAGCCTTGCAGTTGAAATTGCAATTGCCGCTGCAGCATTTGATTGAGTCCAAAGTTCTTGGCGTGTTGCAATTCGCCAATAATGACGTGGTTTTGCAGCCTGGTATCCCTCTGGTAACAGGCTTGAATGGCAAACTGGAATTCAATGAAACGGGTGTCAACCTCGGTATGCTCAAAGGTATGGTACTTGGTGGACCGGTGCAGATCACTGGCGGCTCGCAAAAGGATAATAGCGTCAAAGTCAAACTTGATGGCACGGTCACCGCCGAAGGCATACGTAAGATTATACCTGTCAGCATGATAGATAAAGTGGCTGACCGTATCAGCGGTGCCAGCCGTTATACCGCGAGTATCCATGTAAAAAAGCGCCAGCCAGAAATCATTATCGATTCAACCTTGTCAGGCATGGCATTGAATTTTCCTGCTCCCTTGAAAAAGAACACGGCAGAGCTCATGCCTTTGCATTTTGAGCTGATGCCACAGACAGCTCAGGATGCGCAAACCTTGCGCGATGAAATCCGCGTCAGCCTTGGCAGCTCTATCAATACCAGATATTCCCGGCAAAAACAGGGTAATGGACCCTGGCAGGTAGTGCGCGGCGGGATAGGTGTGAACGCACCTACGCCTGAACCTGACAGTGGTTTGAATGCCAATATAGAATTGAAGTCCCTGAATATCGATGAGTGGCGTCGTTTGATGTCACCAACGACCACAGTGCTGCAAGCAAATGCAACTGCAACTGGTGCAGAAAGGGATGGTGCCGAAGTTGACCTGGCTCCCTATCTGGAACCCACTACCATGGCGGCCAGGACGCCGCAGTTGAACATCATGGGCAAGCAACTGGAAAATGTCGTTGTCGGTGTCTCCCGTCAAAATAAAGTCTGGCAGGCAAACATACATTCGAATCAGGTGGCAGGTTACCTGAGCTGGAGCGACGGTGCGGGTGGACAAGGGCTGGGCAGCGTCACGGCCCGACTGAGTAATCTCATCATCCCTCAGTCGGCTGCTGCCGATGTCAGCGAATTGTTGGAAGGAAAAAATACCACGACCCAAATACCAGGCCTTGATATCGTTGCTGAAAATTTTGAATTGTTTAATAAGAAGCTGGGCCACCTGGAGTTGCAGGCGGTGAATCAAATCATCAGTCAGGGCATTGGGCGTGAATGGCAGATCAACAGGCTGTTACTAAGAAATCCCGATGCAGATTTCATTGCTAGCGGCAAGTGGGCTAGCCAGGGTGGTGATGGACGCACCCAACTTAACTACGTGCTGGATATAACGAATTCAGGCAAGTTGCTGGAGCGCCTTGGTTTTGCTGATGTCTTGCGTGGCGGCAAGGGTAAGCTGGAAGGGGAAGTGCAATGGAATGGTCTGCCTTTCGCCATGGACATACCCAGTATGAGCGGCCAGGTCAAGATGGTGCTTGCCAGCGGGCAATTCTTGAAAGTTGATCCCGGTGCAGCGAAACTGTTGGGAGTGCTCAGCCTGCAATCTTTACCGCGCCGTTTGACTCTTGATTTTCGCGATGTGTTTTCTGACGGTTTTGCCTTTGATTCAATAGCAGGTATAGCCCACATACAGCAAGGTGTGGCAAAAACCGATAACCTGAAGATGTTGGGCGTGAATGCCACTGTACTGCTGGAAGGAAATGCTGATATTGTCCGGGAAGCGCAAGACTTGCATGTGACCGTCATCCCTGTCGTCAATGTGGGCACGGCTTCAGTCGTCTATGGCCTGGCTGTGAATCCAGTGATAGGCCTTGGCACCTTTCTTGCTCAGTTGTTTTTGAAAGAGCCTTTGAGCAGGGCATTTACGTTTGAATACAAAGTCAGTGGTTCATGGAAAGAACCAACGGTGACTAAAATTGAAAATCGTGACAGTCAGTCAGCAATCAAGGCTGCAAGCAAGCCTTGAATCTTTGACGATGCCATCAACATGGAAATAGGGGGATTGATATGAAGATCGCAGCAATACAAATGATATCCACACCAGGTCCGGTGGAAAATATAGCAACCGCCAGACGTTTGTTGCAAGATGCTGCTGCATCTGGCGCAAAATTATTGTTACTGCCTGAATACTGGCCTCTGATGGGCTTGCATGAAACTGACAAAGTAGATATTGCTGAGATGCCTGGAGATGGTCCGCTTCAGACCTTCATGGCCGACATGGCCAGCAGTCTGGGTGTCTGGCTCATAGGTGGCACTATCCCGCTGCAGTCGGATGAGCCTGGCAAGGTACTGAATGCCACGCTCGTCTATGATCCGCAGGGGCAGCAAGTGGCTCGCTATGACAAAATCCATTTGTTTGGATTTAGCAAGGGTGAAGAGTCTTATGAGGAGGCACGCACCATCGTCGCTGGCAATCAGATCAGCAGTTTTGATGCCGGTTTTGGCAAGGTTGCCCTCTCTATCTGCTATGACTTGCGCTTTCCAGAACTGTTCCGCGCGCTTGGGACTTGCGCTTTGATCGTCGTGCCTGCGGCATTTACCTATACAACGGGCCAGGCACATTGGGAAATACTCTTGCGCGCCCGCGCCATAGAAAACCAGTGTTATGTACTGGCTTGCGGCCAGGGCGGCAAACATGGCAATGGTCGCCGTACCTGGGGTCACAGCATGCTGATAGATCCCTGGGGCAAAGTCGTCAATGTACTGGAAGAAGGCGAGGGCATCGTCAGCGGTGATATCGATGAAAGCCTGATTGCCAGCATACGAGAAAGTTTGCCTGCATTGCGCCATCGCAAGTTATGAGGCATGACCAGACATAAGCTGACGGTATCCTGAGCATGCAACCCAGCGATTGCTGTAGATGTTCTACAATGTAAGTGTGTGCGCCTATTGTTGGTGACAAGATTTTGCCACCAAAGTGCGCTGTTGATTTGCTGTATAAATAATTTATTCTATGACACCATTTGAACCCGCTTTAAACCACCTTGCTGTTGCACGTGATATTTTGCTGACCCCTTTTGGCCTGGACGAAGCCAAACTCAGCAAAGTGCTGGCCAGCATGTTTACCCACAAAGTGGATTATGCCGATTTGTACTTCCAATTCACTCGCAATGAAGGCTGGAGCCTGGAAGAGGGCATAGTCAAGACCGGTAGTTTTTCCATCGACCAGGGCGTTGGTGTGCGTGCTGTGTCTGGCGATAAAACCGCATTCTCTTACTCTGATGAAATATCTGAGCAAGCTTTGTTTGATGCTGCCAAGGCAACCCGCACTATTGCCCGGCAGGGCTCTGGCAAGATACAGGTGGCATCCAGTCTGAAAGGTCTGGATAGCCGCTCCCTGTATTTGCGCGATGACCCACTGCATTCCATGGATGCCAATCAAAAAGTCCAGTTGCTGGAAAAACTGGAAAAAATCGCCAGAGCCAAAGATCCGCGCATAGTACAAGTCATGGCAGGCATGGCAGGTGAATATGATGTGGTACTGGTGGCTCGTAGCGATGGTGTGATCGCTGCCGACATCCGTCCTTTGGTACGTGTCTCGCTGACTGTCATTGCAGAACAAAACGGTCGACGTGAAATGGGCACCAGCGGTGGCGGTGGGCGTTATGATTATTCCTATTTCACTGATGCGCTGCTGGAGCAATATGCAGATGAAGCTGTCAAGTCTGCCCTGGTTAATCTGGATGCACGTCCGGCCCCGGCTGGTCCTATGACGGTAGTACTTGGACCAGGCTGGCCAGGCGTATTGCTGCATGAGGCGATCGGTCATGGACTGGAAGGTGACTTCAACCGCAAGGGCTCAAGCACTTTCTCTGGCCGCATAGGTCAGCGAGTAGCTGCCAAAGGTGTCACGGTCGTTGATGATGGCACCATGCTGAATCGTCGCGGTTCTTTGAATATGGATGATGAAGGCAACCCTACTCAGTGCACGACATTGATTGAAGACGGTATCCTGAAAGGCTATATGCAGGACACCATGAATGCGCGCCTGATGAAAATGCCGGTGACGGGCAATGCCCGACGTGAATCCTTTGCCCACCTGCCTATGCCACGTATGACGAACACTTATATGCTGGCCGGTGACAAGGACCCTGAAGAAATCCTGGCATCTGTAAAAAATGGTCTCTACGCTGTCAACTTTGGCGGCGGTCAGGTCGATATAACGAATGGCAAGTTCGTATTTTCAGCCAGTGAAGCCTATATGATAGAAAATGGCAAAATCACCTATCCGGTCAAGGGTGCTACCCTGATTGGCAATGGCCCTGAAGTCTTGAATCATGTCAGCATGATAGGGAATGACCTGCGCCTTGATTCCGGTATCGGTATCTGCGGTAAGGAAGGCCAAAGTTTGCCGGTGGGCGTAGGCCAGCCTAGTCTGCGCATAGAGGGTCTGACCGTTGGGGGAACTGCCTGATGGCCTGGGGCTATCCATGTATTGACAGGCAGGAGTTGCACGCATGATCGTGATTGCCATCGTCTCTGCGAAAGGTGGAGTCGGCAAGACCACGATCACCGCCAATCTGGGTGTTGGTATGGCGCAGCGTGGTTTTCCTGTCACTGTTATTGATCTCGATCCGCAAAATGCCATGCAATGGCATCTCGGTGGTCTGGAGCAAGGCGAGACAAATGGCATCAGCCTCTTGACAGCAGCGCGTGCCAAGCTGATGGATGCCTGCTATACCAGCCAGTTTGGATTGAACTTCGTCCCCTTTGGTAATGGTGGCGAAAAGCAGCGGATGCGCTTTGAAGACGTGCTGGAACAGCAAGAACCCTGGCTGCGCAAGAAACTGCAGGCTGCAAAATTGCCAGCCAATGCCATCGTTTTGCTTGATACCCCACCAGGTCCTTCTGTTTATCTGAAACAGGCAATCCATGCGGCAGACTTTTTGCTGGTGGTGGTGCTGGCGGATGCTGCTTCGTATTCCACTTTGCCAGAGATGGAAGAATTGATTTCCACTTATGGTCACAGAAGTCAGGCTGACGTTGGTTCAGCCTATATTGTCAACCAGGGCTCGCAACGACAACTGGCGCAAGATGTCGTTGCCCTGATTGCCGACAGGCTGGGTGAACGCATGGTTCCCTTCATCGTCCAGGAAAGCCCGCAAGTCGAGGAAGCGCTCGCTTATGAGCGTCCGGTACTCGAATACAAGCCGGACAATCCTGCGTCTTTAAGCATACAAAAAATCATAGACTGGTTGCTGGCCGGATTAAAGAGCGGGCACTGAGATTCAAATTGCGTAGTCGGGCTGAAATTCTTCCATCTGTATCACTATCCTGCTGTTTTTTGTGAGCACACTTGCCTACATTGGTAAGTGTGTAGTGCTTAGAACCTGTTTGCGATCTTTAGCGCGTGCGCAATCGGAGTCCACGCGGGCTCATATGCTGCTCAAAATGCTCATGTACCAGAGTACATTCCACTTTTTGCGCTGCGCTTATGTTGCCCTGACTCTGCTGATGCTCGCTCGCTACAGATCACAAACAAGCTCGTAGTAAAAAGTAAGGAATAACGCGGTTTTAGCCCTGCAATTGTGAAAATGGTTTGCAAAATAATTAAATTTTTATAAATGCTTGGTCTTATTATTAATTGTTGACATTTCACCATTCATATAGGCTGGACTAGCGATAAAGTCGAGTGGTAAAGTCGCAACGAATCAACACTCTCTATGATTTGCGTGTCACGATAGTAGCCATAGAGAAAAAGTTAACGCAAAGGCGCAATAAGCATGTCGACAAATACTATTCGTTATTACGAAGAGCAGCAGTGCTCAGTCCAGTGGCGATCTTTCCTGGGGGCATTTTCTGCTGAATTCGCCTCCAAGGGTGAACCCGGAGATCTGCGTGCATTCATGCACCAATTGGGCCGCACCATGGCCGCAGGTTTTCATGTGAATGATGGCAGTAGCCTGCAAGCGCTGGAAACGTGCATGAATCAGGTCTGGTCCGAAATGAACTGGGGCTGGGTCGAGCTGGTGGAAGAGGCCGATGCCCTGGTGGTTGCCCATCATGCTTCGCCACTGAAAGTGGCCTTCGGCGAAAATGCGCTGGACTGGTCACCAGCTTTGCTGGAAGGTGTTTATGCACAGTGGTTCGATGGCCTGGGCATGGATAAGTCCTTGCGTCTGACGCAGCGTGCCGGCGTTTTCGAAGATGGGCAGTTATTTGTATTTGATTTGAAGAAGCAGTCAGAAGAACCGTCTTATTTTACACGTCGTTAATTTGATCGTGACGCTGCAAGTAACCGGAACTGGTGGACATTATGGATGATGACGTAAAAAATCTTTTTCAGAAATTTGGACAATCGACTGATGCATATCGCGAAATCAATCGTGATGCAGACAGTGAACAGGCGAGACAACGCTGGCCTTTGTTGCGCGATGTGCATTTGCATGCGGGGCCAGCACCTGCACGTGTACAACATCGTGAAGAGGAATTGGCTGCGCCAGTACAGTTGAATGACAGCCCATTTCGTCCTGCTGTCGCGAAATCTGCGGTGAGCAGATCAACTGCAGTCAAAGCCAGTCCGGCACAAGCAGCGCCCGAGGCTCACGCGAATATTAAGCACAGCTCGCAATTGCCTTTAAAGCAAATGCTGATGCAAAAAAATGTGGTCGAAGAACAAGAGCCGGAGACAGAAGCTGCATCACCATTTTTATCAAGAATTTTGCCTGCAACGCCAAGACAAAACGCTGTGAATCAAAAAGAATCTATAAGCAGTGGCTTGTTTTCTAACAGGGCACAAGCCGGACCAGTACCTGTGCCAGCCCGTGAAGTTGAGGCTCCAGCACATGTTGCGTCTGGCGTTGCGCCGATTGCCAATGCACGCAAGCCTGTGAGCACGGCTCCTGCTGCTACCGTCATACATAGCATACCTGCAGCGCACGCCATGCCGGTGAAACATGCACATGAACATGTAGAAGAAGTACGCAAACCAGGGATGACGAGCAAATCCGCCGCCAAAGACCAGCCTGTCAGTGCCGTCTTTGGTCGTCTGGCCGGCAAGCAGGAAGAAGCCAAGCCAGCCGATACGGGTACCAATTCATTCTTTAAAAAAATATTTAAACCATGAAGGTAGTTGCCGTCATTTCTCCCAAGGGTGGGGTAGGTAAAACTACAGTCACCGCCAATCTGGCGACATCCCTGGCCCGCCTTGGTCCCCGCATCACCATACTGGACCTGGACCCGCAAAATGCACTCAGATTGCATTTTGGTATGGCACATGATGATGCCAGTGGCATTGCGCAGCAAGAAACAATGGACAGTGGCTGGACAGATGTCTTGTTTGAAAGCGCTTATGGAGTCGACTTCCTGCCCTACGGTAGCGTGGATGAAGCTCAGCGCGCAGTTTTTGAGCAAGAGATCAAGGCCAATCCAAAGTGGCTGGCAAAACGGCTTGCTTCTTTGAACCTGGCGGAAAACAGCGTGGTCCTTATCGACACGCCACCTGGCCCCAGTATTTATTTACAACAGGTACTGCATGCAGCCAATTATGCCCTGGTGGTGTTGAAACCGGATGCCGCTTCCTATTCAACGATTCCATCCATAGAATCACTGATTGAATATTACTGTGCCGACCGCAAGGAATTTCTGGGCTATTGTTATTTGTTGAATCAGATGGATGCAGCAAAACAATTGAGCCGTGACGTTTTTGGCATGTTGCGCAGCAGTCTGGGAAAACGTTTCATACCGGTCACCATTCATAAAGATGAAGCAGTCAGCGAAGCATTGGCTTGCCAGACGCCGGTGTCGTATTACTCCCAGCATTGTTCTGCCACCCATGATATGCAAGAGCTGACGGCCTGGCTCCAAACGAATTTTAGATTGGTTGATTAAATGCGTTCGATACTTAACTCCCGATATCTCTACGGTCGCCTCAACGATCTGGGACGCGCCATGGTCAACTGGCCAGGTTGGGAGCGCAAGACGCCACGTTTTCTGGCCTTAATGGTGGCAATCTTTTTGTACTGGACCAGTATAAGTATCCCGCTGGACTTGCCTCTGCAAACACTGTTTTCCATCATCATTTTCAGTACCGCGCTGTATCTGCGCCGGTATACCGGTACGCTTATTTCACTGGTGATGGTGATGTTTTCCATTAGTGCCACCAGCCGCTATATTTATTGGCGCATCACTTACACTATAGGCACAGATAATCTGATCGACCTGTTTTTTGCCCTGGTGCTGATCATGGCTGAGGTGTATGCCTGGCTGGTGCTGTTGCTGGGGTATTTGCAAACGGCCTGGCCATTGAAGCGCAAACCAGTGATGATGCCGCCAGATACCTCGACCTGGCCAACCATCGATCTGTTCATTCCCAGCTATAACGAAGACCTGGCTGTGGTCAAGCCTACCGTGCTGGCAGCGATGGGCATAGACTGGCCCAAGGACAAACTCAATATCATTATTCTGGATGATGGCCGCCGTCCCGCTTTTGCCGAGTTTGCTGAGTCGGTAGGTGTGCAGTGCTTTACCCGTGCTGATAATAATCATGCGAAGGCTGGAAATATCAATGCTGCCTTGAAGCGTACCTCCGGCGATTTTGTCGCGATCTTTGATTGCGATCACATGCCGACGCGCTCGTTTTTGCAATACACCATGGGCTGGTTTTTGGTTGATCCCAAGCTGGCCATGGTACAGACACCCCATCATTTCTTATCGCCAGATCCGTTTGAGCGCAATTTGCAAACCTTCCGCAATGTACCGAATGAAGGTGAATTGTTCTATGGTCTGATCCAGGACGGCAATGATCTGTGGAATGCGACTTTCTTTTGCGGTTCCTGCGCCATTTTGCGTCGCACTTACCTCGAAGAAGTTGGTGGCATTGCGGTTGAAACCGTGACTGAAGATGCCCACACCGCATTGAAAATGCAGCGCCTTGGCTACAACACTGCCTATCTGGCCCTGCCACAGGCAGCGGGTTTGGCGACTGAGAGTTTGTCTGCCCACGTTGGTCAGCGTATCCGCTGGGCCCGTGGTATGGCGCAGATTTTCCGTACTGATAATCCCCTGCTTGGCAAGGGACTCAGTTTTGGTCAGCGGCTTTGCTATAGCAACGCCATGCTCCATTTCTTTTATGGCTTGCCGCGCATGGTGTTTTTGTTGGCACCTTTGTCCTACCTGTTCTTTGAAGTGCATATCATCAAGGCCTCAGCCCTGTCGATTGCGGCTTATTCCTTACCGCATCTTTTGCATGCCAACCTGACCAACTCACGCATACAGGGCGCGCACCGGCATTCCTTCTGGGCCGAGGTGTATGAGGCGACGCTGGCCTGGTATATCTTCCGCCCGACCCTGGTGGCGTTGATCAATCCCAAACTGGGTAAGTTCAACGTGACTGCCAAAGGCGGTCTGGTGGAACAGGAGCATTTTGACTGGTCTATTTCCAAGCCCTATCTGATCATGCTGGGCATGAATATACTGGGCTTCTTTGTCGGCATAGGCCGGGCGGTATGGTGGAATACCTACGAGATGGATACCGTTATCCTCAATATGCTGTGGACCATTTATAACCTGATCATCCTTGGCGCAACACTGGCAGTGGCCACAGAGTCCAAGCAGGTCAGACGTACCCACAGGGTCCGGGCAGTATTGAATGCCACCCTGCGTTTAAATAATGGCCACTCCATAGTCTGCCGTACTGAAGATTTTTCCATGGGGGGTATGTCTTTCCGTGTACCAGAAGGTTTTCAGATGCACAAGGATGAAGACCTGATGATTTCGCTGTATGGCACCAATGGGGAATCCGTATTCCCGGCCAAGACAGTATTCTTCAAGGATAATCTGCTCAGTGTGCAATTCATGCCACTGGATTTGCAGCAAGAAATGGATTTGATTAATTGCACCATAGGCCGCGCCGACGTCTGGCTCAGCTGGTCAAATGACAGGGATATCGACCACCCGCTGAATGGTTTGAAAGAAATCGCATATCACAGCATGCGCGGGTTCAGCAGGTTTGGGACCAGTATCAAGCAATACGTAGTGGAAAGAACAGGGCATATGAATAAAATAAATGAGGCGTCCATCGTGAAAACCATAGTGACAAGTGTTCGGGCTAAATTATCGCGCAAAGGCAGTAGCACGGCTCTGGCCATCCTTTGCGGCCTGACAGGTGTAGTACATCATGATGATGTATCAGCCAAATCCAAGCATGCCAGCGCAAGTGCCAGTGCTGCGGTCACTGCTCAGCCTGTGGCGACTGACAAAGTAGCTCTGGAAGACTTGCAGCCTACTTCGGTGATTGGTGGTCAAAAGACCTATAACATCAGCCTGAAGGACATGATAGGTGTCAGCTCCAGCGTTGAATTGCGTGGCACAGAAGGAGAGCGCTCCTTCCCCTTTACGGTACGCAGTGATGAAGTGATTACCGCAGCCAAGGTCAAATATGGCATCGCTTATTCACCTGCTTTATTGCCCGATCTTTCCCACATCCAGGTGCTGGTCAATAATGAACTGGTCAGCGTGGTGCCGCTGCCTAAAGAAACTTCCAAAGGCATCGTGCGTGAAGATGTCATTGATCCAAGGTTTTTCGCCGACTTTAACCAGCTCAGCTTCAAACTCATAGGCCACTACACCAGGGATTGTGAAGACCCATATCACTCCAGCCTGTGGGCCAAGCTCAGCCATACCACCAATCTGGAGTTGACAGTTTCCCCTCTGACCCTGGCAAATGACCTGGGCATGTTGCCAGCACCATTCTTTGACAGGCGCGACAATAAATTGCTGGAACTGCCATTCATCTTGCCAGCGACTCCTTCACTGGAAGTCTTGCGCAATGCCGGTGTGGTTGCCTCCTGGTTTGGTCACATGTCTTCTTATCGCGGCGCGCGTTTCCCTATTGAAGCGAATACGCTACCACGCGGTAATGCTGTCTTGTTTGCCACTGCCAACGAAGCACCGGCAGGCGTGACCTTGCCTGCGATTGCAGGTCCAACCTTGGCCATCATGGCTAACCCGGCTAATCCTAAAGCCAAGCTGCTTCTGGTGCTGGGACGTGATGTAAATGAACTCAAAATCGCCGTGCAGGCGCTGACCATTGGCCAGATGGCCATGTCTGGCGAATCTGCCCTGATCAAGAATTTGAAAGAAATCGATCCACGCAAAGCTTATGATGCACCGAAATGGCTGCCTACCGACAGGCCAGTCAAGTTTGGTGAATTGGCCGCCCCTCCTGCGCTGAAAGTCAATGGCCTGACACCTGACCTGATCCGTGTGAACCTGCGCGTTGCACCTGACTTGTTCACCTGGCAAAAAGAAGGTGTGCCTATCGATTTGCGTTATCGCTTCACACCACGTCCTACGGTTGATAAATCGACTTTGAACATCGGCATCAATGATGAGTTCGTGCGCTCCTTGCCTTTGTCCGGTACGCAGGTAGAAAAAGGCAAGATCAAGGAATCGGTCATGCTGTTCTTCAAGGATGGTCAACGTTATGCCCAGGATGAAATCCAGGTGCCAACTTTCCGCATCGGCGCAGAAAACCAATTGCAATTCCACTTCTTTTACGACTACCCAAAACAGGGCGCTTGTAAAGATGTGTATCTGGATAATGTGCGCTCTGCCATAGACCCGGATTCGACGATCGATTTTTCCAATATGCCACACTATGCAGCGATGCCAAATCTTGCCTATATGGCGAATGCCGGTTTCCCGTTCACCCGCATGGCGGATCTGGCGCAAACTGCCATCGTCATGCCTGACAGGCCAAATACACAAGAGATGGAATTGTTCTTGAATGTCATGGGTCGCATGGGTGAATCCACCGGCTATCCTGTGCTCAACAGCAGCCTGATCCGTGGCGCTGATGTAGAAAAACATAGCGACAAAGATTTCCTGCTGATCGGCACCAGCGGCAACTTGCCTTTGCTCAAGCAATGGTCAAAATATATGCCCATGAGCATGGATGAAAACGGTAATCGCCTGCAATTGCCTACCGGCTTCCTGCGTCTGGTAACTCGCTGGGCGGGCCGCGATCTGGATACCATGGAACGTCATGCTGGTGAAATGCTGGCCAAGACTGGTAATGCCTTTGGTGCCATGATGCAGTTTGAATCACCCTTGTCCGGCGGCCACAGTGTGATTGTCATGACCTCGGGTGATTCTGCCAGTTTGTCTGATCTGACCATGGGCTTGAACAAGGCTGATCTGCGTAGTAAATTTCAGGGTGATCTGGTGCTCATCAAGGGCGATCGTATCGCCAATGCCCAGATTGGCGAAACTTATTATTCTGGTAGCTTGCCCTGGTGGACCTGGATCAAGTGGCATTTGTCTACCCAGCCTTTCATCATGATTATTTTCTTGATGCTGGCTTCGCTGATTGCTGCCACTATGTTGTTCCGCTTCTTGCGTAAAAAAGCGGCATCTCGCCTGGCGCTGGAAGATAAAAAGAAATAATTGAACTGAATTGAGAGGGGCAGCGTTCTATCTGAAGAGTAAAATTAACAGATAACGCTGCCCGTTCTTTTAATGTAAAACCTGACACAGTGCTGATTTTCTGAGGTGACGATAAGGACTCTGGCTCACAGAAAAAAGCGATCATTAGGGGAAGTAAATGATCTTCAAGAAAAAAGCGATAGTATTTGCGCTTTTGACGGTTTTTTTTGAGAGCGAAACTGCGTTCGCGCAAACCGCGCTGACGCAGCAATTGAAAGAACAGGCACAGTTCTGGCAGCAACGTGGCCGCGATGACAATGCGGCGGATACTTGGCGCAAATTATTGAAAGTCGATGCCAATAATATCGACGCCTTGATGGCATTGTCCATATTCGAAGCCAAGGCAGGTAATCCAGAGCAAGCTAAAACCTATTTTTCGCGCTTGCGCGGTACGCAGGCAAGTTCTGCCCAAATACGTCAAGCTGAACTGGCACTGCGCCAGGGTAGCAATGGTGGCGTAGGCCAACTGGAAAATGCCCGCATGCTTGCCAAACAGGGCGATACAGAAGCAGCCGTCGACGCCTACAAGCAAATAGGTGACCCCTCCAAACTCAAAGGCGACGCCGCCTTCGAGTATTTCCAGGTCCTGGGTGGTACCAAGAACGGCCATGCCGAAGCCCGTAAAGGACTGGAAAAACTGATCAAGGAAAATCCAGGTAATAGCAAATACGCACTCGCCCATGCCCAGGTACTGACCTACCGCGAGCAGAGCAGGGTAGAGGGTATGGCGCTGCTCGAAGGTTTGGGCAACAGGCCGGATGTCGGCAAGCAAGCCGCAGAATCCTGGCGTCAGGCCCTGAGCTGGATGGGTCTGAAGCCTGAAAATGTCAAATACTTTAGCCACTACCTTGACAAGCATCCTGATGACCAACTCATCCGGGACAGGATGGCGAGTTTGTCCAAAACTGTAGTAGCACCGGCGGTATCCCCTACCGTGACTGCCGCACCTACTACGACTACTGTTACTCCTCCGCTTACTCATACCGTCAAGTCAAGTGAAAGCAAGGCCGCCGAGAAAATAGACAAAGCAGAGAAGATTGAGAAAGCTGAAAAAGCTGCACCAAAACCCAAGCCAGTGGCAGAAAATCCTATAGAAAAAAGCCGTGTCGCTGGCTTTAAAGCACTGGACGACAATCAAATCGAGGCTGCTGAAACAGAGTTTCAGGGACTGATCAAAAACCATCCCAAAAATCCCATCGGCTATGGCGGCATGGGCCTGGTCAAGATGCGCCAGGAAGAGTTCATAGAAGCACGCGGCTTCCTGCAAAAAGCAGTTGATTATTCCCCATCGCAATCCAAGGATCAATGGAAGCAAGCCGCTGATGATGCTAGCTATTGGGCAACCGTGACCGAAGCCAGGAATGCCTTTGAAGATGGCGACAGTGCCAAGGGTATAGATTTCTTGCGCAAGGCGATTGCCCATAATGGCAAGGAGCCAGCCGGTATCTTGCAACTTGCTGATGCCTTACAGGCGGAAAATGATTTGAAGGGCGCTGAAGAAAATTATCGCCGCGTCCTGGATGCAGACAAAACCAATATCCGCGCGCTGGATGGTGTGATTGGCGTATTGGTTTTGCAAAAACGCATTACTGATCTGGAAGTGCTGAGCAGCATCATGTTACCGCGCCATCTGGCCATCATCGCCAATCTGAAGTCAGAAGACTTATGGAACAAGGCCAAGACGGCTGAGGCCGCTGGCGACATCAATACAGCACAAAAAATGCTGGAAGATGCCATCATGATCAAGCCGGATAATGCATGGCTGCGTATGGCACTCGCCAGGATTTATTTGAAGCGCGAGATGCCAGGGCAGGCCAGAGCCTTGATCGAAGCCATGACCAATGTTGAGGCAGCTGATCCTGAAGCGCTGTATGTCAGTGCCTTGCTCAGCGAAATGCAGCAACTCTGGTGGGAGGCATTGAATACGCTGGAAAGAATACCGACAGCGTCACGCAAGAAAGAAATGGTAGACCTGCAAAAACGCCTGTGGATCAGGGTGCAGATAGACCGCATTACCTTATTGGCAAAACGCGGCAATACTGGTTTGGCCAAAGAGATCCTGGCGAACGTAGAACAGGTCGCAGGCAATGATATGGAATTCACCGGCACTATGGCGAATCTGTACATACAACTGGGGAATAACGAACGCGGTTATGCGATGTTGCGCGAGGCCGTGCAAAACACTCCCAAACCGGCTGCAGGTTTGCTCTTGCAATACGCTGGTACGCTGATGCTGGCAAATCAGGAGGGTGAGCTTGAAGCCACCATGCGCAGGGTGGCAGCCATGCCCAATTTGCAAGAAGCAGAAATTACTGCCTTCACACAATTGCAAAGAGTGTTGGCCATGCGCTATGCAGAGCGTGCTCGCGAAACGGGCGATTATGCCACGGCCTATGCCTACATACAGCCCATGCTGATCGCCACGCCCGACGACAATATGTTGTTGCTGACACTGGCACGCATTTATACAGCATCAGGTGACGCGGCCTCTGCCAGGGAATTGTATGTCAAGGTATTGCAAAGTGACCCAGAAAACCCAGAAGTCTTGCAAGGCCTGGTGTACGCCGCAATGGAAGCGCGCGATCTGGAGAATGCAGAAAAATACCTGAGTGTCTTGCTGCGCCAGGAACCTGATAATCCGCGTTACTTGGCATTGGCAGGCAATGTCGCCAGGGCGCAGGGAAATAACAGCCGCGCCCTCAGTTACTTCAAAAAGGCATTGGCGCTGGAGCAGACACAAAAAACTGTTGTGGGTTCAGGTCCGAATGGCTTGCGCCTGGTGGACACTGCGCCTGCCAGCACGGTGAATGATTTCAAGGTGAACCCGTTTGCGGGTCGCAAATCTGGTGGTGTAGCGACCTCGCAACAGCCGCAGTTAAAAACTGTGGCACCTGCAGCGACACAGGGGCCCATCCTGAAAGAAGCACCCGCCAGTAACTTTACTGGTGGTATATTTGCGCCAGTCGGCAAGCCACTGACAGCACCGGCTGCACCAGCAGGTATTCCATTGAATAATGTAGCGCCCGGAAGTGCAGTACCCAAAACTATTCCAAGTTTGCCCAGCTTGCCTGTCACTCCCAAAACTCAGCCTGCCCCGGCCAGCACGCCAGCGGGTTCGACACCGCCACCCGCAAATACTTTACAACCCAAAATGCCAACAGCTGTGGGTGCTCCACCTGAGCCAAACCGCAATAGGCCGGATACCTACAGTAATGGCGCGACCATGCAAAGCCCTTATCCTGAAGGGCAAACCATGCTGGCCCAATACACACCAGCCAGCCCCTATGTGCCGCCCAAAGCCAGCTACACGACGGCAGTGCCTGTGCCACAGCAATATGCTGTTGGAAATAGCAACAGCAGCAAAGCCAGGCCAGCCAAGGCTGCGAATATGAGCGCCGAAGAAGCAGCTTTGTTGAAAGAAATCGACTCCATCAACGAACTCAAGCGCACAGAAGTATCGATAGAAGTTGCGACCAGGGCGCGCAGTGGAGAAAAAGGC
>JACQDX010000093.1 GCA_016200895.1 Burkholderiales bacterium
CCACTGAAAGCCTGTCCTGTAGTGAGATCAAAGCCAGTCAAAAACATGTCACGGTCGCGCAATGTCTGACCGGCTTACCAACAGGACATGGTATGCAGGTAAAAATTAGCGAGGTGAAAAAAATTCCCGGCGCGTTGAATCACAAGTAACGAACACGCTTAAGGTTCACTAGGGCCAGCAAGCCTCGTTTATCTTTGTCAGAGCCTGCTCAAGTACATCCAGAGGAACCGAACCTATCGCCAGTCGCAAGGCCTGTGGCGCAGTTAGTCCGGCGTTAAAAGCATCGGCTGTTGCCACCATAATGCCTTGCAGCGCAAGACTCGCAGCAACTTGTTCTGCACGCAAGCCTTCTGGCAAACTCAGCCACAAATAATAAGAAGAGGGATGCGCTGTCAGCATACAGTCTGGCAAAGCTGCTCGCGCAATCCTCTGCCTTTGTCGCGCATCCTTACGTTTTCGCAATTCCAGTTCATCGACCACGCCTGTTTCTATCCACAGGCAAGCCAGGGCGATCATCAATGAAGGTGTATTGCCTGATGTGACACGAATGGCCGTTTCCAGCGCAGGTATCAATGCTGTTGGCGCTGCCAGCATGCCTATGCGCAAGCCCGACGCCACGCTTTTTGACAGACCAGAAATATACACAGTCTGCTCAGGCGCATAAGTAAACACAGGCTTAGGCGCTGGCTCTGCCAGGAAGGCGTATGCGCCATCTTCCATGATCAAAAATTGATATTTCTGTGCCAGTTGCGCCAGCTGTTTGCGCTCGGTCTCTGTCATCACCGTGCCCATGGGATTATGCATCGTCGGCATGACATACACGGCACGCACTGGCCGCCGTTTGCACAAGGCAGCCAGTGCGGGCAAGTTCAATTTGCCTTCTGCCAGCGGCAAGGCCTCCACATCCAGCCGTGCTGATTGCGCGAGGGTTTTCATGCCGGGGAAAGTCAGCGCATCCATCACCAGGATATCTCCCGGTGCCAGCAAAGCCTGCACCGTCACAGCCAGCGCCTGTTGCGCACCATTGACGATGAGTACTTGCTCAGCAGGCAGCCGCAGACCGCGATTGCGTAAATGCCGGGCGATAATCTGCCGCTCATGCGGGCGGCCACCTTGGGGCGCAGCATGCAACAAGGCATCCAGGTCACCTGAGCTGGCGATACAGCGCAAGCCTTCGCGCAGCATCTCGTCTTGCCCAGGCAGGCAAGGATAATTGAAGATCAAATCTACCGCACCAGATTGCAAGGTCTGCTGCTCCAGCCCCAAGCCACGTGGCAGGCTGGTGTCGCGCACAAAAGTGCCACGCCCCATTTCACAGGCAACCAGGCCGTGCCCTTCCAGTTCGGTATACACACGTGACGCGGTTGCCAGGGCAATACCATGCTCTTGCATGAGCTTGCGCAGGGTAGGCAACTGCGCGCCGGGCCGCAATTTTCCGCTGCGGATGCGAGCAGCGTAATCATCAACGATGGATTTGTAGCGAGGCAGAGCCATAGCGTAGCAATAAGATAGTATCTAGAACAATTTTTTTACTGTATCAGATCAAAAGACTACACTGCCTGCATCTTTTCAGCAATCACCAGGATGTCTACCATGATCAGCTTGAGTACTCTTGCCACTTTCAGCATTGCCGTCTTGCTCTTGCTGTGTTCGCCCGGCCCGAACATGGCCTTTGTCATGACTTGCGGCATGCAATATGGTGTGCGTGGCGGTGTTGCTGCCGCCTTGGGCATAGGCGCAGCAGACATCATTCTGACGCTGCTGACTGCTTGCGGCATTACAGCCCTCATCACGGCATGGCCACCTTCATTTGATTTGATACGCTATGCGGGTGCAGTGTATTTGCTGTGGATGGCTTACAAGGCGCTACGTAATCCTGCTTCAGCAATTCCAACTACAGCTCAGACCGTGCCGCTACGCATTGTGTTTGCCCGCTCCTGTCTGAACAGCCTGCTCAATCCCAAGGCTTTATTATTCTTCATGGTGTTCTTGCCGCAATTTGTCGATGCACAGGCAGGCATGGTCACGCAGCAATTACTGTTATTGGGTTTGACGCTGACCATCATCAGCTCAGTTTTTCACGCTTTGCTGGGCAGCTTTGGTCATGTAATCCGCCATGCCCTGATGCGCCACACCAAGGCAGCCCGCCTGCAGGCACGCATATTGGCCGCAGTGCTGTCCTTGCTGGCCTTGCGTCTGTTATTGATGACACGTTAGGCACGCAGATTGCTGATTGAAATTTCTATTATGCTATGATTTGTTGATAATTCTTTCACTCCCCATGCAGACGGAATAGCAGATATGGCAATTAAAAGTATTTTGAACGTCACAGCGCTGGCAGGCGTCAAGTTCACCAGCCGCATTATTGGTTACACGGCTTTTGGCCTGATTTTCAATCTCTTCCTGTTCCTGTATTTCTCCAACAGTAGTTCACGCCACAGTGGCTTGATGGGGGCAGTTACCTTGTTCGCCCCTATCGTTTATTTTTTCATAGGCCAAAAACAGGGCGCAGCCGCAGCTTTTCGTTTCATCGTAGAAAAACACGGTGAAGACTTGTCCCGCTTCGTCATGGGCAAGTTATTGGATGCTTATCCAAGCATACTCGATAACGCGCAAGCCAAAAGCGCCGTCATCCAGGAAAAACTCAGCACCCTGATCGCCACGCTGAGCGAGCAATCACGAATCAATAAAGCCATCTTCAGCGGCCTGATGAGCAAGTTCGACTTTGTTGCCGTCGCAGCGCGTGTCATGGAAAAAAATGCAGCAGTCGCCAATGGTAGCCGTGAAGAGACCGTGAATGGCATTGCCGCCGCGATCAGGGCAGAATTTAATATGGATGATTTGAAACCAGATTTGCGCATCCCAGCCATGCTGGTAGGTGGCAATTTTGTGCTTGTGTTTATTTGTGCGAAGTTTTTGTGATGGCTACTCGGTCTTACCCACGGCCGCCACATTAGCATCCGAATCACAAGCCGTCCCCGCAGCGATCCACCGCTTCACCCACCTGGCAAACCAGCCCTGCCATGCAAATGGCAACAAACGCACATAATTGGCAGGCCGCACCAGCATCCCACAACGATACTGCTGCACATCCGCATGCCATTCCAGCGCCCGGCAACTACCACGCAACTGCCATAAAAACACCCGCGCTATCGGGCAGGGTTCTGCTGCGCAACAAACGCCACAACCATTACAAGCCTGCCCCAAAGCAGGCTTCAACGGTGCACTGGCATGCAGCCAGATGATATGGGATGAAGTTGACTGTGCTTTCACAATACCTTCAGGTTCTTCAGGATGCCTTCTTCGGCCTCCGGAACAATTTCCACAAAGCGCCCAAAATAATAGGCACGATCGCAGCACCAACGCCAATCAGCACAATGGTATTCAGATGATCACGAACAATTGGGATGTTACCAAAGAAATAACCACTCAATACCACACTCAACACCCACAACAAGGCACCCAGCACGTTATACAGCTGGAAGGTTCTGTGCGTCATATCAGAAAAACCGGCGACAAAGGGCGCAAAAGTACGCACCAGCGGGATGAAACGCGCCAGCACGACTGTCTTGCCACCATGTTTTTCATAGAATTCATGGGTTTTCATCAAGGCTTTGCGGTCTATCCAGCGGTAGTCTTTTTCCAGCACCTTATGGCCTATCAGGCTGCCTATCCAGTAATTGATGGAGTTACCTGTAATTGAAGCAATCACCAGCAAAGTGATGAGCAGCGTCACGCTCATAGACCCGGTGGCGCAAAAAGTACCTGCGATGAACAACAGCGAATCGCCAGGCAGGAATGGGAAAATCACAAATGCCGTTTCGCAAAACACGATAGCAAACAACACGACATACACCAGCGTGCCGTATTGCTGAATGACGGTGCCCAGCATTTTATCGACATGCAAAATCATGTCGAGGAGTTGCATAAAATCCATTATTATCCCAGGGTCTAGATAGTCTGTACATAAAGCCGCCGCAATCATACACCAGACGGCAATGTCTGAGACGCCTGACAGGTATAATCATGAGATGAATTCGAACCCTGCTACCCATCGCCCCATACTGGCCCTGCCCGACAACCTGATTTCCCAGATCGCCGCTGGCGAAGTGGTCGAAAGACCTTCTGCCGTCGTCAAGGAAGTGTTGGAAAATGCCCTCGATGCCGGTGCCAGCAATGTCGTCATCCGTCTGGAAGAAGGCGGCGTCAAGCGCATTGCCATTACCGACAATGGCCGCGGCATACCGCCAGACCAGTTGACGCTGGCCGTGGCACGCCATGCAACATCCAAGATTGCCAGCCTTGATGAGCTTGAACATGTCGCCACCCTGGGCTTCCGTGGCGAGGCTCTGGCCTCCATCGCCTCGGTATCATTGCTGACGCTGACTACCCGCACTGCAGATGCACCACATGCCTGGCAGATAGAAAACGGCAAGGTCTCGCCCGCATCCGGCGCGCAAGGCACGACCGTGGATGTGCAAGACCTGTATTACAACACCCCGGCCAGGCGCAAGTTCCTGAAGTCTGAGCAGACAGAGTTTGGCCACTGCGCCGAGATCGTGCGCCGCATCGCCCTGGCCAGACCCGATGTCTCGTTTTCCTTGAGCCACAATGGCAAGGCAGTTGACCACTGGAATGTCAGCGCCATCGACAAACGTAGTGCGCAGATTTTGGGTGAAGCTTTCTCGAATGCCCGCCTGTCCCTCGATGAAAACGCTGGCCCCTTGCGCATACACGGCTTTGTCGGTTTGCCGACAGCATCCAAGGCCCGCGCCGATGCCCAGTTCTTTTACGTCAATGGCCGCTTCGTGCGCGACAAGCTGCTGACGCATGCCGTGCGCGCTGCGTATCAGGATGTTTTGCATGGTGACCGTTATCCATCCTATGTACTGGGGCTGGATCTGGATCCCGCGCTGGTCGATGTGAACGTCCACCCTTCCAAGATAGAAGTACGCTTCCGCGATAGCCGCTCTGTGCATCAGTTTGTATTCCATGCAGTCAGCCGCGCCTTGGCGCAAACATCGGCGACTGCATTTGGCACTGTACCCGGCCCCATGTCTGCTGGCTCTGGCATAGCTGCACCTGCAAATGGAAGCATGCCTTGGATATCCGGCGAGCAAACCACCTTTGCATCGCAGTTTGCCAACCCATCCCCCTATGCTGGCGGTGGAAGTAACGGCAGCGGCTACGGCAACGCCTACCAGAATCCCTATCGCCCGCAGCAAAATGGTGGCGTCACCCAAAGCATGGAAAGCTATGGCGCTTTCTTCAGCCCAGGTATCGGTAGTGGTGTCAACGAAACTGGTGCCAGCTATGCCAACCAGGTCGCCAACAGCCTGCCTGATGACGACTACCCCTTAGGCTTCGCCCTCGCCCAATTACACGGTGTCTATGTACTGGCACAAAACAGCAAGGGCCTGGTATTGGTGGATATGCATGCCGCCCATGAACGCATACTCTACGAACAATTAAAAAACGCCCTCGATGAAAACAGCATGCCGGTGCAACCCATGCTGATCCCCATCACCTTCTTTGCCGATGCAGTGGAAGTTGGCACGGTAGAAGAACATCAGGACACGCTCAAGGCGCTGGGCTTTGACATGGCTGCCATCTCTCCGACCACGCTGGCTGTGCGCGCCGTGCCAGCTCTCTTGAAGAATGCCGATGCCCAGTCACTGGCACGCGATGTCTTGCGTGAAGTGCGTGAGTTTGGCGGCTCCCGCGTGTTGATAGACAGGCGCAATGAATTACTCGGCACCCTGGCCTGCCACACCGCCGTGCGCGCCAACCGCAGCCTGACTGTGCCAGAAATGAATGCCCTGCTGCGCCAGATGGAACATACAGAACGCTCAGACCAGTGCAATCATGGCCGCCCGACCTGGGTACAACTGGGTTTGAATGATCTCGACAAGATGTTCTTGCGTGGTCAGTGACGTGCCCAAAAGCGTAATCAATAGCGTGCAAACATCCAAAGCAGCCATGAACCAGCCAGCCCAGGCCATCGCCCAGTTCTCGACAGCACCCCTGTTCTTTTTGATTGCCGCATTTCTGATGCTGCAACCCTTAAGCACTGACCTGTATTTGGCATCCTTGCCCAGCCTGGCAGCGGTGTTTGATGTGCCCGCCTCGACTGTGCAACTGACGCTCTCCATCTTTGTGGCTGGCTTTGGTGGCGCGCAACTGGTGATAGGCCCGCTATCTGACCGCTTTGGCCGCCGCCCCGTTGTCATCGTTGGGCTAAGCCTCTACCTGCTCGCCAGCCTCCTGTGTGGCGCATCGCAAAGCATGGGCATGCTCATCATTGCGCGCTTCTTGCAGGCGCTGGGCTGCTGTTCTGCCGTCATTATTGCGCGTGCGATAGTGCGAGACGCCTATGACCCGCAAGACAGCATCAAGGTCATTTCCAAGGCCAGTAGCTGGGTATCTGCCGCGCCTTTGCTGGGGCCTATCCTGGGTTCATTCTTGCAAGTCAATCTAGGCTGGCGGGCAGCGTTTTTTGTGCATGCCCTGCTGGCAGCAGCCTTGCTCATCATGGTCATCTTGCGCCTGCCAGAAACCAATCTGTATAAAGACGCCAGGGCCACCAACCTCAGCGGCTTGCTGCGCAATTACCGCATCGTGCTGGGTGCGCCCGTGTTCTGGGTGTATGCCTTGCCGGGTGCCTTGTCTTATGGGTCCATCTTTGTGTTCATCTCTGGCGCATCCTTTGTGCTGATCAAGGTGCTGCTTTTGCCAACCGCCTGGTTTGGTTATTGTTTTGCCTTTGGTGTATCTGGCTACCTCAGCGGCACTGTGGTCTGCCGCCGCCTGCATGCGCGCTTTGGCACAAAAATCACCATGCGCATGGGCAGCAGCCTGTCTCTCGCTGCTGGAGCGACCTTTCTGGCAATGACACTGGCAGGTGTACAGCACTGGGCCATGATACCGCCCATCATGTTCATGACCATGGGTGCGCATGGCATCAACTTCCCTATTTCGCAATCCAATTCGGTTTCGCCCTTCCCGCAACAGGCGGGCACTGCCGCTGGCCTGATGGGCGCGCTGTATATGCTGGTGGCCTTTATCGTCGGCAGCATCGTTGGTGCCACGCATAATGGCACGGTCTACCCGCTCGCCATCATCGCCTGCAGCATGGGTAGCCTGATCTTTATCGCCGCCCGCGCTTTACCCTTGCTGATACCAGCAGAACAACCAGTATGAATATGTCCGTAACCAAAGTCATCGCCATCATGGGGCCAACCGCCTCAGGCAAAACCGCCGCCGCGCTGGAAATTGCGCGTCACTATCCGGCAGAAATCATCTCCGTCGATTCTGCCCTGGTCTACCGCGACATGAACATAGGCACGGCCAAACCCAATGCAGAAGAACTGGCCGCAGTACCCCACCACCTGATCGACATCATCGACCCGGCAGAATCCTATTCAGTAGCGCAGTTTCGCAAAGACACACAAAGACTGGTCACAGAGATACAAGCCAGGGGCAAGCTGCCCCTGCTGGTAGGCGGCACCATGATGTATTTCAAAGCCCTGATGGATGGTCTCGACGACTTGCCAGGCGCAGACCCGGCGATACGCGCAGAACTTGATGCAGAAGCCGCCCGCATAGGCGTACCCGGCCTGCACGCCAGACTGGCAACGCTGGACCCCGAAACCGCAGCAAGACTCAAACCGCAAGACAGCCAGCGCATACAACGCGCCCTGGAAATCATCGCCATCACCGGCCAGCCCATGTCCGCCCTGCTGGCCAAACAGGAACGCGCCGCGCCGCCCTTTGACATGCACGCCATCTCACTGGAACCATCAGAGCGCAGCGTACTCCACCAACGCATCGCCCTGCGCTTTGATACCATGCTCAAGCAAGGCTTTATTGACGAAGTCAAAGCCCTAAAACAAAGACCAGACCTGCACGCCAACCTGCCATCCATACGCTGCGTAGGCTACCGCCAGGCCTGGGATTATCTCGATGGAATGACCACCCTGGCAGAAATGCGCGAACTAGGCATCATCGCCACCCGCCAACTCGCCAAACGCCAGGTCACCTGGCTAAGATCCATGCCCAAGCGCATCATCATCGACTGCCTGGCAGTCGACGCCCAGGCGCAAATCATGGACAGCGTCAGGCAGGCATTGGCAAACCCAGAGTGAACCCCAGCCAATCTCACTACGAGCTTTGGTGGGAAACTCAGTGCGAACCTCATTTTTAACAATACGCAGCATAATTCAGACACAAAACCAGAAATGCTTTGCTTTTTAGGCAAAAATAGCCGCAGTTCTCATCAAAATCTGGTTTTGCATATTGACAGCCAAAAGCCAAACTGACATAATCGCAGGCTTCTTGGTGATATAGCTCAGTTGGTTAGAGCACAGCACTCATAATGCTGGGGTCGGTGGTTCAAGTCCACCTATCACCACCAGAATTTTCTTGCAGAGTGATCTGCCAGATGCAAAGAACCCGCTTTTAGCCTTGTGCTTGAGCGGGTTTTTGTTTGTTTCCTCAATTCGAGGCAGGTATTTCAATTTCAGTAACTTTAAAATCTTTAAATCTATTGAGAAATTTTGGTTTCTCTTCTTGGGAAACAAGTCTTACACAGCGCAAATTTTTCTTTGCACGTGAGCAGGCAACGTAAAAGAGCTTTAAATTTTTTTTTCGTTTAGCAACATCCAATTGACCATCGTCAAATATTGAGCTGAAATCATATTCAGTCCAATAAAACTCTTCAAGCACAACAAGCACATTGTCTATACCTGTACCTCATTCGTTCGAGCATAAGTAGATAGGCGTTCATCATCAAGACAAGCCTTATTTTTCAACCCCTTTAGCTTCTCCCTGACTGATTTAATTTTCTCTAAATTGACGTGCAGAAATGCATCTTCAAAGCTTCTTGCATGATATGTATTTTCTTCTACTTGAAAAGCCACTTTAATATTACTCGAAATACACGGAAGTGAATTTCTCTTCAGTTTTTCGAACCAGTCAGGAAATTCATCGCTTTCAACTGGAGCACTATAGAAGTGCTTCAGGGTGTAGTTACTAGTATTATTTGCATCACAAACCATACATGCTTGATATGCCCCAGTCTCGACCTCTCCTTTCTCACCACATATAACTGATCGTTTAGTTGAATCAAAATCGGTAATAATTAATGTTTTGGTTCCAAGAAAACTCAAAAATGGCTCGAAAGCTCTCGCGTTCGAGCCAACTTCCATTATGGAGAGGTGTTGAGCAGTTAGTCGAATTGCTGCGGCATCTTCATTTTTTTTATCGTGCAATCGTGCTCAAGAACCTCTTACTAGCTTTTTCATTTGGCACACTATAAAAGTGTCTTATTATTAACTATGCTCCATGCAAATGATTTAATAAAGTAGTATTTAAATTTTTAA
>JACQDX010000089.1 GCA_016200895.1 Burkholderiales bacterium
TGCGCACAAAAGAAAAATTGCGCGCAGCCACTGAGAGTCATATGAGCGACATTGCGAGCAAACCGGAACGTGTAAAAACCTACTTTCAGGATACCTTTGTGAAATATGCGGCTTAATCTATTTGACTGCCGAATCAATAATTGTCCACCAAATGCCTTGTACCCGCTAAGGAGTAAATATCAATGATTATTTTGATATTGCAATAATTTCTTTTTAATAATGGAAATCTCATAAAAAGTAGAATATGGCTTTTAAATATGAATTAAATTTAGATTGCAACGATAGTATCCATATAAAGTATAATTTTGATTTGTGTGCCGCGCTTGTGTGGCAACCTCGCCAAATCACATCTGTAACTCATTTATGCAATCTGTCATTCAACAAGCAAAACGTCTGATTATCAAAGTAGGTTCATCTCTGGTCACCAATGATGGCAAAGGGCTGGACAAACAGGCCATTGCCAAATGGGCTGCCCAGATCGCAGGTCTGCGTGCCATGGGCAAGGAAGTGGTGCTGGTCAGTTCTGGTGCTATCGCCGAAGGGCGACAACGTCTGGGCTTTGAAAAACGACCGACTGCCATCCATGAATTGCAGGCTTGTGCTGCCGTGGGCCAGATGGGACTGGCGCAAATTTACGAAAGCAGCTTTCGCGAACACCAGATAGGTACGGCACAGATTTTATTGACGCATGCCGACCTGGCCGACCGTGAACGTTATCTCAATGCGCGGTCAACGTTGTTCACCTTGCTGCGTCTGGGCATCGTTCCCATCATCAATTAAAATGACACGGTGGTCACCGATGAAATCAAGTTTGGTGACAATGACACCCTGGGTGCTCTGGTTGCCAACCTGATCGAAGCCGATGCCCTGATCATCCTGACTGACCAGAGAGGCCTGTACACAGCCGACCCACGCAAAGATCCCAATGCCACATTTGTCCATGAAGCCAGGGCAGGTGACCTGACGCTGGAAGCCATGGCCGGCGGCGTGGGTTCCAGCTTGGGTAGTGGCGGCATGCTGACCAAGATACTGGCAGCAAAGCGTGGCGCCCGTTCTGGTGCGCATACCGTTATCGCATGGGGGCGTGAAGAGAATGTCTTGCTGCGCCTAGCGCAAGGTGAAGGCATAGGCACACAATTGATTTCACAAATGGCCCCGGTGGCGGCGCGCAAGCAATGGATGATGGATCATTTGCAGACTCTGGGCCAGGTCATTCTGGATGCTGGTGCAGTGCAAAAGTTGACACGTGAAGGTAAATCCTTGTTGCCTATAGGCGTGCTTGACGTACGTGGCGAATTCAGCCGCGGTGCCGTGGTCACTTGCTGTGATGAGGCCGGTAGCCCGGTAGCCAGAGGACTGATTAATTACTCAAGCACAGATGCGCGCCGTATCAAGCGCCATGCTTCGGCCGAGATTGAGGCCATACTTGGTTTTGTTGAAGAATCTGAACTGATACACCGCGATAATTTGGTGTTGCTATAAATCAGATATAAAAATGGGTGCATGAGTGAAAATCCAGCACCCATTGTATTCCTGTATTCTATTATTGGATTTTAGTAATACGACATCTTTTTGCCACGCAGCTTGTCCAGCAAGACACTGGCTTTGCCTGCGATGGTTTTGCCTTCGCAAAAATACTCAGAGAACAAAGTAGCATGCTGCTTGTTGGCACCGGTGTTGATGATGGCATCCCACTGATTGCGGCGTGAACGTGACCATGTACCATCAGGGCGGCCAAAGGCATACAGTTTGACTTCATACGACTGGCAACGCAGGCCCTCATAACTGATGTTCTTGGCACCGCCAGTACTGGTGGCAACCATGGTATAGCGTATGGTGCCATCCGTCGCCACGATGAGAGACTTGGTATCGATCGCAAAAGACTGACTGGGGCTCTTGTAGAAATTCAAGAGATTTTCAGCTTTTGGCGCCTCTGGCAATTGCAGGGCGACTTCACGCCATTCTTTATCCTCTTCCTCTTCATCTGCTGCAAAAGCCAGGCTGACAGGTAGCAAGGCCAGACCTATGATAGCGATATGACGTAATTTTTTATTCAACATAAATTATTTGGATTCTTCCGGCTCGGTTTTACTGCAATCCTGATTTTTTGGTGTTTGTTGCTGATTACGCAAATAACGGCTGCGATTGGAATTGGGATGCTCAGTGCGGTGCACATAGCGCGACAATTCCTGCAAGGCCAGTTGATAAACGCCGCGCTTGAATTCAATCACCACATCCAGTGGTACCCAATAGTCATGCCAGCGCCATGCATCAAATTCAGGATGGGTGCTGGCCCGCAAATTGACATCGCAATCGCGGCCTATCATGCGTAACAAAAACCAGATCTGTTTTTGCCCACGATAATGCCCGCGGATTTCACGCTTGATAAAATGATCCGGCACTTCATAGCGCAGCCAGTCACGGGTACGCCCTATGACTTTGACATGCTCAGGCAGCAAGCCGGTTTCTTCTTCGAGTTCCCGGTACATCGCTTGTTCCGGTGACTCACCATATTTAATGCCACCCTGGGGGAATTGCCAGGAATGCTCGCGCACCCGCTTTCCCCACCAGACTTCATTGTTGGCGTTTAGCAAAATTATGCCAACGTTAGGGCGGAAGCCTTCACGATCCAGCATGTTCAACCTCAAAACTTTCTGTGGCTAAACGGCTTGCTCCTGCAATAGATAGCGTAGAGAGCGTTTGTTTCGTCGCAAAATACTGCGTTTTTCGACGGACAGCCCCCATGGAGGCGAACAAATCGCAGTTTCCTTCATCAAATGTGCAAAGAGTGGGCGCATTAGCCAGCTAATCCTTTAAAATTGAGTTGATTATAACCCTCCATTTAAAAAGAATCACTGTCATGCGTGCTACACGATTTTTTATTTCTACACAGAAAGAAGCTCCTGCCGATGCCGAGATCGTCAGCCATAAACTGATGATGCGTGCGGGCATGATTAAACGCCTCGGTTCCGGCATCTATAACTACATGCCCATGGGCTTGCGCATCATCCGCAAAGTAGAGAACATTGTTCGTGAGGAAATGAATCGCGCCGGTGCGATCGAGATGCTGATGCCAGTCGTGCAACCAGCCGAGCTCTGGCAAGAAACTGGCCGCTGGGACAAAATGGGGCCAGAACTCATGCGCGTGAAAGACCGCCATGGCCGCGATTACATCATCCAGCCAACTTCAGAAGAAGCGATCACTGACGTTGTCCGTACAGAAATCCGCTCTTACCGTCAGTTGCCAGTGAACTTTTATCATATCCAGACCAAGTTCCGTGACGAACGCCGCCCACGTTTTGGTCTCATGCGTGGCCGTGAATTCACTATGAAAGATGCGTATTCCTTTGACCGTGATGTCGAGGGCATGCAAAAATCTTATGAAGTCATGTACGACGCCTACACCCGTATCTTCCAGCGCTTTGGCCTGGAATTCCGTGCGGTAGCAGCTGACAATGGCGCGATCGGTGGTTCTGGCTCGCACGAATTTCACGTCATTGCCGATACTGGTGAAGATGCACTGGTGTATTGCCCGACCTCTGATTACGCCGCCAATATGGAAGCGGCAGAGGCCTTGCCAAGGCAAACCAGTCGTCCAGCCGCTGCTGCTGCGCTGACTAAGACTGCCACGCCTGGTAAAGCCAAGTGTGAAGATGTCGCGCAATTGCTCAATATTCCACTGGAAACCACGGTCAAGTCCATCGTGCTTGCAGTTGATGCTGAAAAAGACAGTGGCAAAGCAGCGCAAATCTGGCTGCTGCTGTTGCGTGGCGACCATGAACTCAATGAAGTCAAGGCAGGAAAGATAGCTGGCATGGCGAACTACCGCTTTGCCACCGAGGCAGAGATTGTCGAGCATTTTGGTACCAAACCAGGTTACCTCGGCCCTATCGGTACACAAAAGCCCGTCAATATCGTGGCTGACAGGACTGTCGCCAATATGGCCGACTTTGTCTGTGGCGCAAATGAAGCTGACTTCCACTTCACTGGCGCCAACTGGGGCCGTGATTTGCCTGAGCCTGTGGTTGCCGATTTGCGCAATGTCGTCGCTGGTGATCCATCACCAGATGGCAAAGGCGTACTTGCCATCCAGCGTGGTATTGAAGTTGGTCATGTATTCCAGCTCGGCACCCGCTATTCCGACGACATGAAAGCCACTTTCCTTGATGAAAACGGCAAGCCACAATTGCTGCAAATGGGTTGCTACGGCATAGGTGTCACCCGCATTCTGGGGGCAGCGATAGAACAGAATTTCGACGACAAGGGCATCATCTGGCCAACCTCGATTGCACCGTTTGAAGTCGTCATCTGCCCTATGGGCATGGATCGCAGTGAAGCCGTCAGGACTGAGGCCGAATCACTGTACGGCGCCTTGCTGGCAGCTGGCGTTGACGTGATACTGGATGACCGTGGCGAACGTCCGGGTGCCATGTTTGCAGACTGGGAACTGATAGGCGTGCCGCACCGCGTCGTCATCGGTGACCGTGGCCTGAAAGAAGGCAAGCTTGAATATCTGGGTCGTCGCGATACTGAAGCCAGCAATGTGCCTGTGGCCGAGATGCTGGCCTTCATCCAAGCCAAGATGGCAGGTAAATAAGTAGCAGGATGAAGTATTTTTTCTTGCGCTTTTGCGTCTGGTGCAAAGGAAGATTTAGCGGTAGTAGCAAGTTTGATCTGCAAGCTGTGCAAGTCATATGGGAAGGATGGAAAAAATTCATCCTTCATCTGGTGATCTGCCTGTTGGCTGTTTCTGTGTTACCGGCGCAAGCCGGTAATCAAAAAGAAGAAGCCATGGCAGATTCCGTGCGCCTTGCTCTGGCTAAAGCCGTTTCTGATTCCACACCACCCAAACCTACGTTTGCCAATATCGAAGAACGTATCAAGTACATCAACTGGCAGGGCGAGATGGCATCGCGCCTGAAGCGACGCATACCCGATTTGCAGACCCGCAAGGAATTGCTGGATGCCATCTGGTATGAATCCAAGCGCGCCGGTCTGGATGTTGCCATGGTGATGGGTTTGATACAGGTAGAATCCGCCTTCCGCAAATATGCGACTTCTGTGGTTGGCGCGCGCGGTTATATGCAGGTCATGCCATTCTGGTCGCGCGTCATCGGCGATGGTGATGCAAAAAAACTGTTCCAGATGCAAACCAATCTGCGTTATGGCTGTTCCATTTTGCGCCTGTACATCGATATGGAAAAGGGTGATCTTTACCTCGCCCTGGGTCGCTACAACGGTAGCCGTGGTCGTCCTGAATACCCCAAAGCTGTGCTGTCCAACTGGAAAAACTGGGAATTCACCAACTGATTCATTCTTTATAAATAGGACTTACGCAAAATTGTCCCAGCAAGGCGTAGCGACGAAGACAGTATTTTAGTACGGCTAGGAGCTAAAACGCAGCTGGGGCGGTTTTGCGTAAGTCCTAATAAAGTGAATCGGGATTTTCCTGCTTGGTAAAATCTGCATCGTTGTTCAGGTAGCAATTAACGCTACCCCTGGTCTTGTAAAACTATCCTTTGAATAAATGACGGGTCAAGTATCATCGGGCATTCCAGAATGCCCGATGATACTCAGGATTTGGCAATTTCTTGCCAGAGTAAGGCGGGCATGAATATATTGTTCAAATCAAATTCAGGATTAAACCAAGTTCAGACATGCAGGCACTCTTTTATCAAGAAGAATTTGGCAGCACAGACTGGCGCAAGCTATTGCGCTCACGTTGGCAATTGTTGCTTGCAGTGCTGTTCGCCCATATCTTGTTAATCATATTGTGGCCAAGCATAGTCAGGCAAAAAAATGAAGTGAGTGCACCACTAGCTTTTGTGGTCCACATGCTGGAAGCGCCATTACAACGCATTCCTGAACAGGCCGTGCCCATGATCAAACCGGCGCCACAGTCCAGCCAACTCAGTCAATTGCCAGTGCCAAATAAACCCCGCATTGCGGACGTACCAGTTACGCCCACGCCCGTCACCAGTGAAATAGGTACAGGCATCACTGTCACACCTGTCCCGGTCGTGAACACAGAAACAAGCACCCCCACATTAAGTGGTGAGAGTACTGTTGTCATCCAGCGTGATATCAGCAAAGTCATCAAGCAGGTAGAACGCGAAATGCCAAATCGCATATTGACGGATATCAAGCCAGAAAAATCCTCCATGGTGCAATTTGGCATTAACGTCGCCGCAGCTGCGCGTCCTCGCGGCACCAGCTATCAGAACATCATCATGTCAGATGGCACCGCCATGACCAAGGTGACGACACCAGCAGGGTCATATTGTGTGATAGGTGCAAAACCAGGTGCAGATATCACCAGGGCCCCCGGCATACGCACAGTCACTTGCGGCAGTTATTGAGGCGAGGGTAGGCAAATGCTGGCAATTCCTCATCACTTGTCTATTCAACGCAGTGAGTTGCGCATAGTGCTTGGCGTACTCTTGTTACACATGGGGCTGTATTTGCTATGGCCGCAACTAAAAGTCATGCACAAAGATGAGTTGACACAGGCAGCTAGTTTAATTTTTTTGAAGCAACCCGAGCCAGCAAAGCTTCCCTCCCTTACCCCGCTTTCCAGGCCGCCCAGGGATATAACAGCGCCATCACCGCAAATCAGAGTCCCACTTGTTTCACGCCAAAGCTCTGCTATTAGTGAACCTGACAAAGATATGGTCAGTGGCAAGCCACATACCATGTTACCAGTTGAGAAAGCGGAAGCAGATTCTGGGGCTGATGCGCTCGTTAACCGTGATACGCGGGGAATTTTTAACAGCCTGAAAAAAGATTTTAAGTACCGTGACCAAGTTAGTAGCAAAGTGGCGCCAGCAGCGATGGAAAAATTTGCTACCGCAGTCCAGGCGTCCTCAACTGTCATGCGTGAAAGTTACAAGCATGAAGTACATATACTTGGTGATGGACGACCTGTGTCGAAAGTGATTACTCCATTTGGCACTTATTGTATTTTGCACCGCAAGCCTGGCGAGATCATCGGTAATGAGCTACCGACTGTACCAGTCACTTGCGGTAATTTGTAAATGAGAAGGGGATGAAAACAAAAATGCCCGCGCGATGCGGGCATTTTTGTTTGGGAGGGGACTGACTGCTTCCCTTTGAGTTTCCCAAAGCAACTGCGGCAATCTCTTCCTAAAAAATCAGGACAGATGACCGGAAATGAGTTTAGTCATTTCAAACATGGACACTTGTTTCTTGCCATCGAAAACGGCTTTCAACTTGTCATCCGCGTTGATGTTGCGTTTGTTTGCTTCATCTTGCAGTTTGTGTTTCTTGATGTATTCCCATACTTTTTTAGTGACTTCAGTACGGGGAATTGCTGCTGCACCGATGACTGCTGCCAGAACTGGGGATATAGTCATAGGTTTCATGAACGCTGCATTTGGCTTGCGTGCTGCTGCTGGCTTAGCTGCTGCGGCTTTTTTAGGAGCTGCTGCTTTTGCTGCCGGTTTCGCTGCTGCCTTTGGAGCTGCTGCTTTTACTGCCGGTTTAGCTGCTGGTTTGGCTGCCGGTTTTGCTGCTGGTTTTTTTGGTGCTGTTGCCATAAATAGCCTCCTTCACAAATTTCGTGGACGGAGCTTTGATCGTTTTGAAAAGCTCCTGCATTGCGTCACTTCACGCATCGCTAATAGTGGTGCGGTTTTTACAGGGATGCAAGTGTTTTTTGCGGGTTTTTACTGAAAAAGTGCAGGAATTTGCCTGTCGTTGGATTTCCGCATAAAAAAATGCCGGATTAGCGCCATTTTGGCTGCTATCCGGCATTTTTCCATAGAGGGAAATGCGAAGCGAAATACTGAGAAAAATTCAGCGAAACTCAACTAAATTTAACGCCATCTGGCAAAACTCAACGCTTGCCCGGCATCATTCCCTTCATGCCGCGCAACATCTTCATCATGCCGCCGCCGCGCAATTTCTTCATCATGGACTGCATTTGCTCAAACTGAGCCAGCATGCGGTTGACTTCCTGTATTTGGACACCGGCACCTGTGGCTATACGGCGTTTGCGCGAAGCCTTGATCAATTCTGGCTTGGACCTTTCTTGTGGCGTCATGGAATTAATCATGCCTTCCATGCGGCGCACCTGTTTTTCAGCCTGATCCATATTGGCACCACTGGCTGCCTGCTGCATCTGAGCTGGCAACTTGTCCATCAGATTCGATAGACCACCCATATTCTTCATCTGCGAAATTTGCATCTTGAAGTCATTCAAGTCGAATTTGCCGCCATCCTTGATCTTGTGCGCCAGATCCTGTGCTGCAGCCACATCCATGCCTTTTTGGGCCGATTCGACCAGCGCCAAGATGTCGCCCATGCCCAGAATACGGTTGGCCATACGGGTAGCATCGAAAGATTCCAGGCCATCGAGTTTTTCAGCAACGCCAACAAACTTGATCGGTTTGCCTGTGATATAACGTACCGACAGGGCCGCGCCACCGCGTGCGTCACCGTCCAGCTTGGTCAGTACCACGCCAGTCAAAGGCAGGGCGTCATTAAAGGCCTTGGCTGTATTGACGGCATCCTGACCCAGCATGGCATCGACCACGAACAGGGTTTCTATAGGTTTGACGGCAGCATGGACTGCAGCAATCTCTTGCATCATCGCTTCATCAATACCCAGGCGACCGGCAGTATCGATGATCAGCACATCGTGATAATGCTTTTTGGCGTAATCAAGTGCAGCCAGGGCGATATCTACCGGTTTGTCAGTAGGCAGGGAAGGGAAAAAGTCTGCACCAACCTGTGCCGTCACGGTCTGCAACTGGCCTATCGCTGCCGGACGATAAACGTCGGCAGAAACGGTTAATACCTTTTTCTTTTTTTGCTCACGCAGATATTTAGCCAGCTTACCAACGGTCGTGGTTTTACCAGCCCCCTGCAAACCGGCCATCAGGATGATCGCTGGCGGCTGGCAGTTAAAACTCAGTTGTGATGCATCTTCGCCAAGGTCGGCACCCATCAGGGCGGCCAGCTCTTTCTGTACCACGCCAACCAGGGCCTGACCCGGTGTCAGGGAAGAAATGACTTCTTCGCCCACGGCTTTTTCTTTGACACGGGCGATCAGCTCACGTACTGCTGGCAGGGCGACGTCTGCCTCCAGCAAAGCCATGCGTACTTCACGCAACATCTCAGCGGTATTGGATTCAGTCAGACGGGCTTCGCCGCGCATGGTCTTGACGACTTTGGCTAGGCGCTGGGTTAGGTTATCGAGCATGTTGGCTTAGGGGATATTAAGAAAAAATCAATAGGGCGGTGCACACTGCAGCCTGACACAGGCAGTAGTAGCAGTTTAGTAGCCACTGAGTAGCAACTCCGTGGCAGCAACAGCAGGCATTTTACCTGAACCCGTGACAGAGTCTGGCATTTCGCCTAATGTACAGAGTAGATGTGGGCGAAATTCTGAAAATCCAGAATAATTTCAAATTGTCGTGCGGATTTTCAGACGCATGAGGGATAGTACTGATATATTTTGCTCAAAAAATCAGTTAAAAACAGGGTGCGGGTCTTCATTCGTACTTGGTATGAAGTCTGCTAATAAGAGTGCTATCACAGAGCTTGCTACAAGATTAAGATGGCTGGACATCCTGTCAAGTCGATCTGATTTTGTCGCTGGTTCAAAAAAATAGACACTCAATAATCTGGAGACAATCATGAGACGACATCATCGTGCCTGGCGCTTGCCACGCATACTTACCCTGTGCACCCTGATTGCTTCGTCTGGCTATAGCCTGGCAGAGGAAGGTGTCACTGACAATAGCATACTGATAGGACAAACTGTAGGACTGACAGGGCAGATAGCCGGGCCAGTCAAGGAAATGAATGCCGGTGCTGCTGCTTATTTCAACCAGATCAATAAGAATGGTGGCGTGTATGGCCGCAAGATAGAACTGCACATCATTGATGACAAGTTTGATCCCGCCATCGCCGCCACCAATGCCGAAACACTAGTCAAGAAAGACCATGTCTTTGCCTTGTTCCAGTCCCGTGGCACACCGCATACCCAGGCCATCCTGCCCATCCTGGTCACCAACAAAGTCCCTCTGGTTGCACCGAGTACTGGTGCTGCCGTATTTCACAGCCCTGTTAACCGTTATGTATTTAATGTCAGGGCCAAATATCAGGATGAAGTTAAGAAAGCCGTGGAACAGTTTTCAACCATAGGCTTGAAAGACATTGCTATCGTGCATGTCGATGATACTTTTGGTGGTGATGGTCTGGCTGGTTTTACCAGCGCGATGGACAGCTTTAAATTGAAGCCTTCTCTGGTCAGTAAATATGACCGGGCAAAGCCAGACGTGCCCAAGGCCATTGATGAAGTTGTCAAATCGCCAGCCAAGGCGCTGATCATCGTAGGTTCAGCCACCACGGTGTCAGAAATTATTCGTGGCTTGCGTACCAAAGGCAGCAGCATACAAATCATGACCTTGTCGAATAATGCTTCGCAATCCTTTATTGACTCGCTGGGGCCGGTAGCGACCGGCATCATGGTGTCGCAGATCATGCCGGCACCGCATCTGGTATCAAGTACCCTGGGGCAGGAGTTCAAGACCATTGCCAAAGAAAATGGTGTCGCACCTTCATATGCAGCGATGGAGGGCTTTGTTTCTGCCAAACTATTGGTAGAAGGTTTGAAGCGGGCTGGCAAGGGTCTCACGCGCGAAGGCCTGATCCGTGCACTGGAATCCATGCATAAGGTGGATCTGGGCGGCATCACTGTGACTTATAGCGAGCGCGCCCATAGTGGTAGTGAATTTGTGGATTTGACGATGATAGGCAGGGACGGTAAGTTTTTGCGCTAGTTCATATCAACATGTCAGTGCGAAAACACAGAATGCGCGGCGGGCATAATCCGGTTTTTCGCATCAAGTCTGCTGAATCCTGAATAGAAACTTGAATGAAATCAGTTGTTTACTAAAATCCTGATGCTGGCACAATACCTGCTAATCAGTACGTGTAGGAAAAAATCAAATCAAAACTCAGGAGACAAAGATGTTCAAAAAGATTTTGCTTGCCGCTCTCATTACTTCAGGACTATTTGCCAGCGTAGTCCAGGCCCAGGATGTGGTCAGATTGGGTAATCTGAAATTCGCCCACTATGGTGCGGTCTCTTACATCAAAGAAATCGCACCAAAATGTGGTATCAAAGTAGAAGAACGGGTGTTCGCCAAAGGCCTGGACGCCATGCAGGCAGTCATTGCCGGTGAGCTTGATGTTGGCGCCGTATCTTCCGAAGCCGTGATTTCTGCGCGTGCCAGCGGCACACCGATTTATCTGGTTGCCGGTTTTGCCAAAGGTGGTGCACGCCTGGTTGGACGTACTGACTTGGGCATGAAGACAGTCAAGGATTTGAAAGGCAAGAAAGTCGGTGTTACCCGTGGCGGTATCCAGGACATTTTGCTGGCTGCGGAACTGTCGCAAAACGGCCTGACTTATTCTGACCAGCCCGGCAAGGATGTGCAAATCATTTATCTTGGTTTTCCTGACTTGAACCAGGCTTTGCTGGGTAAAAATATTGATGCCATCATGCAGTCTGAGCCTTACTCTTCGCAGGCTATCAGCAAGGGTTTTGGTAATGAAATCATTAAACCCTACGATACTCCGATAGGTGAGCCGGTGCGCACCATGGTAATGACTGAGAAGTTCTATAAAGAACGTCGCCCAGTCGCAGAAAAATTCATGCGCTGCTTTGTTGAAGCTACCAAGACTTTTATCGACAACAAGGAATTGGCAGAAAAATATGTGCGCGAAAACATGTTCAAAGGCCAGGTCAGCCATGAAGATTTTGTTAATGCCATAGAAAACTCGCCTTATACCTATGACGTCACTGCAGAGCACATACAGATCACAACAGATCTGATGCAAAAATATGGCGTAGGCAAAATGGCCAAGCCGCCCATCGCCAAAGATTGGGTAAAAACCGATCTTCTGGAACAAGCCAAGAAGAGCCTGAACATAAAATAAGCATCAAGTAAGTCTATAGCTTGAGCAAAGGGCGAGTCTGCTTTCTTGAGCAAAATCTGCTCGCCCAGCTCCTCAACTCTTGAAGGAAAAATCATGAAATTTAAATGGCGTGAAATGGGCGCGGGGTTGATTGTGCCCGTTATTCTGATTGCGATCTGGCATATGTTTTCTACTAATGGCTGGGTCAATCCGCAAATGCTTCCGCCTCCAGGCGAGGTTTTACTAAAATGGATTGCCTATGCAACTCCGGCAGAGGCTCATGACGCTGCACAGGGAAACATATTGCAATGGATATTTTCAGGTGAACTAGTACGCGATACCATGGGAAGCTTATACCGCGTCGTAGTGGGGTTTCTGATTGGTGCTGGTCTGGCTTTACCTTTAGGACTTTTCATGGGAGCAAATCAGTTTGTGTATACGCTGCTGAACCCCTTGGTTCAGTTGCATCGTCCAATACCACCGATTGCCTTCATTCCTTTGGCGATTTTGTGGTTTGGTCTGGGAAATGCCCCGGCTATTTTTCTCATTGCATTGGGCGCATTTTTCCCAGTTTTGATGAATACCATCGCTGGCGTTCGTCATGTTGATGGTATCTATATCAGAGCTGCCCGCAACTTGGGGGCAAGTCAAATGACTATGTTCACCAGAGTGATGCTGCCGGCTGCCGTCCCATATATTTTGTCAGGAGTGCGTATTGGTATAGGCACCGCTTTTATTGTGGTCATTGTTTCAGAAATGATTGCCGTGAATAATGGACTTGGGTTTCGCATTTTGGAAGCACGTGAATATTTTTGGACCTCAAAAATTATTGCGGGCATGTATAGCATAGGATTTCTTGGCTTGATGATCGATATCGCCATGAATAAGTTAAATAACTATTTGCTGCGCTGGCACCGTGGATTGGAGAATTGAGATGAACCCTACCCATATTAAAATTGAAGCTGTGAATAAGATCTTCAAGACTGCTGACAAAGAAGTCGTGGCCTTGCGTGACATCAATCTGGAGATCCCAGAAGGTCAGTTCGTCTGCCTGCTTGGACCATCAGGCTGCGGCAAGTCGACCTTGCTCAATGCGGTTGCAGGTTTTTCTTTGCCGACTTCAGGCAGCATTATTGCGAACGGACAGAAGGTCAGCGCCCCCGGACCGGACCGTGGTATGGTGTTCCAGGAATATGCACTTTTCCCCTGGATGACGGTGGAGCAGAACATTGCTTTTGGCCTGGAAATCAAGGGCATGGCCAAGGCGGAGATACAGCAACGGGTTGCCAGCTTGCTGGGTATGCTGGGCTTGAGTGACTTTAAAGCACGTTTCCCCAAGGATTTGTCTGGCGGTATGCGTCAGCGCGTTGCAATTGCCCGTGTATTGGCGCTGGATTCGCCTATCATGTTAATGGATGAGCCCTTCGGTGCGCTGGATGCCCTGACGCGTCGCAACTTGCAGGATGAGTTGCTGCGCATCTGGTCAGAACTGAAGAAAACCATCATCTTCGTTACGCATAGTATAGAAGAGGCAATTTATCTGGCTGACCGCATCGTTGTCATGACTTACCGGCCAGGTACCGTTAAAAAAGATTTGATCGTCGAACTGCCACGGTCGCGTGATCCTTCTGACCCCGGCTTCAATGCCTTGAAACGTGAGTTGGGACAGTTGGTCATGGAAGAACAACAACGGCACCACAATGATGAACTGAAGATGGCAGCAGTAGATTGAGCAGTAAGTTGGAACTAGTAGCCTGGACGCGCCCATAAAAATCATAAGGAGAGACATCATGCTGAAATTTGCACGAATTGTAGTAGCGGGATTGGTTTTCTTGTTGGGCGCGTCTAGTCACGCGCAAAGTGCCCATGGCACGGCACCCGAGGCCGTCGCCATGGTGCAAAAAGTGATTGCCAGTATCAAGGCAGTTGGCAGAGAGAAGACCTTTGCTGACGTGAATAATTTGCAAGGGCCTTTCCGCGATCGTGATCTGTATATCACCGTCAATGACATGAATGGTAAGAACCTTGCCCATGGTGCCAATGCCAAAATGCAGGGCAAGGATTTGCTGGATTTGAAAGATGCCGACGGCAAACTGTTTGTGCGTGAACGGATGGAGCTCGCCAAAACCAAGGGCAAAGGTTGGCAGGACTATAAGTTTGTTAACCCTGTCTCTAAACAGATAGAGCAAAAATCCATGTACTTTGAAAAGTATGAAGACATTATTATCAACTGCGGTATTTATAAGTAAGAGCTTGTGACAGCGCCGCGTACTGACAGTTTTCGTAGTCGGCGCCTGATCTTTATCTGTATGGCGGCTATGAGCATTGCACTGGTGGTTGCCAGCTATTTTGTGGCCGCCACCATCGCCAAAAGCAATAGCCGCCAGGCTGGTGACCGGCAGTTGCAGATTATTGCGCTGGATATTGAATCCGTACTTGAGCGTTATGAAACTCTGCCTTTTGCCATTTCTTATTTGCCTATGACGGCAGAGGCGTTGCTGCACAAGGATGATGGCAACTTGACGCAGACCCTGAACCTGAGTTTGCAAGAGTTGGCTGAGCAGGCCAAAGTTGCCGCGATCTACCTGATGGACGTGCAAGGCAATACCATCGCCGCCAGCAACTGGAATACTGCACAAAGTTATATGGGGCAAAATTTTGCCTTTCGCCCCTACTTTTCTGAAGCATTGAAGCAGGTCAAACCTGGCCATTTTTATGCGATAGGCAATACCACCAATATTCCAGGCTATTTTATTTCCCAGCCAGTCTATCCGCCAGGCAGCAAGCGCGGCACGCAAGCACCGATAGGCGTGATCGCCGTCAAGATTATCCTCAACGAGTTTGAGCAAGCCTGGGGCAGTAGTGAAGAACCTATCGCGCTCAGTGACAGACATGGCGTAGTGTTTTTGAGTAACCGCGCTTCCTGGAAATATCATAGCCTGCAAAACCTGTCGCCAGTAGTGCAACAAGATTTGAAAGCCACTTTGCAATATGGTGGCAAGCATATAGATGCAATTGCGCAATTGCCGCTGGCAGAGAAAAAGGGTTATGACGACTATCTGCAAAGGCCGATAGGACGTCTGAGTTGGCAACTGATGTTATTCCCCGATCAGGGCAAAGTCATGCGGGCGGGTTTGCAATCTGCCCTGGTGGTTGCTTTGATACTGGGCATAGCGCTGGCCTTTGCCGCTGTGTTTGACCAACGCCGTCGCAGGCTGGAAGAGGGACGGCTGGCACAACGTGCGCTAAAGAAAGCGGCGGATGAACTGGAATTGCATATCGCCGAGCGCACCCAGCAATTGACGCAGGCGAATGCAGAACTTGAAAGCCGCTACCTGACACTCAAGCAGACTGAAACCCTACTGCGCTCTACCCAGAATGAAATGGTGCAAGCCGGTAAACTGGCCATGCTGGGCCAGATGGCCACTGGCATCACCCATGAATTGAACCAGCCACTGACCGCAATACGCGCTTTTGCTGATAACGCAATCACCTTCATGAACCGCGGCAAGGCTGAGCAGGCTTTGGCTAACCTGGAACATATAAGCCATGCGAGTGAGCGTATGGGCAGCATCATTGCCCAGCTCAAGGGCTTTGCCAGGAAGAGCCCGAACGCGATAGCAGAAGTCGATGTGCAGATGGCGATCCAGTCTGCTGTCAGCTTGTTGCGCAGCGAGACCGACAGGCGCGGGGTCATCTTGCACGTGCATGTTGCCGAAGCTGCCAAGGTGCTGGGCGACACTGTCAGAATCGAGCAAGTCTTGATCAATCTGATACGCAATGCCCTGGATGCGGTAGAAAATAGCCCTGTCAAAGAAGTGGATGTCAGACTTAATAGTGAACAGGGTATGGCAAGAATCAGTATTGCCGACAGTGGCACTGGCATCCCTGAACATGTGGCCGGTCATTTGTTTGAACCATTTTTTACCACCAAGGAAATTGGTCACGGCCTGGGTTTGGGGCTGGCGATTTCTTCTTCCATCGTGCAGGCCATGAATGGCAGCCTGTTGGCAGATAACCGTCCGGATGGCGGCGCTGAATTCACAGTTTGCATCCCGCTGGCTGATCGCGCATGACTGTATACATATAGTAAGGAAACAGTATGACTCAAATGCTCGCTATATTAATAGAAGATGAGCAGGCAGTGCGCCTGGCAACCACCCAGACGCTGGAACTGGGTGGTTTTGAAGTGCAGGCTTGCGCCAGTGCCGAACTGGCAGATGCTTATATCAAGGATGGCTATGCCGGTATTATCGTGACCGATGTACGTTTGCCCGGCAAGTCAGGACTGGAAGTGCTGGAAAAGGTACGGGCCATCGATGCAGAGCTGCCCGTTATCATCATCACTGGCCATGGCGATGTCAGTATGGCGGTAGAAGCCATGCGTTATGGCGCTTATGATTTCCTGGAAAAACCTTTTGCTGCCGAGCGCCTGCTCGATGCCTGTCTGCGCGCTCAGGAAAAGCGGCGGCTGGTCATGGAAAACCGCAAGCTTAAATTATCCTGGCTAAATCATTCAGCAACGCCGGACTTGATAGGCCAAAGCCCGCAGATAGAAAAAGTCAGAAAATTCATACAAAGCATAGGCCCTACCCAGGTCGATGTATTGATCAATGGTGCGACCGGTTCTGGTAAAGAAGTGGTGGCGCGGCAATTGCATCTGGCTAGTGGCTGTAAAGGCGAATTCGTTGCCATTAATTGCGGAGCCCTGCCTGAGTCTGTCTTCGAGAGCGAGATTTTTGGTCATGAAGCTGGTGCCTTTACCAGTGCCCAGAAACGCCGCATAGGTAAGCTGGAGTATGCACATGGTGGCACGGTATTTCTTGATGAAATTGAAAGTATGCCACTGAACCTGCAAATCAAATTGCTCAGGGTCTTGCAAGAACGCAGCCTGGAAAGACTGGGTGGCAATCAATCTATCGCATTGGATTGCCGCATCATCGCAGCAACAAAAATGGATTTGCTCAAGCTCAGCACGCAAGGGCAATTCCGCGAAGATTTGTATTACCGCCTCAGTGTCATCACCATGCATTTACCCAGACTCAATGAGAGACGTGAGGATATTCCTTTATTGCTCTCGTATTTCGTACAAAGGGCAGCCCTACGTTATCAAAAACAAGTGCCAGCCTGGTCAGGCGCTCAAATGCAATATTGGATGCAGGCTGACTGGCAGGGCAACGTGCGTGAGTTACGCAATTTTGCAGATCAACTGGTGCTGGGGGTGGCGGAGTTTGCTGACCGGTCCGCTTTGGATGACGATCACGCCCGGCAAATCCAGTCAACTACTGGCTCCAGTTTGCCTGAAAAACTGGATGTGTATGAAGCCAGCCTGATCCAGCTTGCCTTGGAAAAAAATGCCAATAATGTTGCTGCAGCAGCAGAATCATTGGGTATCCCCAAGAAAACCCTGTACGACAAGATCAAAAAATATCAAAAAACTTTGACCCCGGTCAATCCTCCAGCGGGCTAGGGTAGGGATATAGCAGACGTTATGGAAAATGCTGAACATGCATAATCCGACTTTTCAGGCGACATGGTGTAAACTTGTACCATGCAAATCTATCTATCATTTCTTGCCGCCGCCTTATATATATCGAGCATAGTCTTGCCTGGAAGGCTGTTGATGCTGTCCAATGTGGTCGGCGCACTGGCCTGGCTGACGCATGGCGCAGCTTTGTGGCTGACTATTTTCCCGGATCATGCGCTCAGGGTAGGCTTTGCTGTCATGTTGTCTGCTGCGCTATGGGTCTCTGTCTTTGTCTGCTGGCTGGAAAACCGCAATGCCTCGCTTGACGGCTTGCGCCTCCTGCTCATGCCTAATGCTGCCGTGATGGCGATGTTGCCGAGTTTCTTTCCCGGCAGTCTGATTGCCCTGGCTGGCAAGACAGCCATGTTCCCATGGCATGTGGTGATTGCCATGCTGGCCTATAGCACGCTGACGATAGCGGCTTTCCATGCCGTCGTCATGACTGTGCAAGACAAGCATTTGCACCAATTGCGCACTGCTCAAAAAGTGGAATGGCTCAATGTCCTGATAGACAGACTGCCAGCCTTGCTGACCATGGAAAAAATACTGTTTCGTTTTGTGCTGCTTGGTTTTGTCTTATTGACACTGACTGTCTTGTCGGGTGTGATATTTTCAGAGCAGGTATTGGGCGTGGCCTTCAAATGGGATCACAAGACCATACTGTCACTCTTGTCCTGGCTCTTGTTTGCCATCTTGCTGGCCGGGCGCTACTGGCGTGGCTGGCGCGGCAAAACCGTATTGAGCTTTACCCTGTCAGGTTTTGTCACCTTGTTACTGGCTTATGTTGGTAGCCGCTTCGTGCTGGAAGTCTTGTTGCACAGGAGCCTGTCATGAGAATCCTGTTCTGGCTGGGGCTATTGGTGTTGATTATCCTGGCCTTGAAAAAGAAAATGCAACCTCCCCGTGCCGGGTCTGGCAGTTCTGGGTATCCTGGAAACTCTGCAGACTCGGAAAATGCTGGATCACGGAATACTGAATCAGCCGAAACCATGGTGTGTTGCGCACATTGCCAGATTTATTTGCCAGCATCAGAGGCAGTACAACGCGGCGAGCAAGTGTACTGCAGTAAAGAACATGCTGATCTTGCATGAGCCTGCCTGCTGACACTTTGCTGATACCTGACAGCCGCTCGGTAGCATCTGAGCCATCCCATTCTTTCTGGCGTTCACTGCAAACGCTGAATGCTTCACGCATTGTAGTGGCCGCCAGTTTGTTGATCTTGCTGAGTTTGCGTACCGGCAAAGACATCTGGACCAGTGAACCATTATTCGGTCGTGATATAGGCCTGATCTATTTATCGGTCGCCATCGGCTTTGTGGTACTCAAACAACTGTACCCCCGTCGTTTCATGTGGCAACTGACAACTCAGATTCTGCTGGACATCATCATCATCTCCATCATGTATCTGGCGAGTGGCGGTAACAAGAGCGGCTTGGCTATCCTGTATTTGTTCCCTCTGGCAGGTGCAGCCATACTGAGTCCGCTGCTTTGGTCTTTCTTTTTTACTTCCATCGTTGTCCTGTTTTTATTGGGTGAGAGTGTTTATCATTATTTGCAACTGGCAGATGGGGCTCCCTTTTCGCAGTCAGGTTTATATGGCGCAGCCTATTTTGCGGTGGTGTCTGTGGTCAACCGGCTGGCGCACAATCTCATCAACCAGGAGCAACTGGCGGTGCAGCGCGGTAATGCGCTGGCCATACAGCAGGCCATCAATCAACTGGTGATCGCCGACATGGGTGATGGTATCCTGGTGCTGGATCAAAACGGTAGCATGTTTGAAATCAATCCCGCTGCAGCACGCATGCTGGGCGGCAATCTGAGCAAAGAAATGATAGGAGTAGAGTTGGGAAGCATTGCAGCTCTACGTCCGATTGTTGAAGTGCTTAATAATATGCAGGCGCGTCCCAGCCAGCCTGACCGTCGTAAAGAAGAAGAAATTTCCTTCGTTTCCATCCGATGTTATCTGGACGACGCCAAGCCGGAACTGGGTGAAATGGCAGCAGATACTGGCACCTGGGAACGTACTGAACGTGAACGTCCACATTTCGTGACACATCTGAAGTTGCGTTTTGTTGCCATCAAAGATGTTAATGCCGGTGGTCTTAAACAGCGCAATGGCAGCTATACCATCATCTTCATGCAGGATGTGTCAGATATAGAAAATCAGGCGCAGCAATTAAAGCTGGCATCCATGGGACGCCTGACGGCCAGTATCGCCCATGAGGTGCGTAATCCGCTGTCATCGATATCTTATGCTGCCTCACTATTGAATGAAGATCTGAGTCATCCTGGTCAGGAAAATAAACAGGCTCAACGCTTGCTGAAGATCGTTGATGACAATGTTGCACGATTGAATCAGCTGATAGAAGATATCCTGAAGCTCTCACGCAAGGCACAGTCGGATGTGGAGCCTTATCAAGTCATGGACCAGATTGAAGAAATGGTCAGGGATTTTGTAGAAACCCGGAACTTGCCTACAGACTTTATCGTTGTCGTCAAAGACAAGAACTTCCTGGTGAACTTCGATCCCAGCCATTTGCGTGAAGTGGTGTTGAATCTTTTGTCGAACGCCATACGCTATGCCAGTGGGCAAACGGGTAGTATCAGGCTGTTTGCCTATATTAATAGTAGTGGTCGGCAAGAATTGCATATACAAGATGATGGTCCGGCAATTCCTTATGAAGTCCGGTCTCATCTGTTTGAGCCGTTTTACACGACTTCACGTATGGGTACCGGTCTCGGCTTGTATATGGCAAGAGAACTGTGTTTGAATAACCATGCCTTGCTTGATTATGAATATCGCGTTGAAGAAACCGAAGAAGGCAAGACAGAGCCCAGCGGGCGTTTTGTAATTAATTTCTCTGGATATAGTGCATGAGTATGATTGAAGCTGCGGCCTGTCCCCGTATCCTGGTAGTGGATGATGAGGCGCATCTGCGCGAATTATTGGAAATCACGCTCATCAAAATGGGCCTGGATGTAGACAGTGCAGAAACCCTGGCATTGGCACGCGCCCATCTGAGCAAGCATAGTTATGCACTTGTGTTGACTGATATGCGCCTGCCCGATGGTTCGGGTATGGAACTGGTGCAGGAAGTGAATGCCCTCCATAAGAATACGCCTATCGCCGTGATTACTGCTTTCGGCAGTGCTGACAATGCCGTGGTTGCCTTGAAGGCCGGGGCTTTCGATTATGTTTCCAAACCGGTTGCGCTTGACCAGTTGCGCAAGCTGGTCAGGTCAGCCCTGCAAACCAATGAAGTTCAAAAAGTACAACTGACGACCCCGGAAAAGCTGAGTATCCCCGCCAACTCTTTCATGATAGGCCAGTCGCAAGGCATGCAAGAGGTGAGAGCGCAGATCAGTCGTCTGGCACGTAGCATGGCACCTGTCATCATCACTGGTGAATCTGGTAGCGGCAAAGAATTGGCTGCGCGTGAAATACATACCAGCAGTGCCAGAGCGGACAAACCCTTTATCGCCGTTAATTGCGGGGCAATTCCCGAGACCTTGATGGAAGCCGAATTCTTTGGTTACAGAAAAGGCGCATTTACCGGTGCAGCTGATGACCGGGAAGGATTTTTCCAGGCCGCCAATGGCGGTACCCTGATGCTCGATGAAGTGGCCGACCTGCCTTTGCCGATGCAAGTCAAGTTATTGCGCGCCATTCAGGAGAGGCGGGTGCGCAAGGTGGGGGCTACGGTAGAAGAGGCCGTGGACGTACGTATTATTAGTGCAACCCACCAGAATCTGGCTATCTGCGTAGAAGAAGGTCGCTTCCGGCAGGATTTGTATTACCGTCTGAATGTCATCGAATTGCATTTGCCACCTTTGCGCGAGCGGCTGGAAGATATTATCGAGCTGTCCAGTAATATACTGAGAAAATTGACAGGCAATGATATTAATATGTCGGTCGAGGCGATCGATGCCCTGATCAGTTACGACTTTCCCGGTAATGTGCGCGAGCTCGAAAACATACTGGAACGTGCCGTGGCATTTGCCAACGATGGTTGCATCGAGGTCACTGACCTGGCTTTGCGCGGCACCAGAAAGCCGATGGACTTGCCGATAGTTCAGCCACTTGCCACCGAGGTTATCAGTACTAATGGTTATATAGTGCCGGATGCCACACCAGTTGTTGTGCAGGATGTATTCGCAGCCCCGAGTTTGCCTTGCTCACTTCCTGACTATCTTGAAAATGTAGAGCGCGAAATGATACGCCGGGCCCTGTATCAGACCCGCAATAACCGCACCCAGGCGGCAGAGTTGTTGGGGGTCAGCTTCCGGCAACTGCGTTATCAGATACAAAAATTGAAGATACAGGAATAAATTATTTAGCCTTTACACAAAACCGTCCCAGCTGCGTTGCAGCTACCGCATTTAGTAAGATTCGGTACTAAAGTACTTTCTTCGTCGCTGCGCCTTGCTGGGAAAATTTGCGTAAGTCCTATTATTTAGCAGTGCCTGGGTTTTGCCTGCTTGTAGCATGGCTGGTCTTAGCCTTAAGACCATCATCATTCCCGCCTCTTCAATCTCAGCGATCTCCTCAATGTTCAATCTCATTGATTTAACTGAGCCCATTCCTTGCACTTTCTTATTTCCTTTTTGCATGCACCCATGATGGGCTTACAAGACCTTGCGCCTAGCATGTATTTGCACGTTAGTGGCTGCTCTCGGCTGGACTTACGCAGTTCTGTGCTTTGCGAAAGTCAACACCTCGTACACATATTTACAGAAAAAATAATTCAATTAATTAAATAAAAAGCGGTTGCATATCGCTTGATGCAGCACTAGAATTAGGGCAAATAAAAATTAGTGCACTAGATGTAGTGGTTTTCAGGATTTGTTTGTTTTCTTGCCTTGCTTCAATTTCCCTCATGTTTTGCAATTGAATTTGTGTCTGATGTAAACAAAATAAACCGGATTTGGTGAATTTTCGCTGCATTCGGCTGCAAATTTTACGTGTCGTACCTGCTTAACTGTCTAGTCGCTTAACTGTTTAACCCATGCCCGGCAAAGTCGTCGCACATCAACTTTGCTGGCAAAAAATAACACCGCATCCGGAGGATCAATGCACTCTTCTATTGAAACATCTACTACGTCCAAACCAGAACTTGGATCGGTTTTGAATATGGCAGCAACGCCTGCCACTAACAATCACAGCAGTTACAGCGAATACCGCATCATTCGCCGCAATGGTTCGGTGGTTGGTTTCGAGCCATCCAAAATTGCCATCGCCATGACCAAGGCGTTTCTGGCAGTGAATGGTGGACACGGTGCAGAGTCAGCCCGGGTACGTGAACTGGTAGAGCAACTGACAGCCAGCGTTGTTGCAGCTTTGCTGCGCCGCCAGCCTGCCGGTGGTACTTTCCATATAGAAGATGTGCAAGACCAGGTTGAACTGGCGCTGATGCGCTCAGGCGAACATGATGTCGCCCGTTCTTATGTCTTGTATCGCGCCAAACGCATGGAAGAGCGCCGCCGCGTGAATGATGCGCCTGGCCATGCTGAAGCCATTGCACCACAATTGCACGTCATCGTTGACGGCCAGTCCCGTCCGCTGGACGTGGCAGAAGTGCGCAAGATGATTGCCGCTGCCTGCCTGGGCCTGGACAAGCTGGCTGATCCAGATGCGATCCTGGCTGAGACTTTGAAAAACCTGTACGACGGCGTACCGGTAGAAGAATTGTATAAATCCGCCATCCTGGCTGCCCGCGCGCTGATGGAAAAAGAACCGGCCTACAGCCAGGTCACGGCACGTTTGCTCTTGCATACAGTCCGTAAAGAAGTGTTTGGCAAAGAAGTGGCGCAGCAAGATGCGGCTGCAGAGTACCTGGATTACTTCCCTAGATTCATCAAGAAGGGTATCGAAGCAGATTTGCTCGACGCCAAACTGGGGCAGTTCGATTTGAAGAAACTGGCGAATGCACTGGTTGCTGACCGTGATCTGCAATTTGGTTATATCGGTCTGCAAACTTTGTATGACCGCTACTTTCTGCACGTGCGCGGTACCCGAATAGAAATGCCCCAGGCTTTCTACATGCGTGTTGCCATGGGCCTGTCCCTCAATGAAATCGATCGCGAAACCCGCGCCATAGAATTTTACAATCTGCTGTCCAGCTTTGATTTCATGAGCTCGACACCAACCCTGTTCAATTCCGGCACGCAGCGCTCACAACTGTCCTCTTGCTACCTGACGACGGTTGCAGATGACCTCGATGGTATCTACGAAGCCATCAAGGAAAATGCCTTGCTGGCAAAATATGCCGGTGGCCTGGGTAATGACTGGACGCCAGTACGCTCGCTCGGCGCACATATCAAAGGCACCAATGGTAAATCCCAGGGTGTCGTACCTTTCCTGAAAGTCGTCAACGACACGGCAGTGGCCGTTAATCAGGGCGGTAAGCGCAAGGGTGCAGTGTGCGCCTACCTGGAAACCTGGCACATGGATATCGAAGAATTTCTCGACCTGCGCAAGAACACAGGTGATGACCGCCGCCGTACGCATGACATGAATACCTCGAACTGGATTCCTGACCTGTTCATGAAGCGTGTCATGGAAAAAGGTGACTGGACCTTGTTCTCGCCATCCGATGTACCAGACTTGCATGATAAATTTGGTAAGGCTTTCGAACAGGCGTATGTCGCTTATGAAGCAAAAGCGGCTAATGGCGAACTGACGCTGTCCAAGAAAATCCCGGCGCTGGACTTGTGGCGCAAGATGTTATCCATGCTGTTTGAAACTGGCCATCCTTGGATCACCTTCAAAGATCCTTGCAATATCCGCTCGCCACAACAGCACGTGGGCGTGGTTCACAGCTCCAACCTGTGTACAGAAATTACCCTGAACACCAACGACAGTGAGATCGCGGTATGTAATCTGGGTTCGGTCAACATGCCTGCCCACATGAAAGACGGCAAGCTGGATCACATTAAATTACAAAAAACTGTGCGCACAGCGATGCGCATGCTGGATAACGTCATCGACATCAACTACTATGCAGTGAAGAAGGCACGCGATTCCAATTTGCGTCACCGTCCTGTCGGTATGGGTATCATGGGTTTCCAGGATTGCCTGCACATGATGCGCATCCCTTATGCATCGATGGATGCCGTACAGTTCGCTGATACCTCCATGGAAGCCGTCTGCTATTACGCTTATTGGGCATCGACTGAACTGGCTGAGGAACGTGGCCGTTACAGTTCTTATCCTGGCTCTTTGTGGGACCGTGGCATCCTGCCGCAAGATTCCCTGAAGATGCTGGCCGAAGAACGCGGCGGTTATCTGGAAGCTGATTTCTCGGAAACCATGGACTGGTACCCACTGCGTGACCGTATCAAGAAATTTGGCATGCGCAATTCCAATTGCGTGGCGATTGCGCCGACTGCAACAATCTCTAACATTATTGGTGTGGCAGCCTGTATAGAACCGACTTACCAGAACCTGTATGTGAAGTCGAATCTGTCCGGTGAATTTACCGAGATAAATGAACATCTGGTGCGCGATCTGAAAGACCGTGGCATGTGGGATGAAGTCATGATCTCGGACCTGAAATACTTTGACGGTAGTCTGGCCCGTATCGACCGCATCCCGGAAGATCTGCGCGCCCTGTATGCAACAGCATTTGAAATCAGCCCATCCTGGCTGGTTGAGGCGGCTGCGCGCCGTCAAAAATGGATAGATCAGGCACAATCCCTGAACATCTATATGGCAGGCGCATCCGGCAAAAAGCTGGATGAGACTTACAAGCTGGCATGGTTGCGTGGTTTGAAAACTACTTACTACCTGCGTACCATTGGTGCAACGCACACTGAGAAATCCACCAGCAAAACGGGTGCATTGAATGCGGTGGGGGTCGATGGCAACGGCGGTGGTTATGGCGCAGCATCTGCTGGTATTACCGCAGCAGCTCAGGAAACTGATGGCCCGGCCTGCATGTTGCGTCCAGGCGATGCCGGTTTCGAAGAGTGCGAAGCTTGCCAATAAGTGTCGTCAAGTTGCATGGCAATGCGCAAGCCCTGACTGTTGCGGGAAGAAGCCTGGCTTCTTCCCTGAAAAAATAAGCTGTTACAAAAAGTAAGGAAATAATAATGTTATCTTGGGATGATGAAGTTCAGCCAGCGAACCCGGCAACTCCGGCACCGCGTCCAATGAGTGCCCCATCGGTTACTCCATCAGATACGCCAGTAAGCGGCATGGATTTGCAAGCACGTTTGCAAACACAAGAAGTCGCCCTCAATCCTGCCCTGGTTAGCAAGCCAGTTGCCGTGCCAGCTCCTGCCGCAACTGCAGCAGTCGCAACCGGCGAAGTGGCGCGCCGCGTGAATGCTGCTGACAAGCGCATCATCAATGGCACTACTGATGTGAACCAGTTGGTGCCCTTCAAATACAAGTGGGCCTGGGATAAATATCTGGCAGGTTGCGCCAATCACTGGATGCCGCAAGAGATCAATATGCAACGTGATATTGAACTCTGGAAAGACCCGAACGGTCTGACCGAAGATGAGCGTCGCCTGGTAAAACGTAATCTGGGTTTTTTTGTGACCGCAGATTCTCTGGCCGCCAACAATATCGTGCTCGGCACTTACCGCCACATCACGGCACCTGAATGCCGCCAGTACTTGTTGCGCCAGGCGTTTGAAGAAGCTATTCATACTCACGCTTATCAATACATCGTTGAATCGCTGGGTCTGGATGAAGCAGAAATCTTCAATGCATACAATGAAGTTGATTCTATTCGCGACAAGGATCAGTTCCTGATTCCTTTCATCGACGTGTTAACCGATCCTGCATTCAAGACCGGCACCACCGAGGCAGATCAGACTTTGCTCAAGTCCCTGATTGTTTTTGCCTGCCTGATGGAAGGTCTGTTTTTCTACGTCGGCTTCACACAAATTCTGGCGCTTGGCCGTCAAAATAAAATGATGGGCGCAGCTGAACAATATCAATACATCTTGCGCGATGAATCGATGCACTGCAATTTCGGGATCGATTTAATCAATACAATTAAGATGGAAAATCCGCATTTGTGGACGCCAGCATTTCGTGATGAAATTAAATCGTTGTTTTTGCGTGCTGTGGAGTTGGAATATCGTTACGCAGAGGATACAATGCCGCGTGGAGTGCTCGGTTTGAATGCGCCAATGTTCAAAGGTTATTTACGGTTCATTGCAAATCGCCGCGCACAACAAATTGGTCTCGAAACGCTGTTCCCTCAGGAAGAAAATCCTTTCCCTTGGATGAGTGAAATGATAGACCTGAAAAAAGAGCGCAACTTTTTCGAGACACGTGTGATTGAGTATCAAACTGGCGGAGCCCTCAACTGGGAATAAGCGCTGAAGACAGCGACCGCCAAAATCCGGATCAGGGATTTCTGATCAAGTAGTGCGAGCAGGTTGATTGAAGTTTTTAATGTGATGTTGAATTTGGGCTTGCAAGACCCCAGATAGAAAACGCAGCCACAAGAATTCATCAAATCAGGAAACGCCGCAAGCTGTCAGTGTCCCCCGGGATTGCTCATGATTTGCACAGGATGTAAAACGCGAGAGGCCTCACCAAACTGAATGGACAGTCATAGACAACATTGTTTTGAACTGTTAGTGCCGCAATACCTGGATACACTGGGTATTGTGGCTTTTGGTCTTTCTGTTTCACAAAAGAATACCGGCGTCTGCAGCTAATGCAGGCGTTTATGGGTTTGCGCCATGGCGAGGAGCCGGGATAGCGCATACCATGATGGCTGAAGTGCCCCATCAATAGAGGGGATGGAGCAGTTCGGCCGGTGCAGAATTCATTAGCGCAAACAGCGATCATGTTTGTGCCGATGAATAATCCGCTTGAATGGATCGAGCGGATTTAATTTTTATCTGATTTTTTCCATCAATCGAAGGAGAAACAAAATGGCAACAGCACCACAACCGTCCCCGGACGAACCAGTAGCAGCAAAGAAACCTGCTGCAAAAAAAGCCGCCGCCAAGGTAGCTAAACCAGCCGCTAAAAAAGCAGCAGCCAAGCCAGCAGCAAAAGCTGCAGCTAAACCAGCGGCTAAGGCAGCTAAACCAGCAGCTAAAAAAGCAGCAGCTAAGCCAGCGGCAAAAGCAGCAGCTAAGCCAGCAGTCAAGGCAGCCAAGCCAGCAGCAAAAAAAGCAGCAGCCAAGCCAGCAGCAAAAGCTGCTAAGCCAGCAGCTAAAAAAGTAGCGGCCAAGCCAGCAGCAAAAGCTGCTAAACCAGCAGCTAAGGCAGCTAAGCCAGTAGCGAAAAAAGCAGCGGCCAAGCCAGCAGCAAAAGCTGCAGCTAAGCCAGCAGCAAAAGCAGCTAAGGCAGCTAAACCAGTAGCTAAGAAGGCAGCAGCTAAACCAGCGGCAAAAAAAGCAGCAGCTAAACCAGTAAAAGCAGCTAAGCCAGTAGCGAAAAAAGCAGCAGCTAAGCCAGCAGCTAAAGCAGCAGCTAAGCCAGCGGCAAAAGCAGCAGCTAAACCAGCAGCAAAGAAAGCAGCAGCTAAACCTGCGGCTAAGCCAGCAGCAAAAAAAGCAGCAGCTAAACCTGCGGCCAAGCCAGCAGCAAAAAAAGCAGCAGCTAAACCTGCAGCCAAGCCAGCAGCAAAAGCAGCAGCTAAACCAGCAGCAGCTAAACCAGCAGCAGCGAAGCCAGTCGCAAAAAAAGCCGCGGCTAAGCCAGCCGCAAAAAAGGCCGCTCCAGCAAAACCAGCGACACCTGATGCAAAAACAGTTGTAAGTCCAAATGCAGCATGGCCTTTCCCAACTGGTAATCGCCCAGCATAATCTTTGATATGCTTGGTGGCCTGGTTTTATTCAGGCACAATACCCACTGTCTGATTCGTCATGCAGTGGGTTTTTTTTGAGGATGCATCGTGTTATTGAATAATCTGATTTATGTTATCAAAGCTGTCACGGGTGTATTTGCCGGGTTTCTGTTGCTGCGTTTTTGGATGCAGGCACAACGCATACGGCCACCTGCATCAATGGCGCAAGCAATTTTTAAATTGACGGACTGGTTGGTGCATCCTATCCGTCGCGTCATTCCTGGCTTCGCTGGTTATGACTGGTCTACCTTGATAGGTGCTTTGTTCGTTGCCTTGGCTACGGCGGGATTTATCGTTTGGTTGGAATTGCCCATATTCTTGGTCGAACAGGTTTTCATCGTGGCCGGGATCATCATGGCGCAATGGATAATCTACGAGATCATGGCCTTGCTTTTGCTTGAGGTGCTATTTAGCTGGGTAAATCCCAATGCGCCTTTGGCGCCGTTTGTCCGGGCACTGAATGAGCCTTTGCTGTCGCCGGTGAGGAAGCTGATTCCACCCATTGGGGGCCTGGACTTTTCTCCCATGATAATACTAATATTGCTACCGATTTTGCTTAGTTTTCTACCCTCAAGTAAATTTATTCTTTAGAGTTTATGCGGGCAGTTGATTGCCGTATCACCAATTGCGACTTCAACATTTCCCGCCTTAATGGCGCTTCCGGGTCGACAATACGGTTGACCAGTATCTGCGCCGTCAGATTGCCTATGGCTTGCTTGGGCTGCGCTATCGTCGTCAGTGGCGGGGTGCTGAACGAGGCCAGGGCAATATCATCATAACCAATGACGGACAAGGCTTCCGGTATCTTGATGCCAGCCTCATTGGCTGCCCTGATGCCGCCTATCGCCATCAAATCATTACTGGCAAAAATAGCCGTGGGCCGCTGAGGCAGTGCCAGCAATTGCTGGAAGGCGTTAAAACCGCCCTGGCTGGTAAAGTCAGCATGCAACAAATATGCGCTATTGAATTCCAGCCCTGCTTCCTGCAAGGCGCGGCGGTAGCCAGTGACGCGGTCACCGCTGGGTAGCAAGATGTCAGGTCCGGCTACGCAGGCAATACGCTTGTGACCCAGTCCTATCAGATAGCGTGTCGCTTCATAGCCACCCTGTTCATGGTCGGCTTCAATAAAGTCCGCCACCACCCCAGATACTTCGCGATCCACCAGCACCTTGGGTATGCCTTCGTCGGCCAGCAATTGCGTCAGTTCTTCATCCGAGCCAGAGGAAACCAGGATCAGGCCATCGATACGTTTTTCCATCAGCACACGGATATAGGCGGCTTGCTTTTTTGGGTCATCGTAGGAATTGCACAGGATAATGTTATAGCCCAGCTTGAATGAAGCGTCTTCTATCCCCTGTATGATTTCTGCAAAATAGGGATTGGAATTATTCGGTATCATCATACCCAGGGTGTGGGTGCGGTCGTTTTTGAGGCTGCGGGCAACAGCGCTGGGGATGTAGCGCAATTCCTGGATAACGGCCAGCACACGTTCGCGTGCATCTTCACTGACGACACGGGTATTATTGATGACGTGAGAAACCGTGGTCGTCGAAACCCGGGCTTTCTCTGCGACTTGCTTCATTGTTGCCATAAGATTCCTGCCTTTCTGTGCCAAGATTATGACGCAGGATGAGGCTCGTGGCGTATATTTTCTGTAATAACTATTAACTATTGTGTATTAATTATATAGAGAGATTTCTGATGAACGATCTTGTCATTCGCAATGCCAGTTTGCCAGATGGACGCAAGGGTATCGATATCGCTATCCAGGATGGCCGCATCAGCGCCGTTGATGTGGCTTTGCCTGTCAGTGCGGCAGAAGAAATCAATGCCAATGGCAATCTGGTGACGCCGCCATTTGTCGATGCCCACTTCCACATGGATGCGGTGCTCAGCTATGGTTTGCCACGCGTCAATCAGTCCGGCACTTTGCTGGAAGGCATAGCCTTGTGGGGAGAACTTAAACCCATGCTGACGCAAGAAGCGCTGGTCGAGCGCGCCATGCGTTATTGCGACTGGGCGGTGGGCCGTGGTCTGCTGGCGGTACGTTCGCATGTTGATATCTGCGATGACCGTTTGCTTGCAGTCGAAGCCTTGCTGGAAGTGAAACGCCGTGTTGCGCCTTATCTGGATTTGCAACTGGTGGCATTTCCGCAAGATGGCATCTTGCGTAGCGCCACGGCCATGGATAATCTCAAGCGCTCCATCGCCATGGGTGTGGATGTGGTCGGTGGTATACCGCATTTTGAACGCACCATGGCTGATGGCGCAGAATCGGTGCGACTGTTATGCGAGTTCGCTGCTGACAAAGGCCTGCGGGTTGATATGCATTGCGATGAATCGGATGACCCTTTGTCGCGCCATATAGAAACCCTGGCTTATCACACGCACAGGCTGGGTATGCAGGGGCGGGTGGCCGGTTCGCACCTGACTTCCATGCACTCCATGGACAATTACTATGTCAGTAAATTATTGCCGCTGATACGTGAAGCGGGTGTGGCTGCCATCGCCAATCCACTGATTAATATCACCTTGCAAGGCCGCCACGACACTTATCCCAAACGCCGTGGCATGACGCGCGTGCCTGAGATGCTGGCCGCTGGCATAGAAGTCGCCTTCGGCCATGACTGCGTAATGGACCCCTGGTATAGTCTGGGTTCTGGCGACATGCTGGAAGTAGCGCAGATGGGCCTGCATGTGGCGCAGATGACGGGGCAAGATGCGATGCGCCAGTGCTTCCAGGCAGTGACTGCAGCGCCAGCGCGCATACTGGGGCTGGAAGGATATGGGCTGGAAGTGGGTTGCAATGCTGATATGGTGATATTGGATGCCAGCGACCCGGTAGAGGCAATACGCTTGCGCGCCACCCGCTCCCACGTGCTGCGCCGTGGCAAAGTCATCAGCCGGACGCCGGCACCGCATGCGAGTTTGAATTTGCCAGGACGGCCAGGGCAAGTGGATTTCAGATCAAGAAATTGAAGCTACTAATATAAAGAGCTAAAGCAGCGTGCCGTGGCACGCTGCTTTACTATATAGATCAGAGTTGTGCAAAAGCTTTTTCAGCTGCAGCAATCGTATCGGCAATGATGGCATCATCATGTTGCGCAGAAACGAAGCCAGCCTCAAAAGCGGATGGTGCCAGGTAGACGCCGTGGTCCAGCATCAGGTGGAAGAAGCGGTTGAATCTTTCCTTGTCGCTGGCCATCATGGCGGCATACGTGCCCGGTATTTCATTGGCAAAATACAGGCCAAACATGCCACCGACGGCATCCGCGCAAAACGCGATGTTGGCAGCCTTGGCTGCTGCACTCAAGCCATCGACCAACTTGCGGGTTTGCGCTGTCAGGTTTTCATAGAAGCCTGCCTGCTGGATAATTTTCAGGGTAGTCATACCCGCTGCCACGGCGACCGGATTGCCAGACAAAGTGCCGGCCTGGTACACGCCACCCAAAGGTGCCATGTGCCCCATTAAATCGGCACGGCCACCAAAGGCTGCTACCGGCAAGCCACCACCAATGACCTTGCCCAGACAAGTCAGGTCAGCCTGCACACCAAACAACGCTTGCGCGCCATGCAGGCCTACGCGGAAGCCGCACATCACTTCATCAAATATAAGGATGCTGCCATGCGCTGTACATAACTTGCGCATGGTATCGATGAACTCTTGTGTCGCGCGTATCAGGTTCATGTTGCCAGCCACTGGTTCAACGATCACGCAAGCGATCTGGTCACCGATGGACTTGAACACTTCTTCCAGCTGTTCGCAATTATTATAGTCAAGCACCAAGGTGTGTTTGCTGAAGTCTTCCGGCACACCGGCAGAGGTCGGGTTACCAAAAGTCAGCAAGCCACTGCCAGCCTTGACCAACAAAGAATCAGCATGGCCGTGGTAACAACCTTCAAACTTGATGATCTTGTCGCGTTTGGTAGCGCCGCGGGCCAGGCGCAGGGCGCTCATGGTAGCTTCGGTGCCGCTGGAAACCAGGCGCACCTGTTCTATGCTGGGCACGAGTTTGCAGATTTCTTCTGCCATCTCGATTTCACCTTCAGTCGGCGCGCCAAAGCTCAGGCCACGGGCGGCAGCTTCTTGCACTGCGCTGATGACTTCAGGATGGGCATGGCCAACGATGGCAGGGCCCCATGAGCCTATGTAATCGATATAGCGTTTGTCTTCTGCATCCCAAAAATAAGGGCCGGCGGCGCGCGTAATGAAACGTGGCGTGCCACCGACGGAGCGGAAAGCACGCACAGGAGAATTCACGCCACCAGGCGTGGTCTTTTGGGCGCGGGCAAACAGGATGTCGTTTTTATCGGTCATGATGGAGCTTCAGTAAGTGATGATGCAAATGAGGTGGTGTATAAAATCAGGTGCTCTATAAATATGGGCATTAAAGACGGGCTTATATATATTAGAGGGAGTTTGCACAGGATCTAGCTGGCTTCCCTGGCCCAGAAATAACGGTCTGGTATCAGCCTGCCCATGCCCAGTCTTTGCGCATGGCTTAATGCGGCGTGGGTAAATTCCTGGGCTTCAAGTACAGCTTCCGGGATTTCCAGCCCATTCGCCAGCAGTGCAGCAATGGCCGCGGACAGGGTAGAGCCTGCGCCCGCATGCGATCCTGGCAAGCGTTGCCAAGTATCGCGCCTGACAATACCAGTTTCATTATATAAAGTGTTAACCACTTCACCAGTTTCACCCGAAGTGCCCGTGACTAATATATACTCGCAGCCGGATTCGATCAGCGTCATGGTATCGGCAGCCAGATCTTCAGCCTCAGTTCCAGCAACAGTATCGGCTTCAGCGCCTTCTTTCCAGGTTTCTGCCAGACGCGAAAGTTCCACTGCCGAGATCATGAGCAGGCTGGCCTGGGGTATCAGCAATTCGCGGATTGCCAATACCAGGTCTTCGGCTTCTGGCCCTTGTTCTGTCAGCGCGGCATTGAAGGGGTCGAGTACCAGTGGCAGTTCTGGATAGTCTGAAACGATCTCGGCGATGACGGTGACATTCTCGACGCTGCCTGCCTGGCCAACTTTAAAGGCAAGTACAGGCATGTCTTCCAGCACGGTGCGCGCCTGTTCGTCGACTAAATCTCCATCAAGTGGATGTAAATCATCGATTTGCGACGTATCACCAGTTAAAATGGCGGTGATAACGGGTAAGCCATAACAGCCCATGGCCGCAAACGATGCCAGATCGGCATGGATGCCGGTGGCAGCAACAGGATCTGATGCGCCAAAGCTAAGTATTAGTGGAGAAATTTGGTTTTGCACGTTGGGTAGATTAATATAGCTGACTTCGTGAGGACTTAAATTACTCGCGCAAATGCCATTAGTAACACATTGCAAATAGAATATTTGCAGCAGTTTCAATATTTTACTTGATTGAAGGGTTTTAGTCGTGACTGATACGGTAACGGAAAAGGTAGTTTTCAAGGCGTGGATGTGCTTGATTTGCGGTTGGGTATATGATGAAGAGCAAGGTTCACCTGAAGACGGGATTCCGGCTGGTACCAAATGGGAAGATGTACCCATGAACTGGACCTGTCCCGAGTGCGGCGCACGTAAAGAAGACTTCGAAATGGTGGCAATCTGATCGATTTGTCGATTTTGATGTTGCTTAATATGTTTATTCAAGGAAAAAAAGCGCAAATGTGCGATTTTTTGTTACAGTGATATGTAACCTTAATACTGCCGGGAAGAGATGATTTTATGTCAACGTTGACAGGCAACGAGAACTTGAAAATCATGGTGATTGACGATAGCAGCACCATACGCCGTTCGGCCGAGATTTTTCTTGGACAAGCCGGATACAAAATAGTATTGGCTGAAGATGGTTTTGATGCACTCGCCAAGATTAACGATTCTCATCCAGACCTGATTTTTTGCGATATCCTCATGCCAAGGCTGGATGGATATCAAACTTGCGCTTTGATTAAAAAAAGCGCGAAATTCCGGGATACACCGGTAATCATGTTGTCTTCTAAGGACGGTTTATTTGACCGTGCCCGCGGTGCGATGGTCGGCTCTGATGAGTATCTGACCAAGCCTTTTACAAAGGATAGTCTGCTGAAAACTGTAAAAAATTACACTTCGGCGACCTAGGTTTATATAGTTAAGTTAGTTAATGTGAGGTAAAACAAGATGGCCATTCAAAAAATTCTGGTAGTAGACGATTCTCCAACAGAACGCTATTTCCTGACCGATGTATTGGTGAAAAATGGTTTTTCAGTATCAACAGCTGAAAACGGTGAAGAAGCCCTGAGCAAAATCAAGGCTGACAAACCTCAGTTGATCTTGATGGACGTGGTCATGCCTGGGCAAAATGGTTTCCAGATTACCCGTGCAATCGCCAAAGATCCTGATACGCAAGACGTTCCCGTGATCATCTGCACCAGCAAAAATCAGGAAACTGATCGTATCTGGGGCTTGCGTCAAGGTGCCCGTGATTATCTGGTGAAGCCTATTGATCCGGCAGAATTGCTGGCGAAGATTTCTGCTCTCGGTTAATCCGTATAGACAAGTATTAATTCTTGCATCAACAATAAGATATCTTCGGATTGCCTCATGAATCAGACTGTGCGTGAAACTGCTGCAGCAAATCTGGACGTTGTCAAACCTGAAAAGGGCGTGCGTCGTACCCGTTTGCGTGAATTTCAGGCGCAGCTGGTTGAACGCATGCAAGCTGCCCAGCGTGGTGGCTATACGAAACTTAGCCAGTTGGGCATTATGATAGGACAGGGACGTTATCTCCTGGATTTGCGAGAATCCGGAGAAATCGTCACTGCTGGTACCCTGACCAGAGTGCCTTTGACGCGTGACTGGTACATAGGCTTATCGAATATTCGCGGTAACTTGACGGGTGTCGTCGATTTGCCGCGTTTCCAGGGCATGGATAATACCAAGCTTGATACGCAGTGCCGGATTGTTGCTTTTGCTCCCGGCATGGCATTCAATAGCGGCTTGCTGGTATCCCAGGTTCTGGGTTTGCGTACGGTTTCAGAAATGGAAGAAATCCCTTTTGAAGACAACCAGTTTGAGAGCAAGGCCTGGTTGCGTAAAAAGTACAGGGATAAGGATGGCAACATCTGGTTTGAACTTAGTCTGGCCACATTGGTGCAGGACCAGGATTTTTTGCAAATAGGTATTTAAGTCAGTACATGCACTCTAGCAGTACTGATAGCTTTTCAATCGTTTAGGAGACTTAGTAATGGCATTTAATCTACCGTTCTTGTCCAAAGATAAAGAAAATCCGGAAATTGACGGAGCAGAAGGTTCGGCAAGGTCGTTCGGGAATGCTGATTCGATTGAAATTGAAGAAGCAAGCAATGTAAAAATGCTGACACCAGAGCAGGAGGCGGCTGCCGCCACGCCTGTGGTAGCCGCAACTGCTGCTTCAAAAGTTGAGTCGTATGGCGATGCCACCTTTATCGGTGACGCGCTGGAGAAGGGTAGCGGCATGCGCTTGCCTATCATCGGCGGCATGTCAGTTCGTCGTCAGACCAACTTCTTGCTCGGTACCATGGCATTCTTCCTGTTACTGGGTGGTGTCTCCGTGTACCTGAACTCTGAACAATCACCACTGATATCGACACAGGCGCAGATCGCCGGTGAGGCGCTGATGCACTCGCAGCGTATCGGTAAAGCGGCACCAAATGCGATTCAGGGTAACGTTGAAGCTTTTAAACAGCTCAAAGACAGCCGTAGCGAACTGAATGCCGATTTGAGTGTTCTGCTGAGTGGTGGTCCATATCAGGGACGTGTAGTCAAACGTGCTGACTCTACTCTGGAACCAGTCGTCAAAGAAGCGCAAAAAGCCTGGAATAACTCCAATAAGGCTGCGGAAACGATCTTGAACCGTCAAAAAGAATTGACGGGTTTCGGTCAGACTCTGCAAAAAATGAATGCCCTGTCTCCAATCCTGCTGGAATTGACGGAACAAATCTCTACCCTGAAAGTACAGGGCGGTGGTTCAGCGCGTGAAATTAATGCTGCCGGTCAGCTGGTCATGTTGACCCAGCGTCTGGGTCGTAGTGCGAATGAATTCCTGACTTCTGAGGGTGTTAATCCTGAAACGGCATTCTTGCTGGGTAAGGATACGAATACTTTCCGCGATCTGGTCGATGGTTTCTTGAAAGGTAGTGATGTATTGCGCCTGACTGCCACCAAAGATGCAGATACACGCGACAAATTGACTGAGCTGCAAAAAACTTTCTCTGAATATCAGGTATGGGTTTCCAGCATTCTGGGTAATCTGCAAAACTTTATCGCTGCAAAACAATCCGAACAGCTGGTGTTTAACGAGAACGAAGATCTCAAAAATAAACTGTCCAAATTGCAGAAAACCTATACGGCTGAACAAGATGGTACCAGTATCTACTTCTGGGCCATGTTGGGTTCTGCCTTCTTCGCTCTGCTGGCTGCGGTAGGTATCGGTTTCGTTCAGTTGCAGGAAAGCCGTAACCGCGCTAAAGAAGCGAATGATCGTCGTCTTGAAGCTGCGGCACAAATGATGCAAGCGCAGAAGCAGGAAGAAGAAGCGAAAGCCGCGAACGATCAGAATCAGGCTGCGATTTTGCGACTGATGAATGAATTGCAAGAGGTTGCGGATGGCGACTTGACGGTGCAAGCAACGGTTTCTGAAGATATCACGGGCGCGATTGCCGACTCGGTTAACTATACGGTGGAAGAGTTGCGCGGTCTGGTAGGTCGTGTTACGGCAACTGCAGAACAGGTTACTTCAGCATCGACACAAGCGCAGAATATTTCCAGCGATTTGTTGACAGCGTCTGAACAACAATCACGCGAGATTTCTGATGCTGGTCAGGTGGTTCTGACGATGGCGGCTGAAATTACTGACGTTTCCCGCTCTGCGAATGAATCAGCACTGGTTGCGCGTCAGTCGGTTGCTGCGGCGGAGCAAGGAGCCCATGCGGTGGAAAACGCCATCAAGGGTATGAACGAGATTCGCGAACAAATCCAGGAAACTTCCAAACGTATTAAACGTCTGGGTGAATCTTCACAAGAGATTGGTGAGATCACGGAACTGATTTCCGACATTACCGAACAAACCAACGTTCTCGCGCTGAACGCGGCGATTCAGGCGGCGTCTGCAGGTGAAGCAGGCCGAGGCTTCTCGGTGGTTGCGGAAGAGGTTCAGCGTCTGGCGGAACGTTCAGCTGAAGCGACCAAGCAGATTGGTGCGCTGGTTCGGACGATTCAAACTGATACCCATGACGCGGTTGCCGCGATGGAAAAATCCACGCAGGGTGTGGTTGAAGGAGCAAAACTGTCAGATGCTGCCGGTACGGCGCTGTCTGAAATCCGTAGCGTTTCCAACCGTCTGGCGGAACTGATTCAAGGTATCTCGCTGGCGACGGAACAACAAGCTACCTCAGCCAACGGCGTTGCGCAAAATATTCAGCACATTTTGACCATCACCGAACAAACGCAGCATGGTACGCAGCAAACTGCGGTTTCCATTAAGGAATTGTCCATGCTTGCGGAAGAACTCAAGAACTCTGTGTCACGGTTCCGGGTTGCCGCCTGATTTTCACGCCCCGGTTGTGAGAGTGGACTGTAACAGTGAAAAGCGAAGTGCCTGCCATGTGCGCGCCGACCAGGGCTGCATTGCAAATACTTGCGATAGCTCCGCTATCGATGCGTATAGTTGGAAGCTCGGCCCTGCCCTTTTTCGCCGGGCACATGTCCTTCACTTACGCTTTCACTGTTACAGTCAACTAGCTGCAACCCTATCATATTTGCACGGCAATGGACTGCGGTCCATTGCCCTTGAGTTTGCGGAGTACGCATGACATCCGATTTTTCAAAATCGCCAGATCTCCCACAGGAACAGTTCGACATCGGGCCACTATCCTGGGTGATGGGAGAAGTGCGGGAAGCAATCACGAATGCTGGCAAGATGCTGACGGACGCACTTGGCCAGGACACTGAAATCCGCCCCACCACTTTATTACATGCGAAAAGCTATCTGCACCAGGCCCATGGTGCCTTGCAGATTGTCGATATCGATGGTGTATCCATCGTTACAGAAACCATAGAAGAATTGCTCGAGCGCCTGCAAAGCGGCCAGCTTGAGATGACACAAGCGAATGTCGAAATCATCGTAGATGCTTTCCATGCAGTCTTGCGTTATCTGGAAGACTTGCTGTCTGGCTCGCTGCATCAGCCGGTACGCTTGTTCCCGTATTACCGTGCCTTGTTGGAACTCAAGGGTGCCGAGAGAATACATCCGGCCGATTTGTTTTTCCCGTCTTTATCTGCCAAAGAGCAGATACCTGAACTAGCCGTCAGCAGCAAAGCTGTAGCAATCAGTTATACCGGCTTGCGCCAGCGCTTCGAAAAGCTCCTGCTGACCGTATTGACCAGCAAGGACAAAGAACAACAACGCGCCGCCACGCAATCCATGCATGACATGATTGCGGAAATCGAAAATGGCCAGACCAACTCACAAGCCAAGGCTTTCTGGGTCGTCATGCGTGCTTTTGTGGAAGCCGTCGGTCATGGTTCCATCGACAACCAGCAATATGTCAAACAGATATTTGGCCGCATCAATCTGCAAATCCGTCGTCTGGTAGAAGGTGTCAGCACCATCCCTGAACGTCTGCTGCGCGATGCCCTGTTTTTCCTGGCTCAGGTTGAAAACCCGTCCCCTTTTGTCACCAGGGTACGTAAGGCTTACCAGCTGGACGACACGGTGCCGCTTGATTACGACAAAAAGAATTACGGTCAGATTACGGCAGGTGCACTGACAACGGCAAAAGAACAATTGTCGGCTGTCAAAAATCTGTGGGGCCGGATAGCCAATGGCGAAAATGGCCTGGCAGAAAAATTCTCACAAAAAATGACCGATCTGGCCGATACCGGCGCAGGTCTTAATGCTCCTGCATTGGCAAAACTCTTGCGTGAATTGAATGGTATAGCCCGCAGTGTCGCGCATTCACCAGATGGTAGCAAGCTGGGCATAGAACTGGCGACCAGCCTGCTGTTTGTTGAGCATGCACTCGATCATATAACACGCCTGCCTGCGCATTTTGCCGAGCGTGCTGAAGAAATTACTACTCGTCTGTTGTCCGTCGTATCCGGTGAAACACCACAAACCCAGGCTAGCTGGATGGGTGAGATTTCCCGCGAAGCACAGCAACGTCAGACCATGGGTGTACTGGTTGGTGAAATGCAATCCAGCCTGCGTCATATAGAAAAAGTGCTGGATGAATATTTCCGCAATCCTGCTGACAAAGAAACGTTGAAACCTATCGATGGCAATTTGCATCAGATCGGTGGTGCCTTGGCCATGCTGGATCAGGATGATGCTATGGCTGCAGTCGAGCATACCCGTCAGATGATCAGTAGCTTCAAAGAAGAAGATGCCATTGATCCGGTTGCGCAAGCGGCATCACATGAAAATGTGGCGCAAAACATAGGTGCGCTGTCTTTCTTCATAGAGACTTTACATTCTCAGCCTGATACAGCGAAAAAGAAATTCAGCTTTGACAAAGAAGCTGGTCTGTTCCGTTCCAATTTACTGGAAGCCCAGGCAAGCAAGGAATTGCTGCCTAGCGCAGACATACATTTGCCAGGCGATGAAGCGCATGGTCAGGAACCCAAGGTCGCGATTTTGCAAACTGCGGAGCAGGAACTGGCTCAGCAACAGCAAGAATCTGCCCGTCTGGCAGCATCCCTTGCTGCAACGCCTGAAGACGCCAGTTTGCAAGCGCAACTGAAAAGCTCGCTGGAATCTGAGCGTTCAGTGGCTATTTTGCTGGACGACACAGCTGCGTCGGAACGCGCCAAATCTGCCATCGCATTGCTGGCACAAACTGATGCCACAAGTGGCTCAGGTGCCTTGCAGGAAATCGTCACGACACCGTCAGCCGAAACAGTCACGGCATCTGCGCCAGCTCAGGATATTCCTGACGGCGACGATGCTATTGACGCTGAATTGCTGGAAATCTTCCTCATGGAAGCCGATGAGGTACTGGAATATGTCCAGACCACCTTGCCTCTGTCCAGAAAAGATACCAATAACCAGGAATACCTGACCAGCTTGCGCCGTTCTTTCCATACCCTGAAAGGCAGTGGCCGCATGGTTGGCCTGATGGTATTTGGTGAAGCCGCCTGGAGCATAGAGCAGGTCATGAATCTGTGGCTGTCTGATTCACGCAATGGTGATGAAAACCTGTACGCCCTGCTGGAACGCACTGCGCGTGAAATGGTAGAGTGGGTTGGTGAATTGAAACAGAACGGTGTTTCTTCACGCACAGGCAAAGCCATCATCGCTGCTGCTGAACGTGTCAAAGCGGGCGAAGATTATCAGGATATTCCTGAAGTAGTCGCCGCCCCGGTAGTTGAGCCTGTCCTTGTTGCGCCGGTGATTGAAGAAGTTGAAGCAGCAGCCTTGCCAGAAGCACTTGAAATTGAGGCTGTGGCTACCCCTGTCGTTGAAGAGGCAACTGCGGAAGTGCTTGCTCCGGTAACCGCAAACGCTTCTTCCGAATTCGACGCATTTGAATTTACGCCAGTAGAACTGGTGGATGCCGAAGCGCCCGCAGTAGCAGAAGTACCGGCGGTAAGTGAGCCAGTCAACGTACCTGAGCCTGTTGCGGAAGTGATTGCAGTAGCGCCTGTATTCGCCAGCTTGCCTGAATTGACACTGGACATTCCTGTTCAAGCCCAAGAAGTGGTCTTGCCAGAAACCAGTTTGCCGCTTGATCTTGCGCTCGAAGTGGCTGTTGCAGCAGAGGATATGCCAGTTCCAGAAGCTGAAGAACTGGTGGCTGATTTGCCACTGGAAGCGGTGCACGAAGCAATTCTCGTCCCTTCAGCCTTAACAGAAGAGACTCCGCTGGAAGTTCTGACTGAAACAGTAGCAGATATCCCAACGCAGGAATTGCCAGAAGCCATAGAATTGACGATGCTGGCAGATACAGAGTTGCCTGTAGCAGTAGCAGAGTCTGTGGAAGCAAGCACTGACAGCCTGATAGCTGATCTCACCACGGCAGATGAATTGCCTGAAGCAGTCATGCCAGTTGAGATTGCTGCCAGCGAAGAAGCCGCAAAAGCACGAGAAACTGCAGAAATTGCAACAGCAAAAATCATCGATTTTCCTGATTTGTCAGCCCCCGCACCTAGTGTGGACGACAATATCAAGCGCATTGGCGATATAGAAATCAGCCTGCCTTTGTATTCCATCTACATGGCAGAAACCGATGAAATCGTTCGTTTCCTGGTGCAGGATTTTGCTGAGTGGAGACATGAGCCACATCGCCATGTTTCTACACATGCGATTCATGCCAGCCATTCTCTGGCAGGCAGCTCGGCAACTGTAGGTCTCAAACCTTTGCAGGAGCTGGCGCATAGCCTGGAATTTGTCTTGCAAAGACTGGAACGTCATCCTGTCGTATTGCTGGAATCAGAATACGATGTACTGGACCGCTCCCTGGATTCTGCCAAACGCATGCTGCAAAAGTTTGCCTTGTCAGAAATGGCCGCATCTGCGCCTGAAGAAATCCGTCAGCTTGAACATTTGTTACAAGTCGTCATCGAGCGTTCCAACGCCGGTGCAGATGAAGAATTCATCACTTCCACCAATGAAAAACTCGACCCGATATCTTTGTCAGAGGAATTGCCAGCTATCGAAGTCAGTGAGCTGACTGAAGCAATTGATGTTACTGAAATACCAGTCGTCACCGAAACCTTGTCTGAAGCAGAATTCAATCTGGATCATGCAGAAGTGCTGGAGGCTCTGCCTGTTCTGGACGAAGAGTTGGCAGAAGAGTTGACTGCGGAAGAGTTGGCTGTTGAGACACCGCTGGAAGCAGAAATTGTCATTGCAGCAGGCTTGCCAGAACCAGAAGCACCAGAAGAAACCATCACTGACCGCATCGGCTCTATCATGCTCGATGCCATGGATGATATTCATCCGGTGGACGCACATACAGAACTTGCTCCTGTCACTGAGCAGGCACCGGTCATCGAGCCTGATCCAGTTGTTGAACTCGCACCTGTAGACGTGCCTGAGCCTGTTGGCGAACCAGAAATAGTGGAAGCAGTAGCTACACCAGCAACCCCTGCAGCACTGATAACACCAGCAAGCTTTACACCGGCCGTTCAAGCTGCTGCTGAATATGTCGCTCCAACCAGTGACGGTAGCGTGCAGATCCGTGATGATCTGGATATGGATTTGTTACCTGTCTTCATAGAAGAAGGTAATGACTTGCTACCTATGGTTGGTCAGTTGCTGCGTACCTGGCAAGAAAAGCCGGACGACATGGCAGCACCACAAGCCATTGCCCGTATCATGCATACCATCAAAGGTAGTGCACGTATGGCTGGTGCCATGGGCCTGGGTCAGCACATCCATGATATGGAATCACGCATAGAAACGCTGATGCATGGTGGTAGTGCAGTCCGTGTTTCCCTGCTGGATGATTTGCTGGCACGTCATGATCACAGCATGCACATGTTTGACCGCTTGCTGCATCCTGAGGCGCATGTAACACCTGCACAAGCGGATGCACCATTGAGTGCCGCACAAGAACTGGATCAGTTCCAGGAACATATGGCGGCCACCAATACAGACGCACCAGTGGTCATCAATGAACTGGTGAACCTGACGCCTGTCGTACCACTCATGACCCGCGCCATACCGGCCAGGGCAGCAGCTGCACCAGTTGCAGTAGCCGCCAATACGCCAGCCACCCTGGTGCGTGTGCGTGCTGATATTCTTGACCGTCTGGTTAACCAGGCCGGTGAAGTTTCCATCTCGCGTTCACGTCTGGAAAATGAAGTCAGCACCTTGCGCTCATCTCTCAGCGAGTTGACAGAGAACGTCAACCGTCTGCGCGACCAGTTGCGTGAAGTTGAGATTCAGGCAGAAACCCAGATCACCTCACGCATGGCGCATTCTGGCGACCGTGAATTCGATCCGCTTGAATTTGACCGCTTTACCCGCCTGCAAGAATTGACACGTATGATGGCCGAAAGCGTCAGTGACGTGGCCACCGTACAAACCAACTTGACGCGCACCATTGATGGCGCAACCAATGACTTGCTGGTACAAGCGCGTTTGACGCGTGACTTGCAACAGGATTTGATGCGCGTGCGTATGATTCCTTTCGCCAGTATTTCTGAGCGTCTGTATCGCGTGACCCGTCAGACTTCCAAAGAAGTCGACAAGCGCGTCAATCTGGATATTCGCGGTGCAACGGTAGAGATGGATAGGGGCGTTCTGGAAAAAATGGCCGGTCCTTTCGAACACTTGCTGCGTAATGCAATTGTCCACGGTATCGAAAGCCGTGAACAAAGGCGTAACCACGGCAAAGAAGAAACCGGTGAATTGTTGATCGAAATTCGTCAGGAAGGTAATGAAGTTGTGATTCGCTTCAGCGATGATGGTCAGGGCCTGAACCTGACCCGCATCCGCGAAAAAGCGCTGTCAGTCGGCTTGATTTCCAATGAAGATAATCCTGGCGAGCTGGAAACAGCCAATATGATTTTCGAACCTGGCTTCTCGACAGCGACTGAAATTACCGAGCTTGCTGGTCGTGGCGTTGGTATGGACGTGGTCCGCTCTGAAGCCGCTTCCTTGGGTGGCCGTGTTGAAGTGACGACCAACGAAGGCAAGGGCGCTGAGTTCACCATTCGCCTGCCTCTGACGCTGGCAGTCACGCAGGTTGTGTTGCTGAGTTCTGGTGGCCGTACTTTCGCCGTACCTTCTGTTCTGGTCGAACAAGTGCAGCAACTGAAATCCAATGCCCTGGCCAATGCCTACAACGATGGCGCAGTCATGTGGCAAGGTCAGCGCGTGACTTTGTACTACCTGTCCTCCATGCTAGGTCAGGATGATGCGACGCCGATGACACAACAATACAGCCCGCTGCTGATCATGAAGAGCGGTGGCGAGCGTGTTGCAATTCACGTTGATGACGTTCTGGGTAACCGCGAGGTGGTTGTTAAAAACATCGGCCCGCAACTGGCACGTATGACAGGTATCGCTGGCGCGACCGTACTCGGTTCCGGTGAAATCGTTCTGATCCTGAACCCGGTGCCGCTGGCACAACGCATGGAACACGAACATGCACGCTTGCAGCAACTGGGTGCAGAAGCCACACCTGAAATGGGTGCCGTCGCCAATCTGCACAGCGCAACGGAAGTGACTGAAACCAAAGCCCAGCCAGTACAGGGCTTGCGTACCCAGCATACAGTCATGGTAGTCGATGATTCCCTGACTGTACGCCGCGTGACCCAGCGTTTGCTGACACGTGAAGGTTACCAGGTCATCCTGGCAAAAGACGGTATTGATGCACTGGAGCAGTTGCAGTCGGTGACACCAGACGTGATGCTGGTTGACATCGAAATGCCACGCATGGACGGCTTCGATCTGACGCGTAACGTACGCAGCGATTCGCGTACCAGCCATATCCCTATCATCATGATTACTTCGCGTACAGCGGATAAGCATAGGAACTATGCGAAAGAACTCGGTGTCAATGAGTACTTTGGTAAGCCTTATCGTGAGGATGATTTGTTGGGGGCGATTATGGGGTTCCTGGGTAAAGATGCGGCGGTGATTGTGTAAGTAGGCTGTAGCCTTTATGTAATCAAAAAAGCAGAGTGTGATCTCTGCTTTTTTTGTTTTCGTGTACATATCTTTGCCGCTACTGGTATTTCCGTATACGTGACTTGTCTTTAGCAATTTGCTTTTGAACGGCCTCAATAAATGCCATGCAGGGCGAATTACCGTAAACTAAATATCGTCATTCCTGCGTAGGCAGGAATCTAGTGGCGTTCGTGGCATGCCGTATTGGTCGTTACATGACTCACTTTGATTAACACGACTACCCTCCGTGGATGCAAGCCGGGTCTCGGCCCGGCAGCCGAAATACTTTCTTTGCGTCACCAAAGAAAGTATTCAAAGAAAGGCGACCCAGGCGTAGCCGCCCCTTCGGGGTTCCCGTTTGTGCTGTACAAAAAATGGGAAGGCCCGAAACTCGCTACGCTCAGACAGCGGTCCTTCTTTTTCCATTTTCTGTACCGCACAAA
>JACQDX010000094.1 GCA_016200895.1 Burkholderiales bacterium
GATGACGCTGTTCCAGTCGTCGGCAGCGGCAATGTTATACGTTGTGGCGCTGGTGACTGAGGAGGTACCATTCTTGTTGAGCAAGCCATCGACTGCTGCAATGTCTGCGCCTGCCAGGGTAAAGGTAAAGCTGGTGGCTGACGTAACTTCGACATTGCCAGTGGTGGACAAAGTGCGGGTCGCGCCGCCTTCGCCGGTAATCGTCAGTGTGGAAATCGTGACGTCATTCGTTGCACCTATGGTCTTGACCAGATTGGTGCCGGTGACGGTGAAGACATGTGTCGTACCATCATAAGTTGCAGACGTAATCGTTGGTGCGGTGACATTGGAGACTGTCACTGCATTGCCAGTCAGGTCGGCACTGGAAGTCGTGGTCTGATCCCATGACGCTGCAGCAGCTAAATTGAAGGTAGTGGTATCAACCGCAGATGTACCGTTCTTGTTCAATATGCCGTTGATGGCGAGTTTGTCGGCGGCGTTCAAGGTCACGGCAAAGGCTGTACTGCTGCTGGCGGTGACATTGGCGGTGGTCAGTGTGTACGAACCTGCCTGACCTGTGATGGACAGTTTTGAGACATCGATGGTGTCACCGCCAACGATGTTGACGGCTGACACACTCAGGATGCCAGTCGCAGCATCATAGGTGGAGCTGAGTATGCTTGGTGCGGCATTCGATACGGTGATGCCATTACCGGTCAGGTCCTGGATGTTGCCACCGGTGATGGCACTGTTCCAGTCATCGGCTGCAGCCAGATTGTAGGTGGTAGCGCTGCTGGCGGACGCGGTGCCGTTTTTATTTAAAATGGCATCTACCGCAGCAATATCAGCACCAGTGAGAGTAAAGGTAAAGCTGGTCGCGGATGTAATTTCTACATTGCCCGTTGTGGACAAAGTACGGGTCGCACCACCTTCGCCTGTAATCGTCAGTGTAGAAATCGTGACGTCATTGGTCGCACCGACGGTCTTGACCAGATTGGTGCCGGTGATCGTGAAAACGTGCGTCGTGCCATCATAGGTTGCCGATGTAATCGTCGGGGCGGTGACGTTAGATACTGTCACTGCATTACCAGTCAGGTCAGCACTTGCTGAAGCCGTGACATCCCAGTTGGCTGACGCAGCCAGGTTGAATACGGTGGAATCGACAGCCGTAGTACCGTTCTGGTTCAATATGCCATTGACAGCAATTTTATCGGCAGCATTGAGTGTTACAGAGAATGCCGTCGTGCTGCTGGCAGTGACATTGGCCGTGGTCAGGGTATAGGACCCTGCCTGGCCTGTTACGGCCAGTTTGCTGACATCGATCGTACCGCCATTGGTGATGTTCAGGCCGGTAACAGTGATAATGCCCGTACTCGCATCATAAGTGGCACTGGTGATGCTTGCAGGGGCGTTGGATACTGTGATTGCATTCGTCGCGTCGGCAATATCGCCACCCGTAATCACGCTGTCCCAGTTATCAACTGCCGCCAGGTTGTACGTGGTGCCTCCACTGGAGGTAGTGCCATTGTTGTTCAGCAAGGCATCTACTGCGGCAATATCTGCACCTGTCAACGTGAACGAGAACGTGGTCGCACTGCTTATCTCGACATTGCTGGTTGTGGATAAGGTGTATGTTCCGCCACCCTGGCCGGTAATGGTCAGGGTAGAAATGGTAATGTCATTTGTTGCACCTATCGTCTTGACCAGGTTGGTGCCGGTAACGGTGAATACGTGGGTACTGCCATCGTAGGTTGCTGAAGTGATAGTTGGTGCCGAGACACCGGATACTGTAACGGCATTCGAGGTCAGGTCAGCAACTGCATTTGCAGACCAGCTTGCAGCAGCGGCCAGATTAAACACTGTGGCATTAACAGCCGACGTGCCATTGTTATTAAGTATGCCGTTGATGGCTATTTTATCTGCCGCGTTCAGGGTAATCGAGAACGATGTCGTGGTGCTGGTGGTACTGGCGACAGTTGTCAGTGTGTAAGAGCCACCCTCGCCTGTCAGTGAGAGTTTGGTTTCATCAATGGCACCACCATTGATCATGTCCAGGCCAGTGACAACCAAAACACCCGTGCTGGCGTTATAGGTGGCACTGGTGATGGTGGCAGGGTTATAGTTGACGTCTAAAGTACCGCCATTATTGTAGATTTTTGCGACCCCTGCCGGAGAGGAGCCAACTATGGTGGCCCCGTTCACCACTGTTCCTACTGCTCCACTGACACCGGAGTTACCTGTCATTGCAGTGTAACCAGCACTGGTGATTTTGACGGTACCGCCCTGGTTCCAGATCGCACCTACACCCTTGCCGCCAAGGCCCTGGCTATTGCCAGCGCCACCACCACCACCGCCACCACCACCTGCACCTATATTGTTGGTGACTGCTGAAGTGCCTATGATGAACATGGTGCCAGTGTTATAAATTGCACCGGCAGCTGCGCCACCTGCGCCACCAGTGGCGTCCCAGCCGGAGCCGCCGCCGCCGCCGCCGATCGTGACGCTATTCGCTGTGCCAGTTGCACCTGCGCCACCATTGCTGTAGCCACTGGAGCCTACACCACCAGCACCGCCACCGGCATTGGTACCGCCGATGCCGCCCATATTGGTGGGATGGCCGAAGCCGCCGCCATTACCACCACTGCCACTACCGCCAGCATCGCCATTATATGCACCACCGCCGTTGCCGGCATTGCCGCCGTTACCGCCGCCTATGCCGCCAGCGCCACTGCCACCGCCGCCACCACCACCAACAGATGGATTGGCTGCACCACCACCACCACCACCGCCAGTCGCAAAATTACCTGTGACTGTGGTATTTTTTAGCGTCAGGGTGCCAGCGTTCAGGATCGCACCACCATTACTGGCACCGCCTGCAGTAACAGTGTAACTGGTACCGCCATTGCCAGAAACCAGGCCATGTGTGATGGTCACACCATCGAGGACAACCGTACCAGTCGTGATATTGAATGCGCGGCTTGAGTAATTTGCGTCTACCACGACATCCGGCGTACCGTTGTCGTCAAGATCGAAGTCTATTGTCAGGTTTTTGTTGATGATCAGTTCGCCCGAGCTCAGCGTCACTGTCCGGCTGGCATCCGAGGTCACGGTATCGCCAGCTGAGGCTGAAGCAATGGCATTTCGCAGGGAACCGGCACCCGTATTATTGCCATTGGTAATCGTGACCGTTGCCAGCGAATGATCATAGTGACTTTCGGCATCCTTGGATAAAACCGATGCGGCTTCTATCTTGCCTGTGGTTACTTCCAGTTCCCAGTCACCACCAACGCCAGTGCGGTTGCTGGATGCCGCGACGTCGGCACCGGTCAGGGTCGCCAGATTGGCGACAAAACTGGCGCCATCATCGCCTGCTGCCAGATTACATGAGTACACCAGGATATCGCCACCGGGCACCAGGGCCTTGCCTATACTTGCCAAGGCATCGCCATGGGTGTTAAGTGTATTATTGTCGAGGAAAGTCTTGCCTAACCAAAGCTGGCCTTCAAAGCCATGTGCAACGATTTGCACAGACTTGACCTGGTGACCAGCCAGGTAGTCAGCCATTTGTTGCAGGCCATCACCGGCTTTATCCAGAAAAACCACTTCTGTATTTGCTGCCAGACCCTTTAACAGGCTTGCGCTATCAGTCACCCGGCTATCGATGAATACCACATCATGTGGGACGGCATTGCCCGCATTGGCAGTGGTGTTGAATGGGGCAGGTGCGGGCAAACCAGGGCTGCTTATCTGAATCTCATGTGCCTGCACATGATCGTTTTCAGACTGTGCATCTTGTGGGCGATTGGAGTTGGACATATTCATGATAATCAGGCCTGGCTGAGAAGTTGAGTTTTACCGTAAATAGACTTAACGGTCAGATAATTGAAAAATTGATCAGTGTATTGCAAAAGCGTAAGCGCTTCGTAACAGGTGGGGATGCTTGATTGCGGATGCAGGGCTGATGTCATGAGGGTGTCTCCTGCTTGTCGCCTGCTTCTTTTAAAGTAATGACATTGGCGCGGCTATTGCTGCTATCTTTCCAGAATGAAAGTGACGCGAATTTCTCAAACAAGTCTGGCGGCAAGATGGTTGGACGCTTTTCGAAGCTGACATACTTGCGCACCTTGTGCAGGCCGTGCATGCCCAGAGGGGCATCAAATTCTGGCGCGTCATAACTGACATTGGTGTAATCATGGGTAAATTCAGGTTCACCCAGAAATTGATAAATCAGCGGCATGACTTTCTCAGGCACTTGTGCCAGAAAATCATAATCAACGACCAGTAAAGAATCTGCATGCTCGCCGTAAAAGGCTTCCTTCAACGCTGTCCAGGGGTAACCGACGAGGCGATTGGCCTGTGCCAGGGTTTCTACGCGGCTATAGACAGTATTGCGCTCAACGTCATCGTTAAACAAGCGGGTGATTTCATAAGGATTGGCGCGGTAGCGGCGCTCCAGGCTATCCATGACCCAGGCGACATTGCGTACACAGGCAATGACTTTTGAGTCAGGGAACTGATCCATCAACACAGGCATGTGGGCACTCCACATGCGGTTGGTGTCGAAAATAACTTCCTTGTCTGCCTGATCGGCATAATAGGATGCAAAGATGCCGTGCGTGAGTCTGCGCCTTTGTGCTTTACTGACCACGGTACCAAATTCACTGCCGGCGCCGAGCTGATTGAGCATGCCGCGAAACAGGCTGCCAACCGGACTGGTCATGCCAGCATGAAAGCGCGGGTTTTGCAGCAGCAACGCCGCCAGCAGGGTGGAACCAGAACGTGGCAGGCCAGAGATGAAATGGTATTTAGCCATGTTGTGCGGATACTTTCAGGAATGAAGCCAGTTGTTGAATTGCGACAGACAAACTCGTCTGGCTGGTATCTATGACACATTCGGCTGTGGTGGGTGCTTCGTAAGGCGCAGAGACGCCTGTTAATTGCAATGCTGGATTTTGCTTTGCTTTTGCGTACCAGCCCTTGGGATCCCGTTGCTGGCAAATATGTAAAGGCGTTGAAATATAGGTCTCTATGAATTTGTCATGACCAATAATGCCGCGCGCCAAAGCCCGTCCACGCATACTGGGAGAAACCAGGGCAACAATCGCAGAAATGCCATTTAAATTGAGCAAGCGGGCGACTTCTGCCGTTCTTCGTCCTTGCTCTTCACGGTCAGCCAGACTAAAGCCCAGATCCTTTGATAAACCCTGTCTGAGTTCATCACCATCAAGTACGCATACTGGGATAGACAGTTCGCGCAGATGTTGCGCCAGGTTTTGCGCAAGTGTCGTTTTCCCCGCGCCGGGCAGTCCACTGAGCCACCAGGTTTTGACGTTGTTTGCAGCAGGTTCAGAACTGCTTTCTGTTTGTTTACTTCCAGGCATCCGCACACCACCGATAAGCTAAAAAAATCGGGACTAAGCAGAAACCCGATACGAAACAGATCAGAAATCAGTCAGGGCTGTTTAATTGTGCATTGTGATCATTGTGGTCATCACAAAAGACACCCATGCTGTCGCTTATTTTGACATGCCAATATTTCTGATTTGCAATTTACCTTGGTAAATCAAGAAGATAAATTATTAAATGTTAAAAAATTAACTGCGATATTAACATTGAAAACTTTTTTTGCGTGTAAATGTAACAAAAAAACTGCTAACTAATTAGGCAATTTAGATGAAAAATTTGAATGACGTACAGACAACAACAAAAGTCTTGTTGCCGTGGAAATTAATTAAAGAAAACCTGGTAGTAAACGCAGGTGCCACCGTCTTCATGTGGGCGTTGGTATTGCCCTTTAGCATGGTCTGCCAGGGTGGGAGCGATAGTCCAGACATGTTTGCCCAAAGTGGGGTGCTCGATCAAATAATTATCCTGTGCTAGCGGGTGTTGGGAGGACCCCGCAAAAATCAATAGCAAAGGGGTGCGGAAAGATTCAGGTACGCCACGACGTGGTCGCTCTTCAGCTTCTACCAGTTCCAGATGCATGATGCCATTCGAGGTTTCGAGTTGAAACTTGTTGCCGATGAGGGGGTGGACTTGTTCTAGGGTGATGGACATGGTCTGAGTGATGAAAAGTTTCACTTGCAAGAAAACACAAGCATAGGCAGGATGACAAGCATGTTATTTTAACCAGCTTGGGGGTGCTTGTGTATAAATTACCTGCTGCACTAGCGTTGCGTAAAGTCAGTGATGATGATCAGGCTTTCCTGGACGCCTTATACGCCAGTCGCCGTGAGGATTTGCGGCAAATGCCCATGGACGCGGCTTTCATCGCGCAAATGGTCAAAATGCAACAGCATGTACAAATGGAGGGTGTCAGGATGAACTATCCCGACGCCGGGCATTGGCTCATTGAAGATGCTGGCCAGCCAGCCGGGCGTGTCATTATCGACACAGGCAGCAACGATGTGCGTCTGTTGGATATTGCGATTATTCCCGCTGCGCAACGCAAGGGTGTCGCCAAAGCAATTTTGCTGGCGATGCAGGCTGATGCGCAAAGCCAGGGCAAAGGTGTCAGCCTGGCAGTTGAGCAAACCAATTTCGCGGCGCGTGGATTGTATTTACAGTTGGGTTTTATCGCGTGCAGTGCCGATGCCCTGTTTGAGCAAATGTACTGGCGCGCCGATGCGACAGCAGAGTCAGAGACTTTGATAGACATATTGCCAGCCAGCACTCTGGCGAACATCATAACGAAACATGGGCAGTTTGATGCCACTGCCTAGCCGCTATCTGAAGCTGCCATTCAGTTTTGACTTATCTCGCTTGCGTGCTGAACTGCAGCAACTCGAAGCTTCAGAATGGATCAGGCATTTCAATACCAATGCCTATGTCAACAACTGGACTTGCCTGCCCTTGCGCGCTGTCGATGGCCGCATTGATCACGTCATGCCCGTGAATGAAGGCAATTTTCAGGATACGGCGCTCATGCAAACTTCCCCTTATTTGCGGGAAGTGGTGGATACGTTCCAATGTGAAAAAACATCTGTGCGCCTGATGTCGCTGGAAGGCGGAGGTATTATCAAGGAACACAGGGACGATGGTACCTCACTAGAAGATGGCATTACCCGCCTGCATATCCCGATTACGACGACACCTGATGTGCTGTTCAAAATTGATGGTGAAGAAGTGCATTTTTCGGCGGGTGATACCTGGTATCTGAATGCCGCCTGTCTGCATGGGGTGGTGAATCCGGGTACTCAGGCCAGGGTGCATTTGATGATAGATTGCGTCAGCAATACCTGGCTGGAACAGGTGTTTCTTGATGCGGGCTGGATCGCCAGACCGAAGCCCAAATATGATGACCCGGCCATTCATGACGGCAACGTGCTGGAAGTGATCGCCATGTTGCGTGCCACTGGACAAAGCGCGGGCTTGCAAATTGCCAGCCGCCTTGAAGCCATCCGGTTGGGGCAAGCCTTGCCAAACTGAATACGGAAATGTATCGCATGGAAATCAACCCCGGCTTCGCAGCCGAAGAAAGAGCTTTGTTGCGTGGCCAGCAGATTGATGCAGATCATTTGCCGGCTATGCTGGGCTGGTACCCGGTAGCAATCGATGCTGCAAGCGACAGTTTATGTTGGCGTCATCTTGGAGAAGCCAGATTTCTGGAATCGTTTTTTCTCGATACCCTGAATCAGCAGGGCCGCGAGCAAAGGCAGCTTTGCCTGACTCCGCTGGCTAGTTTGCCTGAGCGACTAGCCAGCATGCCACAGGTGCCACCAACTGCCTTTATCTTTCATGTGTCACGCTGTGGTTCTACTTTGTTGACGCAAATGCTGGCATCGTTGCCGCAATGCATAGTGATGTCGGAGCCACCAGTCATTGATGCTTTTTTTCGCTACTATCATGCGCATCCTGAATTACAAAATGCGACAAGTATTTTCCAGAATTTGATTGCAGCATTGGGGCAAAAACGCCTGTCAGAAGAAAGTCATTTTTTTATCAAATTCGATAGCTGGCATTTGCCCTGGCTACCCTTTGTACGAGCGGCTTATCCAGATATTCCCATCATCTTTCTATACCGCGAACCGCAAGCTGTTTTGGCTTCTCACCAGCGCCAGCGCGGGCCGCAGATGATACCTGGCCTGCTCAATACCTCACGCCTGAAAGCAGCTGAGTTAGCGGATGAGCCAATTATTGCTGCGGCTGATTTTGATGCTTATGCGGCAAGCATGCTTTCCAGCATGTTTGAGGCTGGTCTTGAGCATGCATTGACTGCAGATTTGATACTGTTGAATTACCAGCAGTTGCCATGCGTATTGTGGGATGAGCTGTTAAGCGTATTCCAACTTGATTGCGATGCACAGGCCTTATTGAAGTTGAAAGCACGTTCAAGCCTGCATTCCAAGCACAGGAACAACAGTTTTACTGGTGATCCCCAGGCTGATCAACGGCTGATAGCAAAGACCAGTTCGGCTTTTTTGCGACTCTGCGAAGAAAAGTATAGTCAGCTAGAGCATTTACGTACGAAAGTTAAAATTTGTTAACTGGCATGATGATGAAAAATTTGCAGTGTCTTTTTTGTAAAGGGGTTGTAGAATTGGTTTGCTTTTTTTGAAATTGCTTGTTTGTTTGCATATGAAAGCCATTGATGAAAGCTCTGAATTCAGATCCCTTAATGAGGGTTGGAGACAGAAGAGACTAGATAGCACAATCCCTATTTAAACGATAACTTGAATTGGAGTATGCAATGGATGCATTTATGGGTACCATTTTGGCCGTAGGCTTTAATTATCCTCCACGTGGCTGGCTATTCTGCAATGGTCAGACCGTGCCTATCCAGCAAAATTCTGCCATGTTTGCCTTGCTGGGGACAATGTATGGTGGCGATGGTCAGAATACATTTGGTATTCCTGACCTGCGCGGTCGTGTTGTTGTCGGTTCTCAAGGAGCAGGTCCAGGTATATCAAATGTTCAACAAGGTGAAAAAGCTGGTACTAATAACGTAACTGCCATAGCCACTGGAACAGGCAGTGTGACGTTGACAGTAGCGAATTTGCCTGCACATACGCACGTAGCAACAGTGGATGTGACTGGCTTGTTAGCTAATACGACAGTGAATGTTGGTACAGGTACAAATGGTGGCCTTGCTGCCGTAGCAACAAATGGTGGTTTGACCAGCACTGCTGGCGGACCATCTGGTGCAGCTATTTACTTGCCTGCAGCTACAGCGCCAACTAGCCCGGTCGCTTTGGGCGGTGTTACTACAGCAATATCTGGCACTGCTGCTGTAACCAATGCAAATACCGGTACTGGTACAGCTACCGCATTCCCAGTGACCACGACATCAACCAACACTGTCATGCAGCCTTATCTGGGTTTGAACTACATCATCGCGATGGAAGGCATATTCCCATCCAGGAACTAAGCTTTGCTTGCTTAAGAAAAGTGGCGCAAGGATTAAATTGCGCCATTTTTTATGTCTGTATTTATGTTTGTTTCAGGTCTGCAATTACGTTTTCATCGGCAGTTTGCCGCCTGAAACTCTTTCTATCTCCGCCAGATCGCGCCAGCTTTGTACTTCAGTAAAGCTGGCCAGCGTCAATAAAGCACGTACAGCCTCGGCCTGGTCATAACCATGTTCAAGCAAGATCCAGCCATCTGCCAGCAAGTGCAAATGTGCCTGAGTGACAATTTCGCGATAAGCTGATAAGCCATCGGCATGGTCGGTCAGCGCATTGATGGGTTCAAAGCGCAAATCACCTTGTTGCAAATGCGCATCATTGGCTACGATATAAGGCGGGTTGCTGATAATGGTCTGGAACTTGTTTTCTGACAGAGCGGCGTACCAGTCGCTGCAGAGAAACTCTACTTTGCCTGCAGGCAGGTGTCGCTTGGCATTTTCCTGGGCTATTGCCAATGCGGACGAGCTGACATCAATTGCAGTCACTTGCAAGTCTGGTCGTTGATGTGCGATGGTTACTGCAATCGCGCCAGAACCTGTGCCCATATCGAGCAGCCTGGAATTGGCAGGTGCATATCGCAAAGCCAGTTCCACCAGCAATTCAGTATCAGGACGGGGGATCAGCACATCGGGCGTGACATGGAAATTCAGGCCAAAGAACTCACGCTCTTGCACGATGTAGGCAATCGGCTCGCCCTGGATGCGACGGCTGAACAACTCGTCCATGATGGCGAGTTGTTCTGTATTGAGTATCAGTTCGGATTGCGTGATCAGCTGTATGCGCGTCAGGCCCAGGCCATGCATGAGCAGCAGGCGGGTGTCTATGCGTTCCAGCGGGCTGGCGCTTTCACATGCAGCCAGGGTGATGCCAGGCTGTAGCCAGTCCAGCATTAGCGTGAGGGGCCGAACATGCCGCGCCTGGTTTTTTGGTTGCGTATCAGCAGTGCCAGTAGGGTCAGGCTAAATAAGATAAAGAATATCCCTGCCCATGCAGGCAGTGACAAGCCCAGGGTAGGTGGGTAAGGTGTTTCACACAGGCCGTCGGCCCTGAACATGGCTGGCCACCATTGCGCCAGGAAGAAACTGTTCAAGCCGGTTTCCAGCGGGTCTATGCCGCAGGACAGGGCTGGGTGTTCAAGTATCCAGAAATGCTTGCCAGCTGCACCCAGGCCAATCAGGGCAGATAACAGGGCCAGCCCGGTGGCGATGCGGTGAATGATGCCATCGTTGGCAACAGCTAACAGGCAAAAAACCGCGACCAGGGCAAAGGCATAGCGCTGGAATACGCAATACGGGCAAGGCAGCATTTTTTCAACGATTTGCAAATACAGGGCAGCAGCCAGCAAGCCTATGCAGGTAACAGCAATCGACAGCAAAAGTTTTTTCGACAGATTCATGATGAACGCGATGAAAGAATTGTTATTGGACGTAATCCTGGCGTTTTAGTTCTGTATCGCAGGATAGTGGCAGCGAGTATCCGACAGTTTCATGCAATTGCGCAATCAAATACTGTTGATTTTACGCGAAAGCTGGTTTTGTCTTATCGATATGCCTATTAGTCATACTTATTAGAACTCATTTCATAAATAGGATGAGTGCGAACAAGACGATTTGGGATGCAGTGCAAGGCCTAAGGTATGTACCCTGTGAAGCTAAGGCTGGTGCCTTAGCGAGGGCGAGGTAACAAACTGCACGCTGCAATGCGCTTAGCGAGGGCGAGGTAACAAACTGCACGCTGCAATGCGCCCAAATCGTCAGTTCCCGGAGGGTTTGTCTCATAACGTGTGCTGGACTGCGTTGGACTCGTTGTCAATAGGCAAAGCTATTGACTGCCTCGTCCATAGTTTTACCATTGGCCAGCCCGCGTTATGAGACAAACGCATCTCACCCTATTTATGAAATGAGTTCTAGTCATCCCTTCAATCATCTCCCAGCTCAGCCAGCAGCTCGGCCTGATGCTCAGCTACCAGCGCAGTCGTCAACTCTGTCAGCTCGCCATCCATGATGAAATCGAGCTTGTACAGGGTCAGGTTGATGCGGTGATCCGTCATGCGACCTTGCGGGTAATTATAAGTGCGTATGCGCTCACTGCGGTCACCGGAACCGATCAGGCTTTTGCGGGTTGCTGCTTCCTTGGCCTGTTTCTCGCGTAACTGGCCATCCATGATGCGGGTTGCCAGCACGCGCATGGCTTGTGCCTTGTTTTGATGCTGGCTGCGGCCATCCTGGCATTCCACCACGATACCGGTAGGGATATGTGTCAGGCGCACGGCAGAATCGGTCTTGTTGATATGCTGGCCACCGGCACCACTGGCGCGGAAGGTGTCTATGCGCAGGTCGGCATTGTTGATGATCACATCTGCCAGCTCATCGGCCTCGGGCATGACGGCAACGGTACAGGCCGAGGTATGGATGCGGCCCTGGGTTTCTGTCGCGGGTACGCGCTGCACGCGGTGGCCGCCGGATTCAAATTTGAGTTTGGAATACACACCCTGACCAGCCAGACGCACGATGACTTCTTTGTAGCCACCCAGTTCCGACGGTGACTCGGACATGATCTCGGTCTGCCAGCGGTTGCGCTCGGCAAAACGCATATACATGCGCAGCAAGTCACCGGCAAACAGGGCTGCTTCATCGCCACCAGTACCAGCGCGGATTTCCATCAGGATATTGCGTTCGTCATTCGGGTCTTTGGGCAGCAGCATGGTTTGCAAATCACTCTCCAGTGTCTGCATGGTGTTCTTGGCGACTTCGATTTCGTCCTGGGCAAAGGCTTTCATGTCGGGGTCGCTGAGCATGAGCTCGGCTTCGGCGATATCGGCTTGCGCTTGCTTGTAATTGTTGTACAGCGCGACCAGGGGATCGAGTTCGGCATGCTCGCGATTGAGTTTGCGGTAGCTGTCCATGTCATTGGTGGCACCTTCCTGCATGAGCAGGTGGCCGACTTCGTCCAGGCGTTCTGCAAGCTGGTCTAGCTTGTGTAGCATTGATGGTTTCATGATGTACTCTTTTTGCTGTATAGCGATAGATGCGAATAAGGCTAATGGTGCTAATGATGGGGTGGGTCGGTGCGACCCAGATGAGATGTGCCTGTATGTATGTAACCCGCGCTTAAGCGGACAGGCCAGCAGCGTAGCGAATCGCTAACGCTTGGTGCGGAATAATTGAGGTAACAGTGTTGCCAGGCGGGCGCGTTCATCGCCGCTGGCTTGATGCAGTGCCTGTTGCGGGCCATGCAGGAATTTGGCGGTGATACCCTTGGACAAGGCTTCGAGCACTGCATCTATATCATCGCCACGCGCCAGCATCTTGCGTGCACGTTCCAGTTCTATCAGACGCAGTTGCTCACTGCTTTCATGCAAATCCTGTATCACTGGTACTACTGCACGGCCATCCACCCAGTGCATGAAGGATTGCACGCGGGTTTCTATGATGGCTTCTGCCTGTGCGACAGCAGCCTGGCGATTTTCCAGGCCGGTCTGCACTACCGTACCCAGGTCATCGACAGTATATAAAAACACGTCATCGAGCTTGGCGACTTCAGGTTCTATATCGCGTGGCACAGCCAGATCGACCATGAAGATAGGGCGGTGTTTGCGCGCCTTGACGACACGTTCTACCAAGCCCAGGCCGATGATGGGCAGGGAAGAGGCAGTGCAGGAAACAATGATGTCGAATTGCGCCAGTTGCTGCGGCAAATCAGCCAGGCGTATGGCCTTGCCGCTGAAGCGGTGGGCCAGAGCCTCGCCCCGTTCGAGTGTGCGGTTGGCTATCGTCAGCGATTTCGGGTTTTGTGCAGCAAAATGAGTGGCGCAGAGCTCTATCATTTCACCCGCACCAATGAACAAGACGTGCTGGTCAGAGATTTTGTCGAAAATACGTTGTGACAGACGCACTGCGGCAGCGGCCATGGAGACACTATGCGCGCCTATTTCTGTGGTAGTGCGTACTTCCTTCGCGACTGCAAAGCTGCGCTGGAACAACTGGTGCAGATAAGTACCCAGGCCACCGGCTGCTTCTGCCTGGCGTACTGCATCTTTCATTTGCCCCAGAATTTGCGGCTCGCCTATGACCATGGAATCCAGACCAGAGGCAACACGGAAGGCATGCCTTACTGCATTGTCTTGCGGCAGGGTATACAAATGCGGGCGTAAATCTGTGTAAGACAGCTTATGAAAATCCGCCAGAAAATGCGCAGTAGAATCAATCGCATTGGCACCGGCACAGGCTGCGTAGAGTTCTGTACGGTTGCAAGTTGACAGGATTGCTGCCTCATTACCATGCCTTGCCACATTGTCATCCCGACCAAACCAGGCACGCGCAGCCACCACCGCCTGAGATATTTGCTCAGGCGAGAAGGCGACCTTTTCGCGCAAGGACAGCGGCGCGGTCGTGTGGTTGAGGCCAACGGCAGACAGTTGCATGCAATTAATGGTGGCGGAATGTAAGGCTCCATTATAGCGCGTTGCATCAGCATTTTCCTGGGCACCGGTGTTTGATGTATGTCAAGGAAGGCTATAGGGTAAAAATATGCCTTTTTTGCAACATTAAATGCATCAAAACTTATTTAATTGCTTACGCCAAAATAATTACCTTAATCCAGATCGGCCGGGATGCGGACATTGAAAGTCGTGCCTTCATTCGGTACGCTGGTGAAATCTATCGTCCCCTGATGCCTGTCCAGCACAGCCTTGACGAAGACCATCCCCAGGCCTATGCCATCATTCTTGGGTTGCTCATTAGTCCGGAAGCGCTGGAAGCGCTGGAACAGTCTGGCTTGGTCGGCATGAGTAATGCCATAACCCTGATCAGTGATGGAGCAGACAATGATGGAGTCGGCCAGCCGCTGTTCACGTACCAGTGAGCAGGTGATGGTCGTGTCCTTGGGACTGTATTTGATGGCATTTGACAGCAAATTCGTGAGCACCCTGGTCATCAGCGAGTTGTCTACCAGAACCGGGAATTCTTCATCCTGTATCCTGGTTTGTATGCGAATATTCTTGCTGCGCGCCAGTGACCACATTTCTTCGGTTGCCACCAGCAAGATGTCCTGGAAGTCGGCTTCTTCATAGCGATAATTCTGCGACTCTGCCTGGGCCAGTTGCACAAAATTATCTGCCAGACCCAAGGTGGAGCGTGAAGCTCTTTCTATGCGTGCCATGAATTCTTCGGCAGGCAGGGCAGTGGTGCTGTCCCTTTGCAATTCCAGCAAGGCCAGTATCGATGCCTGTGGGGCGCGCATATCATGCGAAATGAAATGCAGGGTTTCATCACGACTGCGCTCAGCCGCACGCACGCTGGTGATATTAATGAGGCTGACTATCCAGCCCACCAGTTGTTTTTCGCCGTTATAACTTGGGGCGCTTTTGATCAGCAAATCCTTACCCTGTGGGTCGCGCACTTCTATACCTTGCGACATGGTTTTGGTGTGTTTAATGTCGAGCAAGTCCCACCAGCTAAAGCTTGAATCCGGGCCAGATTCCCCATTTTGCGGTGGAGACATCTTGGCAAACAGATAGGGCACCAGCGCATCATTGACCTTGGGCATGCCTATGCCTGAAAAATAATCGAGGGCAGGCTGATTCGTCAGCAAGACATTGCCATCTGTGGTGGTGACCATGGTTGCGTCGGGCAGGCTGGACAGACTGTCGCTGACAAACTGGCGCAAGTCGCGCACACGGTCGACTGCTTCACGCATGGCATTGATGCTTTGTTCCAGGGTATCAGTCAGGGCGCGTGCCGGTTGTTCATCATCCTCATCAATAAACTCAGGCAAGAGATGCGGTTCCTTGTCGAGTATCCTGAATTCTTCTGCCAGGAAGCGTATCGCTGCTTCCAGCCGACGCCAGCTCCATAAGGGGTAGGCGATGATCAAGCCTAGTAGCGCGGCAGTCGGGGCCGCCCAGTAACCAGCATAGCGCAGCATGGCCCAGCTACCGAGCATGGTAACCACAGCCACTACTGCAGTTGCCATCAGGGCTTTGCGCGGCGACAGCATTTGATATGCCGTCAGCGCGACAGCCACTGCCAGCAGATTGAGCAGGTACAAATACGCCATGGGCGCCGCATGTATGCTGCGCTTATCCAGCAGGGCAGCGAGGATATTGGCATTGATCTCTACACCAGAAATCATGCCCTCGTTGCCGGATACTGGGGTAGGGAATGAGTCGGCCATGGCGCTGGCTGTGGGGCCGACCAGCACATACTTATTCTTGAAAAAATCGGCAGGTACTTCACCACGCAAGACGCTGACATAAGGCACGGAACGGAAATGCCCGCTGCTACCAGCGAAAGGGATGTGCAAAAGATAATCGCGCTGCCAGGTGCCGGGCTCAGGCGGAGTATTGCGCAAGGTGGCGGACAGGCGTTCGCCTGGCAAATCAGTTTCGGTGCCGGGGGCAATCTTGCCTGCAACATCGGCCATTGCCAGCGCAAAATGCGGCCACCATTCGCCATTCATGCCCTCGCGCAGGAATACGCTGCGCACTACGCCGTCCTTGTCCAGCTCCAGATTGATATGCGCGAGTTGACGTGCTGCACTCGCCAGCAAGGGGATGGGGCGTACCGTTGTCAGACCCTTGCCTGCATTTTCCGAGATCAGGGGCAAGACCACATTATTGCTGCGCACCAGTGCCTCAGCCAGTTGCTGGTCTCCATTTTGTGCCTGGTCATTACGTTCTTCGGCCTCAGTGAAGACAAGGTCCATACCGATAGCCACAGGCTGGGCTGCACTGATTTGTTTGATAAGTTCAGCATGGCGCAAGCGTGGCCACGGCCATTTGCCGAGTTCGCTGAGGCTGTGGCTGTCTATGCCAACGATGATGATGTCGTCCCGCGCCGGGCGGGAATTGAGTTGCATCAGCCTGTCGTACAAGACCAGGTCAGTGCGTTCCAGGGTCTTGTAATACAGCAGGCCAGCGGTGAAGAAGAGGATGAGGATACTGAGAACCAGCCACTCCCGTAGTGCAATACGTTCTACTTGTAAGTGGCTGTTTTTCATAGGGTGCTGCTAAATTTACCTGGCACTTTTTTATAGTGCGATTGTATCAATAATTGGTGCCGATTGGGCCGCTGCCACTCTGTATGGCCGAGCCATCACCGCTGGCCCAGCGCTGTTGCAGAGTGATTTTCTGGGTAGACGAGAAAGGGCTGACATAACCATCCGGGTCGCTGGAACGAACGCGGATGAAATAAGTGCCCGCATCAGGCCGGTTGATCTTCAGCTCGGCCTTGTCGAGTTCCTTGCTCAAGAACAGTTTCTTGAATTCAGCATCGGTACTGATCTGTATCAGGAATTTTTGTCCCGGTTCAGAGGCCCAGCTAAATGACAATTGATTGCCATTGCCTTCATCCGGTGGAGCCAGGCTGGTGACTGGCAAGACCAGGAATTTCTGCGCATCGCTGTAAGGGCCATGATCTGGCTTACCCTCTTTTTGCGCTATCGTGGCGACATGCCAGAAATACTCACCCTCGGCAGGACGATCTGTACTGAACCGTACGTCTTTCAGATCAGGCTTATCGATGAGCAGGTTTTTGAATTCTGTATCTTTGGCGACTTGCAAGTGATATGCCTGGGCATTGCTGGCTTCCGTCCAGGCAAAATCCAGACGCTCGGCCCTGGTCTTGTTTTTAGGTTGTACCGTGAAAGGTGGTTCTGGCCGGGCCTTCAGGGTCACGGCTTTCACCAGCGGCAGACCTTCCAGCCCCAGTTTGTCGATGGCGGTGATGCGTACAAAATAATTGCCATCAGCGAAGCCATCAAACTTAAAGCGGTTATCCTGTTTATCCTTATAGCGGTTTTCTGCCAACACATTGATGATGTCTTTGTCTTGCGCAATTTGCACACGATAGCCTGTGGCTTCAGGGCTGGCTTCGACCTGGAATTGCAAGGTAGGACGCTCTTGCAGCAAGTAACTGTCATTCAATTTGGGCGGTGGCAGCAAATCCACGGCCTTGCCTATGCCTGACACCGAAATAATATTGCCCTTGCCAGCGGTCAGCACAAGTTCATCCGCCTTTTTGGCAGTCGTATTATTGACTGCTACGCCGCCTTCCAGCACTTCATTGGCAATCCCGTCTTCATTGACGCCAACGCGGAAGTTGGTACCACGTACACCCGCTACAGCCAGATTGGTACGTACTTCAAAACGTCCCTTGTTACTGACCAGCGAAGATACACGTGACTCTACCTTGCCCTGCAATAAGGTGACTTCAGTACGCGGACTGGCCGTGTACTTGGTCTTGCGCAACTTGCTCAGGCTGACACTGCTGTTTGATGGGATGGAAATGCGCGATTCATCTGGCAAGGCCATGGTCAGGAAACCGTTTTTATCGGTACTGATCTGCGCACCTTCTTTCAATATGCTGCCCAATGCCAGCGTGCCGACTGTGCCATTTGCCATTTTATAGGCCGGGTTACCAGTCATGGCAATCACCTTGGCTTCACTGGGTTCTTCAGGCAACAGTTCCAGTGGTATCAGTATTGCTGTACCTATGGGGATAGCCCTGTCATTACCTATCTTGTTGCGCTTGCCAAGGATGGGCCAGTTGGTGGTCTTGTCAGTGTAGCGCTTGGCTATCGATGTCAGAGTATCGCCTTGCAGGGCGAAATAAGTCATGTCTGGCGGGGTATTGATGAAACTGCCTGGTGTACCTGATATGCCTGTATTGGCCGGTACTGGATTGGCGAAAACACTGATAGATGTCGTCAGTGCCAGGCTCAGTAACATGCAGTATGGTATTTGTCGCAAGAGTGTGGGGGCGCTTAGTCTCATGCGGGACTCCTCGTTGGGAAAAGCTTTCCGGGGCAGCCTTGGCTGCCCCGGAGGTGTTTATTCTGGTGTCATTTGTTCCAGGCGGTAACCGTAACTATAGACGGGCGCCAGACGGTAGCCGTTTTCCGGTCGCAATTCCAGCTTGCTGCGCACTCTGGAAATATGCGTGTCCATGGTACGCGAAGGGATATCCACATCGCGTGACCATACTGCTTCGAGTATGTAAGCGCGGGACAGTGGGCGGCCAAGGTTGCGGAACAACAGCAGGGCCAGATCAAATTCTTTCTGCGTCATTTCCACAGGCACATCATTGACACTGACGCGGCCAGCGCGGGTTTCAAACTTGTAGATACCAAATTGCAAATGTTCAGACGCAGCCTGGGTAGGGTAGGCACGGCGCAACAAGGCCTGTACCCGCGCTACCATTTCACTGCGGCGTATCGGTTTGATCATGTAATCATCGGCACCCGCTGCCAGGCCAGCCACGATATCGTCTTCACCAGAGCGGCTGGTCATGAACAGGACCGGCAGCGTAGGCGAGAGTTTCTCGCGCACCCAGTGCAAAATCTCGGTGCCGCTCAGGTCTGGAACTTGCCAGTCGAGTATCAGCATGTCATAACTCTCCCTGCGCAATTGATGCAGCATCTCTTTCCCGCTAAGGAAAGGGTGAGTCGTATGACCGGCTGCATTCAATATGGTGCAGACCAATTCGAGCAAGTTATTGTCGTCGTCAAGTACAGCGATTCTCATGGGATGTTACCGTTGATGTTCGGCAAATAAAGTGGAATATCTTCCATTATATCGAAAGCAAGTGAAAAAATAAGTAATTGTGAAAAAATGTGAATAAAACACAAATTACTTCTTGTTACAAACTTCCAGTAATGGAAAGCGACAATTGCTGATTTTGTTAATTTTTTGATAAATTTTACTGCCCACATCGCCTGTATTCGCAAGACCATGTAGTCTCTATACCTGCTCTATCTATAGAGACCTAACTGCGTAATTCAAGTTCCGGTAAAACAACATTCACGTCCAGCACTTCCAGATTACCCTGTTTATCCAGGGAAACTTTAATGTCTTCCGGATTGACTTTGGTGTATTTGGAAATCACGGCGATCAGTTCTTCGCGCAATGCCGGCAAGAAATCATAACCATCACGGCCCGAGCGTTCGCGTGCAATGATGATTTGCAGGCGTTCCTTCGCCATATTGGCGGTTTTAGGTTTGGTATTAAATAAAAATGAAAGCAGAGCCATATTATTTGCCTCCGAAAATGCGTTGCAGCAGCCCCGGTTTTTCGTAAGTGATGAAACGCAAGGGAACTTCTGTGCCCAGGAAGCGTGAAACGACGTCTTCATAAGCGTCCGACACGTCACTGCCCTTCATGTGAATAGCCGGATTACCTTGATTGGAAGCATGTAATACCGCTTCCGATTCAGGAATAACACCAATCAATGGGATGCGCAAGATTTCTTGCACATCTACATAAGACAACATTTCGCCAGCTTCTACCCGTTTTGGCGAATAGCGGGTGATCAGCAGATGCTCCTTGACCGGTTCACCGCCTGCCTGGGCACGCTTGGACTTGGCCTGGATGATCCCCAGGATACGGTCAGAATCCCTGACAGATGAGACTTCAGGGTTGGTCACGACGATGGCTTCATCGGCAAAAGTCAGCGCCATGACGGCACCGCGCTCAATACCGGCAGGCGAATCGCAGACGATAAATTCAAAATCCATCTTGATCAGGTCATTCAGTACGCGCTCTACACCTTCTTCAGTCAGGGCGTCTTTATCGCGGGTTTGTGATGCGGGCAAAATATACAAATTATCGCAGTGCTTGTCCTTGATCAGGGCCTGGTTCAGCGTCGCTTCACCACTGATAACATTCACCAGGTCATACACAACGCGACGTTCGCAGCCCATGATAAGGTCAAGATTACGCAAACCCACGTCAAAATCCAGCACGGCTGTTTTATGCCCCCGCATGGCCAGGCCAGAAGAAAAACTGGCACTGGAAGTGGTCTTGCCTACGCCGCCCTTACCAGATGTCACAACGATGATTCTTGCCACAAATAACTCCTTTTATCTATCCGAGGATACTGAAAATTGAGGCTGCTAATCTCCAGTACAACCTGCAGATTAGCCTGCTGATTTCACTGATGATACTTCAATACTGTCACCATTCAGTTTAACTTGAACTGCGTGGTGAGGCTGTAACGGCGGAAATCCGTCTTCAAATGTACGGTAAATTCCGGCGATGGAAACCAGTTCAGGTTCCATGGTCAGCGCAAAAATCCTGGCTTGGGTGTTACCAGTCGCTCCGGCCAGGGCGCGGCCACGCAAAGGCGCATAAATATGGATGCTGCCATCGGCAATGACTTCTGCCCCGTTATTCACCGAGGCGGTAATGATCAGGTCAGCCCCGCGTGCATAGATGCGTTGGCCCGCACGGACGGGCGTATCGATGACCATGGCAGGCATATTGCGGATGATGACTTGTGGTTCAACTGCAACAGGCGCCGGGGCCGATACTACTTCTACAGGTGCTGGAGCTGGCTGCTGTTCAACTGGGGTTGTTTCAACTTTAAGTTCAGGCTCTGCCCTGGGTTTGCTGACAACGTCTATGCTCAAACCATGCGAACGTATGGTGGCATGATCTTCTTCGCGGGCATGACGCACGGCAACGGGGTTCAGGCCATGTGACTTGAACAGCGGGATCAGTGCATTCCAGTCCAGCGTCTGCTCAGTAATAGCTTCCACATCAATGACCGCAAATTCATCGTCAAAAAAGTCAGGCGAACCCGCGGTCATTTCCTTCAGTGCTGCTTCCAGCACAGGAAATGCAGAGTCATGCAGCAAAATTGCAACAGCAACAACAGTAGAAATCTTGATCTCGATGGGCTTACGCGTCAGGCTGTTTTGCATGGCATCCAAAAAATAGTGGTAAATTTGCTTAGAACCTGTTTCCGGTCTTAAGCGCGACCGTGATCGGGGCTCATGTGCTGCTCAAAATGCTCATGTACTAGAGTACATTCCGCTTTTTTGCGCTGCGTCTTATGTTGCCCTGACCCCGCTGACGCTCGCTACAGATCGTAAACAGGTTCTTACTGCCCAAATACTTGCATGAGAGGAATAGTTGCATCCTCTTGTGTCAGAATTATATCCATGTGCCAATTGTAGCAAGCATGAAAAGGACTAATCCTACCAATAGGCGGGCAGGATTGCAAAATTATGCACTTTTTATTTTGCAAAGCTACAAAACGCAGCTACAACATTGAAGACCGGCTTCACTTAAAACCACTTAAAAAGCATGCGCTTTGTGCAAGCTTTCCTTTATATCGGCCTTCATCGCAGACAAACTTGCTTGCGCCCGGTTGCGTGGTCTTTCCTGCAATACCGGGAATTCTTGCCTCACGCTCGCTGTATGTTGATCCATGAGCGCGATAGGTCACTCAGATACAGGGCTTCATCAATATCATGGGTCACGAGGATGACAATCAGGCCATAATCCCTGGCGATATTGATCAGTAAATCTCGCAGTTTCATGCGGGTGAACGCGTCTACCGTAGAAAAAACTTCATCCAGCAACAGGATACGGGGACTGGAGAATAAGCCACGGGCAATCGCCACCCGCTGTGCCTGGCTGTCGGATAATTGCTCGGGCAGGGCATTTTCATAGCCATGCACGCTGACCTCAGCCAATAGCCTGGCAACTTTGGGCTGGTCGCGGCTGGCACTGATCAGGCTGAGGATTTCACCTTGTTGCGCGCTGAGTTGTAGATTCCTTGCGCACTACCAGTGCCGTCCATTCAGGATGTGAAAAAATATGGTGTCTTGATAGGGGTGCCATTGGCCTTGGCCGCTGCCAGGCCCGCGGTAGAACCTATGTCCAGGCTATTTGCATTCAGGTATTCCAGTGCGCGCTTACTCCCCGCACTGAGTACCCATTTGATATTCGTGCCGTCGGCCTTGAATTCTTCTTCCAGCCAGCCAAAGCGACGCAATACCAGGCTGGTGGGAGAATAATAAAAATAGTCCAGCCGCAATTCCTTGAGTGGGTTGCAGCATGGGTGACAGATGGTCAACTGGTGCTGCCAGCAGTTGCAGCGAGAGTAGTCAGTTGGGGAAAGTGATGACGTTTCATGACGTTCTCCTGTGATGCTATTGCGTAAGTCCTGATTAAAAACGCAATTTGGAAAGTCAGCATTACATTGCTCGTGATGCGCGTACACGAACAAATCCAGCTTACCTTATGTGTTATTGACCTATGTTGAAAATCAAAATTAGATAGTTGAAATGCGCATGATAAGCAGCGCATGTTTTAACTCAGTGGTGCCGATGAATTCTGCGCTTGCAACAAATAATCTATGAACACCCTGATCTTCAGGGCCAGATGTTTGCCCGGGGTATACACCGCATAAATATTGCCCGTATAAGGAGCACAAAATTCCCATTCAGGCAAAACAACTTTTACCTGTTTCGCTGCGATGGCCGCACGTGCAGTAAAGTCAGGGACCAGGCCGATGCCACCGCCAGCCAATACTGCGGTCAATATCGCCGAACTATTATTGATAGTCAGCCTGGCTGGAATTTGAACATTGCATTGCTGCTTACCCTTTTGCATGTCCCAGTGATCACCAAAGCTGCCATAACCCAGATAAATACAACGATGCACAGTTAATTCATCTGGCTCAGCGGGGTAACCAGATTGCTGCAGATAATCTGGTGTAGCCACCAGTACATAGCGCATCTTGCCCAGTGGCCGGGCTGCCAGACCTGATGCCAGTTCGCGCGAAATGCGTATTGCCAAATCCACGCCCTCATCGATGAGATCCAGGGTGTTGTCTATCAGAGTGAGACGAACAGATACATCGGGATAGGTATCCAGAAAGCCTGGCAGCAAGGGTGCCAGCCAGACTTCGCCAAATACTACAGGAGCAGTAACACGTATCACGCCGCTGGGATGCCGGCTGTAAGTGCCTGCCAGCGCTTGCGTTTCACGTGCTGCCTGCAAGATGCGCATGCTTCCTGCCAGCACGTCTTGCCCCAGCTCGGTCAGGGCAAAGGATCGAGTGGTTCTTTGCAATAGCCTGCCACCCATATGCGCTTCCAGCCGCGTGATGTGCCGGCTGATGGCTGAGGTATTCACGCCCAACTGCCGGGCAGCAGCCGAAAAACTTCCGCTTTCCACTACCTGGGCAAAGATTGCCATTTCATTGAGCATTTTCATCATGCATGTCCTTTTTTTGCCTCCTGGGCAATAATCTTTTGTATTTTATGCGTATTGTTGAAGAGTGTCAGCTTGCCGATAATGGAGACAACTTAAATCATAAGCAGGTGGATACCATGAATAGTAATTCTGGCAAGTGGCAAATGGTGGTGGCAATGACACTGTCTGGCACGATAGGTTTGTTCGTCATGGCCAGCGGCCAGCCTGCAATCAACGTCGTCTTGTTGCGTTGCCTGATCGGTGGCCTGAGCTTGCTGGCCGTTCTTTACTGGCAGGGAGGATGGAAAGACCTGAATGTCAGGCAAGTGAAATGGCTAGTGCTGGGTGCCGCCGCCCTCATCATCAATTGGTTATGTCTATTTTCTGCTTATCGTCTCAGCAGCATTTCCATAGCCACTGTGGTCTATCATGTACAGCCCTTCTTTTTACTAATTTTGCTGGCCATCACGCAAAAGGATGGGCAAATCTGGCGCAAGCTGCCTTTCCTGTTGCTGGCTTTTGCTGGAGTAGTATTCAGCTCGGGCATAAATATCCAGCATGCTTTCCTGATGGAGAGTGATGGTCACATGAACCAGGCAATGGCTGGCGCAGGTCTGGCTTTGCTTGCAGCTTTGTTATATGCCTTCGCCACCCTGGCAACCAGAAAACTGCAAGGCATAGCCCCGGCGCAGATCGCGGGTTTGCAATTACTGACTGGTGCCGTGGTGCTCGCACCGATGGCAGATTTATCCGGCTGGAACTGGCACTGGCAAAGCTGGGGCAGTTTATTATTACTGGGCTTTGTCCATACCGGACTGATGTACAAACTCATGTACGATGCTTTTCAAAAGCTTCCAGCAGTGAGTATCGCTACGCTGTCCTTTATTTATCCGCTGGTGGCTTTGCTTGTTGATGTGTGGTTTTTTTCCACGGTCTTGAGTGCTGTGCAATTGCTAGGCATGGCGATGATATTAATAGCCATGCTGGCAAATCAGCGTGACTGGAATCTGACTATGCTGATGCGTACTTTGAATTTAAAAACGGAATCAAATGATGAAAACTCGTGAACTGGGACAACAAGGTTTGCTCGTATCTGAGCTGGGGCTGGGATGCATGGGCATGAGTACAGCATATGGTGCTGCCGATGAAAATGAAAGCATAGCCACCATCCACAGGGCGCTGGAACTTGGTTTGAATTTTTTTGATACAGCCGAACAATACGGTCCCTACACCAACGAAGCTTTGCTGGGCAAAGCCTTGCAGGGCAGGCGCAGTGAGGTAGTGATTGCCACCAAGTTCGGCTTCAAGATAGCAAACAATCAAATAACTGGCCTGGACAGCCACCCCAAACATATACGTCAGGCGGTGGAAGGGTCTTTGCAAAGGCTGGGCACGGATTATATTGATCTCTTGTATCAGCACAGGGTAGATCCCAACATTCCGATAGAAGAGGTCATAGGCTGTATGGCTGATTTGGTACAACAAGGCAAAGTGCGGTTCCTGGGTTTGTCAGAAGCGGGGGTAAACACCATACGCCGCGCGCATGCGGTCCACCCCATCAGCGCATTGCAGAGCGAATATTCTTTATGGGAGCGCAATCTGGAAGAAGAGATTTTGCCACTTTTGCGTGAGCTGGGTATAGGTCTGGTGCCGTTCAGCCCTCTGGGCCGTGGATTCCTCAGCGGTAGCGCATTGCGCGCTGAAGCTTATCCAGCGACTGATTTCCGCCATCTTGATCCACGTTTGCAGGGTGAGAATTTTGATCGCAATATGCAGGCAGCCGCCCGGGTCAGGGCAATTGCCGAGACTAAAAATATCAGCCCCGCTCAATTGGCCCTGGCCTGGGTCATGCATCAGGGACTAGATATTGTGGCCATTCCAGGTACCAAGCGAGTAAAGTATCTGGAAGAAAATCTGCGTGCCAGCGAGGTAGTGCTGGACAAAGAGGACATGCAAGCCTTGGGCCTGGCAATGCCAACTGTAGCAGGCGAGCGTTATAGCAAGGAGAGAATGGCCATGGTGGACCGATGATCTGCACCTATGCTGAATCATGTAGAACCCAGCTCTGCTGATAAAAACCGTACTTTAATCGTCTGCTTGTGGCTTGTTCATGCACTCATGCATCCTGAGCACGGCCTGTATGTGTGCTTGACGTCCTGATATTCTGAGACAAGGTGCAAATGTGGAGATACGGCGCGGAAAACAAATGTGAGGGTGTTTTTGCGGGATTTGAGGTGCTAATATCTACGTTTTTAGTGTAACTCCTGGGTACCATGCATGAGATTTTCATGGGCAAGGGCCGCTGGGTGCAGCATAATTGTAGATTGCTCTGCTATCAATAATAAAGGACGCACATGACACTCACCTGGATAAGGCAACCTCCTGCCTCTTATCGCCTGCAACGCTTGTCATGTATGTCATTGTTCGCCACCCTGAGCCCGCGTGAACTGAAAATCATTGATGGCATGTTGCACGACAGGCAGTATCTTGCCAATGAAATCATCTTTGATGAAGGTGAAGAGGGGCAGGCCCTGTATATCATCTTGTCTGGGGTCGTGAGTATTAACCGCAGGCGTGAGCATGGCGATGAATTCATAGCAAATCTGACCGAGGGTAATTTTTTCGGTGACGTGGCCTTGCTCGACAACTCTCCCCGTAGTGCGCAGGCCAAGGCGGCAGAGAATTGTGAGGTAGCGGTATTTTTTCGCGCTGACTTCAGTTCTTTACTGGAAACCAATGCCGTCATCGGTTACAAAATCTCGCTGGAACTGGCCCGCCTGAACAGCCGCCGCCTTCGTGATTCCCTCGACGATGTTTCACGTAGTGAGATCTTGTGAACCAGCGTCAATCTGGCCCTATAGTCTGGCTGTGTGTACTCGCCTCGACTTGTCTGCTGCTATTTTTACTGCCCAAGGTTTTGTGGCTGCTGATACCGTTCATGTTTGCAATGATACTGTATTACATACTCGTGCCTGCAGTGGCACGCCTGAGCCTGCTGGGTTTGCCGCGTGAATTGGCAGCGACCCTGGTCGGTGGTGTTTTTTTCATCGTGCTGGCCTTGGTGCTGACCTATATCATTAATAAATTCACTTTGCGTGCGGGGTCTTTGCAAGAGATGTTCACGCATTATGTGGATGGCGGTATACGTTTTGTGCGCAACTCCATGCAGTCCATGGAGGAAAATTTTTCCATACTGCGCAAGGCTCATGCCAGCGAATCGGTGAATGCATGGATGGCGAGTAACACCGATAATTTTGCCCAGCAATATGTCGCCAACATACTGGTTTCCATGGCTGGAATATTGCCAGCGTTTTTCCTGACTCCTTTCCTGACTTTCTTTTTCTTGCGCGATGGCCGCAAGTTCAAGCAATTTTTGGCGAGAGCAGTGCCGAATGCTTTTTTTGAAGAAACCCTGTTCCTCATGCATGAAGTTGGGCAGACTGCGCGCCGCTATTTCCAGGGTTTGCTGAAGCTGACGCTGATAGACACTGTTATTCTGGCGCTGGGTTTGTGGTCCATAGGCATATCTGCCCCATTCACACTAGCCTTGATATCGGCCATCCTTGCATGGGTGCCTTTTGTCGGTTCGGTGATTGGTTGCATCATGGTCGTCCTGGTGGCTTCTACCGATGCGCCAGACACCCCCCTGCTGGCTTACGGAGCCATCACGGTATTCATCGTGGTTCGTTTGCTGGATGATTTTATCTTCATGCCAATGACACTGGGACGCAGCTTGCACATGCATCCTCTGATTTCTGTGTTGATGATTTTTGTAGGGGGTGAGTTGGCCGGTATCCCTGGCCTGATGCTGGCACTGCCAATACTGGGTGTTGCCATGGTGGTAGGTGAGACCCTGGGGCGCGTTATTACCAATCCCCGTCTGCGGGCAAGATACCGCCATGCCAAACTCATCAGGGAAAAGCAGGCCAGCGCAGATTTGCAATAGCTGGCCTGCATTTATCCGGCCTTGCACGCCGGATAATCGATACCGGTCAGGCGTGATATGCCTGGTAATCTATCCCATTTTGTATTGAACCTATGACTTGCGCCTGATTTTCCTGGCTCTCTGAAAAACTGGCCAATACACCCGCAGAAGTGATGTGGCCGCTGGAGAGCTCTGCACGCCAATAATCCAGTCCGGCCTGATCTGGTGTCCTGTGTAACACGTTTGCATACAGCAGGGTGATCAGGGCATCCGTGCCAGGGTTGACGCCATATAAGGACTGAAATTCTTTGGACTGGAAAAAGCCTGCTGCAACAGTGGTGAGGCTACTGCCCTTATCCATATCCGCAATCCAATATCCCAAACCTGCCAGATCAGGTTTGCGGGCGAATGCTGCCTGGTAAATACGGTACGCCTGACCTGCAATGCCGCTGACATCAAGCGCGACTGAAGTATCAGAAAAATTCAGGCGTTCAACATTCATCACACTGTCTGTACCATTGGTACCGCTTGAATCTTTGACGGTAAAACCGTTGCCGTTTTTGCTGATGACATAATTTGATCTTGCGCTGGCATACAGTCCCATATCAAATCCAGCACCCCCATCAAGACTGTCATTGCCTTTGCCGCCGACCAGGGTATCGTTACCTGTGCCACCCAGTAAAGTGTCATAGCCACCCATGCCATACAATAAACTGCCCTTGGCATTCGCGATCAGAACATCGTCACCATCACCACCATAGGCATTCTGGATGATGGTGTCTTTGGCGATCGTCAATGCACCGCCATTCAAACTGGAGGCAGTAAGGCCACTTAAATCAATCCGGTTATCGGAGCCCAGGCACCCGCATTGATGGTATCAACACCGCCATTTGAGTCACTCAAAATACCACGGCTTGCATCAGCCTTGACCAGGTCTGGAAAGGCGCTGGTGTACACGAAGCTGTGATTGTTGCTGGCGGTATGACCGATCAGGTCTAAGCTCCAGCTATCAAATGTGCCGGTTGACCCGTTAGCCAGGTCGCGTACATTCAGGGTCCAGTTGCCACTTGCGGCCTCTCCCATATCCAGCACGGTATCAAAAGTGAAATGAATATTGTCCTGGCTAGATCCAAAGGCGCTAAGACTACCTTTGGAAGGACGGTACATCAGATAACTCGCCGTACCCGTAGGTGAGAACAGGACAATTTCCAGGTCACCGATAAATGTGTGGGTAATGTTGACGGTGACATCAACCCGCTCTACGACCAAATTACTGGAAACTTGTATAGTGCTGCTGACCCCGGTTCTATCGTTGTCTGGAATTGCCAGGCTGGCGGTCTTGCTGGCGATGAATTCTTTTGTATTGGCGACTGTTTGTGCTGGCGTGTTCCAGGTCTCGGCCAATCGTACTGCGGCAAGCGCATCAACCTGGCCAAAGCCAGATGATTGCGTGATAGCTTCAAATTTCAAGCCACCACCATTCCAGTCCTTTGCGCCGTTGCTGACCCACGCGCTGGCATCGCCAGGCTGGGTTGCGGTATAGGCGAGGATTTGCTGTACGTCACGGTAGCCGAGGAGGGGATTGGCCTCCAGCATTAAAGCAATAATGCCCGATACCAGAGGTGCAGAAAATGAGGTGCCGTCCGACAATGCAAAATCAAAGATGTTCTCGCCCGCAGTACCACTGCGGTCAGTTGTAAAGATACTGTTGTAGTCCCGGTAGCCAGCACCGCCCGGAGCAGACACCAAGATGGATGCACCGGTCGTACTGAAACCAGAATCATTGCCAAAATAATCTGTTGAACCAACAGTAATGATGTAACGGCTGTTCTGGAAATTATGCAAATTTGTGTCGTCACCAACACTGTATGAATTACCGGCAGACTGGACGACGATGGTGCCTAAACCATTGCGGCCAGTCGTTGCCAGGTCTTGCAGGGCTTTAAAGGCTGGTGCAAAATCGGGAGAGTTGGCATTGTCAAGAAAAGCCCAATTGGTGCTCTGTGCCAGCAGGTTACCGTAGCCCCAGGAATTATTCAGTATGTCAAATGACTTCGCATAGGTGAAGGCATTTTTGATTTCGATCAAATATTTTTGACCGTAGGCAGATGAAGTGTAGATGGGGATCAATTGCGCATTGTAGGCAGCACCAACTATTCCTTTGCCATCACGCGCAGCACCAATGACGCCTGCAACCAGCGTGCCGTGGTTGTCACTGGTGAGTATGGGAGCGCCGCCTGATGACAAGTCGTAGGCCTTGACTCCAGGCTTGGTATTACTGCTCAAGTCAGTATTAGTAGCATCAATGCCCTGGTCAAAAACGGCGATCTTGATCCCTTTGCCGGTGGCATGGCTCCAGGCCAGTTCGGTCCTGGTTGTAAATAAATACCATTGATACGGGAAGTAACCATCACTAGGCAGATAGCCGCTTGGCCCATAGTCTGAACCAAAAATCACACCCCATGCATCTGCCTGGCGCGAGTTTTGTAAGGTGCCTGTAGCGTCATAGTAATTGGGTTTGATTGTGGCACCGACAGCATTGCTGAGGATGAGCTCAAATGCCACTGCGGGCATTAAGCTGCTGTTACCATAAATAGGTACTTTGACTGTGGCGGTTGTGCTGTTTGCTGCAAAAGTGACAGTCTGATTGACCAATTGATAATCGATCCCTGGTTGGGCAGTTTCACCCAGGCTTTTCACGAGCACACTGACAGGAGAAGAGGAGGCCGCAGATAACTTGAGCGTGAACACCATTTCGCTGGTTCCGCTGCTGGTGCGATTAATTGCCTGAGTAGCTACCTGTATTGTTGGTAGTTGGGTGGACTGGGCGTCAGTTACTTTCAACTGATAGCTTCCTATTCCTCTCAATGAGTTGGAGCTGATGTCCACATAATAATTGCCACTGACAGTAGATGTGAATGTCAATGAACCAGAGGCAGAATAAGCTAGATGACTGGCATCTTCTTTTGAGAAAATTCGCAGGAATGGATCGGTCAACGTACCGCCCACATCGGAGATGGAATAGGTGTGGCCTGCCTGCAGGCTGACCATATGCCAGTCCGCGTCTGACCAGACTTCCAGCGCCCCGGTTTTTACCTGGCCCAATGTCAATACACTGCTGGTTTGGGTATTTTCTGTATAGTCATCGGCAATGCTGCTGACCACACTGATGGAATAATTTCCTGTGGCTCCGGTACCTTCCACTGACCAGTAGTAAGTGCCGCCTATAGCTGGCGTATTAAAGATGCCAGCATTGCTATTGGCGGAAACGGGTACGGTGTACAACAATTTGCCATTGTTGTCGCGCAAAACCAGGTTCAGATTCATGCCTGTCGTCAGAGAGTTAAGCGTTACCGTATATTTAACGCCTGCCTGCATCTCCATGAAATACCAGTCAGTATCCAATTTGCTATCTATACGGCCGTATATAGTACCGCTCACGGTAAGATAGGCAAAAGTATCGGTGTTACCAGCAATATCTACATATTGTTCATAGGACGGCATGTGACTCTCTAATTGTAAGCAAATGTTAGAGGGATTTTAACCAATAGTCCTTATAGATCCGGCATTTAAATAGATGAACTTTTATGTAAAAGTGCAGTCAATAAGAGATGGAAAAAATAGACAGCAGAAAATTAAAGCCGGAAGCGCTCTATGAAAGACGCAAGCAAGTAATACGTCTTTTGAAGTTGGGG
>JACQDX010000100.1 GCA_016200895.1 Burkholderiales bacterium
AGCCGGGCCAAAGCCTGTGGCCATGCCTCCCGTAGTAAAACCAGTGCATGTTTGAAATCGGGATGCCATTGCCGGAATGAATTCCCACAAATCCGATATGTAGCTACCACTCCAATTGCCACCATCAGTGATTCAAGAATTTGTGCCCAGGCAAATAGGTACAATGAAAATCCACCTAGTAACAACAGAATGCGCACCCCAAAAAAAATTAATAGTGTGGGCAATTTTGCCAGCACTATATGTTTCGAAGTGACTTGGGACTGAAACCAGCAATCAACAACGTCAGATGACTGGAAAATAAAACCAAAAGAAATGATCAAGACCAAAAGGCGGGCCAGAGAGTCATCCGGTTTGAACCATATCACGGCAGCGTTACATAGTATTATAGCCATCAACGCACCAAATAGCCTTAATATAGAGACTGATCCTAGTGTTACTTGCGGGCTTTCGCGTCCCATTACTAGGTTGCGTACAACAATTCCATCCAGCCCTAGTGTTGCTATTGGCGCAAAAAGCGCAACAAAGGCAAGTGCATAATTGAATCGCCCGAATTGGACTGGCCCTAAAACCCGAGCCATCCATATCCCTATCACCAGACCCGCTGCCATACGTAATATTTTATCTAGCAGTAACCAGCCTGAATTCCCTATGGCTTTCTGTAGATGATGCTGGCCCTCCAGGCGGTCACGTATCAGACGAGGCAAGTATTTCAACCAGTTCGCATTCATTCGTTGGCATGAGGTTGTTTGTGGTTGATATGACCACTGGCGTAATCGCTATAGGCATACCGCATAAGAATAGTGGAATAGGACTCGGTTTTTCGTTTCCGTTCGATCAATGCCTTTCCCAGTCGTGAGTCACGCTGTGTCTTTCGGTGCGCGTGACATTCTGTATATCGAGTCAAACAAAGATTACCAAGCCTTGATAAATTCAGCAAATTTTAGCGTGATGTGCAAGATCGGAAACGTTTATGGGAGCAGCGGATTTTTTGGCTTAAGTGCTCTTTGAAGGGAGGGTGAAGTTAATCAGGCAATACCCGGATTCCCGGAAACCCCAATCAGCTTCGGCAGATTAAGCTTGCGCGGCTTGACCACCTTGGTGTCACGCAGGTAGGTAGCGACAACATCCCAGATAGGTTCGCCTTTGACTGCGTTTTCAGATACCGGCGCCCATCCGGCCACCTTGTACTTCTTGTGTGGGTCGATCAGTTTGCCGTTGAGGTGCATGTCGCTGATGCGCTTGCCGATCTTCTGGCCGGGGTTGCAGGTGTAGGTCATGCCGCCCACGCGCACCATATCGCCGCCTTGCTGGTAGTAGGGGTCTGGGTTAAAGAGATTGTCGCACACGTCTTCCAGGATCAGCTTGATGGTTTCCCCGGTCATTTCGGTCAGCGTGCTGTGGGGGTAAGTAATCGCTGTCTGATCGTTCGCAGTAACAGCAGTAAATCTAGCGGGTTGAAGTCCCGTCCAAGGAGTTGTCCGTACGCCTTGGTAGCATGAGGAAGCGGCGTTGCGGTAACGCGGGGTCGTGAGTTTCCAAACAGCAAGAGAGCAGGCCGAAACGCAAGTGAACCTATGAGTAGCCTCGTAAACGAAGTGGAGAAGCCGACCCTGTGGTCAGAAGGGGAAGGCCGTTGCGTGCGTGCTGGAATAACGGAAGTGGCGCGTATGGACTCCCGGGGTAGCAGGGTCGGCATGTTATCGAAGATTTATTGCCCAGTGCTGGAGACCCGTCTGCGGGGGTGGGGAGGCCACCGACTGGTGCGTATAAGGAAACGAAAGCGCAACGGCCCGAGACGGGAGTCGGAGGGGTTCATAGTACCGCTTGAGACCGAGGGACAACATAACCCCGGGCGAGGGAAGGAACCCTGCTTTGTTCGTGCAACCAAAGAGCGGAGGATCGGGGGATTGCCATGTCGCTAACCACCCCGGATATGATCAGGACGCTACAGAGGAAGCTGTATGCCAAGGCCAAGCAAGAACCGGCCTACCGCTTTTACGCACTCTACGACAAGATCAGCCGTGATGATGTCCTCAATCACGCATGGCGACTCGTCAAGGCCAACCGAGGCAGTCCCGGCGTTGACGGGATCAGCTTCGAAGCCATAGAGAACGGAACCGGGGTAGAAACGTTTCTGCAGGAATTGGCCCGTAATCTGAAAGACAAAACCTACCGAGCCCAACCGGTACGGCGCGTCATGATCCCCAAAGCGGACGGCAGTCAGCGTCCGCTGGGCATCCCGACGATCCGCGACCGGGTAGCGCAAATGGCGGTGAAACTCATCATCGAACCGATCTTCGAAGCCGACTTCTGTCCGCATTCGTACGGATTCCGGCCCAGGAAATCGGCCCACGATGCCGTGGATGACATCAACAATGCGTTATGGGCAGGCTACACCCAAGTCATAGACGCAGACCTGTCGAAATACTTTGACAGCATACCGCACGCCAAGCTGATGGACGTAGTGGCCGAACGCATTGTCGATGGGGGCATCCTGTGCCTCATCAAGCAATGGCTCAAAGCCCCGGTCATCGGCGAAGACGAGCGCGGTGTGAAGAAGACCGTAGGCGGCGGAAAAGCCAATCGCAAAGGCACGCCGCAAGGCGGCGTGATCTCACCGCTACTGGCCAACTGCTACCTGCATATTCTTGATCGGATATGGCAACGGCGGCACCTGAAAGGCAAGCTGCAAGCGCACCTTGTGCGCTACGCAGACGACTTTGTAGTCATGTGCCGAAAAGAGGTAGAGGAACCGCTGAAAGTGGTGCGTCACGTACTGGAACGACTGGATCTCAGCCTCAACGAGGCCAAGACCCATATCGTGGACGCCTCTCAAGCAAGCTTCAACTTCCTGGGTTTTACGATTCAGATGAGTCAAGGGGCAAGCACTGGAAAACTGCGCCCGAACGTTCGTCCGGCAGACAAGTCGCTGAAGAAAATCAAGGCGAGGCTGACCGAACTGACGGGGCGGGAGCTGACCGCCATTCCCTTGGGTGACATAGTGGGAAGCGTGAACCGTAGCCTGAGAGGCTGGGCGAACTATTTCCATTATCGAAACTCAAGTCTGGCGATGAGCAAGGTCAGGAACCATGCGGAAGACCGGTTGCGAACCCACTTGATGAAACGTCACAAGGTGAAGGACAGAGGAACCGGCCTGTGCCGCTTCCCGAGTGCCGAGCTATACGGGCGCTATGGGCTGTACAAAGTTCCTGCGGTGGCGGGCTGGCGCTCGGCGCACGCCTCGGCATGAAGAACATCGGAAAGCCGTGTGCGGGAAAACCGCACGCACGGTTTGATGAGGGAGGGCAGGCGAGAGCCTGTTCTCTACTCTACCATCAGCGAAAAAAAGGGGGGTCAGGTCTCGACACGAAAAAAATGGGGGTCAGGTCTCGACATAACAGTTTGTTCCTTGGCCTAAACTTCACCCATGTCCCGCCGCCTCCGTTATTCTTTCAACTGCGGCAGGGAGCGGTATCCGGGAACTGAACCGCCTGCGAAAAGTGTATGGCGATGGGAACTGGAAAAAGAAGAAAGGTTTCGCCATAATCAAACTTGAAAGTGGTGAAACTTGCCGCGCTGAAGTGCATTGGTATGAAGCACATGGCATTGGAAAAATGGAGCACAAGATAAAGAGGTTCCTATGAGCTTTGCGATTTGTCTTTCAAATGAGGGTTATGCTGCTTCACTGGAGAAGCGAAAGCTCTACTCCCTGATTCCTGACGCTAAGGCCGAAGAAAAGGGGTTTGTGCGCGTAATTGATGAATCTGGTGAAGATTATCTTTACCCGGCACAGTTTTTTGCGGCTATTCCCCTTCCTCACGAAATCGAAGATGCTATCGAACACGCTGCTTGAGTGGAAGTCTGCACAAGCTTGATGATGGGTATCGCTACGCTCAACCCATCTACGGATGGATAAAAAGGGTCAAGGATATAAAGGGTCAGGTCTTGATATAACATTTCACCCAGGCCTAAACTTCACCCATGTCCCGCCCCCTCC
>JACQDX010000101.1 GCA_016200895.1 Burkholderiales bacterium
CTTGTGCCAAGGCCATTATTGCGGGTATCGAAACCATGCATATGATTCACAAGGTTCACAAGGGACAGATGAAGTCTGACACCAAAGCCCAAGCTTTATCTGTATCTAAAGCTATTTACAGCCTGGCATTCTAATTTTCTGGAGCCCTGTCGCTTTTCTAGTCCATTCGACCTTATTGCAACACAACCCCCGTGATCGATCCCACCGCCTACGTCCATCCCAGCGCCGTTCTGATCGGCGACGTAATCGTCGGGCCCCGTTGCTATGTCGGCCCAGGCGTGGCGATTTCGGGCGCAACGCCTTGGTCGGCACGGATTGCATCTTGGCAGCAATGACGTTCATCAAGGCAGGATCGATTATTTCACCGCATAGTCTGGTAGTCGGAACGCCAGTGCGTATCGTGCGCGAACTACGGGACGAGGAAATCGCCTGGAAAACAACGAGGACCAAACAGTACCAGAATTTAATGATCAGGTCGCTGTTGAAGATGCAAGAGGTCGACGCACTCACCGAAGTGGAGCCTGGTCGAAAGCGGATAACCGACCAAGCTGGCAGCCCGATGCACAAAATAAAAGCGCATGGAAATACCGATGCGAAATGAAAAATTTGCAGGAGCGGCTATTGCCGCAATACCAACACATTACAGAAAGGATTCAAACATGAAAACATTACAAAGCTATATCGGCGGCCGCTGGATTGGAAAAGAAGGCGCGCAGGGTCTGTATAGTGCCGTCAATGGTAAATTGCTCAACTACACGCATGCCGAAACGATAGATTTTGGCGAGGCGGTTATGCATGCGCGCCAGCAAGGCGTTACGGCTTTGCTTGCGCTGGATTTCCAGCAACGTGCGGCACGTTTGCGAGCGTTGGCAAAATATCTGAATGAACACAAGGAACAGCTCTACGCGATATCGCTTCATACCGGCGCTACGCGCAACGACAGCTGGATCGATATCGAAGGCGGCGCTGGAACTTTGTTCGCATACGCCGGCATCGGCACCAATGAGTTCCCCTCTGGGAATCTGGTGCATGAAGGACCGGCATTCGCGTTGGGCAAGCAGGGAAATTTCTTAGGTACGTGCATCCTAGTTCCGCGCGGCGGACTTGCAGTACACATCAATGCATTTAACTTCCCGATCTGGGGTTTGCTGGAGAAATTTGCGCCGACGTTTCTGGCCGGCATGCCGTGCATCGTCAAACCCGCAACCACAAGCAGTTATCTGACTGAAGCCTTGGTTCGATTGATCGATAGCTCCGGTCTGCTACCGCAGGGTAGCCTGCAATTGATTATCGGCTCGACCGGCGATCTGCTGGATCGCCTCGAAGGACAGGATGTCGTGACGTTCACAGGTTCGGCCACGACCGCCGCTATGTTGCGCTTACATCCCAACCTGATCCGACAATCGATCCCATTCAACGCGAAAGCGGATTCGCTGAATTGCGCGATCCTGGGGCCGGACGTCACACCTGACGATGATGAATTCGACCTTTTCGTTGAGGAAGTTGCGCGCGAGATGACCACCAAGGCCGGTCAGAATTGTACCGCAATACGGCGCGCCATAATACCAACCAGGCATATCGACGCAGTTGCTGAACGATTGCGCGCAAGATTGGCAAAGGTCACGGTCGGCGATCCATCGGTTGAAGGTGTGCGCATGGGGCCGCTCGCGTCAAAGGCGCAGCAGGCTGACGTGGCTGGGCGCTTGGCTTTGCTCGCTGTGGGCAACCAAATCGTGTTTGGCGAGCTTGATGGTTTCAGTCCCGTGGGCGAAGAGGTTGCCAACGGTGCATTCTCCGCGCCGACGCTGGTGTTGTGTAACAACCCGTTGGTCAACGATAGCGTTCATGATATCGAAGCGTTTGGTCCTGTCTGTACCTTGATGCCATATGGAGAATTGGATGAGGCCTTGACGCTCGCAGCAAAAGGTCGTGGTAGCCTGGTCGGCACTCTGGTGACGCGTGACCCGGCCGTTGCGGCGCATGCAATTCCGGTTGCGGCCGCGTGGCATGGTCGTTTGTTGGTGCTCGACCGTGAAGCCGCTGTCGAATGCACCGGCCACGGTTCATCCCTGCCGCAGCTCAAACACGGCGGACCGGGGCGTGCCGGTGATGGAGAAGAACTAGGCGGTGCGCGTGCCGTAAAACATTATCTTCAACGCGCCGCTGTCCAAGGCTCACCCGACATGCTGGCAGCGATTACCCGTGAACATATGCGCGGTGCAGCAGTGCGCGAGTCGGAGATCCATCCGTTCCGGCATTACTTTGAAGACCTGCAAATCAGCGACTCATTGTTGACACATCGCCGCACCGTTGGCGAGGCCGACATCGTCGCGTTTGGGTGCTTGTCAGGTGATTTTTTCTATATGCATTTTGATGAGATCGCTGCAAAAGAAAGCGTGTTTGGAAAACGCATCGCCCACGGCTATTTTGTGTTGTCCGCCGCGGCAGGGCTATTTGTGTCACCGGCACGCGGTCCGGTACTCGCGAACTACGGTCTGGACACCTTGCGCTTTGTGAAACCGGTCGGAATTGGCGACACAATTCGTGCACGCCTGACATGCAAGCGCAAAATCGACCGGCAGAAAAAGGACGCGAACGGAGTTGGTCAAGGCGTCGTGGCATGGGATGTCGAGGTCACCAATCAGTTTGAAGAGCTAGTTGCGTCTTACGACATGTTGACATTGGTGGCCAAAAGAACTTGACCGGATTTGGCATGTGCTTTCAGCGAACTAATTAAATTGCCAACAAGTAGATCGGTTGCAAAAATTGTTTCTGATGGATCTTCGCTTCATTTGTTACCGGGTTTTTAGTGCATCTAGTGCCCTGGTCGACAGCACTATGAGCGTTGAAGCGAAAGCTACTCTGCAGACTCTCCGCCAGGTGTCTCAACTGTCCGTAGAAAAGCGAATCAATACAAATGTATCTCGCTTGCCTAAACGTTCACCACTTTCGGCGCAGTCATTGCTAGAGGGGGCACAGCTACTTCGTGATACGCAATCTAAACCGAAATCTTCATCAAAGACTACCATTTAGAATGTGATGACGTCCTGCCTCAATCATCCTGCAGGCCCGACCGACTTTATTTTTTAAGGATCAATCCAAGGCATTTTTTTCGGAGGCCTCGACCAACTTTGGTTCATTGCCGAGCTTCCAATAAATCAAGGGTTTAGGCTCAAGAAGTTCGATCAACTTTATTTGTTCTAGTCACTCATTGGAAAGCATCGACAGATAAAAAAGTTTGACACAAATCGCCTGAATTAGTGGCCATTTTTAGATTTGAATAAGTGGCTGCCTTGATCTGCCAACGTACGGTGATTTTATGATGCCGTTTGGTGGCTACATTGATGAGAATACGCATCGACATGTGCTCTTTGCGAAATCGATTAGCCTGAATGAACACTTGTAACATGCCTGCCATTGGATCTTGATCGAGGAGCTTTCGACCAGCATTGCTAATAAGATGGCGAGAGCATCCTGAAGGTCTTCAATTGCCAAAACGTTTTTTTCATGGGCTTGAAGTATTTATGAAGATGGACTTTTTGCCCTCCATCAACCCTGTCATGATTAAGTCTGCGCATCCAACTGCCGAACTTCATCCCACAGGCTCAATTGACTTGTGATTTGCTCAATGCAGGATGTGTACGGATGATTTCGAAAATTTGCTCCCACTTCAAGCTCAGCACTTGATACGTACTAGAACCTTTATTTGAAGATGGTGCGTTTAATCCACTTAGACAGGATAGTCAATATATAAATGGCAAAGAAGAATTGCGGCTTGGCAATTTTGAGGTTCAGTGCTTTAAAAAACTGCCATGGATTTTATTTTTTCAGATTATGGGCCGACTGTAAGCAAATACCGATGCTGCTGACTTCAGTGTTTCGTACCAATAAGATTATTCATTGTTAAATTAAATAAACGTGACTATCATGTCAGAACGAACTTTACAAGTTTCTGTACAAGGCGAACGAGCATGGGGGACGCGTTAAGCACAGGCGAAGCTGCACGCATTTGTGGTGTCAATTTCCGGACTATATCGCGCTGGATAGAACGCGGATTGCTTCCAGCATATAAGCTGCCAGGACGAGGTGACCGGCGCATACTGCGTGAAGAGTTAACTCGTTTTATGAGGGAAAATGGCATCCCAGATTGCTTGACTGCCAATATGTTGCCTCGCCGCGTCCTGATTGCCGACGATGAACCTGCGATGGCAAGTGCAATTGAACGTGTTCTGCGCAATGCAGATTTTGAAACAGCAATTGCAAATAATGGATTTGAGGCTGGTGCAATGTTACCTATCTTTAAGCCGGGAATTCTAACACTAGATTTACGCATGCCCGGTGTTGACGGGCTTGATGTCCTTCGTTACATACAAAAGGAGCAGTTCCCTGCGCTATTTAAAACGCTGGTCATTTCAGCTGATACGGAAATTCGTCTCGCGGAGGCTTTAGCTCTAGGTGCGCACAGAGTTGTTCGCAAACCTTTTATCAATGACCAATTGGTAAATGTAATAGAGAAAATGCTTTTGGATTAATGTTTACTTGGATACCGTATCGGTATGCTCTGAAATTGAGACGCATGCTCACTTTGACAGAATAGTCAATTTAGACTAAATTGACATCATGAAATTGTCACGCAGTAGTGATTAAACCGCATCCAATTCAAAGTCAGATTTTACAGGTTGGGAATGCGCTATGTTCAAAATAGATAGCCCGGTAGTATGTCCAATACGACCCAATCTGAGTAATGGCAGCCCTTTTTCGTTGCCTTAATATTTGACCAGTCTACCTACTTTCCAAAAAGCTTTTCTACGGGAGATATACCGTGAACAGACTTGAAGCTTTCCACAGTATCGCGGAGCAGGCAGGTCGTGGAGATTTGACATTCCCGACCAATGTCAACGCTACCCTTAAACTTAAGAAGGCACTGGATGATCCCGATGCCCACTTAGTGGATGCTGCCAAGCTCATACTCACAGAGCCTTTGCTCTCAGCGCGGATTGTAGCAATGGCTAATTCATCTGCCTACAATCGTTCAGGGATGGCGATCACGAATGTCAGTACAGCTGTATCACGTTTAGGCTTTCGTACTATACGTTCGCTTACGGCTTCGCTATTGGTGCATCAGATGAGTAGTGGCTTGGCAAACCCAGTGTTACAGGCGAAGGCAAAGCAACTATGGGAGCACACTGTGAATGTATCTGCACTTGCACAGGTTATTGCCCGCCGAATGACAAAAGTCGAACCCGATACGGCAATGTTTGCCGGTATTGTCCATGAAGTCGGAGGATTTTATCTTCTTTCCCGTGCAGATGCGTTTCCAGGGTTACTTGACGGGGCGCTTGAAGATTGGGTCGAATATGGTGAAAAAATTATCGGAAGAAGTGTGATGAAAGCGCTGGAAGTCCCAGACATCATCAATGCTGCTATTGAACTAATTTGGCAAGGTGGAGGTGCCCGTCCACCTACTTCATTAGGGGATGTATTGGTGTTGGCTAACGATCTGTCGCCAATACTATCCCCATTGCTGCCTGAATCGGAGATGTCATTGCGTGAAGCACATAGTGAAATTGATTTTGACGTCGGAAATCAGACTCTATGTTTGATCCTTGAGGATGCGAAAGAAGAGATTGAATCTTTACGAAGCGCTCTCCTCCAATAATAGGTGAAAGGCGCTCAGAGGGGCCACATGTAGATATCAAATGAAATGGAGTTAAATGATATTTCTGATATCGATTTTATTGAGGCCCGCCACAACACCATAATCAACGATACGAGCTGTTGTGTATTCCATGGGAACTCACAATATGACAGAATTAAATGAGCAACTGCAACGACTCACTATTAAGTTAGTTTATTATGGCCCCGCATTATCTGGGAAAACGACAAATTTGACTCGCTTGCACGATATGCTTGCTCCGCAACTCAAGGGCGAGATGATGACCTTGGAAACAGAAGGCGATCGCACCCTTTTCTTTGATTTACTTCCAATCGGCATTACTGCCCCATCTGGCCTCCTCATTAAATTCAAATTGTTTACTGTTCCCGGTCAGGTCATACATGATGGTACCCGCAAGGCAGTATTGTCACGTGCCGATGGCGTCATGTTTGTCGCTGATGCACAAACTAACCAAATCTATAATAACGGCGCCTCATTTGACAATCTTATCTCGAATGCCGGTATGGTAGGTCTGGATCTGTCGACACTGCCACTTGTTGTGCAATTTAATAAATGTGATCTGCCAGATATACTCAGCAAGGAAGAGATAATGTCACGTTGGTCACAGGCACCATGGCCTGTTTTTTTTGCTTCCGCATTGGCGGGCGAAGGGGTGTTGGAGTCATTTAATGCGCTACTCGGTGCTGTTCACCATAATCTGGACAAACAATTCAACTTTGAACACCAGCACGGACTTAATCGTGATGCGTTTATTTCTGCAGTAAAAGGATGACGATGGAATTCAATCAATTTGACCGCGACATCACTCTGGAAGAGTTGTTAAGAGGAATACCCAGTATTAAGTTGAGGTCTGCGCTTGATCAATCGCTAGGAGCTTCGTGGAGCTTGCAAGACCGCACAGGCAAAACCCTGCTGCACTCAGCGTCCTCACATGAAGACGCACTCAATGCCTCTGGTGTGCCACTGGAAGTCGAACTGGAGATGATTGGACAACTCCACGCCACTTGTCCAACTGAGAGACGACTCTCGACGGCATCCTGGCTGGAACTGTTACTTACTGCGGCCCACCGCTATTGCATGGTGGCCGATTTGCATTCTGAAGTTGTATTTACCAATTATGCCGAATTGCAGCGCGAGCATCTCGCCCTGCAGGAGTCAGAACGGCGTTACCACGCACTTGCTGATCAGCTAGAGAAGAGAGTCGCAGAGCAGGTTGGCGTGATAGAGCGTTCGCAAAGACAATTGTATCAAGCTGAAAAATTGGCTTCTGTTGGTAGTTTGGCTGCAGGAATGGCACATGAAATCAATAACCCTATCGGGTTTATCCGCTCCAATCTCTGTAGCGCAACTGATAATTTTAATAGCATGCAACAGGTACTTACAGCTTTTCATTGCGATGCAAAACTAGAAGCAGAACGAATCTGGATTTCTTCCAATCTAGACTTTATCCTGGAGGATTTTCCGGTCTTGTTGGCAGAATCTGTGACTGGCGCTGACAGAATTGCACGCATCGTCGCCAATCTAAAAGACTATGCAAATATTGACCTCGCAGAAATTGGGCTCATTGACTTAAATGATTCCATTCGCACCGTCATGAATCTCGTGGGCGATCAACCCTGCGGCAGTATTGAACTGCACGTAGATTTACAGTCACTTCCTCCAATCGAGTGCGACAAAGGACGCTTAAATCAGGTCCTGTTATCGCTCGTGCAAAATGCTTTGCAGGCACTAAATGGAAAAGGAATAATTAGAGTGTCAAGCGCAGTGAAGAATAACCAAATCGAGATTGCCGTCAGCGATAACGGTTGCGGCATAGAACCTGAGACTCTGGGACGTATTTTTGATCCTTTTTTTACAATGCGGGATGTCGGAAAAGGAACCGGATTGGGTCTCACCGTCAGTCAGGAAATTATCACTGCGTTTGGTGGCCACATTACAGTGGAGAGTGAGCTTGGTACAGGCAGCACTTTCACCGTTTGTCTGCCCTTATCCATGTCCAGTTGACACATTGGTCAAAGTAAAAAATCATGTCGACAATTTCAAACTTCTCTCATTTGTTTACGGGAGGCCCCGCTCCTACAAACACCGAAATAACGAAAGCAACGGCCTACCGCATATTATTGGTAGATGATGAAGCAAATGTCTTGTCTGCGTTAAAGCGCGTCTTCCGTCAGGAAAACTATCAGGTCGTTACTTGTCAGACGCCGCAAGAGGCGCTGGAGAAACTGAGTCAAGAACGCTTTCAACTCATTATTAGTGATTACATGATGCCAGGAATGAATGGCGGTGAATTACTTAGCCGTGTGCGTGCCAGCTATCCCGAAATGATACGGATCATGCTCACAGGCCATGCCGACGTCAATGCAGTCGTCAGTGCCGTAAAAACCGGTGCTGTGTACAAATTCATCCTCAAACCCTGGAATGATGACGATTTGCGGGTCACAGTGGCATTAGCACTTGAACAGCATGCTTTGATTGAAAAAAACCGTCAACTTAAAAAAGAAAATATAGAGAAAAAACGAGATGTTGATCAACTCGTGAAGATCAGTGTTAACAACCGAAGCCAATTGGCCCATACCCTCAACAAGCACGGTCTGCTGAACGATCAACAATTGCAGGAAATTTTACACACACAACAGCAATGCAAGGAGCCTGTGATCCGCCTTTTGTGTAGCCGAAATTATTTAAATGAAAGAGCCATTAGTAATTTTCTGACGAACGAAATGAAATTGAAATTGGTGGCGTTGAATGAATATGTCATCGATCCTGCTGTGGCAGCACTCATACCTGCTGCGCTTTGCCAGAAACAATTAGTCATTCCGTTGACTGTTACTGACGACAGATGTCTGCTGCTGGCTATGGCAGACCCGTTAGATGCCGGTTTAATGGAAGATCTTCGTTTTATTTCCGGACTGGAAATAGTGCCGCTGCTAGCTACGGTACAAGCTGTCAGTGAGAAGGTTACGGATGTCTACAAACTTGGCGATTCCGAATTATCAGACCTTGAAGTCGCATTTGGCAACTCTGACCCTTATGAAGGTATTCAGATAGTCATCGATGACGAGCAGGACTTGACCGTCAGTGAATTGTTGCGTGAAACAGAAGAGCCACCCGCGATCCGTTTGGTGAACTCAATACTACTCGAAGCCATCCGTCTTGGTGCCTCCGATATCCACATTCAGCCACGTGCAAAAAACGTGATTATACGCTTGCGAATAGATGGTGTTTTGCTGGACAAGATGTTCATCCCCAACAGCATGCATCAGTCCATCGTTTCGCGCATCAAGATTATGGCTGACCTGGATATCTCTGAGCGGCGTCGCCCCCAAGATGGACGTTTGACTGTAAAAACGCCAAAACGGATTGTCGACCTGCGGGTTTCTGCATTACCGACGATCAATGGCGAAAAAATAGTCATGCGGATATTGGAACGCAATTCGTCTGTATTGAGTCTGGACGGTTTGGGTTTTTCTCCCGTTAACCTGGAGCGTATCAAGTATGCGAGTGACAAGCCACAAGGTATCATCCTCGCCACAGGACCAACAGGTAGTGGCAAGACCACGACTTTATACAGCCTGCTACAGCAAAGTGCCACTGCCGAAAAAAACTATCTCACTATCGAGGACCCTGTTGAATACTACCTGGACAGCGCTGGCCAAACTCTGGTCAAGGAAAAAATTGGCTTAACATTTCCGTTGATACTGCGCTCCATCTTGCGACAAGACCCTGATGTATTGCTAATTGGGGAAATCCGTGATTTCGAAACTGCCGAAGTCTCATTTCATGCGGCACTGACCGGACATCAAGTATTTTCGACTCTACATACGAATTCGGCTCTTGCCACTATTTCGCGCCTATTCGATCTCGGGCTAAAACCATTCGTGATTGCCACGGCATTAGAAGCGATCCTCGCGCAAAGGCTCGTGCGTAAAATTTGTCATGAGTGTAAGGAACCGGCTCCTCCAGAACCTGCACTGTTAAATCGCTTGGGCTCGCGTTTTCAAACGGAGAAGATTCTGAGCTATAAAGGGAAAGGCTGCCAATCCTGCTACAACTCAGGTTACAAAGGACGCATAGGAATTTACGAAGTACTCATCCTGGACGATCATATACGACACCTGATCGCCGGTCAAAGCGCCGTAACCGAGTTGGCAAAATATGTGACCAGTAAGGGTTTCACTAGTCTACGTGACGATGCTTTTGAGAAAGTGCAAGCCGGCCTCACGACGCTGGAGGAGATTCTCCGTGTACTTGGGCCGGAATAAGCACCTGTGACTCGCCGTCAAGTTTTTGAATATGGGAACTATTGATTAGGAGATCAAGACTCGCGTCTTCAATGCCCTTGTTCGTGGCAGGCACGACGGTTACCGACGGCTCCCCTTGTACAGATTCGTAAATGCAAACTTTCTGATGCGGCCCTCGCCAAACGTAGTAACGTTGAAACGTTTAGCCGGAATTGGATGTACTACCAGCAAGACGGCAACTAATTTTTTACTCATCGGGTAAATCTGATCCATGGCAGACCATGCCTCTGACGTTTGCGCAAAAACGCCTGTCTCATGTTCATGGAGCAGATCAGGAAACACTGGGTTGTCATGCAAACAGACACGTTACTGGTGCGACTCTGCATTTTTTTGGCCAAAAGCAAGCTGCTCGCAGCAAGGTATCCAAGATTAAAGATTTTACTATTGATTCGGCCAGATTGATCAGTGATTCATGCTGCATATTTTACGCGTGCATCCTGGAAAAACTTTTTCACTCGTTCTGGTGATTTTTCTAACGACTGCATATGCTCAGTTGTGACAGCTTTCAACTTAGCCTTGCTGCGCACTGGAACCTTGCTATAAAGCGCGTTCTTCAAATCAGCGTTGAGCCGCTCTTCAGGATTGAGCACCGGACTGTAGCTGGGCAAATAGAATAACTCGATCTTGTCTCTGTGCTCCCCGACCCAAGCCTTGACCGGCTTGCTATGATGGACCCGCAAGTTGTAGAGAATCAGGAACACTTTCTTGCCTGCATCCTGGATCAGGGCCCGCAGAAATTCGATCAGTTGATCCGGCTTCAACTGCATGACCGCAGCACGATTCCACAGCGCAAATTTCATCATTCCAGGCCCAGGCATGAGACGAATCGTCGCAACAAAATACGTCTGTTCTTGCTGCATCGCGGCGTAAACTTATTTAACACATAGTTATTCTTGTTTCACAGAAATTGATCTATTCTGGATTGATATAAATCTGATTTGTTTTTGCGGTTAAGTTGCATCGATTAACAATGTTGATCAATCCAATTTCTGAAGAACTGGAGTAGTTATGTTTAATCTGAGCCGCATTCATCATCTGACTATTACTAATCGCCTCATTTTCCTGATTGCCAGCGCCATTGTTGGCATCATGATCATGGCAGGTTTCTTTCTGCACTCCGAAAGAAACCTGATTCTTGAAGAGAGGGAAAACAATGTCAGGCAAACAGTAGAGGTAGCCCATAGCCTGACAGCTTATTACCATGGTCTGGTGGCCCAATCCGGGATGAATGAAGAAGAAGCGAAGCAAGCCGCCATGAAAGCCATCAAAGCAATGCGTTATGGCGCTGGCGACTATATCTGGATTAATGATATGCAACCTAAAATGGTCATGCATCCGATTAAACCTGAACTCGACGGCAAAGACTTATCTACCAACAAAGATACGGCAGGGAAACTTTTATTTAATGAGTTTGTCAAAGTCGTCAAGGAAAAAGGTGCTGGTTTTGTTTTTTATATGTGGTCAAAACCTGGTCAGGAGACACCTGTAGAAAAGGTCTCTTATGTGAAAGGTTTTATTCCTTGGGGCTGGGTCATTGGCTCCGGTGTGTATATTGATACGGTAGAAACAACTTTTCAATCTCGTCTCATCTCTATTTCGATTGCGACTCTTTTTTTGGCACTTATCCTATTGCTGATCGGGGTCTTGCTTGCGAGAGGTTTGTTAAAGCAACTTGGTGGCGAACCCGAGTACTCTGCCAACATTACGCGACAAATTGCACGGGGAGATTTGACAGTCGAAATAGGTCTTAGGCCGTCTGATCAGACCAGCTTGCTGTATTCGATTAAAACGATGAAAGATAGTATTGCGGAAATTGTCGGAAAGATTCGCATGAGTACGGAAGCCATTTCGGCTTCGTCGAAAGAAATCGCCACTGGCAATATGGACCTTTCTTCACGTACGGAAACACAGGCAAGTTCATTAGAAGAGACTGCATCGTCAATGCACGAATTGACTGGGACAGTCAAACAAAATGCAGATAATGCCCGCCAGGCAAATCAACTTGCTGAATCCGCTTCTACCATTGCGCTCAAAGGAGGCAAAGTTGTTTCGGAAGTGGTGGCGACCATGGCAACGATCAATTCATCATCACAAAAAATTGTTGATATCATTTCCGTCATTGATGGAATCGCTTTTCAGACGAATATACTGGCTTTGAATGCTGCTGTCGAGGCCGCCCGTGCTGGAGAACAAGGGCGGGGATTCGCCGTAGTGGCATCAGAAGTACGCAATCTGGCTCAACGTTCTGCCAATGCCGCTAAAGAGATAAAAACCCTGATTAGCGACTCGGTTGAAAACGTTCGTCATGGTACGCAACTGGTTGATCAGGCAGGAAACACCATGAACGACATTGTCGAGAGCGTCAGGCATGTAACGGATATCATGACCGAAATTTCGGCGGCCACCACAGAACAAACTCGAGGCATAGAACAAATCAATATTGCGATTGCTGAAATGGACGACGTGACACAACAAAATGCCGCTTTGGTTGAGCAAGCTGCGGCAGCCGCAGGTTCCATGCAAGAGCAGGCAGGGCAGTTACTCCAGGAGGTGAGCGTATTTACGATCGCGGCTGATTATGGTCAAGTTAAACCAGAAGCGCAAAAATTGCTTCATGCAGTTAGTGGAATTTCGCGTCATCAGCCTCGTTTAGCAATGACTGTCAAAAAAAAAGTCACTGATTAAGTCTTGGTCACTGAACGCGTTTGTCCAAAGCGCTTATCCATTTCATGGACGGGTCAAGTAGCTTGAATCTGGCAGCGATTTCTTCCTTAAATATACTTGATGTACATCAAAAATATTTAATTGAACTATCGAGTTTCCTTCCTATACTGTCTAAATGGCTAATTTTCAATGATAGTCATAGATAAGAACTGGGGACGAGGTTATATCACAGGTGCCGCCTTTGATGTCAATGACGGGCAATTCATGCGTTGAAAAAGCAGAATGGCTGACAGTTGGATTGCTTCCACTGGGCAGTCTATTTATTTCATTAGTCAGATTTGAGTTTTGCCTTGGTCAAGGTGCTTTTTCAGTTTTTTTGGGTGGGTGATGGCAATATATTTTCGCATTACCATATCAATTACCATCAAAGATCACAGTGGATATCGTAGTGCATGAGAGGTCTTGCCCGTAACTAAACAGTCCCTGCCCATGCTTAGAATGAACTGATGGGGAAATAAGATGAAAAGCTTCATCCAATTTAGTTTAAATGGAAGTCCAGTAGGCCTGCTAGAGGAGGAAAGCAAGAGTTTGTTGTGGCTATTGCGCACTGAGCAAGAATTGACGGATATTAATTACGGATGCGATGATCGTGCTGGCGAAAACTGTATTGTCTTGATTGAAGGCGAACCCATGCAAGCCAGTCATACTACTCTGAAGCAAGTGGCTGGTAAGTATGTATTGACGACCAGATTGGCAGCGCATTAAGTGCGCGACGTGAATACATCAAGCAGCCATTCGGTGCATTTTTCAGGTATTCATTAAATGAGGTATTTTGGCGAGTTGCCTTAAATTGTAGATTCTTCTATTGAAGTAGATCTTGCGATGAGCTTCCTTCAAAGACCTGCTCGGCAGGTGCTAAATTGTTGGTAATCGTATGCTGAAACAGGAACCCTGACCAAGAGTGCTGCTGACTTCGATTGATCCACCTTGGCGTTTAATGGTGCTGTAAGCCATTGCCAGCCCCATGCCGGTACCGCTGCCGACTGGTCTGGTAGTAAAAAATGGATCGAAGATATGGGGTATTTCTTCTGGCTTGATACCAACGCCCGTGTCGGCTATGTCGCAATGGATGGTTTGACCTTCCATGTAGATATTCAAAGAGATTGTTCCTTCTCCAGCAATCGCCTGACCAGCATTCGTCAGTATTGCCAAAAACATTTGTGATATTTCGCTCGCCCTGCACGACAACAACGGAATTTCGGTATAGTTTTTTTGTACGATCAAGTTGGGACTAAAACCATGAATGGCGACTTCCAGCGCTCGATCCAGTAATTCACGCAGGTTTACCTGCGTATTTGCGTCTGGGGTGTCAAATGCAAATACCTTAAGTTGACAAACGATGTCCTTGACTCGTGTGAGGCCCTGGCGGATTTCATTCAATAGTTGTGGTACATCCTCACGTATCAACATGAGATCAACCTGATCTTTTTTCTCCTGGATCGACTTGTTCAACAGCTCAGGGAAATGAGATTCCAATTGCTCGTAATGTGTGATTAAAGCCAGCAAATCATTGACGTAGCGCTCTACGGCATTCTCATCGGAGAGGGCAAAACCTATAGGCGTATTGATCTCATGGGCAATACCGGCGGCAAGATGTCCTACGCTAGCCATTTTTTCCGATTGCAGAAGTTGTAACTGGGTTTGCTTTAAATTGTCATATGCTTGGCTGAGTTCCAGATGTTGTTTCTCCAATTCCCGTTCGTAAGTTTTTTCTTTGGTGACATCCTCATACAGACTAACAAAACCTATCAATTGGCCAGACTTGCCATGCATCACGCGTCCAATGATCTGGATAATGCTGCCATCGTTGCGGGTACGGAAGAATTGGTGTGGCTCGAATTTCATGCTGAGCTTCAAACGGGTCTGCACCAGTTCTTCTACGTCTCCTGGACCATAGTCGCCACGTTCGGCATTGAAACGGAACAGCGTTTCCATCGTAGTGGCTGGCGTAATAAGTTGATCCGGGAAGTCCAGGATTTTCTGGAATGCCGCATTACAATAGCGAAGGCGTAACTGGTCATCTGTGATGCTCATGCCGATGGGCATGAAGTCAAGTGCTTCCAGGAAATCGTCGAAATCCAGGTGTTGAAAATTTTTGTTCATAAGGTCTCATTGCTCAACTGCGACGGATATGAATGATTAGCGCGCATGCTGCTTCCCGTAGTCTCATTTATGGTAACTGGCACGTGCCTGTGGGAGCAGCAATGATCGGGACGATTGCGAGGTGCATCATGCAGACATTACCACACGGTTACGGCCTTCGTTCTTTGCCCGATACATGGCGTTATCCGCGCCGATCAAAATCTTGCTCCAGTCAGTATGTTCAGCGTCCAGCATCGCAAGACCGATGCTGACCGTAAATTGCAGTTGCCCCTTGGGTGTATCAACTCTCAACTCTTCAATAATTTTACGCAGGCGTTCCGCACACTGCCAGGCTTCAATTTCACTGGTTTCTGGCAGCAATGCGACGAACTCTTCTCCTCCCATTCTGCCAAAATGATCGATCACGCGTAACTCTGTCTTACAGGCATTTGCTAGCGCGCAGATGACCAGATCACCGATATGATGGCCATAACTGTCATTGACTTTCTTGAAGTGGTCAATATCCAGCATTGCTACAGCCAAGGGACGGTTGTGGCGTTTGGACAAGGCAATCTCACGTTCAGCCAATTCTGCAAGATAGGCGCGATTATAGGCTCCAGTCAGGTTATCGTGACGTGTGCGCTGGAGCAATTCTTTTTCAAATAAAAATGCTTTTTGACGAGAGGCGCGTATCACTAGCATAACAATGCATGCAAGCCCAATTGCAAAAAAATACATCATCAAGGAATTGATCAGAACTAAAGCAGACGTAGTAAGGGCACTCAATACCAAGAATAATATTGAAGGTAAGCTTAGAATGAGAACAAATATCTTGATGCGAAAAGTAACGACGGTGATGATGAATATGCACGCACAAATACCGCTCAAACCGTAAATTAAGCCATTTTTCAAAAGAAACACGCAAAGAATAATAGCGCTGACATGGGTCCAATAAATGAATCCACATCGCTGGACTGCATTCCATGAAAGACGTGTGGAAAAGTATGCTGTTGCCCCCAATAAGACAAGCACAACACGTATTGTCAATGAAATGAATGCTCGATCCGGATCAATCAAATGATCCCACACATTGAACAAGATGACGACACATCCAAATATTGGACCAAGTATGGGCAAGAGGCCATGGACTTCTAGTTGATGCTGGGCATTCAACTCATTGTCGGCTTCTTCAGACAATCGCCGCAAGATAGGTAAATCGAAAAGAGCCATATCATTCCTTTCGTCCTCGCGCGAAAATTGAAATAAATATTTTTCTTATGAGTAAGTATATGACCCCGAGTGTGAAATATCTAAGAACCAGATCGTCATGTGTCGTAAATCAATCCGATTTTTCATCATTTTTCAATTGGTGTGGCATTGAGTGCCAAGCAAAAAATACATATGAATATTTTCGTTGAGCCGACCACCTTTTTTCATCCAAAAAGAGCCACTCTTTTGCGTACCAAAAGGGCCAAGCTTTTTCATTGAAACAAGCCACTAATTCTAATTTCGATCAAGAAAAATAATGAAACACAAAAAGACATACGCACCGGAATTACGGGCAGAAGCCGTAAAGCTTGTTTTGGCGCAAGGCTTGACGTTGGAAGAAGCGGCATCGCATATTGCTATTCCGAAAGGAACCTTAGTTGGTTGGGTAGATGTTGCCAAGAATGGTCAAACAGTCAAAGCCGCACCTGGGAGTGGTACTGTTCCTGAACTGGAAGCAGAAGTCGCCAAACTGCGCAAGGAACTGGCAGAGACGCGCATGGAGCGAGAAATCGTAAAAAAGAGGCAGCGTATTTCGCGCAGGAGTCGCTGCCAAATACGCGTTCATAAAGACCATGCGACTCGATTACCCAGTGACTACCTTGTGTCGCACTTGCGGTGTCTCGCGCAGAGGGTTCTATGCCTAGCTGCGCGGGACACCATCGCAACGTGTCAAGACAGATGAGAGCCGTGCTGTTGGAAGTGGCATTCGTCGAGACTCCAGAGTTCAATGTCCTTGCGTTTTTCCAGGCGATGCAGTTTTTTTTACTATCGCGACGTTCACAGGGGCAGATTGCGCGACTTGGGGACGTGGCTTACGCAGACGAAATCCCATTTGACTGAACACCCTTTGGCATTGGCGAACGCCCAAAGCCACGCCGTAGCGCATCTTCAAGTGTTCGCCGAGAACCTTTCCATCACACAGATTTTGCTCGATGCCGAATTCGCGTGGAGTTCGACGCAAGTCACGAGCCAGCGCCTTCCATTGCTTCTCGTCCAGGCTACGTGGCCGGCCGGGCCGCTCGCCGTCACGCAAGCCATCGAATCCATGCAGTTCGAAGCGCTTAACCCAGCGCTGAACGGTTCGCGTGTCCTCTGCAAACAACTGAGCAACCTCACCGCACGAATGACCACTTGCCACCAGCAATACGCCGTGCAAGCGATGGTCGTAGCGGGACTCGTCGGAACGTTCAATTTTTTGCTGAATGGCAAGGCGCATGATTTCCGCATCTTTGATTTGCAATTTACGCATCGCTTTCTCCGTCAATGGGAACAGCGATATCATAAACTGTTATGCGCCAATATTTAAGTCGTCATGTTTAGTTCAAAAACCACATTAGTTTAAAGCATCAATGACAGCTTACATATATTCCGTCACATGGAATAAGAGATTGCCATTTTTTGAGTGATTTCTATTTTGATAGGACTTACGCAAAATTGTCCCGGCAAGGCTATCGCTTTAGGAAACCTCTCTTGCAAGAGAGGTTCGTTCCGTCGGCAGACAACATGTTGTCTGAAACCCCAACTACACCGCAGCGACGAAGACAGTACTTTAGTACGCGGCTCCTAGGAGAAGAGCTGCAACGCAGTTGGGGCGGTTTTGCGTAAGTCCTATTTGAAATAAATAAAGTCCCTCGCTGGCAAGTTGGATTCTTTACTCAGCTTGACAGTTGCCTGTCAACTGCCAGCAAACAGGAAAGACATGTTCCCTGACCACGACACAAGCATGGTTGACATATTTAGGTCGTTTGTCCTAATATTTGCATTATTAGGGCAATCATCCTAAATAGACATGAAAGGACTTCCCGATGCAACCCGAGCTGTTCACCTCAACCACACTTGGCTCCCTGATACTTGCAAATCGAATGGTGATGGCCCCGATGACACGCAATCGAGCCGATTCGGCAGGGGTTGCCACCACGTTGATGGCGACCTACTACGCGTAGCGCGCCGATGCTGGCTTGATCATTTCTGAATCTATCCCCGTGTCGGCTCAGGGAGTGGGATATCCATGCACACCCGGTCTCTACACAGACGAGCAGGTGCAGGGATGGCGCCAGGCTACAGATGCTGTACACGCAAAAGATGGGCTTATGTTCGCCCAGTTACAGCATTGCGGACGAGTCTCCCATCCAAGCATACAGCCAGATAATGTTCTTCCTGTTGCTCCATCGGCTTTGAAGCCAGACGGCCAGGCTATTACCTATGCAGGGGCACAAGACTTCGTTATCCCTCGAGCTTTGGCTAAGGAAGAAATACCTGCCATTGTCGCGCAGTTCAGAGACGCGGCCTTTAGAGCCAGGCATGCTGGCTTTGATGGTGTTGAAGTGCATGGCGCAAACGGCTACCTGATAGATCAATTCCTTCGGGATGGCAGTAACCGGCGCACGGACGAATATGGGGGATCGACGGAGAACCGCGTACGTCTCTTGATGGAAATCCTGCAAGCCATTAGTTCTGTTTGGCCCACTGACAGGATTGGTGTCCGCTTGAGTCCCGAAAATGCGTTCAATAGCATGACAGATACCGACCCTATGGCACACTTCGAATATTTCATCGGCAGACTGCGTGGATTGAACCTAGCGTTCGTTCATGTACTCGAAGGCGATATGATGAGCAAGATATCACGACTGAACTACCTCCAGCTTAAAAACCGGTTTGATGGCGTGTATATCGCTAACAATGGATATGACCTGGAACGTGCGAAGAAGGCTGTCTCATCAGGTACTGCTGACTTGGTGGCTTTTGGTTTGCCATTCCTTGCCAACCCTGATCTGGTAACACGCTATCGTCACAACCTGTCACTCAACGAACCAGACCAAACTTCGTTTTATGGCGGCGGGGCAGCCGGCTACACCGACTATCCAATGCACAAAAACATGTCCATAGCCTGACGGGCCTTACCATGACCAAGACAAATCAGAGCACGCGAGAGCGCATCGTCGAGACAGCAGATCAGTTGTTCTACGAACGTGGTTACGACCATACCTCGTTTGCAGACATCGCCGGAGCCGTAGAACTCTCGCGTGGAAATTTTTATTACCACTTCAAGACCAAAGACGAAATTCTTGAAGCAGTGATAGATTTGCGCGCAAAAAAAACACAGACCATGCTCAATGTTTGGACTGCTGAGGCGCATACCCCGATGGAGCGTATTGACAGATTCATTGACATGATGGTCATGAATGCGCCAAAGATCCGGCGTCATGGATGCCCTGTTGGCGGCTTGTGCACGGAACTTGCCAAGCTCAATCATCCGGCACTACCTCAGGCGAGCGCACTTTTTATGTTATTCCGGCGTTGGCTTGCCACACAATTTGAGCAAACCGGGTTTGACAGGGATGCTGACGCCATGGCCATGCATTTACTGGCCAGGAGCCAGGGTATTGCGACACTTGCCAATGCATTCGACGATGAGGCATTCATACGGCAAGAAGTGCTTGAACTGCATACGTGGTTGCGTAGCGTTTGCGAGCAGAGATCATTGTCAGTGTCATAAACCCAAACTTTAACTTGCCAGGGGATTGCAGTGTTTATCGTATTACTGAACATATCAGGCAGCAAAGAGCAGGCAGCCAAGCACATGGCAGAACACAAGGCCTGGCTTCAAAACGGCTTTGACGAAGGTGTTTTTCTTGCTTCTGGAAATCTTTCAGGCCAGCCTGGAGGAGGAATCTTAATTCACGGACTCAGCGAGGACGAGCTTCAACGACGTCTTAACCAGGATCCTTTCGTTATTCATGGCATTGTGACGGCGCAAATTATTGAGATCACACCGTCCAAGACGGATCCGCGCATGGCATTCTTGCTGGAGAGCGTGGCATGAGTCAACTGTTTCTGGGTGCTGACGGACTTTCGCGCTGCAGGTGGTGCGGCGCTGCGCCGGAATTTCTTGATTATCATGACAGAGAGTGGGGTTTCCCGGTCTCGGATGATTTCAGGCTGTTTGAAAAAATTTGCCTGGAGGGATTTCAGTCTGGACTGAGCTGGCGAACAATTCTTGCTAAACGCGAGAATTTTCGTGCCGCCTTTCTTGGGTTTGATTTTAACAGGCTGGCCTGTTTTGATGAGCAAGATGTGGCTCGTTTGTTGCAAAACGAGGGTATCGTCCGGCATAAAGGCAAGATTGAGGCCGTTATTCACAACGCAGCGCGTGCCCAGGCATTGATTCAGGAAACCGGCTCACTTGCGGCGTTCTTTTGGCGCTACGAGCCGGATACATCGGGGTTGTTCGCACCACAAACCGTGTCCACTTCGCCAGAATCAATTGCTTTGTCCAAGGAGCTGAAAAAACGGGGCTGGAAGTTTGTTGGACCAACTACTGCCTATGCATTCATGCAAGCCATGGGATTGATTAACGATCATGTTCCAGAATGTGTGACTCGATTACAAGTCGAACGCGAACGGACAAAGTTTAGGAGGTCGGGTCTGATGCTTACTGAGAGGCAGTTGTGAAATTAAGATGTTAAGTCCAATCATCCAAAAATCATTGAATTGCAGTCCATCGATTTACTGATACTTGCATCCAATATCTAATCCCTTCTACACAGTATGTTTACTGACCACATAACAACTGATTTACGAAGTGTCACCAGTATCCTGGCATTGCTGTTGCGGCAGCTTGCAGAAGAATAAAACGACTGACTGATTTTGAACTTAGATGCAAGAGACGCAAGCATGAACAGTTACTACTTGGTTAACTGTCCATCTCATATGATTCCAACGCGAGCAACAGGCTAGCCCTGTGCTCGCGAGCTATTGTTTGCCATGATTCACCAGTGATAGCCCCTTCTATTGCCCATAAGAGATTGAGGCTGACACGCGCTCCTGTGCGCTTAGCCATTGTGAAGGCGACAACTGAGCCGAGCATAGTCAGGTGCTCCATGGAGTGGATCCCTGCCGCTGTGAGGATAGCTGCCGACTTGGGACCGAGGTTTGTTTTTTTCTCGAATTCACTGATGGCATGGTCTGGTGCCAGTGGCATCTGAACCAGTTCAGATTCAGCAGTCTTCTTGCTGGCGCGAGTAGCGGCACCAATAGCTGCCTGAATCGCTTCCTTCGCCTGTGGACTATTCTTCCAACACGATGAACCAACCAGTGCCGCAGCTCTTTCAACAATGTCTTGTACGTCTGCGCCAGCCAGTTGTTCCATATCCGAATATCCCATTTGCTCCAGTCGAGTGATGACCATAGGGCCAACTCCTTTGACTGCACGAAGTATTTCTCGATCGCTGACAGAAAACGGCATCGGTTGCATCATCCTATAAGGAATAGTTGAGTCCACGTCTGCAATATGCTGTCAGCGGGCACGGGTAATAATTATAACGACTATTATCGACCTATCATTAAACCAATGAGCTTAGATGGCCGGTGTTTCATTTTTCCTGTCAGCTTTGAGTGTTCGCGCATGGGAAATAGCGGCGCATGTCGTCAGGATAATAATGCCTGATGAGGCAAGGTAGCTCGCTGTAACTGACCAGTGGTCGAATACCTCTACCTTTGCTGGGTGGACATAGAACGAAGCGAAGAGCACGATGGGAAGCAGTACGATCATCAAGGAGGAAGTGGTATGTATCTTGGGGTTTTTCGGTTTCACCTTCGAAAGCGCATTTACCCTGGCAGCCAGCTTCAAAAGCGATGACCACAATAAAAAAATGGCCGAATGGCAGAGTACTCTAACGCCACTGGCAAATCGACGCGCATTTGTGTCATTATGGTTCAGGTAGATGCCTTTGAAGAGAATCCTGTTTCAGAACAAGAAATGGCGCAGCGCATAAAAGATGTCAGCGCCAATTTGCTCTGGTATGTGGAAGAGCTGGATGGTGAACTGTTGGCTATGCCTATGCTACACCATGGCGCGTGCGCAGTGCCTACCGGTTTTCTGTGGGAAGTACAGTCTACTTGCCGCCCGAACATCTACGTCAAGGAATCGGAGCCAGACTATATATACCAGGTGCTGATCGATGACCGGCGCAGTCGCGGAATCCAAGTCATGTTGGGTGGCATCGCCCAGCCCAATGCTGCCAGCGTGGCGCTGCATGAGTGGTTTGGAGTCGAGAAGGTAGCGCACTTCGAGGATGTCGGTCGCAAGTTTGAGCAATGGGTGGATGTAGGTTATTGGGAACTGCGGGTGAATTCAGCTTTATCGTAACTTGCGCAACATCTCGTTTTTATAGGGTAAAAAGCCAAGTTCTTGATACATAGCTGCACTGTCTTCTGACGCTGCCAAACTGAATGTTTGGATGCCTTGTTGCTCACCCAGTTTCAATAAATTCTCAACGAGTGATCTGGCAATTCCCTGACGGCGCATAGCTGGTACAGTAAAGACGTTGACGATTCTGCCACGATAAGGATTAGGATCTCCGCGCGTTGGGCCCCAATCTAATAGAGTCATCCCAGCGCCAGCGACGATTTCACAATTGCTTTCGGCCAGCAAACCAAAGTAGCGACCGTTGAGAATCGCCTGGTTGAGCCAGTTTGCATAAACATCTTTGTCGTTCTGATTTTCTTGTTCACCATAATAGCGATGGTATGCGACAACCCCGCTATCTTTAGACGTTACGCTGCGCTGTTCCCATATGATCAATTGGCACCTGCCTCTAGGGTCACCGGCCAAAAACGGAGATTTGAATCTGAAATCTGGGTCATTTTCGGGTACGGGAAATAGTTACTGTGAAGGCCAACTGCTTGAGCCGACCTGACTCACAAACACTGCTATTGCAGAACTGCTTAAAGTCAAAAACCACCTTGTGGTGGCTTTAAGACTCTTTTACCAAGATGGCATCACCAGCTTAGGTTCCTCATTTGAGGAGCGGGAATGGGATCACGTTGGGCTACGCTAGGATAGTCCTTTGATCAAAATTGAGCAATTATTTTTTCTTGCCGATCATAACCATGATGAGGTTCTCTGAATCTATTTAAAAGTTCAAAGTGCCAACTTAGGCCAGGAAAGCATGGCAGAAACCCTGTGAATGACCCAAATGCCTTCAGCATCTGATACCCAGCCTGTTTTTTACAGTCGTGCATAGTATTGCAGAAGAATTTCAGTTTCTGACATATGAGCCCGCTTACCGGCCTTGGACTCCAGAGATTTCTCGCTAAACTGTCTGGCTAAATCTTCACATATATCCCATCTCTGGAATTGCTCTGGTGGCGTAGTGCCCGGCGCATAGAATTTACCATCGTATTCTGTCAATAACAGTTTCGCTTGTGCTCCAGAAATGGCATCCAGCAATGCTGTCATCGGAAAAATCAACAGGTATCTGATCATATTTCCCTATTTCCACGGCAGCAGCCTTTTGATCTTGATTATTGATGTTCGACATCTAAATTTGACGCCGATTGTAGGAAATTGTCTCAGGCCTTGCGCTTAACGATCAATGATACTTTGAAAGAGTTATCGCAGAGATCGCCTTCGATCCGCCCTTTGGATGTTCCTTCATGTCCATTGCAAAAAAACTCGTATTCACCACTGTCCTGGTGATCAATGATATTTTGAAAGGCAAGGCCACCTTGTTGGCATCTGGGATTAAGGCAACCAACACTTGAAGACAGAGTATCGAGGGAGTAGTAGGTAGTCCGCTGTTAGAGGCGCTTGGCGTAGTACTCATAAGGATCTTGAGTGCCAGTTCGTTTATTCCGCTTTTATCGAGTGGAAAAATCTTATGCGATTGTTCGCAAAAAAAAATTGTTTGAGTAATCCTGGGTTTTGCTCCGTCACCATTCAAAAATATTTGAGAAGCACTTCCTTTGGGTTTGGTCGAATCATCGCTATTCATGAGTTCTTACCTTATTGCGGGTCAATTTAGCAAAATATTAAACACCTCGGCGCACTGCTCCTTTGCATCAGCAATCAATTCTTCACAAACTTCTGAGGGCAAATTCAGGTTTTGGTAAATACTCGGTGAGATAACGGGAGCGAATAATTTTTCATTTTCGGAACCAATATGATGAGCCAGATTATTTGCAAGACTTACTAACTGAGTTAACTTTGAACTACTCATATTAATCTTGTCATGATGAGAGCCAACAGCGGTTTGAATTTCTATCGGAAATTTCCAATGTGCAGTTATTAGTCGTGCTACTTCAGTATGAGCTATTCCCAATATCTCTAACTCGGCAACAATACGATTGCAATGATGTGTCTTTTGGTACTCATCAACTTGTAAATACTGAGTTTGAAATTGTGTGGCAAGAATTAATTTCCCAATGTCATGTAGTAAGCCAGTAGTAAACGCTAAATTTTGATCAAACTTACATAGTTTTGCTAACTGTTTTGCACAAATTGCTGTAGAAATTGAGTGAAGCCAAAAAGAATTTAGATATGTCGAATCAACCGTTTCATCCGAAAGATTTGCTATTATCAGAGTCGCGTTCGTTAAAGTCTGTATGCTGTAAAAACCGAGAATAACAACTGCTTCGTCAATACTACTAACTTTGTATGAGAGCCCGTAAAATGAAGAGTTTGCAAGGCGTAGTGTTTTTGCCGTGAGTACCTGGTCTAACGCAATTCTTTTCACAATTTGCGCTCTATCAACATCCTCTTTCGATATACTCTCGAGTAACTCGATTGCGATGGGAGAAAAGCTGCGCATCTGGTGAATTTTGGACTTTACTTCTTCAAGCGAAATTTTGATCATAGAATCTCCAGCATAGTATTGACTACATGGTCATCTTAAAAAAATTGATAACCTCAATACTTTCTATGTGATTTAGGAAGGCAATTTTATTTCAAATCAAGGTATTCAAAAATACAATAATTTTTCCAGCAGATTTTGATTTTTCACCCATTTTTTTCCAATAAACGACATACTGACTCGAAAAGATATTTATATTGAATTTTCCTTCCTCTTCAATCTCGTCAATTCCGAAACTAATTTCAGGAATGGCATTTTTTATATTCGCCCCAAGTTCAATCAAATAATTTGAGCATATTTTTTCGGCGAAATGATTAACAAATACAATGGTATCTTCATCATCAATGCCAAAGATAGGTGCGGGAACAAATTGCAATGCCTCGCGTACAATATTTAAACTAATTTCGTCTCGAGAAATTTGACTCTCTTTCCGCTTAAGCATATCTGCCAACAAACGGTTAGATCGTACTAATTCCTGATTCGTCGTTTGAATTTGAATATTCAATCTGCGGTTTTCATCTTCCATTTCTTTGTATTGAAATGCGCCACGTATATTCGTTCGCAACAGATCATCATCCCAAGGTTTTGTTAAAAATTTATAGATGGCTCCTTCATTGATGGCGTCTGTGATGTACTGAAGCTCAGTATAACCCGATAGAATAATACGTACTGTATCGGGATATAATTCTTTGGCAGTGCGCAAAAAATCAACACCTGTCATTACTGGCATTCTCTGGTCAGAGATAATGACATCAATCCTGTCATTTTTTAGGATTGTTAAGCCTTCATGTCCACTTTCCGCGGTATATATTTTATAGTTGTCACGTCTAAATAAACGTTTAAGTGCATTTAGAATATTTGGTTCGTCGTCTACAAGCAAAAGGGCCCGGTCGGGCTTCTTCAAAGCTAATAGATGGTTCGCTAAGAAAGGGTTTCCTTTAAAAAAATTGCTTATTCCTTCTGCGGTTAATGGCTTTGAAAAAAAATGCCCCTGTATTTGATCACACATACTGTCGCGAAGGAACTGACATTGCATTTCCGTTTCAACTCCTTCTGCAATTACTTCCATGCCTAAATTATGAGCCATGGAAATTACCGCCTTCGTAATAGCCGCATCTTGGACGTCGCCAGGAAGTTGTTGTATAAATGTTTGATCAATTTTCACGAAATCAAATGGAAACCGTTTGAGATTATTTAAGGCAGAATATCCAGTACCAAAGTCGTCAAGTGAAAGAATAAAACCTTTGGATTTAAGATTGGCTATTGCTTGATCAATGTCTATATTCGTGTCTAACAGAGTGCTCTCCGTTATTTCTAAAGAGATGTGACTCGCCGTTATCTCACTGTCGGAGAGCAATTCGAGTAGTCGATCCGAAAAACAAAGATCTCCTAATTGCTGGGGAGAGATATTGATGGAGACACATGGAAGTATTATCCTCTCATCCATCCAATAATGGATATCTACACAAACTTGGCGAACGATCCATTCACCAAGAGTGACCATAAAACCGACGCTCTCTGCGATAGGAATGAAGATGGATGGGGGAACTTCTTTTCTAATAGAATGGTTCCATCGTAGGAAAGCCTCAACGCCAGTTTGATTACCAATTTTAAGGTCAGCTTTTGGTTGATAGCAAAGTTCGAATTCCTTCGAATTTATCGCTCTTTGAAATTCGTTAACAATGCTGATTCGTTCACTTGCATTTGGTTCGCTCAGAAAAGAATAAAATTGGATATTTTTATTTCGCAACATTGCTGACTTTTGCATTGCAATTTGTGAAAAAAGGTAGAGCTCATCTGCTCGCTTACTATCAAAAGGATAGATCGAGATTCCTAGAGAACAAGTCAGATAGATTTCTTTATGATTCGCAATGAGAGGAAGCTCCATTGCCTTGCAAATTTGATTGGCTATTTGTGGAATGGTTTCTACACTATCAAAACTAGAGCATATGATTGTAAATTGATTTTTTCCAGCATAGAAAATCGAGCCTGATTCTAAAATCGCGCCGTGTAACCGTTCCGTTAAAATTCTAAAAATCGGGCCGTCGGATTCTGATCTTTTTCCAACCTCAATATCATCAAAGTCACTTACCCACAAATTAAGGACTGCAAAAGGATTTTTTGCATCTGATATTGATTTTATGGAGGACATGATGCTAGAGGCTGTTGTAACGTTCATGTTGCTAGTCTCTCTAAAATATAAAGAACAGCAAGTCAGAGTTAAGACTTATCGAAAACCTCTATCATGCTTATCTCTTCAAAGATTGCATTTAATGACAAATAACTGTACTAAACATCTGGCCGAAAAGGAAGGTGTACAGTGAAACAGGTTCCTTTGCCTACAGTACTATTTACTTCAATTCTGCCACCATGTTTTTTGATGATGCCGTAGGAAAGTGATAACCCTAGCCCAGTGCCACTGCCAACGGGTTTAGTAGTAAAAAACGGTTCGAAAATCCGATTCAAATTTTCAGGCGGTATTCCAGATCCAGTGTCTGAAACTTTGATCCATACACCTTCCTTTTCACAGCCAGTGCTTATCTTGATTACTCCATTTTCTTTTATCGCATGTGACGCATTCACAAGCAAGTTCATGATTACTTGATTGACTTGTGAAATTACACATTTTACTGGGGGTAATTGCCCATAATCTTTGATGACATTTGCCTTATATTTGATCTCGTTATTTACTATGTTCAGGGTACTGTCTATACCATGGTGTATGTCCGCTTCCTGCCAATCAGTTTCTCCTACATGAGAAAAATCTTTAAGAGATTGAACAATATCTTTGACCCGCTTTAAACCATCCATGGATTCATGGACCAGATCATGAATATCGTCCTTCAAGAATGCAAGATCCGCATCTTCACGAACGACATTCATTTTGGCGATGATTGATTCTTGTGAAGCGTCTTTGATTAATTTTTCAAATTCATCGATAACGGAAAACAATTTTTCCACATAATTTTGCAAGGTGCCTACATTTGAATTAATAAACCCTATGGGGTTATTAATCTCATGTGCAATACCTGCAGCTAACTGGCCAACGGAAGCCATTTTTTCTGACTGCAATAGCTGCTCATGCGCCTCTTGCAGCTTCTTGATGAGCGATTGTTGCTCTTCACCTTTTTTGAATAAGGCATCCTCCATTTTTTTGCGTTCCGTGATGTCTGTAAGTGAGCCAACAACCTCAACCGGATTACCTGCTTCATCACGAATTAGACGCAGCATGTCGTGCATCCACACGTATTGACCGCTGCGACTCATAAATCGATATTCGTACGTGCGCTCGCCTTCAGTAAACAGTTTTGCGATACTTGAGAAAATCTGAGGGACATCTTCAGGGTGAATGTGCTCAAACCAGAAATTGGGATCTGCAAGCATTTCTTCCGGGTGGTAACCTAAAACATGCACGGCATTGTTGCTGACAAAGGTCATTTTGAAGTCACCCGTTGGAACACTGCTATAGATGATGGCAGGGGTATTGTCGATTAAATACTGCAGCCTTGCATTATCAGACAGGTTTGTAGGAGAAGCGAGCGAGGGGGTTGAACCTGTGACAGGAGGCAGGATGCTAAATTCTTCAAATTGATTGCTCATAGTCTTCGCTAAAGGTAAGGAACAACTTCAGAATTAAACTGCCTTTGACAAACTTCCGACCGCTCTTATATTAGACTAGATGCACCTGAAGTTATATTGCAACAATTGTAAAATATAAACAAAATTTCACAAATTGCAAATACTGAGTCCTTGATAAAAAAGGTTACACGTATAGTATAGATTAATAGGATTTGCTTGCTAGCAAGTTATCCATGTTGCGATGCAAGAAAATATTGTTTGGCAACGGCTCCTATGAAAGGTGCATTCTCAAGTCATTGAAAGAATCTAAGCAAAAAGAGAACAGTCATGCAAGTATCTCAAACTATTTTCCTTGATGGGCAAGCACCTCAGTTTCCGCTTTCTCACTCACCCAAAGCTAGCCAGCTCGTCTTTTTTTTTGGCAGTTCTTCCCTGTTATCAAATCCGGCAAATTTCCAAGTAGTCCGAACAGCGTTCCCGGACGGCATCATCGTCGGCTGTTCCACTGCGGGAGAAATTCATGGCACAACCGTGAGCGACGATACCCTGGTCGTGACTGTCGTTGATTTTGAACACACTCCACTGCATTTTGCCAAGGTTGATATTCATGAAGCTCCTCAGAGCTTCAGCGCAGGTCAAGCCTTGATTGAATCCTTGCCTGCAAATGATTTGACACACGTGTTGATATTCTCTGACGGACTAAAAGTGAATGGAACAGAGTTGACGCGTGGACTCAAAGCACAATTACCTTCACATGTAGAAGTAACCGGTGGCTTGTCAGCAGACGGCGCAAATTTCAAGAAAACCCTGGTATGCGCAAATGATCTTCCGGCAGAAGGACAAATCGTGGCAGTTGGCTTGTATGGGCACCATATCAAAGTCAGTTACGGTTCATTGGGAGGATGGGACTCATTTGGCCCTGACAGGCAAATTACGCGTTCTATTGGTAATGTTCTTTATGACCTGGATGGCCAGCCAGCGCTGGAATTGTATAAGAACTATCTGGGTGAACACGCAGCCGGATTGCCGTCCACTGCATTATTGTTCCCTCTATCTCTACGTAACGCCTGGCAACAAGGCACCGATACAAATTCGGGTAGCGGCATCGTACGTACCATTCTGGGCGTCAATGAAGCTGATCAAAGCATGACTTTTGCTGGCGACATGCCTGAAGGCGCCTATGCACGTCTGATGAAAGCAAATTTTGAACGCCTTATCGACGGTGCGAGCGAAGCTGCGAAAATTTGTGCAACTCCCATACAGAATAAAGTGGCAGACCTTGCTTTGTTAATTAGCTGCGTAGGACGAAAACTGGTTCTCAAGCAAAGAATTGAAGAGGAAGTCGAAGCAGTACGTGAGGTTCTGGGGCAGCAAGCCATGCTTGCCGGTTTTTACTCTTATGGCGAGATATCTCCACATATGTTTGGCAGCCCTTGTGAACTACATAATCAGACGATGACTATCACAACGTTCCGAGAGACTTGATTTATGCACAGCTTGCTTCGACGTCAGATAAGCCGTTTATTTGGTGACGCTAAAGCCCTACCCAGGGAGCTGGATAAACTCTTCCAGGCAATTAATGCAACTTATAAACAGGCAGACATCGACAGAGCTATGACAGAGCGTTCGCTGGATATCGCTTCCCAGGAAATGCTGCAACAAAACCGCGCCCTCGCAGAAGAATTAAGAATAAGGAAAGCCGCAGAATCGCAGTTAATATATTTGACCAATTACGATGAATTAACCGGTCTGGTGAATCGTAATCTATTGAATGACCGCCTCAAGCATGCACTTGTCACTGCTAACAGACATCAGCACAAACTGGTTGTACTGACATTGGGCCTCGATCATTTTAAAGTCATCAACGACAGTCTTGGTCCGGCTATAGGTAATGAATTACTGAAAATCGTTACAGAGCGCCTTAGTGTTTGTGTGCGTGGCAGCGACACTGTGGCACGTTTAAGTGGCGATGAGTTTGCGTTGATACTTATAGAGCAGAGCGAAGAAATTTTACGCGCTGATAACCAGCCCAAGGAAATTGATGTCGATTCCTTCTACCCCCGTTTAAATGAAATCCTGCAGCGAATACTGACTACAGTTTCCAGAACAGTACTGCTCGCCGGACAAGAACTGCAGATCACCTGCAGTATAGGAGTCAGCCAATATCCACAAGACGGTGATGATCCAGATGTATTGCTGATGAATGCCAATGCCGCATTAAGTAGCGCTAAACAGTTAGGGCGAAATAACTATCAATTTTATACATCGGACTTAAGCGTGAGACTGAATGAGAAATTGATGATGCAAGGCAAATTAAGATTGGCATTAGAGCGGGAAGAATTTATTTTGCACTATCAACCACAAGTTGATTTTCGCACAGGCCATATTGTTGGAGTTGAGGCATTGATACGCTGGAACCAGCCGGATTTCGGTTTGATTCCACCTGGCAAATTTATTGGATTGGCAGAGGAGACTGGATTAATCCTGCCCATAGGGGCGTGGGTCATACGTACAGCTTGCGGGCAATGTAAGAGCTGGCAAGATCAAGGACTGGGAAAACTCCGCATTGCTATTAATTTGTCGGTACGTCAATTCGCAGAACCCAATTTAGTGAATTTTGTGAGAGAGGTGTTGCTGGAAACCGGCCTTGAACCTCAATATTTGGAAATCGAATTAACTGAGAGCCTGGTCATGACAGATGTCGAGCGTTCTATAGATATTTTGCGTGGCCTGAAGGCACTTGGAATTCAATTGTCGATTGACGATTTCGGCACTGGCTACTCCAGCCTGTCTTACCTGAAGCGCTTTCCCATCGATATCCTGAAGATCGATCAATCCTTTGTGCGCGACATACAGAAATCTGACGATGCCGCTATTGTCAAAGCCATTATTTCCATGGCACACAGTCTGGGCATGCACGTCATTGCCGAAGGTGTAGAAACTGAGGCTCAGTGTGATTTCTTACGGATTAATCTATGTGACGAGATTCAAGGATTTTTATTTTCCAAGGGAATCCCAAAGAGCGAGATGGAAATGTTGTTGCGTGAAAAACGCCGTCTTCCTGACAGGCTTTTACACTTTGCACAACACGACCGGACCTTGCTTCTGGTCGATGATGACGAGAATATACTTGCCACATTAAAGCGTGCATTACGCAGTGAAAAGTGTACGATTTTGACAGCAAATAGTGCAAAGGCCGGACTAGAGCTGCTAGCCCTATATCAGATTGACGTCATCATTTCTGACCAACAGATGCCAGAAATGACCGGCATTGAATTTCTCCACATTGTTAAACAAAAATGTCCCGAGACAATCCGGATTGTTCTCTCTGGTTATGCCGATATGCAATCGATTGTCGATGGCATCAACCAGGGGGTAATCTATCAGTTCATGATGAAACCTTGGAATGATACAAGTCTTCGTTGTTATATCGAAGACGCTTTCAAGCAAAAAGAATTGATTGACGAAAATAGGCGCCTCAAGTCTGCAATGCATGCCCTCAATCTTCATGCTCTTAAACAGAATCGTCTGACGGTGTCGCACTAGCGCTAAGGCCCAATCACTCACAAAGAGGTTAGAATACTATTTTGTCTATATATTTTGGATAGTAATTCGTATTTACATTGTTCACTTGATTCAAATTCAATAATTCGAAGGCTAGCTTATTGTGTCCTGAAATTTATATGACCCTTGTCAACTATCGCTTTTGATGGCTCTGGTATATTTCCCATATGCAATAAAAACAGCATCGAGTGCTAACGCATGTATAGCCAGATAACTGCACCGACCTTCCTCACGTAAAAATATGATCAGCCCCTTACAATCAACTAAAACTGCCGACGTAAGGATGAAGGGAATATCACTTGCTGCACTTGTGATTATTTTCGTCACCTTTGTTTGCGTATCGTTGATAGCTATGGATGGCTGGAGGAGTTGGACTGCCCGTAAAAGTCAGTTGCAAGAATCAGAGGTGTCTACTGCCAATATGGCGCGAGCTATAGCGCAGCATGCTGACGACACAATCAAAGGAGCAGATACCGCCTTGCTCGGTATTGTCGAGCGAGTTGAGGTGGATGGTATTGCACCAGTTGCGCTAGAGCGGCTCCATAAATTGATGGTACGCAGGACGATAGAATTAACTCAACTGAAAGGCCTGTTTGTGTATGACGCAAACGGACGTTGGTTGGTTAATTCTTTGCCGATCACGCCAGCGAATGTCAACAATTCAGATAGAGACTATTTTATTTATCACCGCACCCACCAGGAAGACAAACCGTATATCGGATTACCTATACAAAGTCGTTCAAGTGGCACCTGGATCATGACAGTATCGCGTCGCATCAATGATGCGGATGGTCGCTTTGCAGGCGTCGCTCTGGCAACGGTAGATATAGATTATTTCAATAAATTCTATAACAGTTTCAATTTAGGGAAAGATGGCGCAATCGTTTTGGTCATGGAACGTGGTGTATTGGTGACTCGCCGGCCTTTACTGGCAGATTCCACTGGCAAAAACATGTTGAGTACAACAATTTATAAAGAGAGTCGAAACAAAGCTACGGGGACCTTCACAGTAAATTCGGCGCAGGATGGCGTAAAGAGACTGAATAGCTTTCGCCATCTAGATAAATATCCCTTATTTGCGGCAGCAGCTTTGTCCGAAGAAGAGATCTTGGCGGAATGGACGGCGGATACCTATCTGCATTCAGCCGGTGTCGGAATACTCGTATTGGTTCTGAGTTCTGTCGGATTTTATCTCGCCGGACAAATTAAATTACGGTTGGATGCAGAAGCGGAAAGCGCAACGGCCCGAGATGCCATGCAGAAACTGAATCATGTTCTCGAGCGACTTTCTTTACAGGATGGACTGACAGAACTTGCGAACAGACGCAATTTTGATTTGGCATTGGAAGAAGAGTTTAATCGTGCGATCCGGAATTCGAATTCATTAGCTCTGATTTTATTCGATGTTGATCACTTCAAGCGTTACAACGATATTTATGGCCATGCTGCCGGAGATGAATGCCTTAGGAAAATAGCCCAGGCTGCCAGATCTTGCCAGCGCCGTGCAGGAGATCTAATTGCCCGTTACGGCGGCGAGGAGTTTGCGGTCATTCTTCCTGCCACGGACGTTGAAGGTGCGAGAATGATCGCCGAGAATATTTGTCGTGCAATTTCTAGCCTTGCGATACCTCACGCTGGCAATGAGCCTGGGATAGTCACGGTTAGTGCAGGGGTGGACGCATTTATTCCCGTCAGAGAAGTGAACCGACCGGTTGATTTGATTGAAGGTTCTGACCAAGCGCTGTATTCCGCAAAAAGAAGTGGGCGAGATCGTGTGTGCCACAATGAGCGCTTCACACAGGCAGCTTGAAGAGAAATGCATTTTCATACTTCGTGTTTTTGTACGCCGACGTGGCGTTGTCGGTGCACTCTGCGCCAATGAGCCCAGTCAGAGATCAGCTCGCGAAACAGAAAAGTAGTACGCCAAGACTTTCCGGGCACCCATACCGGCTGAGAATTTTCGTGCACGACCTCTTTGCTCTGATGTCAGATGCAATTGCCGATCGTATTGACGTGCTCTCAGCTCAGCGGCGATATGTGGGGCGGTAGCGTGTCGCCCGCTTCCTTCCCCGAATCCTGCAACGCCTGCGTAAGCGCCAAAGCCGTCATGCCCTGATCTGGCGTATGAATAAGGAACGTTTGCCCGCGCGCTGGCTACCAGCGAACTGCGCAGTGAAAATTTTTCGAAAACCTTTTTTGAATATGAACATCCGCACAATCCCTAGAAGGTTTTACTAACCGACAGTACTAGCGAAGTTTTGCCTAAATTTTTCATGTCTGGGGCTGGCCCCATATAACTGGTCGAATTTGTTCCAATCACAGCTAAGCTACCTGTTACTACGCCAAATTCTTTAGTGACTCCAATTTTCCAATCTGTATAACTGGCCACTGGTGTGTTGGTCACTTTTTGGTGACCAGCGTGTAAATTGATTGTGTATCCGTCTCCTAATTCAAAATTAGCACCAATATCAAAGTAGGCGCTACCTTTGCTATTGGTGAAGCCAAATAAGTTACTGACCGAGTAAGAGTATTTTGCATAAGCGGGTCCATATCCAAGCTGACCATAAATCTCCGTAGTATTGGCACTTGGGCTTAAGGCATTTGTAGGGTAAACATAGGACAGCACACCTACATCATATGAGATGTCTTTGCTTATTTGCCCCTTTTTTCCAGCGTATAAATCCCATTCAAGCCGTCCGCTTCCACCCTGATCTGTGATCCATTTGATTGTCGACAACCAGGTTCCAGCGTAGAACCCACTGGGGTTGTTATAATCTGCGCCACCTTGCAAAGCGGGTTGTAATTGGCTTTGAGAGATTCCACGATACCGATAGTCGGACACGAGTGCAGCGTTAAAAGTGAGTTCGTTGTCTGGTTTGCTGTCTTCAGCGGTGGCGACGTTACTCTGAAACGCGGTCACAAGTGCGACAACAATAAATATCTTTTTCATGATTCATTTTCCTTCGCAATCGGGTGATATAACGAATTGACAAATGAAACTTTGCTGCATTGGGGGACAATCGAAGGCGACTTCAGCGTTTCGTTGATAGGTGATTGGTATTCACTTCAATATTGCATCAGCTTGTCAATATCGACCAATATCAACATCCGTTGATCAAGCGTTGCCAAGCCAATTAAATAGTCTGCATCGACCACAGTGCCCATTTTTGGGGCCGGTTTTATTTGATCTGGGGTCAAGGTAATGACATCCGATACGCTATCGACAACCATGCCTGTGATGTGACCGTTAACATTGAGTATGATCACAACAGTGAATTGATTGTAGGCAGGTGTACTCAAATTAAACTTCAGGCGCATATCGATAATCGAAACAATTACGCCTCTTAAATTAATGACGCCTTTGACGAAATTTGGCGAGTTTGCAATGTGTGTCACATGCTCGTAGTTACGCAATTCCTGAATCTTTTGGATATCGACGCCATATTCTTCGCTTCCTAAGGTAAACGCCAAAAATTCAAGCGTACTGGTATCCGATAGATTTGCAAGAGCGGGCTCGTCGCCGCTTCCTGAGTGTGATGTCGCGATTTTCACAATTATCCTTTCAGTGAAAATGAACTTTTTGCCACTATTCAATCCAAAAACATTTCACCCGTTCGAACGACAAATCACGGCGTTTCCACTGGTGGACAAATTAAGTATTGCTGAATGTCTGATATTGATATTGCATCTCAGGCATGACATATTAAAGATCGGCGGATTCAACATAATAGCTAATTGAGAAATCAGCAAAAATAATTCTCGACATTCATCTTTTGTGTATGCTGGCTTTCTAGAATTCTTCCCAATCTGAATCATCAGTATCTGCAGGCACAGGCTTTACGGCTTTTACTGACTTTTTAGAGATAGATTTGTCTGCTATCTTTGGGAGACTAATACTTTTTTGTGTCGTAGTTGAGAGCGGCTGACGCAATATTGGTTTTCTTGGCGACAGCATGACTTTTCCCTGGTCCGGTCCTGGCAACAACTTGAAGACGCTGACTTCGTTCATCAAATGACCTGACTGTTCTTGCATGCTCGCTGCGGCAGCCGCGGCTTGTTCAACCAATGCTGCATTCTGCTGGGTTACCTCGTCCATTTTTGTGATGGCGTGATTGATTTCTTCAATGCCTGAGCTTTGTTCGAGACTTGCTGCAGCAATTTCACTCATGATGTCTGCAACTTGCTTGACGGACGCAACAATTTTATCCATGGTAGCCCCGGCTTCATCTACCAATTCGCTGCCGGCATTGACCTTGTCGACAGAGTCCCCTATCAGTGTTTTGATCTCTTTGGCTGCGCTGGCTGAGCGTTGTGCCAAATTGCGTACCTCGGTGGCAACGACTGCGAAACCTCGCCCCTGTTCACCGGCACGTGCAGCCTCTACTGCTGCGTTAAGTGCAAGTATGTTGGTTTGGAAGGCTATGCCGTCGATGACACCGATAATATCCACTATCTTACGTGAGCTTTCCTTGATCGAGCCCATGGTCTCTACCACATTTTTTACAACTGTTCCGCCGCTGACTGCAACTTCAGTAGCTGACACGACCAATTGATTGGCTTGCCTTGCATTGTCTGCATTTTGTTTTACCGTGCTGGTCAATTGTTCCATTGCGGACGCTGTTTCTTCCAATGAACTTGACTGTTCCTCGGTTCTTGATGACAAGTCCAAGTTACCGGTGGCGATTTCAGACGATGCAGTCGCCATGATTTCAGTACTGCCGCGTACTTTCCGGACAGTATTTGATAAGCTATCGTTCATTTCACTGAGTGCTTGCAGCAATTGGCCAGGTTCATCCGTGAAAGTGCTCGAAATTTCACTCGTCAAATCACCTGATGCAACGATTTTGGCAATTTTTACTGCTTCGCTCAGTGGTTGAACGATACTACGTGCAATGAGCAAAGCACCAACTATGCCCACGCCCAAGGAGGCCGTGAGAATTACCAGTAATAGGAGAGTCGCAGAGGAGATTCGATTTTTGGATTGTGCTTCAAATTCGTCTGAACGCTTGTTGGTGATATCAACCAAATGATTGATGGCAGCAAGATGCGTTTCGTAACTTAGTTTTATCTTTTGCATGCTTGCTAGCATTGTATCTTTATCCTGCTTTTGTGCGGCAGGTATAAATTCATTGAAGGCGATGTTGTAAAACACTTGCGCAGGCTCATGTGCTTTCTTTAGCAATGCGTCAGCTATATCACTGTCCAGTCCTTCTTTACTCCAGAATTCATGGCGGGTATCGTAGTCAGTCTTTAGTGACTTGAAGCGTGTGATTAATTTTCCCTGCTCACCCTTATCTTCAGTTGCCATAATTTGGAAAACGACAAGATAAGATTCGAGTATGTATTCAGGTGGTGGAAGTACATCGGCGACTAAATCCTTGCCTTGTACAATTTTTTGATACACCGGGCCACTTACCTTCAGTTCGTTCAAGGTCTTGAATGACCAGGCTCCATAGATGATGAAGCCGGCGGAAAAAAGAGCGATGAGAACAGCGAGACGCTTTGATAACTTCAATCGGCGGAGCATATTCATGGATGCCTTTCTTTCAGCGACTGACGGAATACTTAATTTAGTATGGTTCTTGCCGGAAATATTTTCTAGTGGAATATTTGAGATATTGCAATGAGTTGCATTGTGTCTTTTTTGCTACAAGAAATTTTTGCAATGTAAAGAGGAGAGGGGGCATGATGTGGAAAAATTGTGAATGCCTGCGCGACAGTGAGATGGAGGCGGTGGGGCGAGATGCTCATGCCGTGATACGCGACGCAAAGGCAGCTGGCGTCTATGTTTTCGCAGGTAGCATTGATGAAACAGTAGCGCCCGTCCTGGTGTCTGCCAATGACGCAGTCGCCGAGTGAGGCTACCCGTGGCCGCTTCCACTCTATGGCGGATTCACTGCACTTGAGCTTCCCACAAGTGAGGACGCCATCGCTTGGGCCGCACGTCTCGCGAAAGCTTGTTGCAGTAATCAGGAGCTTCGAATATTTGGGTTTGATCCAGAGTCGTGAGAATCTGATTACGATCTGTAGTGAGCGTGCACCAGCGGGTCAGGGCAATATAATACGCAGCCCAAAAACGGGATGTACTCTAGCAAATGAGCTCTGATCATGCACGCGTAGTAAGATCGTAAACAGGTTCTCAGGTCGCCGTGCTGCGATACAATTTACTGGCCCATGATACTAAAACCAGATTCGGTGATTCACCATTCCGACTGTCCGTAAAAGCGAATCAAGTCCAAACGGTCGTCAATGTAGTTTGTTGTGGAGTGCTGTTTTGCATTTAACAGGCAACGATATTGTTTGCGTAGATGCTAAAGCGCGTATTTGCCGGATAGGTAGCGGCTTTATTCGAGCAAGGGATGATGAATCATTTCCTGTCGAGGTCTGATACATTGCTCCGATTCAAGTGGGATGAGAAAACTGGCGCAAGCCCCGCGAGGCAGCACGTCGAAACCAGGATCATGAATTGACAATGAAGATTGTCAAAGAAGCTCTTGAATGAGGCGAAAACAAGGTTATTGTGGGTGCTAGCGGCCCTGGCGAGACAACGTGCATTGAAACCCTGCTGACTTACATCAACCAGGCACTCATCCCGGCGGATGCGTAAGCATTGCTAGCGCCAATGTAATTGAAAGTATGGCGCGCCTGGCAGAAATAACTCTCATGGACTGCGCAGAAATTGAAATTCGCGCTAAATCCTAAGCAAGCTCAGGAAATCGCGCAACAACGACCATTCTAGCGCCCTTCCGGGTTGTGCAGTTTCTCGGCCCATTCCTGTGCTGCCGCATCTGCCGCAGCACGGCGCTCGGGCGTCACGCGCGGGATGAGCTCGGCGCGTGCGGTGCGGCCAATGGCACACCCGGCGGCGGTCACGCGCGTACCATACGGAAGTTTCAGCACGCAATCGTAGGCGTACGCGCCAGCCGCGTCGGCATATGCATCGTCGATTCGCTCGGGCAGCGCCGTCGCATAGCGCACCACGGTTTGCGCCGACAGGCTCTTGTACCCGGGGTCGAAAACGCCAGCCTGATGGGTATAACGGACGGCGTCGTTCAGGGTCTTCAAGGCGTCTGGACGGAGCTCGATATTCGGGATGCCGGTAGGTCTGGTTGTCACCGAGGGGCCGTCTTTTTCGGCACCGGCAGCACCACCGGACATGGTGATCGTCACGCCCCAGCCGCTACTGCCATTCAGCTTTTCTTCGTGGCACGCCAGTCGCCTGACCGCGTCGGCGGCGCGACTGCGAATGGCCTGGCGCTCGCCAGCATTGGCGCGGCGCTCGTTGTCGCTGATCCACTTCTTGTACGCCAGAGCCGACCGGGTTCCGATCAGCACATCGCAATCACTCAAATCGAGGGCGGCTGCCTGCGCGCCGCCATTCATTGCACATAAACTCAACGCGTACATCGCGACACGCAATGCGTGCCAGCGATCAATCTGTAGACTCTTCTTCATCTTGGCTCCTGTGTGGGGTGATCAAAGTATGTGCCAACATCGCGCGACTATTCCTTGTGTGCTTTTTCGTACGTGAACTCACGTCCATCGCGCGCCCACAGCAGCGCGCCATCGCGCACAGTCATACTCAGATTGAAGTCACTGAACACGGAGGGCTGCGCGGCAAGGTCGAAGCTGAAGTTATTCTCCCCAATCGACCCGCTCGGCACTTCATAGACATAGGGGCGGCCACGGTTGAGTTCCGGATGGTAGAACACGATCTGGCGCACTGGCCCCACATGAGCAGTGTGCCAGCCAGTGTTATCTGTGCGCCCGCGCAGCAAGACGGGGGCGTCACCCAATACCGTCAGCTCCACTTTGGCGACGTTGCGCTCGCGCGCACGCACCTGGATCGACAGTTGTCCGAATTGGGCCACTGCCGTCGGCGTCGGGAGCGACGGCGTCAACGGCGCGCCGGGCAACTCGGCGGGATCGCTGCGAAACACGAGCTGACCGTGATTAACCTGCCATCTGCCGCGTGCCATCTGATCCGCCGCGCCATACGCGAGCGAATAGTTGAAGCGGCCGTCGGCGCGCAGCACGATCTCGGAGCCCACCTCGGTGACGCCCTTCAAGTAGTAGTGCCCGGGCAGTTTCTTTTGTAGCGCCAGGTCGGAGCCGGTGACGACCTTCGTCAACGGTGCCAGCGCTGCCGTGGTGTGCGCCGGAGGAGCGCGCCAGCCGACCGTTTCCAGAACCGCCATTAAGTCGTCGCTCTCGTTTTGACGCAAACTGGCCCAGCTGGCCGCGCTCAAGTTGGTCTCCCTGGCGCCGATTTGCTTCAGGCGTTGCCCCAAGCGCTCGGCGATCCAGCCGCGTAGCGGCCGCTCGCGCCGTTCGCTCAGATAGTTGATCAGGCGCTCGACCATGCCACGACAAGGTGTAGTTTCGGCCATCAAGCCCTGGTTGCGCAGCAAAGCCCAATACTGATCGGATGTGTCGAGCACGGTCTGGGCCAGCATCCGCGTGGCGGGCAGGCACACCTCGTTCAGTCTCAACTGGCCATTTCCGGTCACCAGCTTCAGGATGGCGACGTTGTTTGCTGCGACCGCGCGGTCGAGTACACCACTCCCGTTCTTGTCGCGATAGCCCGTATCGATGCGCCCGCCTTTGTCGAGCAGCATCGCGAGCATGTCGGTGTCGCTGCGCGTGATGGCCAGCTCCACTGGGCTGGGCATGTCCTCGAAATGCGTGTTCAAGTCGAAACCCAGTTCCAGCATGCGCCGCACCAGGTCGATCCGCTTACGGTCGATTGCGGCCAGCAAGGCCACCACATCCGCGGTCGCGCGCGTCTGTCCGGCCGCCAGACTCAGCATGCCATGCTCAAGCAGGAAACCGGCCAGCTCCCGGTCAGGCGAGTCGATCGCGCTGCGCACCGCCTGGGCGCTAAGGCCCTGGGCGGAGAAACCCGCGGCCACCAGCACACGCACGCGGCGTGCGCCTTGCTCCGTGTCGGCGGACAACACGGCTTCTTCCAGCGCCGCCGGCATGATGCTGCTGAGCGATCCTTTGTTCACCCGCGCTATGTGCTCCAGTAACAGCGGCAACATGTTGGCGTCACCTTCTTTCGCCGTCAGTACCTGGGTCAGCGGCGACTCCATGCCGGCGAGCGGATCGGCACCCAGACTCAGCAGCAGCTTCACCATCGCCGCATCGCCAGAGCGCAGCGCCAGCGCTAGCGCGCTCTGATTATTCGGACCGCCCACAGGCGCACCCAGCGCCACCAGTTTGGCGACCCAGTCGAGTCGATGTGCCCACACTGCGTGGCCAAGCAGGGTGTCGCCGCTCATCTGCACCACGGGCGAGCGGACCGGACGATAGTCCGGTTGGCCGCTTTCCCACAGAGGGCCGGTCTGTGCCCAGTGCAAGTCCGGCACCAGCAGCTGGCGCAACACCTGGTCTGATGATTCCTTGCTGTTGTACATCGCCAGCATGGCCGCGTCGACCCACCGGTCGCGCCCGGCTTCATCAAAGCGCGGCACGCGAGTTTTCAACCAGCCGATCGCATCGGCATTGCCGGCTCGGGCGGCGTAAGCCAGCGGCGACACACCATCGTCGCCGGAATACGGAGTGGTGCCGGTGGCGGCCAGTGCGTCCAGCACCGCCGTCCCCGTCGTCAGCCCGAGCAGCGTGTTCCACACGAGGTAATCAGCCGATGGCCGGTCGGGCGCGGCTTCGCCTTTCGCCTTTGCCTCGCGCGCACTGCGCTGGTCGAGCAACAGATAGGGGCGTTGTGCCCCGGCTTTCAGCAACGCGAGCATGATCTCGCTACGTTGTTCCGGATCTATCATCTCGGGAAACTGCAGGCCATGCTCACGCTGTTGGAGCGCATATTCGAGCGGCGCGTAGACGCCATTGCTACCGCCGTATTGGCGTGGGTCCGCCCCCTTGGCAAGCAACATGCGCACCATCTCCGGCGAGCCAAACATGCTGGCCAGATGCAGCGCAGCCGCATCGCTGTTGCTGCAGCCTTCGTCAAAGCTGGCGCCATGGTTCAACGCCAGGGCCAGCATGCGCGTCTTGGCTGGCAACAGCGCAAGGTGCTTGGCACGTTGGCGCTGCCAGTGCGCCAGCTCAAACGCACTGTCATGCTCGCGCCGCCAGGCGGTTTCGTCGGCACGCAGGCTAAGGGCCGGTTTGAGCAAGGCATGCAACAGCTTGCAATTGTCCACCACGTAGTCGTTAAGATTGGTGACCGTCGCGATCAGCCGCGTGAACGTGGCTTCGTCGCCTTCGCTGGCAGCGGCAAACAGTTTGCGCACCTCGTCCGTTGGCGGTGCCTTGCCGGTGGCGTTGCGCACATAGTGAACTTTGCGCTGTGCGCCGTATTGTGAGGTCACCGGCAATGGCGTGCCCACTTTCCATTGCGCCAGCATGCTTTTCGCCTCGGCCAGTTGCTGATCGGTCAGCGCCGCTTCCCACTCCGCCACGCCGCTGACGGCATTCGCGGCGCCGCCGCGCGCGGCCAGCGCCAAGCTCAGATACGCCAGCACAAAGTCTTCAGTCACGCCGTCGCCGTGTGCATAAGCGCTAGATAGATGGGACTGGGCTTCGGCGCTGCCACCCTGGGCCGCCTTGCGCAACCAGTACGCGGCCCGCTCAGGATCGGTGTCGCGACCTGAGTCGTAGTCACCATACAGCATGCCCAGTTTGAGCGCGGCTGCCAGATCACCAGCCTCAGCGAGGCGCAGATACCAGTCAATCGGCGAGCGCCGCCCGCTTTGCGAGGTGGTTGGAAGTGCAGTGCCTTGCTTCCAGTTGGCAGCCAGACTCTTCCCTTCTGCAATCTGGTCGGGCGACAATTTCTCGCTGAAGATAGGGAGGTAGTTTTCTGTGTCATGACGCCCAAGCCAGTCACTGCGCTGCAGCGACAGCGTCATCATCGCGTAGGCCAATGTGCGATCGCGCGTCAGGCCCTCGCCATTTGCATACACGGTGCCAAGCGCCGACAGATCCGCGCCGCCGCCCTGCGCGGCCGCCCTGAGCAACCAGCGCACGGACTGCTCGGGATTGGGCGACTTCCCTAGCTTGTAAAGAAAGACCAACTCCTTTTGCGCCTCCACGTCGCCTTGTTGCGCTGCCATCAGGTACCAAGACAGCGCCTGGGTTTCATCACCAGGTGTGTCGCTGCAGTTGCGCGCCGCATACTGATACAAATCCCCCAGCGCCTTCTGGGCCTTGACATTGCCAGCACGCGCAGGCGCGCTCAGTTCCTTGACGGCGACCTTGCAATGCCCGTCGCTGAGCGCGGTTATGCCGGCGGCGACGTCGGCCGCCGCATGAGCGCTGATCACCAGACTGACTACTGCTACAAACTGTTTTTTCATTACCGGCGACTTTCGATTGGGAGGCGCACCTGCGCCACAATGCAATTTCGGAACTCAACTTTAGTGTCGACAATGCGCCAGCTTGCCTGGCCTGGCGATTTTTCAGTCAAGCAGAATAATTTACCTTTCACCAAGCCACCGTCAAGCATCTGCCAATTGCACGAGATAGACGCAAGCGTCAGCACCATTAGCTTACGGTTAAAAATTGGCCGACATGTCATCGCCCGGTTTTACACCGCACGCTTGGTAGTATGGAGACGACATGTGGCAAAACTTTCAGCAGAGGTTACCAGCAAGCGCTGTTCGTCGACGTCCGGCCGCTCAGCATGCAAGACTGCCGAAGCGGGCCGTTTAACGATTTAACGGATCGGAGGCGACAGAAATATTGCCAATTATACTGCATTGCGTTTTGAGCAAGTTTTCACCCTGCTCACGTGATCAAGCCTGGCAACCATGCACAGCTCGCTCGCCGCCGTCTGGTGACTGGATGGGTGTCTTGATTTGAGCGCAGCGCCTGCAACGTCAATGCCACACCCCGCACTTCCAGCTATCCTAGCCAGATGGTTTTCACACCCGGCTCACCGTTGCCTTTGCCGGTGCTTACACCCCGCGCGGCCGGGCACCGCAAACAGTATAAGGAATTCATGATCATGGCAAAGTATCTCATTTCATTCCCCAGTGCTGCGATGAGGGTGCCCGACAGTGAGATGGAGACAGTAGGGCGAGATGCCCATGCCGTGATACGCGAGACGAAGGAAGCGGGCGTCTATGTTTTCGCCGGTGGCATTGATGAAACAGTAGCACCCGTGTTGGTGTCGGCCAATGGTGCAGTCGCTGATGGAGGCTACCCGTGGGCACCTCCACTCAATGGTGGCTTCACGGTACTTGAGCTTCCTACAAGAGAGGACGCCATCGCCTGGGCCGCACGTCTCGCCAAAGCATGTCGCTGTGATCAGGAGCTTAGGGTATTTGGGTTTGATCTGGAGTCTTGAGATCGGAGTGTTGCGCTACATTCTGCCAGCGCATGACCCGAAAGCCAGAGCAGATGGGAGACCAGGACCGAAAAGGCTGGCAGTCTTTACGTGGATAGAGCGATGAAATAACCCGCGCAGGCGACATTCAGGACTGAATTACAAGTCACCCAATATGGGGGTGGCGAGTTCGAGCTAGTTTAGTTCAGCATTGTTCGATACCGGCCGTTCGGCCAGTCTCCACCAACTTAATTCACTGACCGTCTGCCTGGCCAGTTTCAAGCCTTCATCCCGACCAACTTTACTCATCAGTTTAGCGACGTAGGCCCAACCAACTTTATTCGATGCAATCAATTGTGCTCACGACCAAATAGACAAGTTCGTCGTAGCCCACAACGATTCAAATTGGCCGACCTTGTTGAGATACGATTTTCATCGCTTGGTCGATTTCATTCGTCAACTGCTGAGCAGTAGCCTTATTGGCAGAAACATCTTTTGGTATGATGACCGGAGTGCCAAACGTGATATGAATGAGCGGCCTGCGAAGCAGATGGATCAGGCGAAATCGCTCTGGCCCATCGTAATGTGCAGGAACGATTTCACCTTTAGCACGCAATGCGATCGTTGCCGCCCCCCGCTTCGCATCAGCATTGTCTTGATTTCGCGTGCCCACAGGAAAAATTAGGACGAGGCAGCCCTGCTCAACGAGAGACACTGCGTGTTTGATGGTTGCGGTCGATGGGTTACTCCGGTCCACCGGAAAACCGCCACCCGAGCGGACAAACCAGCCGCTAATCGGGTTGTCGAAAAGTTCTTTCTTGGCCATTTGATGCAAGGTGCGTGGCAAGGCCGCGTAACCGACCCATAAAGGATCAACCCAGCCTACGTGATTGCAGACGACGACTTTGCCAAGCGGGCCGTTCAAGTGCTCGGAACCGGTTACCGTCACTTTGCCAAGCAGAGACATCAAGCTCTTCAACACGCGAATGAAAATTGGCGATTTTTGAGGAGCTAAGGATTGAATGTTGATCATTGGTGGGAAACAGGAAAGTTGTTGGTAAACGAACGTTAGTATAACCTCTAGCTCCAGCAGACGCTGGCAACGTGAAGGGGGCAACCACGGACCTGAGATAACTATTCAAGGCAGACAACTGGCGAACGAGTAGGTAGCCTGTATCCAGCTCACCCATCCATGGCTTCAGCGTGAAGATTCCCGCGTTCAAACGGACCGCAGGCGAAAATTTAGACGGAGCAAGTTTCTTTCGGGACGCAGACCTGACGCGACGCCTAGCAATGCAATGGTATCAACATGGCATGATAGAGGATGCAACTCTTCGCTCAAGAGTGTACAGGCTACCACAGCGACCAACACCGGGATCAGATTCATAAGCAGTGTGGCCCGGCCTTAACCTTTATATTTGACACTCTATTGATTTACATTGAAATTTGATCCACGGTTTAGCACGCAATCCTACCGATCTTGATGAGTAGGAGACAGGAATGATAGCCATGGCATTACCAGGAATTATTCGACGCTGGCATATTCGTGACCAGATTCCACGCGGGAGATCGCCAGACGACTGGGCATCTCTCGCAACACTGTCCGGCGCTATCCGCGCTCTGATTCAGAGTGCCAGCCTATGCGGCGCGACAAGCATCAAGTGTCATCGACAAATATGCGTCACAGCTTTCAAGCTGGCTCAAAACCGATGCGGGAAAAATCGTCGGCAACAACGCAGCTTGAACCAAATCATCTGTATCTCGCAGCTCGCAGTCCGCAGCCGAGTATTACCATCAGTGAATCATTGATGGGCGGCGATCCTGATTTTGGTGAACAGAAGTCGTTTTCAGCGATCTACCTGAACTCGCCTGGTGTGCTCAGTTGACTGACGGAACAGGAGAACGGTGTCGCTACGTTTGTCTGATTGATGGTCTTGATCGTCGAAGCAGCCTCCATTAACGGCTGTTTTTTTTGTACGTATGGCACGGAATTGAGCAGGGTGTGGGCGGACGGATTGGCCGCATCGGGTAAGGCTTACTCGTGCGGCTGGTCAACAAGCTTTGTTGTATGGCTAAAACAACGGATAATAGTGTTTACGCGATTTTGAACACTATTTTGGAACTCCCCCATGGAAATTAAGGTTAACTTTCTCGATAAGCTTCGTCTTGAAGCCAAGTTCGATGATTTTACGGTGGTGGCTGATCAGCCTATCCGTTATAAGGGGGATGGTTCTGCGCCGGGTCCTTTTGATTACTTTTTGGCTTCGTCGGCCTTGTGCGCGGCTTATTTTGTGAAGTTGTATTGCAATACCCGCAATATCCCTACTGAGAATATCCGGTTGTCGCAGAATAATATTGTTGATCCGGAAAACCGTTATCAGCAGATTTTCAAGATACAGGTGGAGTTGCCTGCGGATATTTCTGCCAAAGACCGTGAAGGTATCTTGCGTTCCATCGACCGTTGCACGGTCAAAAAAGTGGTGCAGGCGGGGCCGGAGTTTGTGATTGAAGAGGTCGAGAACCTGGATGCGGATGCGCAGGCCTTGCTGAGCTTGAACCCGACTGCGGATGCGGCGACCTCTACATCTACCTACATCCTGGGTAAGGATTTGCCACTGGAGCAGACCATCGCCAATATGTCTGGCTTGCTGGCGGGGCTGGGTATCAAGATAGAGATTGCTTCGTGGCGCAATATTATTCCTAATGTGTGGTCGCTGCATATCCGCGATGCGCATTCGCCCATGTGTTTTACCAATGGCAAGGGTGCGACCAAAGAAAGCGCGCTGGCGTCGGCCCTGGGTGAGTATATCGAGCGCCTGAGTTGCAACCATTTTTATGCGGGTTCATTCTGGGGTGAAGACATCGCCAACGCGGCCTTTGTGCATTATCCGGAAGAACGCTGGTTCAAGCCTGGCAAAAAAGATGCGCTGCCTAAAGATATTCTGGATGAGTACAGTCTGGAGATTTACAACCCGGATGGTGAGTTGCGTGGCTCGCATCTGGTTGATACCAATTCTGGCAATGCAGAGCGCGGCATTTGCTCGCTGCCTTATGTGCGACAGTCAGATGGCGAGGTCGTATATTTCCCATCTAACCTGATTGAAAACCTGTTCGCCAGTAATGGCATGAGTGCCGGTAATACGCTGGTAGAAGCGCAGGTGCAATGTCTGTCCGAGATTTTTGAACGCGCAGTCAAGCGTGAAATTTTGGAAGATGAAATCGCCTTGCCTGATGTACCGCAAGAAGTGCTGGCGAAATACCCTGGCATCCTGGCTGGGATACAGGGGCTGGAAGAGCAGGGCTTTCCTGTACTGGTGAAAGATGCGTCGCTGGGTGGTCAATACCCTGTCATGTGTGTGACCCTGATGAACCCGCGCACAGGTGGTGTGTTTGCCTCTTTCGGTGCGCACCCCAGTCTGGAGGTGGCGCTGGAGCGCAGCCTGACAGAGTTGCTGCAGGGGCGTAGTTTTGAAGGCCTCAATGATTTGCCTCAGCCTACCTTTGTCAGCAATGCAGTGACTGAGCCAAATAATTTTGTTGAACACTTCATCGATTCCAGCGGTGTGGTGTCATGGCGCTTTTTCAGTGCCAAGGCCGATTACGATTTTGTTGAGTGGGATTTCTCTGGACAGGGCGAAAACTCCAATGCGGATGAAGCCGCGACCTTGTTCGGCATACTCAAAGAGATGGGCAAAGAAGTTTACATGGCGGTGTATGAGCACTTAGGCGCTACGGCATGCCGTATTCTGGTGCCAGGTTATTCTGAGGTTTATCCGGTGGAAGACCTGATTTGGGATAACACGAATAAAGCTTTGTTGTTCCGCGCTGATATCCTGAATTTGCATACGCTGGACGATGAGCAACTGGAAGACTTGCTTGAGCGCCTGGAGAATAATGAGCTGGATGAGTACAGCGATATCGCCACCCTGATAGGCATAGAGTTTGACGAGAACACGATCTGGGGCCAGCTCACCGTCGTGGAGTTGAAGCTGCTGATCAATCTCGCCCTGCAGCAATTTGAAGAGGCGAAAGAGCTGGTCGAAACCTTCCTGCAGTACAACGACAACACCGTCGATCGCGGATTGTTTTATCAGGCCTTGAATGTAGTGTTGGAAGTGACGCTGGATGATGAACTGGAACTGGATGATTACCTCGTCAACTTCCGTCGCATGTTTGGCAACGATCGTATGGACGCGGTATTGGGTTCAGTCGGTGGCAGCATGCGCTTCTTCGGTTTGACGCCAACCAGCATGAAACTGGAGGGGCTGGAAAGACACCAGCGCCTGATAGACAGCTACAAGAAATTGCATGTGGCGCGGGGTAAGGCGGTCGTATCCAGCTAAGGTTTTGGCGTGTCCAGCCATGACCAGAGCAATAATTTGTTCAGGCTGAATCTCGGTCGATATATAACGATCAGTCGGCAATGTAAAAAAGCTTGTCCGCTTAGGTGCGCAAGCTTTTTTTGCGTCTGCATTGCTCGTCTTTACTTATCTATCACTGTGGCACGTACCGCATTGCGACTGCTCCCGATTTAAATTCCAGGCGGTTCATGGGCTTCAAGTCGACAAACTGGGACAAACCAGGCTCACAAATCAAAATTTCATTGACCGGAAGAAATTGGCGAGTGCGCGTGATGGAATGTATTTGCTGCGGTACTATTTTTTAACAATATGGCACTATTTTAAACTTCAGGTTAAATTATCGAAAAGAATTATGTTATTCCCTGACGCAATAAACTGAAAAGGAAAGAACATGGGCCCGACCAAAATCATGATCATCCGCCATGCAGAAAAACCTGGTACTTATGGCACAAGTGTTTACGGTGGTATCAATTTGCTTGGTGCCAGCGATAACGAGTCTTTGATTACGCTGGGCTGGGAAAGGGCAGGCGGCATCGCCAGCCTGTTCAACCCCACCAATGACCAATTCCAGAATGCAGAACTGGCTTTGCCTAATTTTATTTATGCTTCAAATCCTGCGACCGTTGGTGGCAAAGAACCTAGCCAGAGACCTTACCAGACGATCACGGCACTGGCTGCCAAATTGAACCTGACACCCAATACTTCATTCGACAAAGACCACTATAAACATAGCGATGGCATGGTAGCCAGCGTGCTTGCGCAATCGGGCACTGTACTCATATCCTGGCAGCATGAGGGCATCTGGCAGGGGCCAGGTCAGGATTCGGTCCTTAACGAATTGCTGAAGAAGACCGGAACGGCAGACTTTCCTAATTTGCCGACTCAGCCATGGCCAGGTTCGCGTTACGACATGGTCTTTGTGTTGGACCGTCCAAGTGGCACCGGTGTGTTTACTGCTTTTACCCAGGTGCCACAAATGCTGCTTGCTGGCGACAGCAATACTCCTCTCAAATAACGGGATGAGCTTTGGCAACCTTGGTGTCTCATGTTTTTCCACGCTGTGCGTTAAAGTTTTTTGCTCGCTAAGGTCACACGGCAGGCTTGAAGGTGCTGCCACGGCGTATAGCCAGGTTCAGGTTCTCTGCATATAAGGGGTAATGCAGGTAACAAGAATCTGGCCAACGCCAAGACTAAAGAACTTCAAATAGCTGTTCGCATTTCCTGGTTATAGCTTATAACTGGCCCGCAGATAAAACGAGCGACCTATAGGATCTCCGAACCGTGGGTCATAGCCGGATTGTGCATTCGGCGCTTGATTCGAGAACGGCGGATTGGTGTTGAGCAGGTTCTTGATGCCTGCTGACAGCGTCAGGTTCTTGAAGCCGGTATAACTGCTTGCCAGGGTCCAGATGGAATTGGCTGACACATTTCGCTTGAACTTGTCTTCCACCAGGTTTTGATCGGTGTAACCGCCAGAGTAACGTTGGGACAAAGTGGCAGACCATGGGCCTTGGGACCAGCGGATGGCAGCATTATGGCGCCAGCGTACCACACCGTTATAGACACCTATGTTGTCGGGTGTGTCTCCGTCTATGGTCGTATAAGTATCCTTCAATACATAGGAACCATTGAACCAACCGTCGATAGTACCGAAGGAGAATGGTGCGAAGCGCCATTGGGCTGTCAGATCCAGCACCTGCGCCATGACTTCTCCCGAATTGCCCAGCGTTGATACATTGATGTAGTCGAGCGCGGTGCCAGCAGCGTTGTAGTGATAGCGACTGCGGTACTTGTCGAAGTCGCCCAGTATTATCTCTTCGTACAACACTTGGCCGATTTGATCACGAATCGCGATCTTGGCATAGTCCAGCGATACCGTCAGTTTTGAATTTGGTTCAAATACCATGCCTAGCGAATACGACTTGGCGCTTTCTGGCTTGAGATCCGGGTTGCCGCCCACCTGGGTTGGCAAAGTCATGCTGCAGGAGATATTGGGATTTACACCAGGTTTTGCTACACCACCTGGACATAGCAAGGGATCGTTGTACTGCGAAGCCGTACGGCTGGTGACGATAGGACCATTCAACTCGTAGAGCGTAGGCGCGCGAAAACCTGTGTTCATCGAGCCACGCAAAAGCCACATTTTGGAGGGTTGATAGCGAAAACCAATCTTGGGATTGAAGCTGTTGCCTGCATCGCTATAGCGGTCATAACGCGCGGCCACCTGTGCTTCAAGTTCACGGGTGATGGGAATATTGACTTCAGCAAAAACCGCTGAAAGATTGCGTGATCCGCTGGTATCCTTGGCTGCAACCAGGCCGCTGGCGCGAGATATCATCATCTGGTCCAGGGGACCACGTTTTACAATAAATTCCGAAGTCTCGCGCCGACCCTCAACTCCTACTGAAAAGCCCAGTGGACCGGCAGGAAGCTGCATCAGGTCGCGTGTGGCGCGCATATCGAAGCCAGTATTGCGGGCAGTCGCGGCAATGACCTGGCCGCGCACCTGTGAGCTTGCCAGCAAACTTGCTCCGGCAGCATCTTGCGGCCCGAAGGGATTCAAGACGCCGTTATTGATGCCGTTCTGTATCGCCTCATCATTCAGATAGCCTGCGCTCAAGTCCTCGGTTACTCTTGTGCGTGCACTGGTGATGGAACCGCTGAGTTCCCATCCTGCTACTGTGCCTGACAAAGACGCCACCAGACGGTCAGAAATGCCGAGATTGGTCGCTTCACGACGGCCACCCTCGACCGTGCGCCAACTGACTGTCAGGTCTTCGCCTGTCAAACCAGCAACGGCGGGTGTGCCGCCTGTGCCGCCCGGGTACCACTTGCTGCTGGAATGCATGATCAGACCAGTCATTGGTGGCGGTGCGATACGGTTGATATTGGTGCTTTCGCTATGGAGCAGCTCTAAGCCGACAATGCCATCCTCGCCGATTTTCAGTGATGCCTTGCCGAGAAAGCTGCTTTGCTTGGTTTCTGGAATGTCATCGACAAAGCGTGCATAATCCTCGCGGCAGGTCTGGTTTGTTGTGCTCTTGATGGCGTCTGGCGGCAGGCAGCCGGATGCAAAACGTGGGTTGCCTGAAATGCCTGCGGTGGAAAAGAAGTTGGCAGGGAAGGTTGTGCCACTGGTCTTGCTGATGCCACGATCGGGCAAGATCCCGGTGGCTGAAAATGCGCGCTCCGTCGCCATCAGCCGTGCCTGTTCATGATGATCAATCGCGCCGAAAACATTGTAGCCATCTTTGTCGAGATCACCAAAGCCCGAGGTGATGCTGAAGCGTTTTTCCCTGGCACCACTTTGTTGCGGCATGACTGTTTCCAGCGTCACGGTCGTGTCCTTGACTGAACGCTTGGTGATGAAGTTGATGACCCCGGCTATCGCATCGGTGCCATAGATGTGCGAAGCACCATCGCGTAACACTTCTATCCTGTCGATGGCAGCAAAAGGGATGCTATACAAGTCTGCGCTGCTGCCGTCATAAGGGTGATTGGGCAGACGATGTCCATCCAGTAAAATCAGCGTGCGCCCATCGCCCAGGCCGCGCATATTGGCAGAAGATTTACCGCCGGTTTCTGCACCGACGTTACCCGCAGCCACCGTGGTTTGCTGGTTCATTGACAATGAGGTCATGACCTCTTCTATCGTCGTCATTCCTTTTTTAACGAATTCATCTGCCTTGATCACGGTCACGGGTAGTGCCGTCTCGGCATCGATACGCTTGATTGACGATCCCGTAACGGTAACGCGCTCAATCTTTTCTTCTTTTGGCTTATCGGCTTCCTGGGCTGATGCGCTGACAGTCATGCCGCCCAATAGCAGAATTGCACTGCCATAATGTAAACTTTTCTTAATCACTGCGTCTCCAGTCTTCTTGCTATTTGAGTGAATCACCGGCACCTCTTGGTGCGCCGGGATATCGCTGCGGTGATGAAGACGATGGTGATGCCAGTGATTGTTTTTGCCGATTGCATACATCAGCTCAACATTGCGATTCAACATCACGATTCAACATCGATCACGCAGATACGATGGAACCGAGTATTGCCGCGGGAAAAAATCCCTGCTTTACATTTCTTGCTGAAGTTATCGAAACCTGCTCAAAAAAGCTTTAGTCAATTTATGCCATTGATAGAGTTACTTAGCGAGATACTTAGCGAGGTGCAGTAGTAGCTACTGCCTGAGCGCGTTGCATAAAATAGTCCTGGCCCATCGCGCCACCGCTCTGGTCATGGAAAAAACGGATGATGAAACGGTGTTTGCTGGCGAGGGCTGTGTCGTCAGCAGTCCATTGCAGCACGCGATGGGCATAGCCTGGCGTCATCATCCAGCCAAACATTTCTGCCTTGTCTTCTTCCGGGCCATATAGCGAATAGCGGCTCACCATGCCAGCGGATGGATGCCCAAGGTTGATGAAGCCTTTGCCATACGCCGTTGCGCCGCCACTGCCATATGATATGGCAGGCGGGTTCAGGGCTAACCAGAGAGGATCGCGATAGTAAAAGTCGGCGTATGTGCGATGTTCGATAAAGTGATAGAACTCGTGATGTGTGCGTAGCTCCATGCCTGCCAGGCAAATGTCTTCATCGTTATCGGAATAAACGACACTGGCAGTCTGTGGTGCTGGCATGGCACGCCGCCGCTGACCTTCTACGCTCAAGTTCTTGACCAGGGCGATATCGCTCAAGCGCATGCGCTCAAACAGGACAGCCGGATAACGTTCCAGCGCTGGCAGCACGACACTGAGCAGGCGTTGCAAGCGCAGCCTGTCGGCATCGCTGTCGATGAAGGTCTCAGCTTCAGGTATGGTCCATACGGCCTTTAATTGCAAAGCTGACAGGCGTGCTTCTGTCAATGCTTTTAGCTCAGCCAGTGTGGCTGCCGCTGGTGCTACCGCAGCATAGCGAACTTCGATGGGGCACTCAGCGCGCAAGCTGTCAGTTTCTGGCTGGCTGGAAGTGACAACCGTAGTTGCCAATGAGCCACAGCCAGAGAGAAAAAGCGAGGTGACAGCGGCATAAAAAATTGGCAAGCGATGGCGCATAGGTTTCATATTTTCTTCAGGCGATTTGGCGGAATGGGAAAAATCTCACTTGGGAGGTCGCTGTGGAATACTCAGATTTACAGCGTGAGAATTTTATCTGAATAGACAGCCTGCCGCATTGTGCAGTGCCAAGCGCGCAGCTATGCTGCAAATCCTGCCAAAATTGCAAAATCCTGTTGTGACAAGTGAGCCTTGCCAGTCAGGTACAGCTGGAATGATTGCGCCGGAAATTGGCAGGGGGGATACCGTAGCGCAGGGCAAAAGCGCGCGAAAAATGGCTGACATTATTGAAGCCCAGAGAAAATGCGATATCAATGATGCGGGCATCACCTTCCAGCAGGGCCATGCTGGCGCGTTCCAGGCGTAATTTCATCACGTACTGATGAGGTGGAAGCCCGACGGCTTTGCGGAACTCCCGTGAGAAATGCGATTCGCTCATCGAGCAGGAATCAGCCAGTGCAGCAATCGATACATCTTCTGCCACACACTCAGAGATATGAGCAAGCACTTTTTGCAGACGTGTGCCGCACAGGCTGCTGGGCTTTTGTCCGGGCAGGGGTTGGGAATAATTCTCCAGCAAGTAGCTCGCCAGGGCAGTAATCATGCTGTCGCAAAACTGTTGTGCCAGCGACCCGGCCAGCATCTGCGCATTGAGCAATTTCCCGACCAGGTCCATGACCATACGGTCTGCCGTAAACGGGGTATCTGCCAGCGAAGACGGTGCTTCAGAATCGCGCAGGCGACCCAGGGCACTGATGGCATTGGTGGGAATGAAGATGTTGACTATGTCGCAACTGCTCATGCGTCGCCAGCGCCCTTGCGATGTGGGCTGGCAGATGCGAAAACGGTTTGCACCTATCATGCCACCGCAGATTGCGCGCTCACCATTCCAGATTTGTGATTCCAGGGGTTCCAGCAAGACCGCAATGCGATAATTGTTCGCGTGCGCGCCTATGGTCTGTATCGTCGTATCCGGTTTGTCGGAAGACCAGCGCACGATGGATGCCCTGGACATGGGCAGAGGGCCAATGCAGTTGCGCAAGGGACCTGTGACGCCGCCGCGCCGGAACCAGTCAACCAGACCTTCAGGGTTATCAATAGTTGGTTCTGACATGTTGAGACCCCCTCTCAGGTATCAATTGCGGCAAGTCTGATCATTTCTATAAAACTCACTGAGTAAATCGGCACGCCCTAGCCATCACTAATTCTTTACCGTGCACCAGGTTTTTCTCCACGGGCCGAACCAGTATTACAGAAGCATTACAGCCCCGTCTTGACGATTTCTGATAGTTTCGATGACGAAATCAGCATAGTTGTGCGCACGGTGAGCATGGCGTTGCGATTGTGCCGATTTCCAGCAAATATGCATCCATAAGCATCAAGCCATTTTTCACGGCCGATGGTTAACTTTGCTGCATTTAATTGCCTCCAGGCGATTTGCGCTCACTACCAAGCCATCATCAGGGAATATTTCAATGACCATAGAAGCTGCTCTCAATACACTTGCCAGCTTACGCCTTGCTTCCGATCTCTCTTTCACCCGCGACGGTGATGCGGTGCTCGCCACCATACGAAATGCCAGCAGCGAGGCCGGAGTGCCAAACCCCAGCCGCATCTGGCGATTCGATGCGGCTGGTGCGCAGCAACTTACCGACGGCCCGCACACTGCCATACTTGTCAGGCCATCGCCATATGACAACAGGCTGGCATTTGCTTCGGATCGTGATTGTCCGGGTAAATTTGCTCTTTTCCTGCTGGACACTTCCGGTGAAGTAAAAGGCATAGGCCAGGTTCCCGGCACGATAGAGGATTTGCGCTGGTCTGCAGATGGCAGTTCTATCGTTGTGCTTGCTGCCGACCGTGGCTTGAACGGCGGTGCAACGCGAGCTGCCACCAGGATTTGGTGGGGCGATGCGCAAGAGCCTGAAATCACGACTGGCGATACTGTGCGCCGTCGGCTATTCCGGATCATGCTCGCTTGCGGCACGACCGAAGAAGTAGGGCCGTGCGAGCATAGTGTATGGGAATTTGACCTGGTGCCGGGGGGTGCAGTTGCCATCGCTTCGCATGACGCCAGTGAGCGTGGCTGGCATCATGCGCAGTTACTGCGTGTCGATTTTGACAGCCGTGCCGTGACAGTTTTGCATACCCCTGTCTGGCAGTTGCAGGGGCTTGCCGCAAGCCCGGACGGCAGCAAGCTCGCTTTCGTGGAAGCCTGGGCCAGTGATCGCGGCCTGGTGGCAGGTGAAATGAGCATACTTGATCTCGTGACCGGGCAGCTGACAGAGCATGGTCGTGACCAGCAATTCAACCTGACTTCTATTCATTGGCTATGCAATACCAGGCTGTGGTTTGCCGGTTGGGAGCGCCTGGGCACAGTATATGGCGTGATGACAGTCGACGGCGAGATAGAATGGCAAGAGCGGGAAGATGCAACTCTTGGAGATGGCTATGCGGCGCGCATTGTCGTATCGGCCAATGGCAAGATGATCGCTACCGTACGCGAAGCTACAGGCATGCCGCCGGAAATCTGCTGGAAGCGATTGTCTGAACATGAATGGACGCGCATCAGCGAGTTGAATCCACATGTCGTTTCTGCGCTCCCCGATTATCCTGATGTGCATCATATTGCGTGGCGCGGCAAGGATGGCCTGGCGCTTGAGGGGCTGGTTTTATTGCCGCGCAATCGTGCATATCAACTATCGGTGCCGCTACCGATGATAGTCGATATCCACGGCGGCCCTAGCTATGCAAACAAATACAGTTTCAATCCCGGCGGTGCCTTGCCCTATGTGCTGGCGGGCTTTGCTGTTTTCCTGCCTAATTATCGTGGTAATACAGGCTGGGGGCAGGAGTTCGCCCGCATGAATCTGGGCGACCCGGCAGGTGCTGAATTTGATGATATTCAAGCCGGTATCGATCATTGCATCGCACTCGGGTTTGCCGATGCAGACCGTCTGGGCGTCACTGGTAGCAGTTACGGTGGCTATCTTACAAATTGGGCAGTGGCGACCACCAGGCGTTTCAAAGCCGCGGTACCGGTATCGTCCATTTCCAGCCATGTGAGTTGCCATTATTCTTGTGAACATGATTTCCACAACTTCATCAATGGCGGGCCGTTGACCGAAAAAGCCAATATGCTTGTCGCCCTTGAGCGCTCTCCGCTGATGCAGATACGCGATTCTATTACCCCTACATTATTGATACATGGTAGCGATGACCGTTGCACACCGGTGAGCGAAGCCCGGCAATTTTACGCAGCCTTGCGCGAACGTGGCGTCACTGCAGAGCTGGCGATTTATCCACGTGAAGGTCATGGCAGCTTCCGTGAACGTGCTCATCGCATTGATAGCTGGTTGCGTCGCATTGCCTGGTTTGAAAAATATTTGAAATTGGATGAGGTAGCTGCATGAGCAGGAATTTTCAGATGCTGAAGCAGGTGCAGGCGGCGCGCTTGCTTGCGGTGTGTGTGTTATCGCTATTCTTGACGCCGCTGGCATTTGCGCAATCGAAGTTAAATGTGAAGCTTGAGGAGGCTGTATTCCAGGGGCTTACTGGTATCAAGCTACGCAGCAGTATTCCATTGAGCGGTATCACCGCTGCTGACATCCTGGTCAGGCGCGCTGATGGTTTGATCGTTGCTCCCAATGATATTCTTGATGTCAAAATTGAGGGCGACGAGTTAGCTATCGCTCTTAGTGCTACGGTTTTTGCACGCATCAGCGCCAAAGGCACGACCATCGCAACCCGCTCATTTGGCAAGGTCGGGGCAACCCGGCCTGTACCTGTATTGAAGACAGGTGAGTCAACTGAGAACGGCTATCTCATCGGCACCAGCGGCTGGACTGATGAAGGCTGGAATACCATCGTCACTGATCCATCTTATGTTGATACATTGACCGGGCAACGCGGTCTATATCGCTTCAGCGATACCAGGCCGGATCGCGATATAAGTGGACACCGTATCGAAAAAAATGCTGCAGTCACAAGCACACCAACCCTGCGCACGAAAACCATGCTGGTCCTGTTTGTGGAATTCCCCGACCGCAAAGCGGCTGATGCAGAAGCACAATACAAACAATTCAGCCAGTTTGGCCCCTACCTGAATTATTTGCAGCCAGCAGCTAACTGGTTCAACACTTCGTCTTATGGTCAGTTGCAACTTAAACTGGTCTCGCCTCAGCATAACCGCAAGCTGGACTGGCTGATGCTTAGGAAGAATGCAAAGGACTATAAATGGGGCGGCAACACGGAAGACACCGGTGATATGTTTCAATACAGCCACGATGTTGCGCAACTCGCCTATGAGCGTTACGGTATCCGTGTTGATGCCTACGATCTGCTTCTGGTCATACCCGCGCAAGGCAAGTCCGGTTTGCCAAATGGCCCGGCCACGATCAACGATCAGTATATGGGGCAGGCACAGGTGCCTTCGCGCGTGGTACTGGTCGAGCGTGATGGCAAGGCTCACACTTTGGGCACCTTCGTCACCGCCGGGAATGACCTGTTCATTTGGGGCTATCGCTGGCTGATCCACGAAACTGGCCATACTTTCGGCCTGCCTGATTTATATATGTACAAGCCTGAGATCAATGGCGAAGAAGTTGATCGCTTCTTCTACGTCGGGGGATGGGACATGATGGGCAATATAGGAGGGCAATCCCCTGATTTTCTTGCTTGGCATAAGTGGAAAATGCACTGGATACGCGACGATCAGGTGGATGTCGTCAGCCAGGCTAGCGAGGTGCCCAGCCACCATGTCATCAGCCCGGTTGAAACGCCGGGTGGCAGCAAGATGGTCGTGATACGCACAGGCTTGGCGACAGCTTACGTCGCTGAATTCCGCACCAGGCTGGGTGTGAATAGTGAGAACCCGCAGGCGAAGCAGGCAGGCGTATTACTGTACAAGCTAGATAGCACACTGCCGGAAAGTGGCGAAAAGCCTGTGTTGCAGGTTATATCGAGGCAGTATTACCATAGCCCCGAAGTGGGTGGCGAACGCAATTTGACTGGCGTATGGCGTCCAATCAACAAGAGTCTGGATGGTTATGAACAAGGTGCAACCTGGCAAGCTGGCGATGTTTTTTCTGATCCTGCAACGGGAGTAACAATCCGTATAGACAGTATTGCGAATAGTACTGACAGCTCGAAAGCAGATGGCCGTATTTACACGGAAGAAGACACTGCATCATTAACTGTCATCAAGCGCGGCAATGCACAACTAAGCCGGAAGATGACATTGGCAAATGCGAGCCTGCGCAAGCTTAACCAGTTGCATTTTACCGTTGAGGTGGAACAAGAGGCAGGTGAGCTTAACTGGTTTGTTCTTCAACGTTCACGCCTGAGTAAAGAGCATGTCTTGCTCAGGCAAGCCAACGGAAAAATCATCCCGGACTATCAGATAAAGTCATTCAAGTTCACAGGCCAGGAAGTGGAGATCGAATTCAAACCCGGGACTTTTGTCAATGCGCAGATGGCACGTGGATTGCAAGTGGCGACGAGACCTTATTTCAATATCGGTGCCGCTATCGGCATACCTGTGCGCCTGGAACTTTAGTAGAGTCAGTGTCTGGATTCAGTTCAAGGCTTTTTCACCTGCGCGCAGTGTCAAGACCTGTACGCCGTTTTTTGTCACGACCACGGTATGCTCGAACTGGGCAGATAATTTTCCGTCTATGGTAACCACTGTCCAGCCATCATCTTCGGTCTCGACATCATGACGGCCCTGGTTGATCATGGGTTCTATGGTGAACACCATGCCTTCTTTTAATATCATGCCTGTGCGTGGTCGTCCCCAGTGCAGTACCTGGGGCGGTTCATGCATTTCGCGGCCTATGCCATGTCCGCAATATTCTCTCACGACCGAATAACCATTTTTTTTGGCATGGCTCTCAATGGCATGGCCTATATCACCGAGCCTGGCACCAGGTCGCACGGCCTTGATACCTTTCCACAGGGCTTCATAAGTCACTTGCACCAGCCGTTTGGCAGATGCTGTCACTTCGCCGACGAGATAGGTTTTGCTGGAGTCGGCGATAAAACCATTCTTTTCCAGGGTGATATCGAAATTGACGATATCACCATCCTGTAAGATTTCTGTTGCAGATGGCACGCCATGGCACACCACGCTATTGCGCGATGAGTTCAATGCATAGGCATAGCCGTACTGGCCCTTGCTCGCTGGGCGAGCCTTGAGTTCATTGACGATGAAGCTGTCGACCAGGTCATTCACTTGCATGGTGGACATGCCGATCAGGTTCAATTGATCCAGGTGGCCAAATACAGTCGCCAGCAACTTTCCTGATTCAGCCATCAGGGCGATTTCTTCTGGTCGCTTGGTCATGTTAAGGCTCCCCTGAATGCCAGCGGTTCTACACCTGCGGCCCGGAGTTCATGTACCACAATCTCATTGAAAGACATGGTCGGATTCATTTCGCACAACATGCCTATCTTGATCCAGAAGGCAGCTTGCGCGTTGATGGAGCGGCAGGCCACCGAACTGGCTTTGCGCAACTGGTCGTGCAGCTCATCATCGATGTTGACTATGCCCATATGACATCCTTATATACGAAACGTATATGGATTATATAGTCGCGTGATGTGCTTGCGCAAGAGACTTTGCTGGAGTCGGGTTGTGCTGCCTTTGTAAAGTCACAGCGTTTGGGAAGGCTGCTCCTTCTGCAGTGTTGTCGAATACGCACCAAATATGCTTTCCCTGTGTCAATAAAGTAGCAATACGCAGCGACAAGTTTTCCAGATAGACTTTATCGTAACTGGACCTGTACATGTCTGGACTGCCATGAAGTCGCAAATAGACAATGGATGCGGTGGTGGGGAAGTTATCCTGTAACGCGTCATATCCTGCAATACCTGGATCTGCTGCGACAAGGCAAATTTCTTGTTCAGTTAGCAAATCGAATGCAGCAGGTTCAAACCAGCTTGCATGACGCGGTTCTAATGCAAGTGGTGTTTTACTGAGCTGCTTTATTTAACAAAGAAATTTGTGCGTAATCCCATGGTCGAATGGCAAGCTGGGAGGAAGCTGTATCAACAGACATCCTAATTTTTCTTCCAGCCTGGAAGTTTCGAGAATAAATTTTTGTAATTCATAGTCACAGTTCTTTAAGCGCAGAACATGAGTAATCGCCTTTGGCACTTTGACTGAAAAACGAAATTCTGCAGGGACGCTATTTCGCCATCGTGCATAGGTCGATGGCAGATGTGAGCGATAAAATGAAGAATCGATTTCAACGCCCGTCAGGAATTGTGCATACCGCGCTAAATGCGTCAGTGCAGATTCCGAATCTTTTGAGAAATTTATTTCGTCCTGCACCTGAGCTAAAGATGGAAATTGCGCCAATAATTCTTCATTTATCAGACTTGGTACATTCCAGCCTGCACAAGCGCAAATGAGGGACGGCGTAAGCGGTTGGCTCATATAGGCGCATAAATGAATAAATAATTAAAATAGTAGGATGAAAATGCTGTTTGCTGAATCAGCGATGTCTGAACAATATGCAAGAAAACATGCCATCTCAGTTTTCAATATTTTTGCAGAGGCTGAAGTAAGCGATGCCAGGACTTGATTCTGTAATGATCCGATTTTGATTGAGTCACTCAGACCAGGGACTGACAAATAGAAAACAGATTGCCGCTGATGTGCAAGATGATAGGCGGCCAGATTGATCGCGTTTTATAGCGCGTTATACCCAAAAATATACCGTCAATGATGAGTATGATTTGCGTTGAACTATCATATTGAAGGTGCAGTGGTGCCCATATAAGTGAAGGCAGGATAACTGCGGCGGCAGCTCCGAATTTCTTGTTAATCCAGCTAAAGAAAATGCCCCGCCATGCCATTTCTTCAGAGATGGGGCCGACCACCCCAATTGCCAGTATGCGTATCAGCACGACAGACAACGGCAATGCGGGCCAATGCCTGGCCTGGGCGAGATTGAATACAGTACTTATCACTTCTTCCAGAACGATCAGTAATATCCACAGGACAAAAAATACGGCAGCAGTAGAAATGTTGAAACCACGAAAGCCAAAATCTTCACGTAGTGAAAATTGACGGTAATGGGCAATCAGCAGCATAACCAGGATGCCTGCAGCAGGAATGGCCAGTTTTGTCAGAGCCGATATCCAGGTTTGATCAATCACGGGAAATGCCTTGAAAAGTGAGGAGTCATAGATTTAAGTTTAGCTATAACCAGCCAGCATCACTGGCAATCCTGTAGGCTTCACCACGATTCCTGACATGCAGTTTTCCGATGGCATCCGACAGGTAATTGCGCACGGTGCCTTCGGATAAATGGATTTGTCTGGCAATGTCGGCATTGCCAGCGCCTGAGCCTGCCAGGCGCAATACCTGGCGTTCGCGTTCTGATAAAGGATCGTGTGGACCGTTCCAGCCCTCCATAGCCAGTTCTGGTGCAATCACACGTCCACCTGCTTGCACAGTGCGGATTGCTGCTGCCAGGCTGTCTGAGGGCGTATCTTTCAGGATATAGCCGCGCACGCCGCTGGCAGTGGCGCGGCGCAAGTAGCCAGCGCGGGCGAAGGTTGTCAGCATGATGACTTTGCAAGGTAATTTTTGCTCTGCAACGCGGGCAGCCAGTTCAAGTCCTGTCATGATTGGCATTTCTATGTCGGTCAACAAGATGTCAGGACAATCTTTCTGGCAGACTTCCAGCGCCTGCTGGCCATTCTTTGCCAGCGAGATGACTTGCATGTCAGGCTCAAAACGTAGCAGGGCAGCAAGGGCGCCTGATACAAGCGCATGATCTTCTGCGATCACAATGCGTATCATGTCGTACCTTTAATTGGAAGCAGAATCTCTATGCCCAGGCCATTTTTATGATGGATGTTGATTGTGCCTTGCAGGGCATGAACGCGTTCTGTCATGCCATTCAAGCCACTGCCTTTCCTGATGCTGCTATCTGCTTGTTTGATAAGTCCATTGTCAGCAACAGTGAGTCTGATATGCCGGGAATCAGAGGAGAGAGTAATTTTGCATTGGCTGGCTTTGGCGTGCCGGATAATATTGGTAACGGCTTCTCTTAAAGAAAGCGCGATGACATGTTCTAGTGGCGGTGGAATGTGGCATTGTTCTATCAGTGTAATCATGTTGATTTCTGCTGCGCGCAAGGCTTTTTTTGCAATACTTAATTCCGCGTTTAAATTGCTTGCGCGGCAGTTTCTTACGGTGGCGCGCACTTCTCTCAACGTGTTACGCGCACTGTGCTCTATGTCGATTAATTCATGGGCACAAGCGCTCAAATCAGTGTTGATCAGTTTGCGCGCCAGATCAGCCTTCAAGACGATGACTGATAGCGCATGACCAAGCACATCGTGGATATCGCGTGAAATTCTTTCGCGTTCAGCGAGAAGGGCGCTGTTGGCTATCTCTTCATGCTTCATGAATAATTTATCATCCATGCGGTTATGCTTTTCCAACAGTATGCTGACCAGGCCAACCGGCATGCAAAACAGCAGTGTTGGTATGAGAAAATCAGCGGGCAACTGCCAGGCAGCATTGGCCATCAATAGCATTGCGCAAACTATATACAAGACTGCATAGGCAGAGCGGGGATTTTCTAAGCGCGAGCACATGCCAGCACCGACTATGACAAATGCAGCGGCACCTGCATTGCAAGGTGCCCACAATATACCCGTGATAGCGGCAGCGACAATGCAGCTCATCAGACGGCGGTCATCACCCCTCAAGCTGTACTCAAACATTAATATGAAGCCGGTTAGTGTCGCCAGCACCATCAGTAACTCGCCAGTGTGTGGAATGGTTTTTGTATATTTCAGCAAAAACCACGCTAGCAAAATCAACCAAAAAAAAGACACGGTGTTATCCCTGACATTATCCCTGGCATTTTCATCATCTCTTTCATGGCTTGATGCTGTCATTGAAGCAGGGGTAAAATCACCAGTCTTTTCAGATGCAAAGTTCACTTTGACATTCCTCTTAAAGAGCGTGCAAAATTATTCTTCAAGCGGCGACAGTGGAACTCGATGCCGTAATCATCACATTCGCCATCACACCATACACTGTCGCCCAGGCATCTTTGGTTTCGTTGGTGAAGCGATCGCCCAGACCTTGCCCCAGTGTTTTTAACAAGGCAGCACCAACTGTCTGATAGTGGGATTCCTTGACTCCGTAACCATCGTGACGCACGGCCAGGCCTTGCAGTACCGGCACCAGATTATCCAGGTCATTGAGTTTGCTAACAGCGGCACCTATCATCTGCATGAGCTTTTTACCCTGCTCTGTCATATCGCCTCTGAACATCGGTTTTAGTGATGGATCTGCTGCAAACAAATTCTGATAAAACAGGGCAGCTGCCTGCGGGGCGATAGTGGCGACTTGCTTCCAAGAGTCTTGTACGAGTGTGACAGTGTGTTGATTCATTTTAAATCTCCGCTTGAAAAGGCTGGTTTGGTTTGCTGAAAATTCGCGCTTAGTCTGCAGTGGCAGCTTTGCTTTGGTACATCTGCAAGTCAGCAGCTTGCAGCCAGGCCTTGGGTGGGCCAAGGGCGGCATTCACTTCTGAAAAGCCGAGGGCGAATTCCAGTGAGATGGATATGTGTTGCTGCTGCCAGCTTATCTGTAAGACAGGGATGGCTTCCAGCAGTTTGTTGACTATCTGCTGCGTTTCTTCAGCGTTTGTGTGCGGTAAAATCACGGCGAATTCATCACCGCCCAGACGACCGAGAATGTCGGTAGAACGCAAATTATTTTGCAAATAGACAGCGATGAGCTTCAATGCCTTGTCACCGACATCATGCCCATAAGTGTCGTTGATTTGTTTGAATCGATTCATGTCCAGCATGATCAGCGTGGTTGGCACTGCATAACGCACCCATCTATCCCAGGCCATATTCAATTCTGCAATGAAGCCACGGCGATTCAATAATCCAGTTAGGATGTCAGTGCGGTTTTCAATTTCCAGGTCGGAAATGAAACGTTTCAGACGTGAAATTTCTTCCAGCAATACTGTCGTAGTCTTGCTTTCATCTCTGTTGATCGGCGCGGCACATGTGAAATCGTGTTGATATCTTTTGTAAAATAATTTTTGTGAGATTTGCATAAAAAATTCTTTTCGTAAGCAGATGAAGATTAGTCTGCCTAGTATTGGCTACAGACGAATGCATTGTTAGATACAAGGCAGTGCTTTCTGTATGAATACAAGAATTTTCAGAAAGTGCCGCGTGCCTGGATGCCTTTTAACAGGATCAGACAATGACGTATAAATGCGCCTGATCATGCCTAAGCATGGAATGGAGTATGGTGGAGGAAGTATTTTGCAGATAGATACAAGCCTTGCTTTTGTAGGTAGATACAAATGAAAAAACCAGGTAAGAACTCGTTTTTGTAAATCTGCGTCACTACCTTGTAGTGATGGCAAATAAAAAAGTGCTAATAAAACCCACGCAGATAAAAGCAAAATGCAGTCAACGACTGTCGCAGGGGATCAGTCAGTGGAATGGATGTATTCACACAAACACCATTCGAGACCAGTGCAATCTGCGGTGTCTCGGCTTCATCCAGCAAAGGCCAGTTGGCGCGGATTTGCGTTTGTATTTCTTCTGCACTAATCTTGCCTGGAAGAGGTAGCCAGTAACTATAGCCACCTGGCATGTCGGCCAGTTTGACGGTATTGCCTAGCACCAGGCGCAATATGGATAAATATTCACCTGTGCGTGTTTTTAATTGCTGACGATATTTGCGCAAGTGCGGCACATGGCTACCCTGGGCTAGAAATTCTGCCAGAACAAGTTGTGATAACTCATTGACGCTGCTGGCAGATGCGCTTTTTAAATACTCTATGCGCTTACGCCAGCTACCAGCGGCCAGCCAGCCTATGCGCAAGCCGGGTGCCAGGGTTTTGGAGCAGGAGTTGACGTAAATGACATTGCCTTTGAGGTCAAAGGATTTCAGTGTCAGTGGCCGTGCGCCATCATGCTGCAAGTCGCCATAGACATCATCTTCTATGATGGTGACGCCATGCTTTTCTGCCAGTCTCAGCAGATTGCGCTTCACCGGCAAAGGCATCAGGGCACCTGTAGGGAAATGGTAATTGGCCACCAACAGAAAAACCTTGGGTGGATCATCTGCTTCCAGTATGGCCTGTACCTCTGCGAGAAATTCTGGTGCGTCTACGCTGCTGTGTACTGTCACGGCTTTCAGAGTGAAGGTTTCCAGCAGGCGGCTATACAGGACGCTGACTGGTGCTTGCACCAATACCTTGCTGCCAGCTTCGCTGGTCGCACGCAAGGCCAGTAACAAGGCTTCAGTTGCACCCTGTGTGACGATTAATTCTTCCTCTTTCAGGAAACAGCCATTCTCAGCACTGCGTTTTGCCAGTTCAGCACGCAAGCGAGGATGGCCATAGGCATGGGCATGGCGCGTGGACAGAAATGGGTGACGGCGTATCATACTGCCGAGCAGACTTTGCCAGCGTTGTTGAGGGAAAAGGTCCTCTGCCGGGCCCCACTTCAGTACGCTGGCAGACATGTTTTGCAAGTCTGCCTGGGTATGTGGCTGAGAGATTGATGTCTCTTGCCGGGCTGGTGGTTTGACAAAATAGCCAGCCTTGCCGCGTGGTTCAACCAGACCTTTTTCTTCCAGGGTATGCAGGGCATTGGTGACGGTAGCCAGACTGAGCTGGTGTTGCTGCATGAGTTCGCGTACCGAAGGCAGGCGTGCATTGATAGCCAATTTTTTGCTCAATATCGCATCAGCCAGTTCATCTGCCAATATTTGATACTTGTTCTTTGTCACAAAAAATCCTCAATTTTGCAAGAATTTACCAGGCCATCCACTGATGAAATAAGGCGAGTGCAATAGAACCTGATGAAACTCACAGTGCAACATTGCCTCCAATACTTATAACATATCCGGTATGGGCTTGAGTATCAAATAGTGGCTCTGCCCATGCATACTGAAGTATGTATTTGCCTGCACCAACATGGGCCAGTTTCTGCTGCGTCAGTGACAATACCGGATATACTTAACATCAATTCACTCCAAATTCCAAAGACTATTATTTCTGAAAGCAAGAGCCCTACCGATGACTAAGGCACCATCTGAACCATCTTCTCGCGCACCAAATAAAGCCCAGCTCGCCGCCGCTGAGCAATGGTTGATGACTATTCAAGACGAAGTCGCCGCGCTGATTACATCGGGCTGGGATGCGGCAATTGCTGCACCGGGTGATCTGGCGGTTGATTTTTATCGCAAACTGTTTGCTGCTGCACCGGCAGTGATCAAATTATTTTCAGGTGACATGACGGAACAACAGGGGCGCCTGACCCATACGCTGGAAGAAACCGTGGCACTGGTACATCAGCCTGAGCAACTGCTGTTGCTGTTGCGTGCATCCGGGGTACGCCATCACCATTATCAGGTGCAACAGGTTTACTTTGGCGTGATGCGCAATGTCCTGATTGATACGCTGGCAGGACGTGGTGGTGCGATGTTTACTGCCGAGCATCGCGATGCCTGGGAAGGCTTGTTTGATCATATGGCGACGGTCATGCGGCATGGCATGGCTAGCGCTGCAAAAAGCTAAATGGTTCTGCGCAAGATAAGATGTGCGCGTTTATGAGACCGCCTTCACCCGCTCTCCTGCACTGAATTGGCTGACTTTGTCTGTCGCATCAAAATTGCCGTTAAAGCGTTCTACGATGGCAAAACTGGGCGCGTCCGCATCCTTTAGCAATTTCCCATAATAGAAAACCTGACGCGAGGTTTTTGCATACCCCATCGCCAGATACTGCAATGAGGCTGCATCTTCTTTGCTGATGACATCGCCATGGTAATAGGCTTTGTTACCATCGACAGCATAACCTTCTTCTATTACTTTGAATGTTTCGTAGCTGACGTTCCTGAGACTTCCACCTATATTGAATCCATCAACGTAGTAAATTTTTGACCGGTCTTTGGCATAGTGTGCATCTAGCGCTGTGAAAGTGAGTCCGTCACTGCCTGCAATCTCAGTTTCACGGTAGTAGCCACGTAATTTGTCTTTGGCGAAGAAGTGATCCAGTAGTACGAAGCTGTCAATATCCTGCACCGCTACTATCTTGTCTTGCCTGAAAAGATATGATTTATCCCTGGCCAGATAGCCATCGCTCATCATGCGAAAGCTGGCAGGGTCAGCGTCTTTTATTTTTTTGACGACAATGCGTTTGATGCTCCAGTATTCTTTGCTGTTACGCTCAGTGTCACAAAAAAACACCATGGACTTGTCCTTGGCATAATATTTACTCAACACCTGGAAACTGGCACTGTCACTCGCATCATCGCCATTAAAAATGAGCGTGCCTCTGTAATAAGCGTAACGCGCATCTTTGGCAAAATACTCATCTATGGGTGTGAAATTGACGAGCTCATTCTGGCTGTCCATGACGGTGCCGTCGTAATGCCATTTGCCATTCTTTTTATAATAGGCCGATTCATTCCCGCATCCAGACAAGAAAGAGATGATGCCCATCAATATTATACAGGGTGGATATTTTTTGATTTTCCTTAACATCTGTCTGAACCTGGATTCATCAAACTGCGCAGATAGCTTGCATGCTTTGCCAGACTGGCGATACCGCTTGAGCCATGCGTTGGCGTCTGGTCAGTACTATTTGTATACGAAACCTGCAATTGTGTACGAACGGTATCAGGGTCAATCTGGCAGCGATAACGGAAGAACAGATTGGCTTGCCGACCTGCAAAATGCTGTGCCACATCTACCCCTGCATCTATGATGACGCAGGGGTCTTGCCATTGCTGGGCCAGTACACCGATGGTCTTGAACGGGCTCCCTGAAGATTCTATCATCCATGTTGCTTTGCCGCCGCTGATGGACGGCAGGAAATTGCCCTTACGGATTTGCTCCAGCAAGCTTGCCAGACTGGTGTTGGCAGGGATGGCAATGTTTTCAGCATGTGACACGGTGTCATCACCTGCATGCACACTGTCCCTGTCTATACGTATATGCAGCATGAGTGGCTCATGCTTGTTGCTATCATTGCGATTGTCATGTTTGTTGCGCTGAGCCAGCAGCGAACCAGCTGCATTGCCTGCGATGAACAGGATAGCCAGTGGCCACACAAACATCAGTGACAAGCCAAAAATCCAGCCTAGTACGGCGCTGCCAAACAGGTTTGCCAATAGCAGGCTACCTATTGGTGCGCCGAATATAAAAGCCATGATCCAGCTCAGATAGGAACGCTTGCCAGCACCAGGCGGCTTGCGCCGCCAGCCATACACCAAACCCGCAACGGCCAGACCTGTTGCCACAAGTGCCCAGTCAGACATCGTAATTCCCCCTTGATTTTGCGCTTCGTTTGACGATGCCTGACTCTGGCAACTTGGATCAGAATGCCGCAGAGACGCCGTCTATACGGTCCAGACGGATAACGATGCGGCTGGCTTGCTGGTTACGTCCGGTGACATATTTTTCTTCCAGCGCAGTGACCACCATGGCGACATTGTTGCCGCTGGTATGGATGGTAACGCCCTTGTTTTTCTCTTTGCTTTCAAGCAGGGTAGCCCGCAGCTGGTCTTTTTCATTGGCGGAGCTTGGATCGGCAGCACCTGCGCTACCGGTTGCTACGATAGAAGTAAGCACCAGTGCCTGTATCAGGTGGGTCAGTTTCAGTCGCGTCAGTTTGATCATGATGTATGTCTCTTTCTTGAAGGATAGAAATTAAGATAGGATAAGTTTGCACCTGCGCTGTCGTCTGGAATAGATACAAGTCTTGCTCTAGTGCATAGATACAAGCGAGATACAAGATAGATGCAAGGTAGATACAAGTTAAAAAAGAAAGTTTTCTCAGATTTTACTTTCCGGCATCCTTTTAGAAGAATCAGCAAGGAAGCCTGTCTGTGAATAATTCTATTTTCCATATGAAGTTTTTCACAAACGGAGCCAGCATTCAATATGCTACATGTCATATAAAAACCTGACGACCGACACTTACTTTATGAATGCAGACTTGTGATGATACTCGCCAGATTTGAAATCCGTATCTTCAATTTTTTGCGACAACATACATTTGTTTTCATTTGTTTTCATTTGCAACTGTCGCGTCGTCAGGAGGAATAGTATGCAAATACATCAAAAACTGTATCAAAAGCTGACCCGGGCACTGGCATTTGGCTTTTGCCTGGTCCTTGTTTCAGTGAGCGCAATTTCACTGTCTGCACAGACAGCAAACGCCGTCACTACCCCGGCTCGCATAGGGTTCTCATCCAAAACCGTGGGTTTTGAAGCCAGTAATGCGCGCAGTGCCGGTTCCATGGAATATGCGCTCATCGAATTTATTACCGATACCGGTGCGACAGACTCATCAGTAGTCATCACGGTTAGCAGCAGTAATTCTGCACTGATTACGGTCAGCAAGGTCGCTGTCGCTAATGCGCTAGGTAATTATTTGCTGGCAGTACCCGCCAATGCACCATCTGGCAGCGCCACCATTACAGCCAGCGCCACGGTGGCAGGTGTGGTTTATAGCCGTTCACGGGTATTTGTCATTACAGCCAGCACCAGCACACCGCCTGTTTCCAGCTCATCCACCATCACCAGGGCAACTACGCCGACGATGAAGGCAGATCAGTCTGCCTGTGCTGTCATCAATTATTATGACGTAGGCGTGGGCAAGACCTACACTGCATTAGGCCAGTTGCCATGGAGCCAGTTGAAAGGCTGCGACACGGTCAGGATTTATGCCAAGCCAAACAACCTGCCCTACCATGAAATGATCTTGATTTCAGCAGGTACCAATCTGGCACCGACCGCACCGGATAAATTCATGCGTGTTATCGGTGTGCCTGATCCTGTGACTGGTGCGCGGCCCATCATTGATGGTGCGCCAGATGCCCAGGGCAAGCTAGCAACCCAGCTGGAGACATTGCCAGGCCAGGCTGCCCGCACCCTGCAATATCATGATAATGCCAGCACTCCCCGTGCGCTATATAAGCTGGGGCTGGTCATGGTAGGACCACAAGCTGGCTACAACTACAATAATGGGCCGGTGGGTTATATCGGTATAGAGAATCTCGACATCCGCAATGCTGTGTATGGCAATTCCTTCTCTGATGCGCAGGGCCAAAAAACGGATAGCTATGCTGCCTTCGGCACTTGCCTGTTTGTCGAGGCTGCGGCACATCTGGTGGTGAAAAATAATGTCATGCACAATTGCGGTAACGGCCTGTTCATTAATTCCAAAAACGGTACATTGGTAGAGTTGTCGCAAGATGTGCTGATCGAGGCTAATACCTTCTACAATAACGGCAATGCACCTGTCCCCAATGTGACGAACGGTTACTCCGAGCATAATAGCTATACTGAAGCACGCGATATCATTTTCCAGTACAACTATTTTGGTGATGTGCGTCCAGGTGCTTTTGGCGATTGTTTGAAAGACCGCTCGTCTGGCCTGGTTGTCCGCTACAACACCTTTGCATCAAGCTGTGGCCTGCAACTACATCTGATGGACTCTACAGGCGGCAATGCACTCATCTATGGTGAACCTGCTTATGCCTCCACCTACGTCTACGGCAATCTGTTTGATGTGACGCCTGGTAGCAACAGCACCAACCTGGTCAATTATGGTGGTGACAGCGGCTTGACTGCAAATTATCGTCAGGGCACCTTGTTCTTCTACAATAATACGATGGTGGTAAGAGGCGACGCGACCCATGGCATTTATCCAGAGACACTGATGTTTAATCTTGGCATGCCCAATGCTGTTGCCGATGTCAGGAATAATCTGTTTTATGCTCTGCCAGTCACGCCGGGTTCGCCAGGCAAAATACAAGCCATGGCACTGGGCAAAGGCACCGTCAATATGACGAATAACTGGGTCTCGCCAAATGCCGCGCAGTATTGGCTGGGGCATCTTACAGGTGCTGTCGTGAACGGCTGGAATACCAATCTTGGAGCCAATAATAACCCGGTATTGGCGAACGTGGCACTGCATGATTATCGCCCGGCAGTTGGCTCACCCCTGATCAATGCAGGCAATGGACTGGGCAACCTGACATCCAGCTTGCTGCCAGTGGCACAACCTGGTGCTGTTACCTTGCGCAAACAGGATGGCATGATAGACATTGGTGCGTTTGAATTTTGATGCGCCGACGATTCAGTCATAATTGAAATTGCCGATGTAGAAAAGCCCCTGTTTGCAGCGATTGATGCAAACAGGGGCTTTTACCTTACGCTTATTTCATGAACAGGTCGTCACGGGATTACCGCAATATGATCCAGGCTGCATCCATCCCTTCGTGTTTTTATATTGTATCTCCAGCCATTCGCCATTGCAGCTTTGCACTGATGCGCTTGCCTCTACAGGGATTTTTCCGGTCATGGCACTTTGCGCAAGTGGGCCTGCACGCAGACTGACACTTGACCGCGCGTTGATACCAGTCAAGGGCGCGAATACCCAGCCCTCACCCTTGAAATACACCTCGCCACCCACGCCGCTAACCTGACGAACCCGCAGCCATTTTCCGGCAGAGCCTGTAATTTCCATTTGTGAATCACCATCTTTGATGGTGGCCAGCACCTTGTGTTCAGAACCTGGGCCGCTGCGGATATTGCTGCCCCTGGTGTCAGGATCAATAGAAAAAACTTTGAGCTTGCATGCTGTCACTTCAGGCTCGGCATGTGCCACATTGCTGTACAGCGCGCCAATCACGAGCAGCAAACTGCCAAAACTGCAGGCGGCAGTTTTGGATAGAGAGAATGGTGTATTCATATTCACCGCGGTCGGGTGTAGAGGTATTAGGTGGATGGGAAATAAGCTCAAAAAAGTCTAGCACGCTTTACTCAAGGCAAGAGAGAGATTGAGACGGATAAGGCAATTGAAAATCAGAATATGACATCAGTCATACATTTTTGTGATAAGGAGCACTTACTGCAGTCGATGAACTCTGTGACTATGCTAAGTACCTGACTGCTGTCGTCACTCATTCCTCTATTCATTTCTCTGGACACTCCAATGTTGAGCAAACTTAAATGCCTGTTATTGGCAAGCACCCTTTATCTTTTATCCAGCCCGGTTGTACAGGCACAGGAGTTGACACATCTCGGTGTACCCGCCGCCCGCATGATAGCCATCAACGGCAATAAATCTTTTTATGGCGGCGGCATTGCGCAATGGAGCGTGTGGCAAGGTGGCCAATTGCCACCCGGGGCCACTAGCTCGTATTCCGTACCTAACGGTTATTCGCTGGTGATACTGGAGATAGAAACGATCCAGTATCCATTGGCACTGGCTGGTACGGCCACCTTGTACCTGAGCCCGCCGGGACAAGTGAACTCTGGCATTGTTACCCTGGCACGGGTTCCGCTGGAGGCCAGTACAGGCTATCCCATGAAAACCCAGTTGCTGGCTGCTGGTATACGTGTTCCCAGTGGTTATGGCATGTTCTGGAGTGCTTATGTTCCACCAAATGGTGGTAATGCAGCATTGAGCTGGATCATGCGGGGTTATCTCGTCAAGGAGTGAACCGGTAAGGGGTTGCCGCTTTGCCAGTGTCTTTTCCTGATGACAGCTTATACTATGCGTCATCACTAAATAAACAGATGCCTGCGCAATGACAACCACGAGCAATCAGAAAAACACTATCCTGCAAGCGACTGAACTGACTTTTCATTATCCCGGCCAGTCTTTGTTCTCAAATTGGTCTTATGACATATCCGCAGGCATGACGCTGGTGCTCGGTGGTGATGGCCGTGGCAAGACCAGTTTGTTGCAATTGCTGGCGGGTGACTTGCTTGCGCAAAGCGGACAGTTGCAGATTGAAAATGTATCCTTGCATGCGCAGCCTGATGCATACCGCAGCCAGGTATTCTGGGTAGACCCGCGTACGGATACCTTTGATCAAATGCCTGTGCCTGAGTATTTCTCTACAGTGCGCAAGGCATATCCCGGTTTTGATGATGCCATATTGGCACAAGCCATTGAAGGCCTTGGTCTGACACCGCATATCAACAAGCAGATCTTCATGTTATCGACTGGCAGCAAACGCAAGGTTTGGCTGGCTGCGGCTTTTGCTGCCGGTGCGAAAGTCAGTTTGCTTGATGACCCTTTTGCCGCACTGGATAAATCATCGATAGAATTTATCACTGCCATGCTGAATCAGTTTGCGGCGGATGCATCAAGGGCCTGGGTGCTGGCAATGTATGTCACGCCGCAAGGCTTTCCATTGTCCGGGGTGGTAGGCTTGGGCGATTGAGCTTTAGTGTGCCACATTCGGATAGCTGACAATCATGCTTAGTGGCTCAGTTCCTGTTTGTTTTATACCCACTACTGCACCTTTGTACAAGTAAGCGGCCATGCCAGCTTTTAAAACTGCAATCTTGCCATCAGAAGTGACTGTGCCTTCGCCAGAAAGCACGTAATAAATTTCGTCATGAGCAATTGGGTGCAAACCAATTTCAGCCCTGGGATGCAGGATGCGTTTTCTGAATTCCATGCTACGCGGTGCGGGTGCGGCATCGCTGATGCGGTAAGCCGTTGACATGCCTATCGCGCCGTGCGGTGGTGGCTCATCGCGTTTGACATCATCTTCATTGATGACGACCATGGCATGCGCAGTATCTGCTGGTTCGGCCATGCATAAGTGACAGCAAGCGGCAAGTATGCAAAATAATGGTGTGGATATTGTCATTTATTTCTCTGTGGATGGTTGTTACTTTCTGCTGCTGCAAATTCTGTCACCCGCAAATCTATGAACAAGCGAGTGCGCAGAGGTAAATAACGACGTGAGGGATACATGATTTGTATCGGTGCGCTGGCATCAGTCCATTCTGACAAAACTTCAATCAATTCGCCGCTTGCCAGGGCAGGTGCCACATTCCAGACAGATCGCTGACCAATCCCAGGCCTGCTATCGCCCAGTCATGAGCCAGTTCGCCATTATCGGTGAGCCAGTTGCCGCGTACCCTGATGGTTTGCTCTTCTCGTGACGTGAGCGAATGAAAATGCCAGTCTGCATGCATGACACTGGATGTCAGATTGCTGAGCTGGCTTTGAGTTTGCCAGGTGTGCCAATGAAATAATTTGACTGTGTCAGGTGCAAGGCAGGATGCACGTACTATCTGGTTCGGCATCCTCATCAGCTTTTGTGATCGGGCAGACTATATCAGCCGCCAACACCACCAAAAAAACGTACCCAACTGGACACTTCATCGTCAGAACCAATACTGCGTTCGGTACAGATATTCCGTCTGCCTGCACCATTGTCCTTGAGTTCACCCGTGTCGGTAATGTAATACGCGGTGCGATACCATTCTTCTTCTTTTTTGAAATTGGGCTTGTGGATAATAATGGTTTGTATCATGGTCGGCATAATCTGGCCTTCCTTGGTTTTGCAATTCCATTTGACTGCTGAACCTGTGTCGTCGCCGACTATGCCGCCAATGTGATTGCCTTTGAATTGTTCCCAACGTATCTGATATGTCGCATAGGGCAGTTTGCTGGCACCAGCCTTGAATTCTGCATTGTCTTTATTTGCCGGCACTGTGTCGACTACGACTAGCAGCACATGAGCATTACGCTTGAATGGCATCTTGCGGAAGTTAGGACTTTCCCTGATCCAGTAAGAGACAAAATACTTGCCTGCTCTGGCTTCATACACCTTGCGCAATGACTTATCCGTGAACAGCGCCTCGCGTGATTCCAGCACAAGTTTATAGCCAAGCTGCTCACCCTTGATATTGATGGCAGCATACGCAAATTCGCGATATTTTTTATCGGTGGCCATGCGGCTGTAAATCGGGCTGTCAGCGCGTTGCGTGATGACATTGGCGTCCTGGTCCATCTTTGGCAGGTCAGTCCACATTTGCGCCTGTGCGACAGTGCTCAGGCAGCAAAAAGCAATTGTGGTCAACTGGTGGGAAATTTTCATTCTGTATCTATCAAAAGCGATTATATTTTATGACCTATCGTCAAAGTGAAATGTTCCAGCTGGTCTACAAATGCTGCTTTGGACACATAGACACTGACGATGCTGCGCTCAGCATCATTGATCCAGAACTTGATAAAGCCTATGTCTTTGCGTTTGATGAACAGATTGATCAGGACATAAAATATCCCGGCGCCCATGGCCGCCCCCAGCACTGCCTGGCCCTGAGGGGTGCTGGTTGATCCTCCAACCACGACACCCGTGATTTCTCCCCCTCCAGCCGGGGTCATTTCCCAGCGCAGGAATTGGCTGGCAGGTACCGTCTTCCTGGTCTTTCCATCGATCAGGAAAAGTGTATTGGTGTTGTAGTTGATGGCCATGGCATTATCGCCACAGATATCTATGCAGGATTCATCAGTGACTTGTGACATGTCACGTATCGCTTTGATCATGTCCAGATGAGCTTGTCTGGCTTTACGATAATTGGAATAGAAGCTGTAGGGTATCCAGAGTAAAACCGGGAGCCCTAACATATTGCGCATATATTGCAGGCTGGTGAATTGCCCTATCAGGTAAAGCAAAACCAATGCAATCAATATCGTACGTATATTGGGGCGTTTAAACAAACTCAGCAAGACCATAATGACTCCAACGTGCTACATGGGCAGAACTTGCGCCATATTTTGCGTGTAGATTACCCGCACTGGCTGACCTATGTAATAGGAATCGCGCCCCTGTTGTTCCTGAGTGACAGTGATCAGGCTGCCATTACTGCGCAGACGGACCACAATTTCCAAGCCCGGCACGTTCACCATGGAATTTTGCTCTGCGATGGCATTACCAACTACACCCCCAACAACACCACCTAATACGGTGCTAACTTTTTTGCCGTTACCCTTGCCAATCTGATTGCCCAGCGCTGCGCCTGTCACCGCGCCCACCACAGCACCGGTGGCACCAGTCCTGCCCTGTTTTTGCAGTGTCGTTCTGCGCATGTCCTGGATGTCACCTACTTCGCCAGTCTGCTGATCTTGAAAACCTCCAGCCCTGACATTGCGTGGTTCATTTTGCGCAGGCGTGGTGGTACAGGCGGAAGTGGCGAGAATAAACATTGCCAGCGGGATATATTTTTTCATTTATATAGCAGCCTTATGCGGAATTTCATGGAAATTTAATTGTGTTTTCCCGGGCTATTATAAATATCAAACTATAAATAATTGTCGTTTTATATTGTAAGTTTGTATTTCAAATTCGTGATTGATGAGCTTTTTAATAATGATATTATTGTAATATAAGTCATTCTTTTGACAGCGCATTTTGCTGGGTAGAGTGCAGTAATGATGTCAGCCGCTCTTTATAAACTTTGCCTGACGGTCAACTCATCGTCTGAATGATGTCGGTTTCATTTTCTTGATAAGCAAACTCGAAATGCTTCCTTGTTATTTAAAGGCAGTATTTTTATGATCAATTTCATTATTCAAACTCACTTTCAAACAAAAGGACATCTTGATGAAGCTGGAAACCATAGCCGTACACGGTGGCTATACACCTGATCCGACCACACGCGCAGTTGCCGTACCTATCTACCAGACAGTCGCCTATGCGTTTGACAATACCCAGCATGGCGCTGACCTGTTTGATTTGAAAGTGCAAGGCAATATCTATTCACGCATCATGAATCCTACCAATGATGTGCTGGAAAAACGGGTGGCCGAACTGGAGGGCGGTATCGCCGGTCTGGCGCTGGCTTCTGGCCAGGCCGCAATTACCTATGCGATACAGACGATTGCCGAGGCAGGTGACAATATCGTCTCTGCCTCTACCTTGTATGGCGGTACTTACAATTTGTTCGCGCATACTTTGCCGCAATTTGGTATAGAAACCCGTTTCGCCGACTACCGTGACCCTGAATCCTTTGCCAAACTGATCGATGGGAAAACCAAGGCTGTGTTTGTCGAGTCTATCGGTAATCCGCTCGGCAATATCACTGATATCGAAGCGATTGCCAAGGTAGCTCACAGGCGCGGCGTGCCGCTGATAGTCGATAACACCGTGCCGTCACCTTATTTGTTGCGCCCCATAGAGTTCGGTGCCGACATCGTGGTTCATTCGCTGACCAAATATCTGGGCGGACATGGCAATTCCATAGGTGGCATCATCGTTGATTCAGGCAAGTTCCCCTGGGCTGAGCATAAGGAGAGATTCAAGCGTCTGAATGAGCCTGACGTGTCTTATCACGGTGTGGTGTATACCGAAGCGCTGGGTGCCGCAGCTTATATAGGCCGTGCCCGTGTCGTGCCTTTGCGTAACACCGGTGCAGCTCTGTCCCCATTTAATGCCTTCCTGATCTTGCAGGGCATAGAAACCCTGGCCCTGCGTCTGGACAGAATTACCGACAACACCATCAAGATTGCCCATTATCTGAACAAGCATTCCAAAGTGAAGTGGGTTAATTATGCAGGTCTGCCTGAGCACAAAGATCATGCACTGGCGCAAAAATACCTGGGTGGAAAGCCCTCCGGCATCCTGACCTTTGGCCTGGGAGGTGGACGCGATGCCGGTGGACGCTTCCAGGATGCCTTGCAGTTATTCACCCGCCTGGTGAATATTGGTGATGCCAAATCCCTGGCTTGCCATCCCGCCAGTACCACGCACCGTCAATTGAATCCTGAAGAATTGGCAAAAGCCGGTGTCACTGAAGACACCGTACGTTTGTCTATAGGCATAGAACACATTGATGACCTGATCGCTGATCTGGAGCAGGCACTTTCCGCAGCTTAATTTCCTTCAGTAACGCTGGCAGCATGCGCTGAATTCGTGCTTGCCAGCGAAAAAAATAGCCTCCGACCTCAGCAACCGGGTAAAGCCAGCGTTGTCATTTTGCGCGTGACAGCATCAATCCTTCAGTGCTGATTCCAGCATATGTAAATTCCAGATAATTAACCTCATTTTTATTCGTTTTCTGTCTTAGGTAATTTCTGTACATTCAATCTCTGTGATCAAAACCATCGTTAGAACGAATACAGAGAATTTGCATGACAACTTCCTCATTAACTAATCTGGCTAACACGGCAGCCAATCTACCAGGCCCGACTCCCATAGATCATCCAGTGCTGACACTCGCGCGAGCACATGCGCAAGATGCCGGTCTGGCATTTGCAGGTAGTATCTCACCTCAGGATGCCTGGCAATTGCAGCAGCAAGGGCTGGCGGTGATCGTCGATGTGCGCACCAATGAAGAGCGCAAATTCGTCGGTCATTTGCCAGACAGCCTGCATGTGGCCTGGGCGACAGGCACGGCATTAACGCGCAATCCCCGCTTTGTCAAAGAGCTGGAAGGCAAGCTCAAAGACAAGCAGGCCGTGGTGCTGCTCCTGTGCCGCAGCGGTAAACGCTCGGCATTGGCAGCCGAAGCCGCCAGCAAGGCTGGCTTGTCGAATGTATTCAATATAGAGCAGGGTTTTGAAGGCGATCTTGATGAGGCACAGCAGCGTGGACATCACGGCGGCTGGCGCTTCCACAAGCTGCCCTGGGTACAAGATTAAATCGAATAAAGAATTCGCAATTCATAAGGCAGGCCATTATGGGACAAGCATTGCAACAGACTAAAGAGATACGCGCCTCGCTGTTTGGCATCGAGCAGGTCGTCAGTGAACTGGCGGTAGTGCGCCATGCCTGGCGCCGTCGCCAGCAAAGGTCAGCCGAACCTGGTGGGCGTGAACTACCATCGCGTGATGCACTGGCAAAAATCCTCAATGACTTGCGTGGTGCCTTGTTCCCCATGCGTCTGGGGCCGCCTGAATTGCGACAAGAGAGTGAAGACTTTTATGTCGGCCATACACTCGATACTGTCCTGCATTCGTTGCTGGGCCAGGTCAGGCTGGAACTCAGCTATGCTTCGCGATATCACGAAGAAGAAGGCCTGCATATCGATGACCGTGCCCTGACGATAGTGCGTGAATTTTCCCGTGCACTGCCTGGCATACGTTCATTGCTGGACAGCGATGTGATTTCGGCCTATCAGGGTGATCCCGCGGCGCGTACGGTGGATGAAGTCTTGCTGTGCTACCCCGGCATACTGGCGATGATACATCACCGTATTGCCCATCAATTGTACCAACTAGGCGTACCGCTGCTGGCACGCATCGTCGCCGAGATTGCGCATGGCCAGACCGGCATAGACATCCACCCCGGTGCCAGCATAGGTGCAGGCTTTTTTATCGATCATGGTACCGGTGTGGTGATAGGTGAGACTGCCGTCATCGGTCAGCGTGTACGAATTTACCAGGCTGTCACGCTGGGTGCAAAACGCTTCCCCAGTGATGAAGACGGCAAGCTGCAAAAAGGCTTGCCACGTCACCCCATCGTTGAGGATGATGTGGTGATCTATGCTGGTGCCACCGTGCTGGGCCGCGTCACCATAGGCCGTGGCGCCATCGTCGGCGGTAATGTCTGGGTCACCAGCGATGTCGCTGCAGGCAGTCATGTCAGCCAGGCCAGCTTGCGGCACGAACAGCAAAATCCCGTTTCTTTGGTTTGAATAAGTGAGCTTCAAATGAACAGCCGTGAGCTACATAACACGGCTGCTTATCCCCGCACGCCTGTTCATTTTTTATGCACTGACTTTTATGGAGTGAAGCAATGACCGATGTAAGTAATGAAGCAACTGCAGGTAATTTCGCCCTCAGCGATAATGCCGCCAGACAGTTAGCGAACGCGACCAAGACCGTCCCGCAATTATCCACCATCTCGCCACGCTGGCTGGTGCACTTGCTGCAATGGTTGCCGGTAGAGGCAGGTATCTACCGCCTCAACAAGGTAAAGAACCCCAAGGACGTGCGCGTAGCTTGCTCGCAGCGTGATGAATCTGAATTGCCGCAAACCTTTGTCGATTACGACGAACAGCCACGCGAGTATTTCCTCAATGCGGTAGCCACCGTACTGGATGTGCATACGCGTATCTCTGATCTGTACAGCAGCCCGCATGACCAGATCAAGGAACAATTACGCCTGACCGTAGAAACCATCAAGGAACGTCAGGAAAGCGAACTCATCAATAATCCTGATTATGGTTTGCTGGCAAATGTGCATGATGATCAGCGCATCTCCACCCTGACAGGTGCACCTACGCCAGATGACCTGGATGACTTGCTGACCAAGGTCTGGAAAGAACCTGGTTTTTTCCTCGCCCATCCACTGGCGATTGCCGCTTTTGGCCGTGAGTGCACACGCCGCGGCGTGCCACCACCAACAGTCAGCCTGTTCGGTTCACAATTCCTGACCTGGCGCGGTGTGCCGCTGGTACCGTCTGACAAATTGCCTATCGAAGATGGCAAGACAAAAATCATTTTGTTGCGCGTTGGTGAAAAACGCCAGGGCGTGGTTGGCTTGTTCCAGCCTGGCCTGGCCGGTGAACAAAGCCCTGGCTTGTCCGTGCGCTTCATGGGCATCAACCGTAATGCAATCGCCTCTTACCTCATTTCTTTGTACTGCTCGCTGGCAGTATTGACGGAGGATGCAGTGGCTGTTTTGGACGACGTAGAAATCGGTAAATACCATGACTATCCTGACACCTACAAATAATACAACTTCGGCAAACTCCGGTGTGCCGGATGAGGCTGCGCTGAACCGCATGGCATCAGAATTTTTTGCCCTGGTGCCCGGTGCGGCGCAAGCGGCTGCGCAATTCTTGCCGGGCTTTAGCCAGTCCAATACGCCTGAAGCTCCACCGTCGGCGCGCACACCAGTGCACGATAGCAGTTCGATACAAAGCCAGCCTTCAGTTTCTGCCAGTGGCGTGCCACAAAATGGCGGTAGCAGCGTAGCACCTTCACGCCCGCAAGCCGGTGGTGCCAGTTCCCGCACTCCCTATTATTTTGTCGGGCAAGAGCATGGCTACCCGGTTGCTGACAATAATCTGGACAACCTGGCGAGACAAGGTACAGGTGCGGGCACAGGCAAGCAGACTGAAAAAACTTCTTTCGCTTCGCCAGGTCAGGATCAATTGCAGCGCATTTTGGGTGAACTGTATCCAGCCACGGCTGCGCCGGTGCAACAATCCGGTGGCAGTGCTTCACAACCGGCGTATTATTTCCAGCAAGGGGAACAAGACTACTGGGATCAGGCACCACGTGCTGCTAACCCATCGCTGGCTGCCCCCTTTGACATCAACGCCGTGCGCAGGGATTTCCCTATCCTGGCTGAGCGTGTCAATGGCAAGCAACTGGTGTGGTTTGATAATGCTGCTACCACGCAAAAGCCACAGTCGGTGATAGACCGTATCAGTTATTTCTATGCGCATGAGAATTCGAATGTACATAGAGCTGCCCATGAATTGGCTGCACGTGCCAGCGATGCTTATGAATCTGCACGTAAAAAGGTAGCCAGGTTTCTGGGTGCAGCCAGTGAGCAGGAAATCATCTTCGTACGTGGTGCGACCGAGGCCATCAATCTGGTAGCACAGACCTTTGGCAAAAAGTTCATCGGTGCGGGTGATGAGATCATCGTCTCGCAACTTGAGCATCATGCCAATATCGTGCCCTGGCAACAACTGGCGGCTGAGAAGGGTGCTGTCATACGCGTGATTCCTGTAGATGACAGTGGCCAGGTTTTGCTTGACGAGTACCGCAAGCTCTTGAACAGCAAAACACGTCTGGTGGCGGTAACGCAAGTGTCAAATGCCTTGGGCACTATCGCTCCGGTGCATGAGATTACTGCCCTGGCCCATGCTGCCGGTGCCCGCGTTTTGATTGATGGGGCGCAAGCCGTGTCACATCTGCGTGTGAATATGCAGGCGCTGGATGCCGACTTTTATGTCTTCTCAGGCCACAAGGTATTTGGCCCGACTGGCATAGGCGTGGTGTATGGCAAGAAGGCTTTGCTGGAACAACTGCCACCCTGGCAGGGTGGCGGCAATATGATTGCAGATGTGACTTTCGAGCACACCCGTTATCAGCCAGCACCGGCACGCTTTGAAGCAGGTACTGGCAATATCGCCGATGCAGTGGGCCTGGGTGCAGCGATTGAATATGTTGAACGCATAGGTCTGGAAAATATCGCCCTGTATGAACATGCCTTGCTGGAATATGCAACGCATGGGTTGAAGAGCATACCCGGCGTGCGGCTGATTGGCACGGCACATCAAAAAGCCAGCGTCGCGTCTTTCGTGCTGGCGGGCTATGAAACGACAGAAGTCGGCAAGGCGCTTAATGATGAGGGGATAGCGGTACGTTCCGGCCATCATTGTGCCCAACCCATCTTGCGTCGCTTTGGGGTAGAGGCAACGGTGCGGCCTTCATTTGCTTTCTACAATACTTGTGAAGAGATAGACCGCTTGCTGGCTGTTGTGCGCAGGCTGGCGAATAATCGTAAATGAAGTAAAAAAGTGAAATAAATAAGTAAAATAAATAAGTTGATTTATCGCCTGCCCTTTAGAAATAAAGAGCAGGTTTTTTATTTCTGTACCGCCTTCAACACAAAATCACCTGTATCACGCAGCACTGCTTTGGATTTCGCCGGGTTATCCATCATGCGCGACAACAGCAATCCACCTATCAGCGAAGACAAGACGCCGTGTGCGGTAGCAGCATCATCCTTAACCCCTGAACGTTGCAATTGTTGGCTGATGATGACCAGCAATTGATCTACCCCTTGCGCCATCACTTCTTTGCTTGCCGCTTCGCCGCGTGCTGCCTCTGCCCCTAGCGCAGCAATCGCACAACCCTGGCCAGGATGTTCACTATGCGCCCTGCTCAGGTAGGTATGTACCAAAGTGGTGATGGCTTCATCATCGCTGACAAGTTCAGTCTTGCGCAGCAGTTCCGTGCGGGTGGTTTCCAGTGCAGTGGAACAGGCTTCGGCGATCAGTGCCTCCTTGGATTCAAAGTGTTTATAGAAGCCGCCATGTGTGAGGCCAGCTTCTTTCATCAGGTCTGCCACACCTATGCCGTTGATGCCATGTTCGCGATACAGACGGGCAGCGGTTTCTACTATGCGCTCGCGGGTTTGCGCAGTTTGTTCACGTGAATTTCTCATTTTGGCTATTCCTCATTGGATAACTGGAACGCATCCATCCTATTGATGAAATGAGTTCTGGATACTTTCTATTCCAGCAACACTTAATCAGTGTTTGACACAAGTTTGTATTTTAGATGATAATCGACATCTATTGGATTATATTCATCATCTAATTTGGAGGGCAGCATGAATACACCAGCCAGAGCAATAAATAATGCAGCAAATAGTGCAACAAATAAGTCCATCATGGCCATGATCTTGCAGGCATTCACCAAACCGCAAAGACTGGCTGAAACAGAAGATGACAGAAATGCATTGGCGCATGCGCGGCCAGTCAGCATTCCCTATGCCAATCTGGAATTGCGTGCCTGGACCTGGGGGCAGGGGCCGCAAGTCTTGCTCCTGCATGGCTGGGAAAGTCGCGCCAGTCATATGGCGGGCTTTATCAAACCTTTGCTGCAAGCTGGCTTTAGCGTGACTGCACTGGATGCGCCTGCACATGGTGCATCGCAAGGAGAAAACACCAATGTACTGGACTATGGCAAGGCTGTCGTCGCCGTGGCTCAACATTTGGGGCCGTTGACGGCCACCATTGCACACTCGGTAGGCTCGGCGGCCAGTCTGTATGCCTTTGCCCATGGTGTGCAAGTTCAGGCTAGCGTGCATCTGTGTGGACCTGCTTCATTGACGCGGGTATTCCAGTACGCAGCCAGGGCAGGCGGGCTGGATGAGGCAGCAAGACAGCAACTGGAAACGATGCTGGTCGCAAGCATAGGCGCGCCACTGGCATCCATGGATTTGGAGCGCCTGCAGCATGGCATGCGTCATCCCGCCCTGATCATGCATGACCCGGACGATAAAGAAATGCCTTACTCCGAGAGTCAGGCGCTGGTCGCCGCCTGGCCCCAGGCTGAATTAGTGCCAACTGCAGGAACTGGACACAGACGCATATTGCGTACACCAGAGATTCATACTGCTGCAAGCAGCTTCGTTGTCTCAAGCATAGCTGCTGAAATAACGGCAGCTATTGTCGGAGAAATATCATGAAACCCCTCAGTCCCTGGTCTACTTTTGCACTCGCCAGCGTTGCTGTATTTTTAGTGTCGCTGGATGCCACCATAGGCTTTGCTGTTTTCCCTGCACTACGCCATGCCTTTCCGGACGTCAGGCCCAGTGAACTGTCCTGGGTCCTGAATGCTTATACCATTGTCTATGCGGCATTGCTGGTGCCTGCCGGGCGCCTGGCGGACTTGTTGGGGCGCAAGCGCCTGTTCATTATTGGCGTAGGGGTGTTTACCCTGGCGTCAGGCTTGTGCGGTGTCGCTGGCAGCACAGACATGCTGATACTGTTCCGCGTCTTGCAAGCTGTCGGTGCGGCTTTGCTGACACCGACTTCACTTGCGCTGGTATTGCAGGCTTTTCCGGTTGAAAAACGTGCTATCGCTGTCAGCCTGTGGGGGGCAGTCGGTGCACTGGCTGCCGCTGTTGGCCCCAGTGTCGGTGCGCTCATCATAGAGAGTACTAACTGGCAATGGGCTTTTTTAGTGAATGTACCCATAGGTATCATTGCCATGATCAGGGCGGCCCTGAGTTTGTCAGAATCCCGTAACCTGGAAACTGGTCATCGCTTTGACTGGCCGGGTGTACTCATGCTTATCACTGGCAGTGGCTTGCTGATACTTGGCATCGTTCAATCCGACAGCTGGGGCTGGCAGGCACCCACTACTCTCGCCACGATCTCTGCCGGTGTGGCATTGCTGCTCATCTTCATTTTCTGGGCGAAGGGCAAGCCGCATGCGGCGGTGGACTTGAGCTTGTTTCAGGACAGGAATTATCGTTTTGTGAATGCCGCCTCCCTGGTATTTGGTGCAGCTTTTACCGCCATGTTCCTGAGCTTCTTTTTGTTCATGACAACGATCTGGCATTACGGACTGACACAGGCTGGTTTTGGCATCACCCCCGGCCCCTTGCTGGTCATGCCAGTGGCGATTATTTCTGGTCGCTACGTCGCGCGCTTTGGGCATAAGCCTTTGCTGGTAGCGGGTGGATTGATCTATGCCTTGAGTGGCCTGTGGTTTTATCTGAACACTAGCCTGACTGCTGATTATCTTACGGTGTGGTTGCCTGGCATGCTGCTCAGCGGCATAGGTGTAGGCTTGGTTCTGCCTTCGCTCTCTGGTGCTGCGGTCGCGCGTTTACCGGCGAAACGTTTTGGTGTGGGTAGTGCGGTGAATCAGGCAATACGCCAGTTCGGTTCGGCCCTGGGGGTAGCTTTCACTGTGACCGTACTGGGTGGACAGGTGGAAAATCTGCAGCAGTTCCGCTATGTCTATCTGTTCCTGATTGCTGGTGGCGTATTGACTGCTTTGCTGAGCCTGTTTATCAGGACACCGCCTGTGCAGAAACCTGAGATGCAAGCTGAGACAGTAGCAACAGCTTGAGCCAGATGCCATGAGATGCCATGGCTCATGCATCGGGATAAATCAAAATATCCCTTGCATGGGCAAAGGCGTCATCCAGCCTGTCATTGCCCCAGTACATCTGATCGCCGACAAAGAAAGTTGGCGCACCAAAGATGCCTTTGCTCATGGCTAGTTCAGTTTGCCTACGCAGCTTCAATTTGTTTTCTTCGCTCAGTGCTTGCTCAATTATCTCAGTTGCAGGCAAGCCCATGTCATTCAACACCGCAGTCGCGACTTCTTTGTTATCAATATCGCGATCATGCACAAAATTCATTTGCATGATGCGACGGCAATACTCTGCCATCCAGCCTTGTTCTGCAGCCAACACGGCAATCCGTAAAGGCAAGATAGCAGAGCGCGGGAAATTGCCTGGTTTTTTCCAGGGCAGGCCATACTTGCGACATTGCCTTTCCATATCCAGCCAGACATAATCACCCTTGGCTTTTTGCAAAACAAAGGGTGAAGTGTTCCAGCCAAAAGTCTGGAATATGGGGCCAAGTAAAAATGGTTGCCAACGTACCCTGACGCCAGCCCTGGCTGCATCCTGTTCTATACGCATGACGCTCAGGTAGCTATAATTGCTACCAAATTCAAACCAGAAATCGATGACAGGCATGGTGGTGACAGGCGTATCCATTGTGTTCCCCTTTCAAAATACAACAAGGCAACGCAGCTCTATGCTTTCCCTTGGCGGTGCATCATCCGGTGCATGCGGATGATCAAATGCGGCATGTGGTGTGAAGCGCGAGACGCCGCTGAATTGGCTATCATATTGCTTGAAGATCAGTGCCTCGTTCGGCTGCATCTCAGCAAAATAAGACCAGCGGTGTTTGGGCGAAAATCTAGCCAGGTAAATCTCACCTGTGCGGTTCGGGTATTTGACATCGCAAACCAGCAAATGAGATTGCCTGATCGTGCGCGCATCACAAACTGCCAGCGGAGTATCGAGCACAGTATTGTGGGTAGGACGCCAGATATTGATGATGCAATAGCGACGCACCTGCGCCATCACTTCCATATTCCTGATCACTAGTCCCAGGCGTTTCTGTCCTGATTGCTCGGTATAGTCATTGTGTATGCGCCCATTGGCTGCTGCCAAGCCATTCTCTGCCCGCTTGCCGAATGATAAAGTGGCTTCTCTGGGTTCCCGCCTTCTGACCAGGTGATCAAAGACATAAGCCTGTTTGCCGCCAGTGACAGCCAGTGCCAGTTCTCGCGCTTCCTGGTAATAATCAGACCTGACTTCTTCATGATCCATGAAATTCTTGACGGACGTAGGCGCATCCCATAATTCAAAACCTTCACGCTCCAGCTCAGGTTCCTGTTCTGCCTGACGCGCATCATGGATCGCGACTTCGCGCAAATCATAAGTTGCGTTTTCCCAGGGGATGCCAGCGGGCGGCTCAAAGGTATAGCTGACAGGGCGCTGCTCGCCAGGCAAGACATAACTCATGGAAGCCAGAACGAAATTGCTGCTTTGTATAAATGCTTGATGAGAAGCGCCCCGTTGTTGCTCAGTAAGAATATCCATAGTGACCTCAGCCATGTAGTGACGAAGCCGGGCTTTCGGGTTGATAGTCAGGGCTGTCGTGTATGGATATTTAAACGCATGCTGGGCTGGCATTCAAACGACATTTTTGCGTAATTCGCATGCGTTGTATGCATGTGAAATATATCAGATATAGGAACGGTAAATGGATTCGGCTGGTGTCAGCAATTGTTCATGCTCATCAACATGTGGATACTGCTGCAGTACAAACGGTGTGACATCTATAATTTCCAGTATTTCTTCTTTGCCATAGCGAGCCAACATTTCTCCACGCAAACCTAGTTGCAGGGCGCGACGTGCCAGGCAGTTGCCCACAGGATCGTGATCAGGGTCCCATTGCAAACGTACGTCTGAGGTTTCTATCGCCTGCTTCCATGCTTCTTGTGTGGGAAATTCCGAGGTCGCAAAAGATGATGGAATAGCATGCGTCAAAATTTCATCAAAAAAACTGCGCTTGATGCGTATTGCCAGTACACGTTCTTGCCCAGGTTTTTGCGCCCAGCCAGAGCGGAACATCATCCACAAGAAATTTGGTTTGATCCAGCTCATGCGTGAATAACTGAATGCACCACCAAAGTATTGGTGCTCGACTGCAAAATCAGCGATGGCATCAGAATATGCTTGATAGACGACAACGGTATCGTCGTCAAATTGCGCCATGATGTATTTGCCATCATCTGGCCAGTGTTCTAATTGTGTTGTATAAGCTTCAAATTTCATTGCTTAATATTTATGTTCTGCTAGTAATTTGCGCCTGACTTCCATCAGTGCAAAACCGAGCAGATTCAATCCCTGCCAAAGATGGGGGCTATTACTGTCGGGATGATCTTGTGCCAGCCCTATTCCCCAGATACTATCCAGCGGGCTGGCTTCAACGATGACCTTGTCTGCGGTACTCAGCAGATATTGCGCCAGTTTCGGGGTTTGTGAAAACTTTGCATAATTGCCATCGATCACAATCTGGAAGCGATGTTCTACCCACTTCGATTCATCATAATTCTTCACTTTCCTGCCCAGGCGTTTCACCATATCAGGATCGCTGGTCGCCAGTATTTCCTTGAGCACGACCTGGTCATCAAACAGCCTCGCCTTGCCAGCCATCATATAGTGTTCAGCCGTGGGGTAAGTGATGCCATCTATCTTGAAGGGAGCCACAAACCATTGGCTGAAGCAGGCTTTGTCTACTTGCAAGCCGCGTTGTTTATGTCCCCAGAAATGCAGGTAGTTAAACTGCTTTCCTTCATCTATCTGCTGTAATAATTCTTCTAGCGCGTTCATGTTTTTCCTATGATATCTGCAGGCCAAGCCATAACCCAGGCATGCTGCTCTGTAGTTTGTGGCGTATCTGGCCAGTAATTTTTCTTTTCCATCTGGTGCCATAGCTGCGCCAGTTCATTCAGGCCTGCTTCTGCATCCAGATGCTCTTCATTCAAATAACAACCTATGACAGTGCCGGTACGGCCTATACCGCCGAAGCAGTGCACATACACGGTATGCTGCGTCGCCAATGCTTCACGCAATGTGTGCAAGATATCCTGCATCAGCTTTGTTGAAGAAGGAATATTGCGGTCAGGTATGGCAAATCGATGATGCTGGACTTGCATGCCGCGTTCTTTCGCCAGCTTCATCAGTAAAGGTGCATAAGGATCTAATTCATCTTCTTCTGTCAGGTCGATAAAATAATCGACACCACAATCAAGATATTGCTCCAGCCTTTGCGTTGCAGTTTCTTGATTCAGCGCACCTGGGTATTCACCTGCCAGTAATTGTCCGGGCCTTACCCAGTAAGTATTCTGATGTGGTCGCTTAATTGCCATCGTTCATCCTGATCAAATATTTTGGTAGCACGTTATCACATAACCATACACCATTCGCCGATACAAAAAACTGTATCCCATCTTCATGCATTTGCTTTGCCATGACCTGCAGGATAACCGGCGCACCATGCCGTGCACCGACTGTACGCGCCGTAGTCGTATTGGCCGACAGATGCACATGATGACGTGAACCTGGGCGTAATCCTTCCTTCATGATGGAAGCGATAAAACGGCTGGCCGTACCGTGATATAAAACATCCGGTGGCACTGTCAAAGGTAAAGCCAGATCCACTGCTACCGAATGCCCCTGGTTTGCACGTATGCGCAAACCATCTTCACTGATGGCAAAGCGCTGTTTGTCAGAAGTGCGCACGGCCTCGTGCAAGTCTTCGAGCTTGAAGCGCTTGCCATGTTTGGCAGCCTGATTCATTAATGTTGCTATTTCTGTCCAGCCTTGTGTATCCAGTTTGATGCCTATGGAACCAGGCTGGTGGCGTAATACGTAGCTAAGGAATTTACTGAAGTTTTTTTGAGTTTGAGTGATTTTCATTTTATTTTTCTTTTTATGAGTTACCTGTCTTGCAGGATTAATCGCACTATAAATCAAGTTAGTTACATAAATCAACTAAGATAGTTTCAGAATTTAACTAAGATTGATTCATTTGTTGTTTTCACGCATGTCTGAGTTGTGAGTGAATGTTGAATCACAATTGAGCAGCATTGGAAAGTAAATACATTTGGGCTACGCAAAACCGCCCCAACTGTGTCGTAGCTCCTAGCCGTACTAAAGTACTGTCTTCGTCGCTACGCCTTGTTGGGCCAATTTTGCATAAGCCCTATACATTGAGTATGCAATTTATTGCATTTTCTTGATCGATAGCGTTGGAATTTGCAAGAAATTGTAATCACTGGGAGCGAGATACAGGTGACGGAGAAGCTAAGAATTTATGCTAAGTTATTGAAAGTAAAAGTTATTATGAGCTTCGCGCGGGATATTGGATACTGATAAGGGCAATAAGAAAGAGCACGCAGATACTTAGTTGCAAAAAATAACTAAGTAGCCTACAATAGGATCAGCCTCACAAAAAAAGGAAACATCATGAAACGCAATTTGCAAGTCCTCATCATTGATCCGCAAAATGATTTCTGTGATTTGCCGCCAGCTTACCTGGCAAGGGATGCGCATAGCGCTGAAGCATTGTCGCCAGCCTTGCCGGTGCCTGGCGCCCATGCTGATATGCTGCGCGTGGCTGAGCTCATCAATAAGGGAGCAGATGGCATCAGCGGTATCAGCATCACACTGGATGCTCATCATCGCTATGACATTGCTCACCCCACTTTCTGGAAGACAGGGCAGGGGGCAGCGGTGTCATCTTTCACCAGCATATCTGCAACGGCGGTACGTGCTGGCGAATATCAACCGCGTCAGGCCGGGGCTTTGCCACGTGCTCTGGCTTATCTGGATGCACTGGAAGCCGAAGGCCGTTATCAATTGATGATATGGCCGGTGCACTGTGAAATTGGCTCATGGGGCCAGAATGTGCATGCAGATGTGCGTGCAGCTTATAATGCCTGGGAAGAAAAACAACTGGGTGTCGTCAACAAGATCAACAAGGGCTCCAACCCCTGGACTGAGCATTATTCGGCAGTGAAAGCAGAAGTGCCAGATGCCAGTGACCCGGATACGCAACTGAACCAGCAATTGATTACGGAACTGAGTAAAGCTGACCGCGTGTATATTACTGGCGAAGCAGGCAGCCATTGCGTCAAGGCGACCACTGAACATCTGGTTGAAAATTTCGCCGCAACTGATTTACACAAGCTGGTATTGGTGACTGATTGCATGAGTGCCGTCACTGGTTTCGATGCACAGTTTGAAGATTTTGTGCGCGACATGGCAGCAAGAGGTGTGCAGATTGCGAAGATGGCAGATGTATTACCTGAGTTATTGGCGAATGCCTGATTCATGGCAGATCATTCTAGAAAAGAAAAATATGAAACCCGTAGTTCAAAGTTTGCTGGAAACTGATTTATACAAATTCACCATGTGGCAGGCATTGCTGCATAGTCACCCAAATACCCAGACTGAATATGCTTTCGTTTGCCGTAATTCCACCGCTTACCCGCTGGCGGAGTTAAAGGCAGATGTCGAACGTGAAATTGATCATCTGTGTGCACTGAACTTTACTGAAGATGAACTCGATTATCTGCGGTCCTTGCGCTTCATCAAAAGTGATTTCACTGACTTTTTAACAGTCTTTCATTTCCAGCGCAAATTCATCAAGGTCAGTGCAGACGGCGACAACTTGCAGATCGTGGCAACCGGCCCGCAAGTGCATGTCATGGGCTTTGAAATTTTTGTACTGCATATCGTCAATGAATTATATTTCCGTCGCTTGCAAACAGAACAATCTCTGGTTGAGGGCAGAAACAGGCTGGCAACCAAGATAAAGAAAATTCGTGAATTTGGAAAAGAAGCACCAAAAACTCACCCTTTTGAATTTTTTGATTTTGGTTTGCGCAGGCGTTTTTCTGGCGAATGGCATGATGAAGTAGTCGCCACGCTGGCGCGTGAAGTGCCGCAGTTTTTCAAGGGCACATCGAATGTGTACCTGGCCAAAAAACATAAACTGGTGCCCATAGGCACGATGGCGCATGAATACCTGCAGTCTTACCAGTCCTTTGGCGTTCGCTTGCGTGATTTCCAGAAAGCGGCGCTGGAAGACTGGGTACAGGAATACCGTGGTGACCTTGGTACTGCCTTGACAGATGTGGTCGGCATGGATGCCTTCTTGTCTGACTTTGATCTGTACTTTGCCAAACTGTTTGATGGCCTGCGTCACGACTCTGGTGATCCTGTAGCCTGGGGTGAAAAAGCCTTGGCCCACTATACCAAGTTGCGCATAGATGTACATACCAAACGTCTGGTGTTTTCTGATGGGTTGGACCTGGAAACCGCTTTTAGCCTGTACCGCCATTTTGCTGACCGCACGATGACGGGTTTTGGCATAGGTACCAATCTGACGAATGACACGGGCATAAAGGCTTTGAATATCGTCATGAAGCTCATGTCCTGCAATGGCCAGCCGGTAGCAAAATTGTCTGACTCTGCCGGCAAGACGCTGTGTACGGATGAAACTTTCCTCGCCTATCTGCGCCAGGTTTTTCATCATCCAGTTATTTAAATTCAGGAATACTTCATCATGTTGAAACTGGCAGTTGCACAATTAAATTATATGGTGGGTGATTTCGCTGGCAATACTGCTGCAATCATTACTCATATGCAAAAAGCTGCGGAAGCAGATGCCGATGTAGCAGTTTTCAGCGAACTCTGTGTTTGCGGCTATTACCCTGGCGATTTGCTGGAAGACGGCGCTTTCCTGGCGAAGGCTGAACAGGCATTGGCCAGCATCATGCAGGCTTCCAAAGATTACCCTGATCTCGTCAGCGTGATCGGCACGGTGCGTCAAAACAAGGGGCGGGGCAAGGCCTTGCATAATGCCTTGCTGGCGATACGCAATGGTGAGATCGTTGCGGAATACTATAAGCAATTGCTACCCACCTATGGCATCTTCGACGAGCGCCGCCATTTTGAACCTGGGCAGGAAGTTGCCAGCACACTGGATGTGGCCGGTCACAAGCTGGGCTTCATGGTGTGTGAAGATGGCTGGAATGATGAAGAGCATGATTACCAGGTCAATCCTTTCAATACCCTGACCGCCGCAAAAGTGGACCTGATCATCAGCATCAATGCCAGCCCTTCAGATATAGGCAAGCGCCTGCAAAGACACGCGATGTTTGCCAAGGCGGCAGCGCATCATCAATTGCCTTTGCTGTATGTGAACCAGGTCGGCGGGCAAGATCAACTGGTGTTTGATGGTGCGTCATTTGCGGTCACGCCTGAGCATGGCGTGACTTTTGAGGCGGCGCGTTTTGAAGAAGATTTTCAGTTGCTGGGATTCGCAGACAAGCAGTTCTCTGCGATTGATGGTGCAGCATTGACCATGCCGGATAGTACAGGTTTATCGGTACCAGAATTTACCCGCCGCCAGATCGTATTGGGCCTGCAAGACTATGCGCGCCGTTGTGGTTTCAAACAGGTGGTGGTTGGCTCTTCCGGCGGTATTGATTCGGCATTGACGATTGCCCTGGCGGTACAGGCACTGGGCGCAGAAAATGTCATCGCCATCACCATGCCATCCGCGTATTCAAGCTCGGGTTCAGTATCTGACTCGGTCAAATTATGCGACAACCTGCAAGTCAAACTGCATACTCATCCCATATTGAGTCTGGTAGAGCAATATGCGAAAGGATTTAAGGATGCGTTTGCATCGCCTTTGCGCGGCCTGACACAAGAGAATTTGCAGGCTCGTATACGTGGCACCATCCTCATGGAATACTCGAATGCCTTTGGCGCACTCTTGCTGACGACGGGTAATAAGAGCGAGATATCGGTTGGTTACTGTACCCTGTATGGTGACACCAATGGTGGCCTGGGCTTGATTGGCGACTTGTACAAGACAGAGGTGTATGCCTTGTCGCAACATGTCAACAATGCAGCGGGGCGTGAAATCATCCCGCAAGATGTGTTGACCAAGCCGCCATCAGCAGAACTGGCACCTGACCAGCTTGATACAGACAGCTTGCCGCCGTATGATGAGCTGGATGAAATGTTGAAATGGCATATAGAAGGCAAGCGCCTGCCTGCCCATGAATTTGCCAAAGCCCAGGGTTTTGTAGAACAATTGCAAAAGACAGAAGCTGGTAAAAAAAGCCTGAGCCGCATCATAGGCATGGTAGCGCGCAATGAATATAAACGCCGTCAGGCACCGCCCATCATTCGCGTGCGTGCCCGTGCCTTTGGTAGTGGACGGCAGATGCCGATTGCGGCAAAGTACAGCAATTAAGATTAATCAAAGTTTCATTTTATGAAGTCAGCCATGCAAATCGACGTTGCAGTATTAATAGGACGCTTTCAACCATTTCATAACGGCCATGCCACACTCTTGCAACTGGCGCTGGAAACCGCAGAAGAAGTAGTCGTGGTACTTGGTTCATCCTTTCATGCGCGCAGTACCAAGAACCCGTTCACCTGGCAAGAGCGGGCAGACATGATCAATGCGACGCTCACACCTGCTGAGCGTGACAGGGTGTCGTATATCGCGGTGCGTGATTATTATGACGATGCACGCTGGGCGACAGCAGTGCGTGGCAAGGTGGAAAGACACTTTCCTTATGCAAAGCGCATTGCTTTGATAGGTCACTTCAAGGATGCTTCCAGCTATTACCTGAACCGTTTCCCGCAATGGCAGTTGGTCGCCGCCGAACAATTGCTGGCGATTGATGCCACTGTCATACGCAAGGTATTGTTTGAGGCAGAAGATATGCGCGTATCACTTGATGTGATAGCTCATTATTTGCCATTGAGCATACGTCAATACCTGAAAGCCTGGAGCATCCTGCCGCATTATGCTGTGCTGGTGAAAGAACATGCGCAACTGCTGGCTTACCAGGCCGCATGGAAGCCTGCACCCTATGCCCCCATGTTCGTCACACTGGATGCAGTGGTCAAGGCAGCCGGGCATATCTTGCTGGTGCAGCGAGGTGGTTTTCCGGGCAAGGGCTTGTGGGCTTTGCCTGGAGGCTTCCTGGACCAGAATGAACGCCTGTTTCAGGGGGCGATACGCGAGTTGTTTGAAGAAACCAATCTGGCGGTACTGGCATCTACGCTTGAGCATTCACTGGTTGACGTCAAAGTGTTTGATCACCCAGGCCGCAGTCTGCGTGGCCGCACGATTACTCATGCGCATTATTTTGATTTGCAGACTGATCACTTGCCCGATATCCGTGCTGCCGATGATGCGGCCCAGGCAGCTTGGGTCAGTATAGACAAGCTGGAAGGCATGGAGGAATTATTCTTTGATGATCACTTCCATATTCTTGACCAGTTCCTCGACCTGACGGCTGGTGAATGAATGAAAGGCAGACAAATGTAAATTTGTCTGCCCTTTTGATTTTGCAACAGCCTCTTATTTCCTGGTTTAATCTTTGTATTGCGGCGTCGTCAGCAAGAAGCCACCACCCTGATAGATGGTAGTGATATCGTCTTTCGCCGGATACTCACTACTGTCTGGATACAGATGGGAAAACACAGTGGAACTGTCTTTTGCTTTGTAACCCAGGTGAGCCGCCTTTTTATTGTCCCACCACTTACCCGGATTTTCAGAAACTCCAAAGGCGATGGTGTGACCCACACGTGGGGCAAAGATGGAGCAGCGCAGCATTTCTACCAGATCGTCATAGCTGAAATAAGTCACCAGCATACGGCGTGTCGTTGGCACGGGGAAGGATGAACCTATGCGTATGCAGACGGTTTCTATACCAAACCTGTCATAGTAAAAACGGGACAGCGATTCACCAAAGCATTTGCTGATGCCATACATGCCGTCAGGGCGGGTAGGCATGTCAGCATCGATATAATCCGTGGTGCGGTAAAAACCGACGGCATGGTTAGAGCTGGCAAACACCACACGTTTGACTTTGTGCTTGTGCACGGCTTCATAGATATTGTAAGTGCCCTGAATATTCGCATGCATGATGGCTTCGAAATTGGCTTCAGTCGAAATACCACCAAAATGCAGCACCACGTCCACACCTTCCATTAATGCCAGCACGGCAGCTTTGTCGGCCAGATCACATTGCACGACTTCTTCGCCTTCGCCTGCAGGACCAAGATCGGCAATGTCGCTAAGGCGGACGATGTTGGCCCATGCCTTGATGCGCTCACGCAAAATCTTGCCCAGGCCACCGGCAGCACCGGTCAGCAAAATGCGGTTAAAAGGTTTTTCAGTGATATTGGTATTCATGGGATTCTTTCTCTTCTATTGAATTCTTGATGCGTATTTCTGCTGAGATTATTTATCAGGTAATCGGTGCCGGGTTGAACAAGACCAGGGCATTATGCAATTTCCAATGCTCGGCCCAGGTCTCCTTGCCGCTGGCGACATCCAGCAACATCTGGAATAACTCCCAGCCCACATCGGCTATGGTGGCTTCGCCACTGGCGATTTTGCCGGCATTGATATCCATCAGATCATTCCAGCGCCTGGCCAGATCATTTCTGGTAGCGACTTTAATAACGGGAACTGCGGCCAGGCCATAGGGTGTACCGCGTCCAGTGGTGAATACATGCAAGTTCATGCCTGCTGCCAGTTGTAAAGTGCCGCAAACAAAATCGCTGGCTGGTGTGGCGGCGTAGATCAGCCCCTTTTTTGTGAGCTTGTCACCAGGGGACAACACGCCAGAAATGGTGGAACTACCTGACTTGACGATGGAGCCCATGGCTTTTTCAACGATATTCGACAGACCGCCTTTTTTATTGCCCGGCGTGGTATTTGCGCTGCGGTCGACGCCACCACGCTTGAGATATTCGTCATACCAGGCCATTTCCCTGATCATGGCGGCTGCCACTTCCGGGTTGGCGGCGCGTGAAGTCAGTTGGTCTATGCCGTCACGTACTTCTGTTACTTCAGAAAACATCACGGTCGCACCGGCACGCACCAACAGATCTGTTGCATAGCCGACCGCCGGGTTGGCTGTTACGCCTGAGAATGCATCACTGCCGCCACACTGTACACCCACTACCAACTCTGATGCGGGGCAGGGCTCACGGCGGCGCTTGTCCAGTTCTGCCAATTGCTTTTCTGCCGTGTTCATGATGGAGGCGATCATGGAATTGAAGCCCACGTGTACCTGATCTTGCAGGCACACCAGAGCAGGTTCGCCGCTGCCTTCATCACCTTTTTTAATGGGGATACTACCCTTGGGGAATAAGCGTGTTGGTTGCAGTTTTTCACAGCCCAGGCTGACCACCATGGCTTGCCCGCCAAAATTCGGGTTCAGGCTGATATTGCGCAGCGTGCGTATGGGGATATTGGCATTCGGTGCGTCAATGGCAACGCCACAGCCATAGGTATGTTCCAGGCCGACAACGTCATCGACATGTGGGTATTTGGGTAAAAGTTCTTCCTTGATACGTTTCACCGCATGCTCAACTACACCGGATACGCATTGCACAGTCGTCGTAATAGCCAGGATATTGCGCGTACCTACACTGCCATCTGCATTCTTATAGCCCATGAAGGTATAACCTTCCAGCGGCTCGGTTTTGGGGGCAGATACGGTAGCGATAGGCAGATCCACCAATTCCCTGGCGGCAGGCATGCGTATCAAGGATTCTTCTACCCAACTGCCCTGGGGTATGCTGCGCACCGCATAGCCTATGGTGACGTTATAACGGGTAATTGCTGCGCCTTCTCCTATGTCTTGCAAAGCCAGTTTGTGTCCCTGAGGTACGTGTTCCAGCAATTTCAAGCCACAGGGAAAAACCGTTGCTGCCGGTAAGCCGCCATCGTTGGCAACAATGGCAACGTTGTCATTACCATGCATGCGTATATACAGTGGCGAACTGACAGGCAGGCTGGTGCTGGATATCGTCATTTTCTTTTCCCCTTCTTTGCCATTTGTGGCTATCAATGCACAAAGAACTGCGCTGTGCACAATTATTCTTGTTGAAAAATCTGATTTTCATGAAAGTGGTCATACCAGAAAGGAACTGGCTTGAACTTTTATAAAGAGAATTATTGCTGCGTTGGTAATTTGCATCATTACTACCAAGAAACCAGTTTTCCCTATGAAAATCCGTTTTTATATACCGTCAGATTTTTCTTTTTTTACTGGAGGAAATGCAGAGTCCGCTATAATCCCTCTCGTATCATTTGTGGCGAGTATGCCACCAAATAAAAAATCTGGCTAGTCCACATTGCAAATTTGGTCTGACCACATTAGAATGGCCTGACCGAATTGCTTTTATTAAGCTTTTCTATGAGTAGCAAACACCATGATGAAAAAAAATAGTTCACAGAACGAACAGCTGCCACATGAGCCCAGGTTATACCGTGTGGTAGCAGACAGGATTCAAACCCTGATCGCTGAAGAGAATATTGCTGCTGGTGAACGCTTGCCGTCCGAGCGCGATCTGGCGACCAAGCTCAGTGTCAGCCGTGCATCTTTACGTGAAGCATTGATTGCGCTGGAACTGGGTGGTGTGATTGAGGTACGTGGCGGTTCGGGTGTGTATGTCAGTGAACTGCCAGAAGCGCAAGCCAATGTGCCGGAAGCCGGGCCTGGGCCATTTGAGGTACTTTCAGCCCGGCGTCTGATAGAGGCAGAAGTAGCGGCAATTGCAGCGAGAGTAGCAACTGATTCAGCGATTGATGAAATTTTGAAGGCAGTACTGGAGATGGAAAAGCATCATGCCAATTACTCCAGTAATGAAAATGCTGACAGGAATTTTCATCTTGCCATCGCCAGGGCGACAGGTAATAGCGCACTGGTGGGTACGGTTGAATATCTGTGGGATCAGCGGGGCCGTTTGTGGCACAAATTGAAGGAGCATTTCCAGACAGAAGACTTGCGGCAAGAAACATTGACTGATCATAGAAATATTTTGGAGGCGATTGCCTCTCATGATCCGGCAGCAGCACGCAAGGCGATGCGGGCGCATCTTGAACGGGTAACCAGGACCTTCTCACGCGGCTGAACATACATGCAGCGCAAAAGCAGCTCATAAGCAAATAAACAGATCAGTCAGAGAGCAAAGAAAACATTTGCGACTGTATCTGCAGTAATCGGGTTCTATATTTTTTGACCGGCTGCGACCCCGGTGGGGCTTTTTGCGCCCATCTTCGTCGCAGTGGCACAGAGTACGCGAGGTGCTCCAACTAGTGCTCCATGTCCAACGAGGCATGGACGCGAGAATTCTATGAAAACTGGAGGAGACCGCAAAATGAAACACGATAAGAAATTCCAAAGACCTATGTTTGTATTGTCATCTATCGCATTGGCAGTATTGGTGGTAGTTAATCAGGCACAGGCACAAGAAATACAAAGAGTGGAAGTAACTGGTTCGTCCATCAAACGCCTGGCATCAGAAGCGTCATTGCCAGTCACCATGGTGACTGGTGAAGAGCTGGAAAAACGTGGCATGACCACCCTGGCTGATTTGATGATGTCCTTGCCTGAGTCCAGTTCACTGGCACCATCGAATGCCGGTTCCGGTACCAATATCAATCTGCGGGGTCTGGGTGTCAACCGCACTCTGGTATTACTGAATGGCCGCCGCCTCGCCAATGAAGCGATTGCAGATGGCTATGCCAATCTGGACGTAATTCCAATGAGCGCGATCGCCAGGGTAGAGATCCTGCGTGATGGCGCATCTTCAATTTATGGGTCTGATGCTATCGGTGGCGTGGTCAACTTTATCACCAAGCGCACTGTCGTTGGCAATTCCGTATCTGCACAATATGTCAAACCACAAAAATCTGGTGGTGGTGATGAACAGCGCGTCAGTGCCACTGTTGGTGTTGGCGACTTGCAAAAAGATGGCTGGAATTTGTACGGTACGGTAGATGCGCATAGACGTACCCGTTTGCTGGCTTCTGACCGCTCTGAACTGAGTACAACAGAAATGCTGACCAGCATAGGCCGTGCGCCTGCACTGGGTAGCGGCGGTTTTGCCATGCCTGCCAACTTCACGACAGCGACCAATAAAACTGCTGCCAATCCTTACTATGCAACTGGTTGCCAAGGGCCATACAGCATACAAGGTGCAAAAAACACTTGTATCCTGAACGCGGCTAACTATGGCACAGCATTGTATGGTAACGAACAGGTCACCTTCTATGCCAAGGGCACGAAGAAATTCAGTGACGACCATATCCTGACTATCGATTACATGCGAGGTCAGGAACACATCCTCGGTACAAAAAACCCGACCACCAGCCTGACCGCAAACGGTATTGCTGCCTTGTTGCCATCTACCAGTAAATGGTATCCAGGTGGCACTGGCGGCGTACCTGCAGTCGCTGGCTTGAAAGGCGAGCCGCTGACAGTCACCTGGAGTGCGGCAGACTTGGCCGAAGCCACCACCAAGGACGTACAAGTCAATCAGCGCGTCAGCGTGAATGATGAAGGTCGTTTTGGTAACTGGGATTACAAGGCCGGCTTTGTCTACGGACACAGCCAGCGTGATAACTATTACGAATCTGGCTACGTGAATGGTCCTGGTCTGTTGACTGGTCTTGCCAACGGCACACTGAATCCTTTCGGCTTGCAAGATGCTGCCGGTAAAGCCTACCTGGCAAGTATCTCGGTTGACGGCGCATTGAATCGCCATTCCATCAGTACCTTCACAGGCATAGACCTGACTGCTTCTACTGAGTTGACTACACTCGCTGGCGGGCCATTGACGCTGGCGGTGGGCGCAGATATGCATAGAGATACAACAGAAGATACCAAGACCGATATTACGTCTCTGGTTACCTATGCAGCTTCTGGTCCTTCTCATGGTCAGGGCGCACGCAATGTTGCTGCGCTTTATGCCGAAATGGAAATTCCTGTCACCAAGGAATTAAATTTCAACCTGGCCGTACGTGACGATCATTTCAGTGACTTTGGTAACACCATCAATCCCAAGGCCAGCTTCCGCTACCAGCCTATGAAGTCCCTGATGTTCCGTGGTTCTGCCAATACCGGTTTCCGTGCACCGACACTGTTTGACCGTTATGGCTATCGCGTAGCAGGTGCGAACACCACGACTGCTGCGAAATGGGATGATCCAGTGCAATGCCCAGGCGGCACGCCTGGTGTAGCTGGTACCGGTAAGGCCTTGCCTGGACTGGTGGCGTCGGCAGTGTGTAATGTGGCTCTGCCACGTCAAACCGGTAGCAACCCTGATCTGAAGCCAGAAACATCCAAGGGCTTTACTCTGGGCATCGCTGCTGAGCCAGTACAAAACCTGACGGTTTCTGCTGATTACTGGCATATAGAAATGAAAGACATGCTGGCTAACTTGCCAGAACAAGTCTACTTCCTGAACCCGACCAAGTATGCTGACCTGTTTGTACGTAATGCCGATGGTTCCCTGGCTTACATTAAAAACATCACGATGAATCTGGGTGGCCAAAAAGCTTCTGGTATCGACGTTGCCCTGGCCTATTCCATTCCTAAAACATCCCTGGGTAATTTCAAGTTTGAGTTGAATGGTACTTACCTGACACAATTCGACAACCAACTGGAAAAAGACAGTGCATACGTTTCCAACGTGGGCCGTTTTGGTGTGGCCAGCAATGGTACGACCAGCAGCTTGCCTATCATTACTTTCCGCTGGAAACATACACTGACCATGGCCTGGAATTCTGGTAACTGGAGTTCCCAACTGACGCAAAACTATAACACTGGCTACCATGACCAGAATCTGATTGCGGCAGAATACTTCAGGGACATCGAGCCGTACCAGGTCTGGAATTTGACAGCAAGTTATCGTGGCTTCAAAAACCTGACTTTGTCAGCCGGTATTACCAACTTGCTGGATGCCAAACCACCTATCACCAATCATAGCGGTTATACCTACGGTTACCTGAGCAGTGCAGCCAGCCCTATCGGTCGCGCCTTCAATGCACGTATGACATATAACTTCTAAGCGGCAAACCCCAGGTACGCTTGGGGGGGAGCAATAATGGAAAAAGCAAATGTAAAAATGGTGATTTTCAGTTTGGTTCAAACTAGCCGGACTGCATACCCTGTTACTCATATTTACATTGCTGGAAAAACGAAATTGTTGACATAGTCGTTCCACAGAATCACAGGGTTTGCTTGCAGACCCTGTTTTTTTTGATAGCAAAGATACCGAAAATTCCATGAAACCTATACTCCGCACTATCGCCATGACTGCGATCAGCGCATTAGTGTTGTGCGCCTGCAGCCAACCAAGACAGGCCGAATCCCAGGCTCCAGCTCTTGCCACAAAACCGACCCGTATCATACTCGTGGGTGACTCTACCATGGCACCGAAAAGTGGTTATGGTGATGCATTGTGCCAGCGCTTCAAGCCTGATGTGACATGCCTGAACCTGGCAAAAGGCGGGCGCAGTTCTGGCAGCTACCGCGCCGAAGGCTCATGGGAAGTAGTACAAAAATTAATGGCGAATAATGCGCAATTCAGCCAGACCCTGGTGCTGATACAGTTCGGGCACAATGACCAGCCCGGCAAGCCAGGGCGCTCCACCGATCTGGCGACAGAATTCCCCGTCAATATGGCAGGCTATGTTGATGACCTGCAGACAGCTGGAGCGCAAGCCGTGCTGGTGACGCCGCTGACCAGACGCAGCTTCAAAGGAACACAGTTACAAGATGATTTGCGGCCATGGGCAGAAGCCAGCATAAAAGTGGCAGCGAACAAACATGTGCCCATGATAGATTTGAATGCCATCAGTTACAACTCCGTACAAGCCATGGGACAGGCGGAAGCCGACACTCTGGCAATGGCACCACCGCCTGCAGTTCAGGCAGTAAGCACACCAAGCACACCTGGTACCGCCGCAACAACTGATCTAGCCAAGACTGAAAGAGCAGGCGCTGCAAAATCAGCCTTTGACCGTACTCATCTGGGTAGTAAAGGCGCGACGCATTTCTCTGCCATGGTATTGAAAGAATTGCTGATGGTCGTTCCCTCCTTGCAAACACATCTCAATGCAGAGAGCAGATAATGAGTAAGCAAAAGGATATGCCGGCAATTCGCCTGGCCGTTGCGATATCAGGTTTCATGTTTGCCAGCACCATATATGCGCAAGACAGCCGCCAAGTAAAAGAACCGCAGATACCTGCAATCTGTAGTGTACTGGCGGCACAACTGGATAGTGGCAAGCAAGTTGCAACGGCAGGCCGGGCGCCTGATACCCAGACCTTGCAGGCGGCGATTGATGCCTGCCACCCCGGACAGGCGGTGCGCCTGCGCAGCCGTAATGGCAAGGATGCGTTTTTGTCCGGTGCATTGCAATTGCGGAGTGGCGTCTCGCTATTGATAGATGCCGGCGTGACTCTGTATGCATCCACCCAGCCGCTGGACTACGACCGTGGTGCAGGTACATGTGGCACGAATGATGACAAGGGCAGAGGCTGTAAGCCCTTCATCACAGTTGAGCGTGCCAAAGGCAGCGGTATCTATGGCGAGGGTGTCATTGATGGTCAGGGTGGCGAGCGTATTGCGGGCAAAGAAGAAACATGGTGGCAGATTGCCCGACGCGCCCAGAAAGAAAACAATCGCCAGAATGTTCCAAGACTGATAGAAGTCACGCAATCAAATGACTTCATTCTGCATAATATTACTTTACGAAATTCGCCGAATTTCCATGTCACTTTAAATCAGGTAGATGGCTTCACTGCCTGGGGCGTGCGCATCGATACACCTGCTAACGCACGAAATACTGATGGCATAGATCCGATTTCTTCACGCAATATCACCATCGCCAATAGTTACATCCGTACCGGTGACGACAATGTTGCCATCAAGGCTGGCAATAATGGCCCTACCGAAAACATCTCCATACGCAATAGCCATTTCTATTCTGGTCACGGCATGTCCATAGGCAGTGAAACCAACGGTGGCGTCAGCAATGTGCTGGTTGAAAATCTGAGCATGGATGGCACGACTTCAGGCTTGCGCATCAAGAGCGATGTTTCACGCGGCGGCCTGGTGCAAAATATCAGCTATCGCAATGTATGCATACGCAATGTCAAAGCGCCTATCGATTTTGATACCCATTATGGAAAATCTGCCACCGGTAAGCTGATACCGCAATACCGCAATATCACTCTTGAACATGTGCAGTCACTAACGCCAGGCAAGATCATTCTGCAAGGCTATGATGCCGCACATCCCATAGAACTCAACATGAAAGATGTCAGCCTGGCAGATAAAAGTAACAGCCAGTTTGAACATGTACAATTGGCTGGAAGTGAAAAAATTATCTTCAATGTTGTGGCGGCCAATCCCCGGCAATGTGAGCAGGAATTTGCTGCGTATCCTGAATTGAATCTTAGTCGCAAACGTCCACAACTCGATGCGCAGACCGCCAAAGACTTTGCTTATGCCGAAGTACTGAAATATGCAGGCATGCCGGGCAAGGAGCAGGTCGCGCCCTGGGATCCATTGTCCGCCCCTATTGCAGCCGACCCGCAATTGGTACCTGACTATATCGTTGATGCCAATGCTACGCCCGATGGCGTCAGGTTATTCAGACAAGTGCAGGCTGCAGTCAATCAGGCGGTCACCGATATAGACAAAGGCAAGGGGAACAAGCAGCGTATTCACGTCTTCATCAAACCTGGTACTTACCGTGAACTGGTGTATGTGCCTGATAGCACTATCCCCATCACCCTGTATGGTAGTGACGCCGCTACTACCCGCATCAGTGCGAATCTCGATGCAGCAACGACTGGTAGCACTTATACCATGCAATTTTCTGCACAGTTTGTTGGCGTACATAGCGGCATCGCAACCATGTACAACAGTCTCAAAGACAGGCCAGCACTGGGTACTTTTGGCACGGCTGTATTGTGGGTCAGGAGCCCCGGTTTCCAGGCAAAAAACCTGACTATAGAAAATGCCTACAACAAGGACAAGGGTAATGCCAGGGCAGATTGCCAGCCAGGTAATTGTCCGGATGAAAACGGTATCTATGCGCGCAGCCAGATGGTCCATCACCAGGCGCTTGCGGTCATGCTTGACGGTGCAGACAAGACGCATTTCGATGGCGTGCGCATGCTGGGGTTCCAAGATACTCTGTATATGAAGTCAGGCAAGGACGGCCAGACTGCCAGGAATTTTTTTCAGCGCTCCTACATAGAAGGAGATGTGGATTTTATTTTTGGTGATGCCACAGCCTTTTTTCTAGAGACCGAAATCAAGACCTTGGGTGACCGCAACTCGGCTTATGTAGGCGCACCGAGTACCAATGTGAAGACACGTTATGGTTTTGTGTTTGATCATTGCCGCTTCACACACGATGGCAGCAGTAATGCCCTGGCGGGAAAATTCAGCCTTGCCCGCCAGTGGTTCTCTAACGAGCGCTGCACGCCGTATGCGCCCGTGCCTGTTCCAGGATATGACTGCCAGATAGGTGAGGTGGATGTATTCAATTCTCCAACAGGGACTATCAGGAGACAGACACTGGAAACGGTGGGGAAGATGGTCGTCATGAATTCTGTCATCGGCGCGCATATCAATAAAAAGCAACCTTGGTCAGACTGGAACAAGAAGGGCACCTTGCCCTATCGCCCTGCGCAATTTTCCAGTAATGATTACTGGGAAAATTTACTGGCTGCAAAAATCGATCCGATAAAACAGATGGGATATGACGGACCTTTTTCACCTGTCCGTATCTTCCTGGCTGAATTTAATAATACTGAAGAGTGAGCCTGTAGCTGGCAACAACATAAGAGAGACGAAATGAAACAAGAAAAAAATACATTCGCGGGCCAGACGGCGCGCCGCAGCTTTATGAAAAAAATATCGTTTACTGGATTGTCTGCCACGGCTGGCAGCGCATTACCCATAGGCCAGGCGCTTGCTGCGACGATGATAGAAGACCCGTGGCAAAAAGCCCAGGACATCGTTGACCGTCTCTCCAAACCTTTGAAATTTCGCAGTGCTGATTATCGCATCAGCGATTTTGGTGCTGTCCCTTGTGAACTGAAAAAAGTCAAATCCTGGATATCTTTTGAAGAGCAGGATAACTTGCCCACGCCGGTGGCAAATTCCAGGGATATTTATCCTGCCATTACCAAGGCCATCAAGACTTGCCATGAAACCGGTGGTGGCCGTGTACTGGTTCCAGCCGGGAACTGGTATTGCGCTGGCCCCATTGTTTTATTGTCGAATGTGAATGTCCATTTGCAAAAAGGGGCGCATATTTATTTCAGCAATAATCCTGAAGATTATGCCAAATATGGCAGCTTTGATTGCGGGCCTAATGGCAAGCTGGTGATTTCCCGCTGGCAGAGTAATGATTGCCTGAATTTTTCACCCATGGTGTATGCCTATGGCCAGGACAATATAGCCCTGACTGGCGACGACTGGAGCAGCATACTTGATGGCCAGGGTGGCGTTCCCTTTGATGATAATGGTGATTGCTGGTGGACCTGGAAGGGCAAGCAAAAAACTATCAATTCAGTCGGGCAAAATACTACGCCCAATTACAAGCATGGCAAGCGCTCAGAAAATACCGCGAATGATTTGAATGCCGTTAGTCTGGAAAAAATCGCACCGCAACTGGAAGAAAAACAAAGACTGCGCATACAGGGCGATAATGACAAATGGCGCGCCGATTCTAATTACCTGCCATCCTTGTCTGAAGCTGGCGTACCTGTGGGTAAACGCATCTTTGGCATGGGGCATAATTTGCGTCCACCGATGATACAGTTCATCGGCTGCACAAATGTCTTGATGCAGGGTTATCAGGTGAATCATACGCCGTTCTGGCAGCACCATCCCGTGCACTGCCGCAATGTCGTTATCCGCAATGTCATGGCGAAAAGCCATGGCCCCAATAGTGATGGTTTTGATCCTGAAGCCTGTGATCATGTGCTGGTTGAATCCTGTACTTTCGATTCTGGCGATGATTGCATCGCCATCAAGGCGGGCAAGAATCTGGATACCCAGTTTGGTCCTTCACAAAATATCGTCATCCAGAATTGCACCATGCAAAGTGGCCATGGCGCGGTGACACTTGGTAGTGAAATGGCGGGCGGCATACAGAATGTCTACGCACAAAATCTCTTGTTCGAAAATATTAACTGGGCTACTAATCCCCTGAATACCGCAATACGCCTGAAGACGAATATGAACCGCGGCGGTTACCTGAAAAATTTCTTTGTACGTAATATCACGATACCAAATGGTGTACAGACCAGCCCCTCGTTTTATACTTCCCTGCCTGGCTCACCGATACAGTCAAAAACAGTGGCCACCGCTGCCGGTGCCGTGATTACCTTTGATTGTGATTATGCGCCAGTCAGTGACAATGTCAGGACCAGGCCGCCGGTGGTGACGAATGTGCATATCTCGAATGTCAAAGTGGGTAATGTCACGACAAAAAATGGCAAGTTCTCTTGTTTCCAGGCCATCGTTATTCTTGGCCCGGTAGCGTCGGATTATAACGGCGACGACAAGAACCCCATGATCTTCCCGGTCACCAATGTGACCATCAGTGACTGTCAGTTTGGAACACCGGTGAATGCAGCCAATCCATTGTATCTGTATAACGTGCAGGGTCTGGAATTGAAAAATGTGCAGATAGGTGACAAGCTGCACAATAGCTTGCTCTCGGCATAAAACGGAAAAAAATGCGCATAAGAGAAAGGTTTCTCTTATGCGCTCAAGTACCGCTGCGCTTTCAGGTATTTCAGGTATTAATAGATTGAATGGATTGATGCAAATTCAAATGGCAAATCTTGTTTCTGCGACTCCCGCCACCCCTGGTCTCACCAGCACCAGGCTGCCTGCCCACTGATCATGTTCTGCCTTGCCAGCACCGATAGAGCTCACCAGCAGAGTACTCATATCCGGCCCACCAAAAGTACACATGGCGGGTTTGCTCATAGGCAGGGATATCGTCCTGTCGAGCTTGCCAGCAGGTGTGAAACGCAGCACACAGGCGCCATCATTACCGCATATCCAGTAACAGCCATCAACATCCATGGCTGCGCCGTCAGGACGACCCGCCATGGGCTTCATGTCGGCAAAGACACGTTTGTTGTGTGGCATGCCTTCTTCTACATCGTAATCAAATGCCCAGATGGTCTGGCTGGCAGGATGAGAGTCGGACAAATACATGGTCTTGCCATCAGGTGACCAGGCCAGACCATTCTGGGTCAACAGATTACGGACGACAGGACCAGACAAACCTTGTGCTTGTGAATAACGATACAGATTGCCTACCGGCTTTGCTGCTGCCATGTCCATGAACATGGTGCCACTCCAGAAGCGCCCCTGACGGTCACAGCGACCGTCATTGAAGCGCATCCCGGTTCCCGACTCTGCCAGTTCTGCAGGTACTGCGAGACGGGTTTGCAAGGCACGCGGACCGTCACCCAGATGCAGGTTGAAAATGCCGCTCTCCATGCCAGCAATAAAATCATCATCTTGTTTCAGGGCGATACAGGCGACCATTTCTGTGGTCAGCCAGGAAGTCAGCTGACCATTACTGGCGTTCAGTTTCCAGATGGTTTTTGCCGGTATGTCGACCCAATACCAGGCCGCCTGCTCCGCATGCCATAAAGGGCTTTCCCCTACGATGCAGTTGACTGCTGGTATCGATTCTATGTGAGAAAATTGAGTCATCTGGATAGCAACAAAAATTCAATTAATTTTGTGACTTAGGCAAAATTGTCCCAACAAGGCCATCGCTTTAGGAAACATCTCTTGCAAGAGATGTTCGTTTCGTTGGCAGACAACATGTTGTCTGAAACCCCAAAACACCGTAGCGACGAAGCCAGTACTTTAGTACCGAATTTTGCTAACACCGGGAGCTACAACGCAGCTGGGGCGGTTTTGCCTAAGTTACAGGTCAGTAATTTCTTTATGGGTAGGCACCAGCGTCTTCATCATGCCCCACGCCAGCAAATAAGCCACTGCACAGAAAGTAAACATGATGGTGTAGCCTGTCTGTATATGACCCAGTTGGCCATAATAATCAAACAGCCAGCCCCCCGTCTTGGAGACCAGTACTCCGCCCAGGCCACCTGCCATACCACCTATGCCGACGATGGATGCCACCGATTTTTTGGGGAACATATCAGACACGGTAGTGAAGATATTCGCAGACCAGGCCTGATGGGCAGAAGTGCCTATACCGATCAGCAATACCGGCACCCAGAAGCCGAGGTAACCAAATGGCTGTGCCAGCAAGACCACCAGAGGGAACAGGGCAATCACCAGCATGGCCTTCATGCGGCCGTTGTAGGCACTGTCGCCACGACGCATGAAATAACTGGGGAACCAGCCGCCGCCTATACTGCCTATCATGGTCATGCTATATAAGACAGCCAGTGGTACCACGATTTCGGTTTTCTGCATTTTGTACTGCGCTTCCAGATACTTGGGCAGCCAGAACAGGAAGAACCACCAGACACCATCCGTCATGAATTTACCGATGACAAAAGCCCATGTCTGTTTATACGACAGCAGTTTTAACCAGGATACTTTTTTACCCGCATCATCAGGGCTGGCTATTGTTTCTTGTATTGGTGCATCACCGTTGTTGATGTAAGCGAGTTCTGCTGCTGACAGGTATTTTTGCTGTTCAGGTTTGTCATAGAACATGTTCCAGAATATCATCCAGACAAAACCAATCGCACCAATGATGATGAATGCAGCCTGCCAACCCCATTGGGCAGCAATCAAAGGCACAGTCAACGGTGCCAGAATCGCACCGATGTTGGCACCAGAATTAAAGATGCCGGTGGCGAAAGAACGTTCATGCTTGGGGAAATATTCTGCGGTAGCTTTGATCGCTGCCGGGAAGTTACCCGCTTCACCTATCGCCAGCACTGCACGTGAAATCATGAAGCCTGCAACAGATACAGGAATTGCAGCGATGCCCAGGGAAGTCAATGCACTGACCATGCCTTCGCCTAGCATAATGGAATAGGCATGCATGATCGCACCTACAGACCAGACTGCAATGGCGATCAGATAGGCTTTCTTGGTGCCTATCTTGTCGATGAAGCGACCAGCCAGCAACATGGAAATGGCATATACAAACTGGAACACAGCCGTAATATTGGCGTAGTCAGTATTGGTCCAGCCAAATTCCTTGGATAAATCCGGTGCTAATAAACTGAGTACCTGGCGATCCAGGTAATTAACGGTAGTGGCAAAAAATAGCAGGGCACAAATAGTCCACCGGTATTTTCCTATAGTTTGCTGGCCCATACGAGCGTCTCCTGATTATGATTTTTATCAGCATGCTTGCACTTCTTCGTGTGCTTTTTGCATTAGCTTTTTTCGACATCATCTTGCAGAACAGCCCGGGCATGCCCGGGCCATTCCAAAACTTCAACGCCTCAACTCTTCTTAAGCAAGAGTCAATTTTCCATCCATGATACGTGCAAGTTGCAGGGGATTACTATCCTGCAGTGCCGTCGGCAATAAATCTGCCGGGAAGCCCTGATAACAAACCGGGCGCAAGAAACGCTCGATCGCTGCAGCACCAACCGAAGTACTGCGGCTATCTGAAGTTGCCGGGAACGGGCCACCATGTACCATGGCATGTGCCACTTCTACGCCGGTAGGAAAGCCATTGAACAAGATGCGTCCGGCTTTTCTTTCCAGCACTGGCAACAGTTTTCTTGCTTGCGCATGATCGTCGGCCACGGCATGCACGGTTGCTGTCAATTGCCCTTCCAGTGATGATGCGATGGCGATTACTTCATCAAAGTCTTTGCACAAAATGGCGATGGAAGAGGGACCAAAAATTTCTTCCTGCAAGGCTGGCGTGTTCAGGAAAGTAGCACCTGAACAGACAGACAGCATCGCTTGTGCTGCACATGGGGATTCTGCCTGCTGGCCTTTGGCGACCAGTTGCAATTGCGCGATGTCAGCAAGATGCGTGGTGCCTTTGACATAAGCCTGATGTATGCCGGGTGTCAGCATGGTCGCGGCATGTTTATCTTCCAGTGCCCTGGCGGCATCTTGCAAGAACTGACGTGCTGTTGCACTTTCTATGGCGATCACCAGGCCTGGGTTGGTGCAAAACTGGCCAGCACCCAATGCCAGTGAATCGACAAAGTTTTTCGCCAGTGTTGTGGTTTGCGCTGCCAGTGCATGATCCAGCAAAAATACCGGATTGATACTGCTCATCTCTGCGTAGACCGGGATAGGTTCTTTTCGCAGACCGGCGGTTTTCACCAGTGCCAGGCCACCTGAACGTGAACCCGTAAAGCCCACTGCCTTGATGGAAGGATGATCAACCAGTTGCTGGCCAACCTGGCTGCCAGCACCCACCAGCATGGAGAATACACCCTCATGCAATGCGCAATCTGCCACCGCTCTTTGTATGACACGGCCTACCAGCTCTGCTGTGCCCAGATGGGCATTGTGTGCCTTGACGATGACCGGGCAACCAGCAGCCAGGGCAGATGCCGTGTCACCACCAGCTACAGAAAACGCCAGCGGGAAATTACTTGCACCAAATACGGCAACCGGGCCCAGGGCGATTTTTTGCAGACGCAAATCCGGGCGTGGTGGTGCGCGTTCTGGCAGGGCGCTATCTATGGTCGCATCCAGCCAGTGTCCATCACGTACTACCTTGGCAAACAGGCGCAATTGATTGACGGTACGGCCACGTTCACCTTCCAGGCGGGCGATGGGCAAGCCGGTTTCCTGCGCAGCACGCTCAATCAGCGCAGGACCCAGATCCATGATACCTGTGGCTATCGCCTCCAGGAAACGCGCTCTTTGTTCCAGACTGGTCGTGCGGTAGCTGTCAAACGCCTGTTCAGCCAGTTGGCAAGCCTGCTCAACTTCATCTTTCGTGGCGAAACCAAAAACAGGCTCGATTTCCTGATTGGTGGATGGGTCTATGGCTTTGACATTGCCTGCCAAACCAAAAACCGCTTTTTTACCGATCAGCATTTGCCCGGTGATTTGCATTCTGTACTCCCTTTGCTTCTGAATTTATTGTGGACCTTGCGCCAAAATCAATTTGTGCAACATGGCATCTTCTTCCTCCGTCAGGTCTGTCAGCGGTGCCCGGACCGGGCCTGCGCTATGGCCAACCAGACGCGCGCCTGCTTTGACGATACTCACTGCATAACCGGCTTTACGGTTGCGAATTTCCAGGTAAGGCAGGAAGAACTGGTCTAGCAGGCGATTCGATGTGGCATGGTCATCTGCTGCAATGGCATGATAAAAATCCATTGCCAGTTTGGGCATGAAGTTGAATACGGCGGAGGAATATACTGGCGTTCCCAGAGCCTTATAAGCTGCCGCATAGACTTCAGCGGTAGGAAGGCCACCAAGGTAACTAAAGCGGTCGCCCATACGACGCCATATCGATACCATCAATTCGATATCGCCTATGCCATCTTTGAAACCGATCAGGTTAGGGCAGCGTGCGGCTAGTTTTTCCAGGGAGTCGGCAGTCAGGCGGCAATTGCCACGGTTATACACAACCACGCCAAATTTAACAGAGGCACAAACTTCTTCTACGTGGCGGATCAGGCCGTCCTGGCTGGCTTCAGTCAGGTAATGTGGCAACAACAGTATGCCGTGTGCGCCCAGGCGTTCTGCTTCCTGTGCATAGGCAATAGCCTGCCGTGTAGGGCCACCGGCACCAGCCAGGATAGGCACTTTGCCACGGCAAGCTGCGTCAAAGTCAGTCAGAGGAAAAGACAGCAGGCCAGAGGACAGGATTTGTTTCAGTTCTTGAGGATGCATGGTAGCTCCGGAAATGGAAACCTGGGGTGCGTCATGACCAGGTTTGATCGTGTTTTAAAAAAGTAAGTGCTAAGTATTTGTTTTTGCGTCGTTGTTTCTTTAAGTCATACGTCATCGTACAACTTAAAATAAGAGAAGACAAGCACACTTTTAAAAAATTTGAATTTGGTAGGACTTACGCAAAACCGCCGCCAACTACGTTGCAGCTCCTCTCCTGGGAGCCGCGTACTAAAGTACTGTCTTCGTCGCTGTCGGTGTAGTCGGTGTTTCAGGCAACATGTTGCCTGCCGACGTAACGGACTTTCCTTACAAGGGAAGTTTCCTAAAGCGATAGGTGTAGTTGGGGTTTCAGACAGCATGTTGTCTGCCAACGTAACGAACCTCCCTTACAAGGGAAGTTTCCTAAAGCGATAGCCTGGCTGGGACAATTTTGCGTAAGTCCTATTTGAGCTGAAACCAGGCTGAGATTTAAGCTGAAGAGGTGAGACTAAATTGTGGGTGCCTCTATACGCTGTTGTGCCTGGCGCAATCTTTCCCTGCTATTGCTCAGGTGGGTGCGCATGGCAGCACGCGCTGCTTCCGGGTCTTTGCGCTGGATGGCGAGGTAGATATCCTCATGCTCGCGGTTGACTCTTTCCAGATAACTGGTGCTTGAGTTATTACTATTACTACCCTCAAGCGTCAGCATGGCAGACTTCAATCTGGCACGTGGGATGATGGTGGTACCCAGGTTGCTGAGGATGTCAACAAAGTAACGGTTGCCAGTGGACTGGGCGATCAGCAAGTGAAAACGCACATCGGCATTGATCGAGGCATTCTCTTCCGTCTTGTTCGCCAGGATATCTTCCAGCGCTTTGCCCAGCGCCAGCGCCTGCTCTTCAGTGCGGCGTGAAGCGGCCAGCCAGGCGGCTTCGGTTTCCAGGCTGATCCTCAGTTCCAGTATGTCCAGCACATCCCTGACGGTGACGATGGCTTCGCGCAGCATGCCTGTGCTGGCCGCCTGGCTGGGTTCAAGGATGAAAGTGCCTATGCCATGACGGGTTTGCACCAGCCCTGCTGCCTGCAAATGCGATATGGCTTCGCGCACCACGGTACGGCTGACATCATATAAAGTCATGATGGCAGACTCAGTGGGCAATTTTTCACCCGGCTTCAGGATACCGTTCTTGATGTTATTGCTAATACTCTCTACCAGTCCCTGGGACAGGCTTTTATGCCGTCTTTTGGCTGGCAGAGGGTTGGCGTAGTCTTGAGTTTCCATGAAACGGGTATTGTTATGATAAGTAATTGATAGCTATAGACTGATTTTAACTTAAAAAGCCAGCATAAAGTTGTATGACAACATATAACGCGTTTCTTGACTTTATTGCGAAATGACATCTGCAATCAGCTCACTTTTCAATATCAGGCTTGATTGTCTGCCTGTGCCCAATAAGAAAACACCGCGTCCATTTGAGTAAACAATGCTGCCGTCAGCGCGCATATCATAAGCAGCCACATTGGTCGCCAGGATAATTTCATGGCCCTGACGGTTGCGGCTCACCAACTGCCAGGAGGCGGGTACCAGTGAAGGAACACCATTGACCATGCTTTCTTTTTTTAGTGCTTTTTCAGCATCTATGCGTTTTCCCTTGAGGATGATTTCTTTCAAATCTGCATTCAAAGCTGGGCCGGATGCGCTGGTCAAAGGCTTGCGGCTATACATCATGGAGAAAAAGTTCAAGTAATGAAACACTGCACGCAATAAACGAAAAGGAAAAAACAAGGCATCCAGCAGCGCATTGCTGGTGTCGTATTTGGGCACTTCATAAGGACGACGAATGAAATGCAGATTACCTTGTGGGCAGACACGTGGGTGCAGGAAATCATATTGGGGATCATCCAGTACTGGCGTGACAGCACCGTTTTTTATATCCAGCATCTGTATGCTGGCATTGCCATACGCCAGCGTGACGCCGCTTTGATTGCGGGCGATGCCGGTGGATTGATACAGTATCTGTTTTTCTGCATCCGGTATCCAGCAGGGGCTGGTGTCCAGGGTATCGCCACCTGTCAGCTCCCGGTATTCATCACCTTCACGATTGCACATGACCAGGTTGGCGATACCGGTTTTGTTCATCGACGAGGCCAGCAATTTGCCACTGCTCTGGTCCAGATGCATGTCTGTCAGTGCCAGGTTTTGCCTATGCAAGATGCGCTTTTCGGTGCCAGTTTCCAGATCATAAGAAAACAGGCCACCCATGCCGGCATCCTGCAAAAAATACAGGATACGACCCTGCTCATCAAATTGCATGGCGGTCGCATTGATCTGCGCGCCCTCGCCATCAAACTGGCGCCAGGCACCTGAGGCAGACACGCCGAAGCTGGTGTTTTGCTTCCATGCATGTCTTTCCCTGTGTTTTTCCATCTTGTCCAGCATCTCTTGTACATAGGGGCTGTGCAATTGCCTGGTTTCACCATGGGCTGCGCGGTAAAACAATTTACCTTCCGAGATAAAAGCAACTGCCTGTGCACTGGCAGTACGGTCGAGATGGCTTTGCTGCGCGGCATCATGGGCAACGGCTGGCAGTGGCTTTCCGTCCTGTGCGGCCCTGTTTTTTTGCATGGCCTGATTCAAAAAATAGGCCAAGGCCAACAAGACGATGATAATAATGAGTAAGTGCACTTAAAAATCCCCTGCCCTTTACCGCCTGCGCGGACCGCATTGCAAACAATACTGCAAGCAATTGCAAAAGCGATATTATGCATGCAAGTCGTACCAACTATGTTAATTCCGTATTTTGAACCCAAAAACAGACATGACATTTGTCATTGGCAAGTCTTGACACTTTGCTCTGATATTGCTGACTCTCTTTCGCCATACTGGCAACAGTTCAACAAGGAGTGTCCATCATGTCTGAAATTAACGCTACCACATTTTCTTCTCACGCTGCCCGTGCCAAGGGTGCGATGTTCTTTGCTGTCTTCGGCGCTGCCTGGCTGACTTTATGGAATCAGCGTGGCATGCATAGTAACTGGCTGGTCTATCTGGTCATCGCTGTTCTGGCCCTGGCCCTCGCCGGGTTGGCAGTGCAGCGTCATCAGCAATACAAGGCGCATGCTGAAGAAGATAGTCCGGCGGCGCAAAGGGCAGGGCGCTTATTCCATTTCATTAATGCAGCTCAATGGATCATCATCCTGGTTGTTGGAAATGTGCTTACTAATATGGGGTTGGCTGACTGGGTCATCCCCTTTGCCATGCTGGTAGTTGGTCTGCATTTCTTGCCGTTAGCGAAATTGTTTAATACCCCCGGTCATTTCTGGTTTGGCCTGGTGATGAGCCTGTTTGCCATTACCTATCCCTTTGTGTTTTCCCAAGGAGCCGCTGATCCTTATGGCTGTCTGGGTGCTGGCTTGATGTTGTGGGGCTATGCCTTGTTGAAACTCATGGGTATTCCTGCAATGCAGAATATGAGTGTAGTTTGAAATAGATACTCTAATTGATTTACTGCAGAATCGCTGGCATATAAAAATCATGAAGACACTATGCCAGCCAATTTTCTGCCGCCTGCTCCAACGCATGTCTTGCACCCAGATGGTCAGGTGCGATTTGGCAAATATGCCGGTGCGCCTGAAGTGATAGACTGGTCGGCACTGACCAAGCCACACCGACGCAGCAAGCTATGGCAAGCCTTGCATCACAAGCACTGGCATTATGTGGCGCTGGCGACAGATGAAATATTCTGCGGCATCGCCATTGTCGATGTGGGCTGGACCAATACAGCCTTTGCCTATGTATTTGACAGGCTGGCCGGCAAGCTCATTGCCAGTTATTCACAAGATGGTTTGCCGGGGCTGACAGCCAGGCTGAATGCGCATCCGGCAGAACGGGCCAGTTCTGAATTTCGATTTTTTGGCAAGCACATCCGCTTTCAGCATGTGCCCGCAAGCGGGCAATATGAATTGCAGCTGCAATGCGGTTCTTTCAATATCAATGCCATGCTGGATACCAAACCTGCTGCGCCTTCCTTGCTGGCTGTGGGGGAAGTGCTGGGCGGCACTGTGCATGCCACCGTCAAATCTGCAGGCATGCGACTGACAGGCGAAGTAGTTGTTGGTAGCCGCAGTTTCAATCTGCAGAATGGCATAGGCAGCTATGATCATAGCAATGGATTTCTGGCCCGCGAAACTGGCTGGCGCTGGGCATCAGCACATGCGCTGGATATAGGTTTTAATTTGCAGGCGGGATATTTTTCCAGTCATGAAAATGCCCTTTGGCTGGATGGGCAACTCATTTCACTGGGAGCTGCACAGTTTGACTTTGACCCCAGCCAGGCCATGGCTGACTGGCATATCCATACCGATGATGGTTTGCTGGATTTACATTTTCATCCCGAGGGTTTTCGCGCAGAAAATAAAAATCTCATCATCGCCAGCAGTCGTTATCTGCAACCCATAGGCGTCTTCAGCGGCTGGGTCAGGGTCAGTCTGGACGCACCTAAACGGCAAATAGAAAAACTGATAGGTGTGACGGAAGACCATTTTTCAAAATGGTAATGAGTATGGTATTAAGTATGCTACTGAGCACCTTCTGGCTCTGGCTTAGCCATTCATACGGGCACAGGCCAGCCGTCCGCCACGGTCTGTGTTCAGCAGCATCTTCGTTTCCCCCAATTGCTCTACCAGCGCAGAGAAACTGATATCGCCGATCGCTGATTATTTATTGCAGGTTTTTTCTGGAGGATTGTAACTGAAGAACAGCAGGCCACGACCGCCAGCCGCGCAGAATGCACGGCTTTCTTGTGACCATGCAAAAAAGCCTAGCGCAAACGGCCTATATAAGTCTGGTCAACCATGGCATTGTGGTCCAGCACTGGTGCGGGCATCGTGGCTATATTAGCCATGGCTCCATCGTCCAGCCTGCTACCGACCAGCAAGCCCGTTTTACTGGCTTGCTTCCTCGCTACCAGCCGGTTGATCACAGGATCGGATGGTGGTGGCGTGACAAACAGACCATCTTCACCAAAATAGATCTCATCGAGCTTTTGGCAGATGTCATGCAAATCCTGATTCGGTAATTCCAGCGCCAGATCCAGTATTGCACGGCAATAGCCAGGATTGACGCGCATGTATTCTATGTCAGTGACGCGGCCATTTTGTCGCCGCAAAATCACGTGCAGTCTTGCCATGAGGGAGAAGGCAAGATTATCCGACATGGCATTTTGTATCAGGCTGCTGGTACTCATAAGATATGCTCCCCGTGAAGTTCAAGATCAAGTCCTTCTCTTTCCTGCTCATTGGTGACGCGTAAGCCAACGGCCATTTTGACCAGCCATAAAATGGTTGCTGTCACAGCGCCCGAATAAATCACGGTGACGATGACGCCAAATGCCTGGGTCGCCAGGCTGCCATCGGCCCCGCCTATGCTCTTCAATGCGAAGACACCTGTCAGCAAGGCACCGACAATGCCACCAATGGCATGCACGCCAAATACGTCGAGTGAATCATCATAGCCACCCATGGATTTGAGTGAAGTCGCTCCCCAGTAGCATGCCACGCCAGCTACTGCACCTATTACCAACGCACCTGTCAGATCGACAAAGCCGGAGGCGGGCGTGATCGCCACCAGGCCAGCGACTGCGCCAGAAACTATGCCCAGCACCGAGGGTTTGCCACGGCGCAGCCATTCCACGAACATCCAGGCCAGGGCAGACATCGCAGTTGCTACCTGTGTTACCAGCATGGCCAGCCCGGCGCGGCCATCTGCTGCACCGGCAGAACCGGCATTGAAACCAAACCAGCCGACCCACAGCAAAGATGCACCGATGGCAGTCAGCAATAAATTATGTGGCGGCATGGGTTCCTTGCCAAAACCAAGGCGCGGTCCGACGATGAGTGCAGCCACCAGGCCAGATACCCCGGCATTGATGTGCACCACGGTACCACCGGCAAAATCCAGCACGCCACGCGCTGCCAGCCAACCAGCCGGTTCCCATACCCAGTGCGCGACTGGCACATATACCAGCAAGGACCACAGCGTGATGAACAGCAGCAGCGCAGAAAATTTCATGCGTTCAGCAAAGGCACCGGTGATCAGGGCAGGGGTGATGATGGCAAACGTCATCTGGAACATCAGGAACACGCTCTCTGGTATCGTCGGTGCCAGTTGATGCACGCTGAGCTGTCCGGCTTCTTTCAAAAAACTCACACCGTGCAGCATGAACCTGTCCATGCTTCCCAGATAAGGCGAGCCTGCCGTGAATACCAGGCTGTAACCCAGCACCACCCACAAGATGGTGACGATGCAAGTGGTCGCCAGGCTATGCGCCATCGTCCCCAGCGCATTTTTCTTGCGCACCATGCCGGTATAGAACAGGGCCAGGCCGGGGATGGTCATCAGCAATACCAGTGCGGTCGATGTCAGCATCCAGGCAGTGTCGCCAGCGCTGATCTTGTCTGCGGCTATCATGCCGGGTTTGGTCATGGCGGGTGGGGCTGCCGCAGCAATTGCAGCGGCTACGGGCGCTGTTGCTGCGCTTGCTGAAGCTCCAGCTGGGGACTCAGCCTGCGCATTGCAAGTACCGCTGCACAGCAAGAGACTGAAAGAGAGGGGGAGCAAGAAGCTGGAGAGCACGCGTATTTTCATCAAGCTAGCCTTTTTTAAAAACATCGTCAATGACACCAAGCATGTGCATTGCAGCATTTTTCATGCCAAGACTGACATCAGTGGATTTGATGCGGCCGATGGCTTTTAAAGGGAAATATATTGCTTGTGATACCAGTGAGTGCATATGCGTGCACCAAAATGTAAGTAAATATTACCGTGCGGCATGAGTATGCACGGACTGGGTGCCTGGCTTGTTTTAAGTTCTGGTTATTCCAATTACTGGAATAATGAATTCAATATCCTGACTATTCTACTTATGGATGAACTGAATTACAGTGCCTGTCATTCGCTGTGCAAGGGCAAAGCGAAATCCAAATCCGGTATAAACAACTTAAAGGGGCACCATATGACACGTACATCCAGTAGCTTAGTTAGTAAATTCAAATTCTTCCTGTTGTCGGCTGTGGCCGCTATATCCATGGTTGCTGTACCAGGCATCAGCGCGGCTGATACAGTTGCCAATAGCGTCATAGGTGCGCGGGGCTACGATCTCACGACTTTCTTTACCAGCGAAAAACCAGCTCATGGTACTGGACATCATGTCGCAACTATTGATGGAGTAGATTACCTGTTCGCCAGCGAAGAAAACAAAAAGACTTTCCTGGCGAACCCTGAAAAATACCTGCCAGCCTTTGGTGGCTACTGCGCTTACGGTGCATCCATAGGCAAGAAATTTGTTGCTGATCCTGATGTTTATGACATCGTCGATAATAAACTCTATTTCAATCTTGATACCAAGATACGTGCGATCTGGGCCAAGGATATTCCTGGCAATATCAATATCGCAAAAACCAACTGGAAAATCATCGCTAGCAAGAAGCCATCTGAACTCTGATTTCTTACGACCATGAAAAACGCCGCTTTGCGCAAAGGCTAAAGCGGCGTCTTGTATTCAGACCAGTGATTTAAACCGGCAAGGCAATCTGGTGATCTACACTGAATTGATAATCGCGGAACACATGTTCGGCACTCAGCAATTCATAAGTGCCATCCGGCAGTTTGCGGGTCGTGTCTTTCAGACGGTACGTCATTTGCCCACAAGTCCAGCAATTGAAGTTACGCATGTGGGTGCACAGGCAAGTCTTGTCCATGACTGAGACTTTCTTGGCATCAGGGTGCGCTGCTACTTCACGGTTATAGGACGTGATGTAGGCACAGTTGCCATTGCCATCCAGCAGATAACCATAGGATTCACAACCAGGGCGTATGCCATCGCCTATCGCTGGCGTATTCTTCAGCATGCGCATAGGGTAGCCGGTAGGCGAGATATTATTGACTTCGATATCGCCTTCACTGGCCTTGAAATATTCCTGCTTCACATTGGCAGGCAAGCCGCATTCATTGGTGACGGTAAAGCGGGTGGCTACCTGCACACCGGCAGCACCGTTCTCCATGAAAGACACGGCATCGCTGCCTGTAAAAATACCACCAGCAGCAATCAAAGGGATGTCGAGGTTTTCTGTCTTCAGGTACTGGACGATCTCGGTAATGATGGTTTGCAGGTCATATTCAGCCCAGTCCATGCCAAAACCGAGATGACCACCAGCCAGCGGGCCTTCGACAATCACATAGTCCGGCAAGCGGTTCAGGCGGGAATTCTTGCGCAGGAATAATTGCAGCGCACGTACCGAAGAAACGATGATGCCCAGCTTGGCATCGCGAAAACGCGGGTGATCGGCGATCATTCCAAATGAGCCAAGATGCAGGCCGGCGCTCATGGTGATGCCGTCAATACCGGCATCAAGTGAAGACTCCAGGCGCACCTTCAGGGTTTCGCGTGGGCCATTCATGGTCAGTTTTTCCATGCAATTGACAAAGATCATGCCCGTGCCCTGCTTGGCTTCCATGGTCTTGCCCACGTGCATACGGGTAGCTTCGGCCAGTTGCTCGAGGTTGAACTTGATGTCAGTCTTGTCGGAGTTGTTAATATTGTATTTGTAGAATTTAGTCTTCTCTTTGACAAAGCTGGTGTCAAAACGACGATCAGAGACATCTTGCACCATGGCATCAGAAATATGGCCAACCCCACCCAGACGTGCAGCAACCAGTGCCAGTTCAGCAGTGGAGATATCAACACCCATACCGCCGATCATGATAGGAACCAGCTCATCTTTGCCCAGCTTCAGGCGGAAATCATCTACACGTTTCATTGTTATCCTTGACACATTTGCTCAAAAGTAAATCACGCGACGCACTTACTACAGATATTTATTGCTTGGATGTTGCTCGATATTGCTTATTCATTGCTTGTTCTGGGCTGCAAACCAGAAGACGAACGAGATTGTAAGCCAGGGGCAAGCGCTATAGTTAAGATTATATTCTGTACGGAAGGCAAATACTCAGTTGCTGGCACTATCTCTTGCTATTTGACCAACGTAATTTAGCCCAGGCAGCTTGTTGGCTTGCATTCAAGAAAGTCCAGGCGACCAGACGACTCTCTTTATTACCCTGGCTCATAATAATGGTTTTCTCATCACAGGCTTTGACCTGCTTCAATGCCGCATGGATTGCAGGCAAATTGGCTGACTTTGACACCAGGGTAGAAAACCATAAGATTTTTGTGGGCATAGCCGCGCTTTCCCTGATCATTTTCTCGATAAAAGCCAGCTCCCCACCTTCACACCATAGCTCTGCCGCCTGGCCACTGAAGTTCAGCACTGGCTCAGCTTGCTCTCCTTTGCCAGTTTTGTTCAAGTTTTCCCACTTGCGCGTACTGCTCGCCCGCGCTTCTTCAGCCGAAGCATGAAATGGCGGGTTGCACAGGCTGACATCAAACCATTCGTCGTCAGCGACTATGCCTTTGAACAGGGATAGTTCATTGGCCTGATGACGCAGTTGTATCTGCTTGCCCAAGTTCGGGTTGTGTTCAAGTATGGCCTGCGCATTTGCCAGCGAAGCCTCGTTGATGTCGCTGGCGCAAAACGACCAATCATATTCACTGGCACCGATTAAGGGATAGATGCAACTGGCACCCGTACCAATATCCAAAGCCGTGATCTGTTTGCCTTTGGGCACACGCCCCTGATTGGAGCCAGCCAGCAAATCAGCCAGATAATGCAGATAGTCAGCTCTGCCAGGCACGGGCGGACAGAGATTTTCTGGAGGGATATCCCAGCCGCGCACGCCGTAGCTGCTTTGCAGCAAAGCCTTGTTGAGCAGCCTGACTGCTTGAGGGTCGGCAAAATTGATGCTTGTCTCACCAACAAGGTTGCTGATGAGCATTTGCTCCAGCGCAGGCTCTGCCTTGATCAGCGCAGTGAAATCATAGCGACCCTGATGGCGGTTGCGCGCATGCAGCAATGGCTTGCCACCTTGATTTCTTGTTTCCTTCTTGTTCCTGTTGCTCATGAAGCCTGATCCACTAGTTTGTTATGCATAATCATATTCAGGCAGAATGCCGGGACCCTATTGTCCCATGAAGGGGCGCGAGCGGTTGACTGAAAAAATGCAGATTATTGGCTATCGGCGCAATTGCTGGTCATACTTAAGTAGGGGCTTAATACAAGGGGAAAGGATGTAAAATTCAGTAAGTGTTTCATTTAATTTGAAACTCAGTTGCTAAAATCTGACGGCTCAAATTTTGACCCGCTTAGCAGTTTATTGAATGGCAAATGTTGCTCATGCCTGCCGCATTTCCTCTGTCCGTACTCTCAAGGACGAGCACCCAGACCATTGCTGCAGCGCCCGTACGCCTTGAACATTTTATTGAAAGGTATAAGAAATGAAGAAAATCGCTATCGTTGGCAGTATCGCTACTGTCGCTATCCTGTCGGCCTGCTCTACCGCGCCTGTTAAACATACAGCTGGCCCAGTGGTGCCTGCTGCGCAGGTCGTTAGCGTACCAGTCAGTCTGAAAGCGCCTGCTGGTGAAGTACTGGCCTTTCAAATGGCGGCAACCGGCGTGCAGATCTATGACTGCAGAGCCAATAAAGGCGGCCCTAAAAAGTTTGAATGGGTATTCCGCTCGCCAGAAGCCGAGCTATACGCCAGCCATGACCCTACCAGCCCTAAACTGGGCAAGCACTATGAAGGCCCAACCTGGGAAGCCGCTGATGGCAGCAAAGTAGTCGGCGAAGTAGTTGCCAAGAGCGATAGCGTCGATACCAATGCCATCCCCTGGTTATTGCTGAAAGCTAAATCAAGCTCAGCGACTGGCACGTTCTCCAAGGTGACCAGCATACAGCGCGTAGTCACGGTCGGCGGCAAAGCCCCACTGACGGGATGCTCCGATTTTCAGATTGGTGCAGAAACACGTACGCCTTATAAAGCCACATATTATTTCTTTAAAGCAAATTAATTGCCGCTTTATTGCTTTCAGTTAAGGATTTGACTGTCATATGAGTTCATAATAGGTTTCCCTCTATGAACTTGTTATCCGTAAGCAATGATACTGGACGGTTTTGATCTCGCCATTTTGCGTTACCTGCAAAAGAATAGCCGCCATTCAGCCGAACTGATAGGGGCGGACATAGGCTTATCCGCCACTGCCGTGCAGCGACGGATACGTAAATTGCGGGATGAAGGCGTGATCAGGGCTGAGGTAACGATAGTCAGCCCCCAGGCGGTTGGTTATCCCCTGACCGTCATGGTTGAGGTAGCTTTCAAAAAAGGCCTGGGCGATGTCATCGACAGCTTCAAGCAAGACATGCAAGCGCTGATAGAGGTGCAGCAATGCTTTTATCTGGCGGGTGAATTTGACTTCATGCTCATTGTGCAAACCACTGACATGGCTGCCTATGAGCGTTTCACCCGTGCTGTACTCTTCGTGAATGACAATATCCTCAAGTTCCGCACCACGGTCGTCATGGATACCGTCAAGCAGAGTTATTGCCTGCCAATCTAAGCTCTAGTGGACTGTAACAGTGAAATCGAGAGTGAAGGACATGTGCTCGACGAATCAGGGCAAGGCGCAAAGCACAGCGATAGCGGGGCTATCGCGAGCATTTGTAACGCAGCCATGATCGTCGCGCGCATGGCAGGCACTCCGATGTTCACTGTTACAGTTCGCTATTATCCAGCGCAGCAAATACTTCTTTCGCAGCAAACAAGCCATTCAAGGCGGCTGGAAAGCCAGCATACACCGCCATCTGCATGATGACTTCGGTCACTTCTTCCCGCGTACATCCTACATTCAAGGCCGCCTGTATATGTACCTTGAGCTGCGGCGTGGCATTTCCCAGTGCTGTCAGTGCTGCGACCACAGCGATTTCGCGTGACTTCAAATCCAGTTGCGGGCGCGAGTAAATATCCCCGAACGGAAATTCAATCACGTAACGGGCAAAGTCGGGGGCGATATCGGCCAGCGATGCAATGACTTTTTCACCAGCTTCGCCATCAATTTCTTTCAGCTTTTGCCAGCCGCGTTGAAAACGTTCATTCGTTGATACATTGCTGTTTTGATCCATGATCAGACTTTCTTTTTCTTGCCAGACTTGCGTATCATTTCCTGATAAACCTGAATTTTTTTATCCAGGGCACTGGCATTTGCTGCAAGCTCAGACATGGTGGTGGCCAGGCGCTGACGATGGAGCTCCAGCATTGTCAGCCGCTGTTGCAAACTCATTTCCCCATCTGCTCTGAGCTGCGCATACTCACGTATGTCAGCCAGCGGCATGCCGGTTTGCTTCAGACGTAGCACGAACTCCAGCCACAAGACATCCTGACTGTCGTAACGCCGGTGGCCGTTATCTGCCCTTTTTGCCGCCTGCAATACCCCGGCTTTCTCATAGAAACGCAAGGTATATGCAGACAAACCTGTCAGAACAGCCAGCTCGCCTATGGAAATAAATTGTTTGGTCACGGTTTGATCATAGAACTTAGAGTGCACTCTAAGTCAAGCATACAGGACATCTTTTTTCCTGCAACTTTTAAATTTACAGCGGCAGCTCAAAACGATAACCCACGCCGTACACAGAATGCAGGCATTCATTATCTGGCAGTTTGCCTTGTATTTTCTTGCGTATGTTCTTGATGTGCGTATCCACCGTTCTGTCATTGATATCGCGCTGGTCTTCATGGGCAAAGTCGAGTAACTGCTGGCGTGAGAAAACACGTTCAGGATGGCTGATAAATTCAGCCAGCAAGCGATATTCTACCGGTGTCAGATTCAAGGGCTGGGCATCGACCAGTATGCGTAGTTGCTGCTTGTCGATAGAAAAACGTGATTGTTCAGTAGCTGGCTGTTTAAGCAGGCCAGCCATGCTGCGGCGCAAATGCACTTTGACACGCGCCACCACTTCACGCGGACTGAAGGGTTTGCAGACATAGTCGTCTGCGCCAGTCTCCAGCCCCAGCAAGCGGTCTACTTCTTCAACGCGTGCAGTCAGCATGATGATGGGCACCTCGCTGAATTTGCGCACTTCATTGCAAATACTGATGCCATCCAGTTCAGGCAGCATCAGGTCAAGCAAGATCAGGTTGGGTGCTGACAGCCGCAGTTGTTCCAGCGCCAGCCTGCCATTGGCTTCATGGCTGACCTGGTAACCAGCTGCCAGTAAATAATCCTTGAGCAGGGCAGCGATTTTCAAGTCATCTTCAACAATGAATATGTGGGCCTTGGTATCCATAGGATTAGTTGGGTGTCTTGATAAAAGGCAATTGCATCAGTATTTTTACGCCACCCAATTGTGAGGCAGAGGCGCTGATACGTCCACCATGTGCTTCAACGATGACCTTGCAAATCGCCAGGCCCAGACCGCTGCCGCCACTGGCGCGGTTACGCGCACTGTCTGCCCTGTATAGCCGATCAAATAACAGGGCATGGCTGGCATCTGGCACGCCAGGTGCACTATCTTCCAGGCGTAGTTCAAGCAGGGCCCCATTGCGTATCAGCGTACACAGAATAACGCCGCCACTATCGGTATAGCGTATGCTGTTTTCCAGCAAATTGCTCAATACCTGGGTAAGGCGGCCACCGTCGGCATTGATCCAGGCTGGCATATCTCCCAACTGGCTTTCCAGACGCAGATCAGCTTGCTCTATGCGCAAACCAAAGCGTTGCAACAAGTCAGCCAGCATGGGACGCAAATCCATGGCCTGGAATTGATAATGCAGGTCACCGGCATCGGCTAAAGTTAACTGGCGCAGATCGTCCACCAGCTTGTTCAGGTGGCGTACTTCCGCATGCAATGATTCCAGTGCCGCTGGTGTGATATGACGCACCCCATCCATCAGCGCTTCTATCTCACCTTGAATGACAGTCAGGGGAGTACGCAATTCATGGGAGATATCAGCCAGCATCTTGCTTCTTTGCGCCTCATTTCTTTCCAGGTTTTGCGCCATGCTGTTGATATCGCGCGCCAGGTCACCGAGTTCATCCTGACTGATCCTTTCTGCCCTGGCATCCAGTTGACCTTTGGAAATTTTTGCAGTGACCTGATGCAGTGACTTTAGAGGCCGCAATAAATGCCTTGCCAGCCATAACGAAAATATTAGCGATATCAATATCAGTGTGAGTGCCAGCCACAAAGTGTGACGTATTTGCACACTGACAAAGTCCATGGCACTGGCATTCGAGATTTGGCGCAGGGGTGCAAGCCTGAGCATGCCTACTCTTTGATTGCCCATCATGATGGGGACAATACTGCCACCCGGTGCATCGCCTGGGCCTATCAGTGCATGTCCATCTTTATCGATCAGTGACAGTCTTTGCCCAAAGCCCATGGGATCTATTGGCGGTCGTTGTTCAGGCGGTGCATCACGCGGTGGTCTGTCCTGGCCTCTTGGTGGGGGAGGTGGTCGCTGGTCATTTTGATCTTCAGCTTCGCCTTCGCGGGGTCTTCTGCGAGGTGGTGGTGGAGGTGCATCCTCATTTTCTGGACGTGGCTTGCTGCGTATCTGATCCAGTAAATCACGCATGGGGCGGCGGTTGGCCTGGAAGCGGTCAAAATTGCCATTTTGCCGATAATCTTCAGCCAGCAAAGTGCTGAGCCTGACCAGGTCTTGCCGCTCCAGATCACTGAGGTAGGCAATAAAGCCACTTTTCAGGTTTTGACTAGTGACCCAGGCCAGCGTGCCTATGCTGATAATCACAATTGCCGTAATGGCCAAAGCAAGCTTGCGGGCGATGGTCAGACGCATACTTCAAGGCTCCCGAATCATATTGAATACTATTAATTTGCCATGGTGCCAGCCAATTATGGAGGAATCATTGAGTAAAGACGAGAATCATTAAAAAAATATTTTTGTAAATTTTGTGTCGGCTATATTTAAAAAAATCCCTTTTCTTCATTTTTTCTTCACATTCAGAAATCATCCTCTATCCAGTCTCAGAACTTAGTGCAGAGAATGCCGGGCTTTCAGAGTAGAAAAAATCAAACTCCAAGAGGGACTTCAAATGAAATCATATACAGAATCGAATTTGCCAGACATGCATGGAATGTATCGCAGGGTACAGATAAGTGGCGTCATATTCGTCCTGATGAGCCTGGCTGCCTGCGGCGGTGATACCAGCACGGCGGGGGCGAACAACAATACAGCAGTGCCAGCTGTACCGCCGGTAGCAACATCATCAAACCTTGCTGCACTTGCGCCACCAGAGCCGCTTGCCGGCCCGCCTTCACTAGTGCCTTTTGCGAATGAAGAAGGGGCTGCACTGACAGTATCTACCACCGGCAGCATCGATAAGAACAATGCCTTCTTCAAAGCCTTTGGCAATGGTCGCAGTTGTGCCACTTGTCATCAGGAGAGCCAGGGCTGGAGCATCGGTCCTGATACCTTAAAAGACAGATTCGCACAAACTAATGGTGATGATCCAGTTTTCAGATTGGTTGATGGTGCAAACTCACCCAATGCTTTGGTCACTACCATAGATCAAAAGCGCCTGGCATATAATATGTTGCTGACCAAAGGCCTCATCAGAGTGGGTTTGCCAGTGCCTGCTGATGCAGAATTTACGCTGATCAAGGTAGATGATCCGTATGGCTATGCCAGTGCCAAGGAGATGTCGCTATTCCGCCGCCCTTTGCCAACCACCAACCTGAAATTCCTGAGTACGGTAATGTGGGATGGCCGCGAAACCTTTACCGATGCCAGATCCAATTTGTGCATACGTAATACCCGCCCATTGCAATGTTTTTCTTCCACCGATTTTGACCTGCTGCATCAGTCGAATAGCGCCGTCACTGGTCATGCGCAAGCGGCGCAAGGGTTGACTGCGGCTGAACAACGCAGCATCGTCGATTTCGAAAAGACCTTATTTACTGCGCAGATCACCAGTCTGGTCGCGGGAAATCTGACTGATGCGGGTGGCAAAGGTGGCCCTGTTGAACTGGCAAAAAATAATTTCTATTTCGGTATCAATGACCTGGATGTTGGTGACTATGTTACAGGTGCTCCATTCGACCGCAACGTCATGAACATGTTTACCGCCTGGCGCGGTCTTGACAGGCCAACGCCACCTAATCCACCTGTGCAGGGTCGTCCACCACAGCCTCCACAGCCGCCAACGGCGATCAATCTTGCAAGGGGCTCGATTGCCAGGGGTGAGCAAATATTTAATAACAAGCCTTTTAACATTACTCGTGTTGCCGGTTTCAATGATGAATTGCGTTTGCCCTTGCAGCGTGCTACTTGCACCAGTTGCCATAGCGTAGGTAACGTAGGTTCGCATTCGGTGCCACGTCTGTTTAATACCGGCGTATCAGATGCCAGTTTGCGTACACCTGACATGCCCTTGTACACGCTCAGGAATAAACTGACTGGTGAGATAGTGGAAACCACTGATCCCGGCAGTGCCATGGCGACAGGGAAATGGAAAGATATAGGCCGTTTCAAAGTGCCCAGCCTGCGCGCCATAGAAGCCCGCTCACCTTACTTCCATAATGGTGGCATGGTAGAAATAAGCGATGTCGTGAAGTTCTATGACAAGCGTTTTAATATAGGATTTACGCCGCAGGAAATTAATGATTTGACGGAGTTTTTGAAGGTGCTCTAAAGCTGGTTTAGCTTACTTTGTAAGAGCAGGCTCAAGGGCCTGCTCTTTTGTTTTTAGCCAGCGTAAAAACAGCGGCCACATACATGTTGATAACGCTCATTTCCACCGATGTCAATTTGCTCGCCAGTTTTCATGCGTCTTCCGTTTTCATCAACGCGGATATTCATCGTGGCTTTTTTGCCGCAGGCGCAGATATTTTTTAATTCTTCTATATCATCCGCCAAGGCCAGCAAATAGCTCGATCCGGCAAATGGCTCGCCCAGGAAATCACTGCGCAAGCCATAGCAAATGACAGGTACGCCACGCACTTGTGCCAACTGATGCAATTGCCTTACCTGATCAGCCGACAGGAATTGCGCTTCGTCCACCAGCACACAACTGACCTTGGGTGTTTCTGCCAGAAAATCAAAATGCGTATCAAAAACTTCTGCCTGCCTTTGTGGTCCCAGACGGGAAGTGACTTTGCCTGCGCCATAGCGGTTATCGATGGCCGCAGTGTAGAGACGGACTTTTTGTCCCTGTTCTTCATAATTGTGGGCGACTTGTAAAAGCGCCGTGGATTTTCCTGCGTTCATTGCTGAATATCTGAAGTAAAGCTTGGCCATGCCTGTTTCCTGTTTTTCTTTGGACTGTTGTAAATATTACTGCTGAGAATAATCTGAAATTTATAAATTTTTTTTAAAAAAAATTTGATATTGGGGTCTTGAAACTCTTGGTGCCAGCGCCATTTTCTACTCAGCAGATGCTCGAAGCTGAGGTCTGCGAACCAGAAGTAATCGGCATTACCGTAGTAAGAGTTTCAACAAGAGTTCCAAAAAATAGTTTCTAAACTTTTAATTTATATCGCTTCAATTTATAAGGATATTATCATGCGTAATTTTGACTTCGCTCCTCTGTACCGTTCCGCTATCGGCTTTGACCGTCTGGCCCAGTTATTTGACGATGCTCAACGTGCTGAAACTGCTCCCAGCTATCCCCCTTACAATATCGAACTGATTGCAGAAGATAAATATGCAATCACCATGGCAGTTGCAGGTTTTGACCGCAGCGAAATTGACATTGAAACCGAACGCGACACACTGAAAATTGTCGGTCGCCGTCAAAAGGCCGAAGGTACACGCAACTTCCTGCACCGCGGCATTGCATCACGTGATTTTGAACACCGTTTCCGTCTGGCAGATCATGTCAAAGTCGTCACCGCGCGTCTCGACAATGGTTTGTTGAGTATCGAACTGGTACGTGAAATTCCAGAAGCACACAAACCACGCCGCATTCTGATTGATGCAGATAATCTGCAACTGGTAGAGTCACAAAACCAGACGCAAAATCAGTTGCAACGTCAGGTCGCCTGATCAGGAAAATCATCTTTACAGATGCATGGATGTGAACTCCAGGAATGAGTTCCGAGAAAGCATGGGCTTGCCCCATGCTTTTTTATTATCTGCAGTTTAAAAAACAAGAACGAAAGTTTACAAAATTTTTACTGGCAAGCCTTTCTTTTTTGGGTAGAATGGCGCCGAAAATCAGGGACTTGGCATATATTGCAGCAGAAATGAAAGCGCATACTTTTATGACCTGATGGTGACATTGACATGTGGCTAGTTAGTGACATCCTGACCTGAAATATTTTATAGAGCTGCCTATGAGGAAGACACTGAAGTCTGGCATTTTCTCGATGGGACTGCTGCTATGTCTGAACTGTGCCATTCATATACCCGCTCATGCAGCGGAAGACGGCACCGACTTGAATCTGACTACCTTCACAGGCGACTGGAATGGCCAGCGCCAGACTTGGCTGGACCAGGGTATCAGCCTGGATTTCACGCATCGTAGCGACATCGTGCGCAACCAGAATGGTGGCATTGCCACCGGTACAAGATGGTTATCGTATACCGATGCCAGGATACGCCTTGACCTGAACAAAATGATGGGCTGGGAAGGCTGGACTGTCTATACCCAATACCATAGCGAACTGGGTGGCAAACCAAATATAAAGAAAGTCGGCAGTTTCGTCGGTGTCGATAATATCGAAGTCAAAACCAATACTGCCCAGTTCTCTGAACTATGGCTGGAAAAAAGCATGCTCGACGACAGACTGGCTGTGCTGGTCGGCCTGTACGCGGTTGATTCTGAATTCTATGTGACTGAAAGTACTGGCGTCTTTTTGCAACCTGCCATGGGTATGAATATTTCTTTCGGACAGACTGGCAAGAATGGACCGCCTATCTATCCCATGGCATCCTTTGGCACGCGCCTGCGCTACAAGTCAGCGGACAAAAACAGCTATGTGCAAATTGCTTTGCTTGATGGCGTGCCGGGTGACCCGGCCAATCCGCGTGGCAGCCACATCAAATTTGAGAAAGGCGATGGCGTCTTGCTCATGGCTGAAGCCGGACATGTTGGCGAAAAACCTGGTGGTGATGACAAGGCAATTAACAAGACCGCCATAGGCATGTGGCGCTATAGCGCGAATTATGATGACCTCAGCAGCCTGGATGGCAATGGCAAGCGTTTGCAACGCAAGAATTTTGGCTGGTATGCCTTGGCCGAACGCACCTTGTTGCCAAAAGCTGGTCATCCCGGCCAGGGTTTGCAAGGGTTTTTGCGTTTTGGGACAGCCCAAAAAGATATCAACCAATCTGACTGGTCAGTTAACCTGGGTTTGAATTATGTTGGTCTTTTCGATGGACGTGCCGAAGATCAATTGGCTTTGGGCATGACCTATGCCCATGCCAGTGAGAAATACCGCAAGCTCAACAAGGCTGACAATTTTGAATCCATCGTAGAGGCAACTTATAAAATACAAGTACGCCCCTGGCTGGTGATACAGCCAGTGGTGCAATGTGTGTTCAATCCGAATATGGATGCCAATCTGAAAAAAGCCTGGGTGCTGAGTTTAAGAACAGAAGTGGCGTTCTGAAATTTCAAGGCTTTATTTAAGTCCCTATTTAAGCCCGTATTTATGTCCGTATTTATGTCCGTATTTATGTGCGTATGATGTTCGACACATTGACTTCACGGATATCTTTAGTCCCCGTCAATGCCATGCTGACATCCAGTTCACTTTGCAAGATTTCCAGCATTTTGGTAACGCCAGCCTCACCCATGGCACCCAGGCTATACAAAAAGGCACGACCTATCATGCTGCCTTTGGCACCTAGGGCGGTGGCTTTGAGTATGTCTTGTCCTGTGCGTATGCCGCCGTCAAACCAGACTTCGGTCTGGTGACCAACCGCATCGACTATCGCGGGCAATGCCTGTATCGATGACATCGCGCCGTCCAGCTGACGGCCACCGTGATTGCTGACGACGATGGCGTCGGCACCGGCTGCTACCGCCAGCCTGGCATCTTCTACATCGAGTATGCCTTTGAGTATCAGCTTGCCACCCCATTCTTTCTTGATCCAGGCGACGTCATCCCAGCTCAGAGTGGGGTCAAACTGGCTGGCAGTCCATTGACTCAGTGTGACGATGCCGTTGCCACCCTTGACATGGCCTACCAGATTGCCAAAAGTTTTGCGGCCAGTCAGGGCACGCAAGGCCCACACCGGTTTGGTGGCGAGGTCAATCACATTCGCCAGTGTCAGCTTGGGTGGTACAGACATGCCATTTTTCAAGTCTTTATGGCGCTGCCCCAGAATCTGCAAATCCAGCGTGAGCACCAGGGCTGAGCATTTGGCATTCTTGGCTCTTTGTATGAGTTCCTTGACAAAACCGCGGTCGCGCATGACATACAGCTGGAACCAGAAAGGCTTGGTGGTGACGCTGGCGACATCTTCTATTGAGCAGATGCTCATGGTCGACAGCGTGAATGGCACCCCAAATTTTTCTGCCGCTATCGCACCCAGCATTTCACCATTGGCCCATTGCATGCCTGTCAAACCAGTTGGTGCTATCGCTACTGGCATACTGACTTCCTGGCCTATCATCGTGGTGCGGGTAGAGCGGTGCTCAACATTGATGGCGACGCGCTGCCTTAACTTAATGGCTGCCAGATCGCTGGTATTGGCTTTGTAAGTCGATTCTGTGTAAGAACCGCTATCTGCATAATCATAAAAAGCTTTCGGTACGCGCTTTTTGGCGAGCAGGCGCAGGTCTTCTACACAGGTAATGACAGGCATGGGTTTACTCCGGCTAATTAAACAATCATTGAAGTGTAGAGGATAAGCAACTCGGCATGGCGGAAAAGCTTTCAGACTTATGATGAAGGATTTTCAGCATCATTCTCATACCAGGCAAGAAAACTGCTCATTCACTCAAGAAAATGAGCAGATATCAGACTACGCATCCATTGATTGCCTGCATCCTGATTGTAGCGCCTGTGCCAGAACATATTGGTTTGCAGGGCAGGCAGACGCAAGGGTGGTTTGACATAGCGCAAACCAAACGGTACGGCAGCACGCTCGGCCAGTTTTTGTGGCACCGTCACCAACAAGTCATTGCAACTGACTATATACGGAACAGCAACAAAATGTGGCACGCGCAAATGGCTGGCCGCACTGATGCCTGCTTTCTCCAGGCTTTGATTTACTTTGGCATAAGGATTTTCCCTTGATGCAACGATCAAATGACGTGCCGCCAGAAAATCCTTCATGTCCAGCTTGCCTGCCGCCAGCGGGTGGCTTTGCCGGAACATGCAGACATAATTTTGCCGGAACAGGCGGCGTTGGTACCAGGCATCTGACAAATGATCAAAAGCACCTATGGCCAGATCAACACGACCTGATTCCATTTCCGTTTTTAAATCGATATCACTTGCGCGCACAGTGGATAACTGTACCTGTGGTGCCTGGGTATGCAAGTGCTCTGCGAGTATAGGCATGAAATACACTTCACCTACATCGGTCATGGCGATGGTGAAATGGCGCTTGCTGCTGGTGGGGTCGAAGTTTTCTTGCCGGTTCAGGGCCTGGGTGATATGCGTCAGCGCCAGGGCGACTGGCTCAGCCAGTTGTTCTGCAAGCGCCGTCGGTTGCATGCCTGTTGCCGTTCGCACAAATAATTCGTCATCAAAACTGCGCCGCAGCCGCGCCAGCGCATTGCTGACCGCAGGTTGTGACAAGCCCAGCTTACGGCCGACAGACGATATCTGGCGGTCTTGATAGACTTCCTGGAAGACCACCAGCAAGTTCAGGTCTATGTCTTTGGGTTCCAGCATAATATTCCACTCTTATTGTCCAGCATTATTGTCCAGTACTATTGATTTCATGAATGTAGTACATTTTTGTATTTATATCGTAAAACGGGAAACTTTGCATTAAAGTGCATCTGTACACAACTCAGATTGCAGGAAACGCCATGAGCAAGCACGACGCAAGAGAAATCCAACTGCAGTACCAGACTGGCTTTGCCAATGAATTCGCGACCGAGGCATTACCAGATGCCTTGCCTAAAAGCCAAAATTCCCCTCAGAATTGTGCCTATGGCCTGTATGCCGAGCAGATCTCAGGTACGGCCTTTACCGCCCCGCGCCACGCGAACCGTCGTTCCTGGGTATACCGCATACGTCCGGCAGCCATGCACCAGCCCTTCCAGCAAGCCAGCAATGGCCGCATGACAAATGATTTTGGGCCTGCGCCGACAACGCCAAATCAGTTGCGCTGGGACCCCATGCCCATGCCTGCTGACGCAACTGACTTCATTGATGGCTGGATGACCATGGCAGGCAATGGTTCAGCCGATGCCCAGACTGGTTGCGCCATCCATATCTACACTGCCAACCGTGACATGACGACGCGGTTTTACTACAACGCCGACGCTGAACTGCTCATCATCCCTCAGCAAGGTCGCCTGCATATCCGTACCGAAATGGGTTTGCTTGATATTGAGCCGCAAGAAATCGCCGTGATACCACGTGGCGTGCGCTTCCAGGTCCATCTGCCAGATGGTGAAGCGCGTGGCTACGTTTGCGAAAACTTTGGCGCTACCTTGAAGCTACCTGATCTTGGCGTCATCGGCTCCAACGGCCTGGCCAATCCGCGTGATTTCCAGACACCGGTTGCCTGGTATGAAGACAAGGAAGATGATTTTGAATTGCTGGCCAAGTTCAGTGGCAATCTGTGGGCGGCAAAGATAGGCCATTCACCGCTTGATGTCGTTGCCTGGCATGGCAATTTCGCGCCTTACAAATATGATTTGCGTCACTTCAATACCATAGGCTCCATCAGTTACGATCATCCTGATCCATCCATCTTCCTGGTCTTGCAGGCTGTAAGTGATACGCCGGGTGTGGATACCATAGATTTTGTGATTTTCCCGCCGCGCTGGCTGGCAGCAGAAAATACTTTCCGTCCACCCTGGTTCCATCGCAATATCGCCAGTGAATTCATGGGCCTTATTCATGGGCAGTATGATGCCAAGTCAACCGGCTTTCGCCCTGGTGGAGCGAGCCTGCATAATTGCATGAGTGGTCATGGTCCGGATGTGACTACGTTTGACAAGGCATCCTCGGCAGATACCAGCAAACCACACAAAGTCGATGATACGATGGCCTTCATGATAGAAACGCGTAATATCATCAAACCTACCCGCGCCGCCATGGAAGCCGCGCAATTGCAGGCTGACTATTATCAGTGCTGGCAAGGTATCAAGAAAAATTTTAATCCGGAGCAAAAATAAATGACGGTACAACTCAACGAGACCCATGATGTCGCCTTGCGCAGCTGGGTAGCATCAGCCAACCAGGCTGACACGGATTTCCCTCTGCAAAATTTGCCCTACGGCGTGTTTCGTCGCCAGGGCAGCAACCAGGCATTTCGCATTGGTATTGCCATCGGTGACCAGATACTTGATCTGGCCGCCGCCCATGCTGCCCACGCCTTTGCTGGTTATACCGAATTGCAGGGCGGGCATTTTACCAATGCCGTTAATGCCAGCAACCTGAATGCCCTGATGGGCCTGGGCGCACCAGTCTGGTCAGCCTTGCGCCTGGCCCTGTCGCGCGTGTTGCGTGAAGGTGCAAGCCTGCAAGGTGCATTGCAAGCCTGCCTGCTGGCACAAAGCGCAGCAGAATTTGCCTTGCCTGCGCAGATTGGGGACTACACCGATTTTTATACCTCCGTCCATCATGCAACGGCAGTTGGTAAATTATTTCGCCCGGATAATCCCCTACTGCCTAACTACAAATGGGTGCCTATCGGCTACCATGGCCGTGCATCATCTATTGGTGTATCGGGCCAGCAATTCCGCCGTCCGGTAGGCCAGACCAAGCCACCAACATCCGATACACCGGTTTTTGGTCCTGCCAAGCGCATGGATTATGAAATGGAAATTGGCATTTTCGTCGGCCCCGGCAATGCTCTCGGCGATGTCATCAATATGGACAAGGCAGAATCGCATATCTTTGGCCTGTGCCTGTTGAATGACTGGTCAGCCCGTGATGTGCAGGCCTGGGAATACCAGCCACTAGGCCCTTTCCTTGCCAAGAATTTTGCCTCCACCATTTCCCCCTGGGTAGTGACGCTGGAAGCACTTGCACCTTACCGTCATGCCTGGACACGCGATGCAGAAGACCCGCAACCGATGGCATATCTGGATGCGCCAGATTTACGTGACAGCGGTGCCTTTGATGTACAGCTAGAAGTCTTGTTGCAGACAGAAAAAATGCGCGCAGCAGGTGCGCCTGCCGAGCGTTTGTCACTGTCCAACTTCCGCCATTCATACTGGACGATTGCGCAGTTGATTACCCATCATACGGTCAACGGCTGCAATCTCAATCCTGGTGATTTGCTGGGGTCGGGTACGCAATCTGGGCCATTGGCAGAAGAGGCTGGTTCTTTATTGGAACTCACCGAAGGTGGCAAGAAGGCGCTGACTTTGAGTAATGGCGAGCAACGCATTTTCATGGAAGATGGCGATGCGATCATCATGCGTGGCTGGGCGCAGAAAGAGGGTTGTGCGCGGATAGGCTTTGGTGAGGTGGTGGGGACCTTGTTGACGGCCAGAACTTGATGGCCGTTTTTTCTCAATCGACGCTCGTTGATTGGGACTGGGCATTGATAGAACAACTGTGCTCTTATTAACGTCGTTCCAGCGCGCTTGTGGCTGGAACCCAGTGGCGTTTGTTGCATCTCCGTACTCTGATTAATGCGATTACTCTCTGTAGATACAAGCCGGGTCTCGGCCCGGCAGCCGAGATACTTTCTTTTGCTTCGCCAAAATAAAGTATCCAAAGAAAAGGCGACCCAGGCGTCGTCGCCCCTGCGGGGTTCCCGTTTATGCAGTACAAAAAATGGGAAGATCCGAAACTCGCCTTCGGCTCAGACAGCGGCTCTTCTTTTTCCATTTTCTGTGCTGCACAAACGGCGTCGACACATGGGAACGGAGAGTCAAAAGCAACCCCAACGTCAAAAACCAACTGCAAAGCAACGTCATCGCGACCGATATTTATATTTTTCAGAGAATTAGTTATTCATCTCTTCAGTAAAGATCACGATTCCATTCTTCTCTTTAAATCTGCACCCAATTCCCCTTGAATATAATCGGTCCAGATGGTTTCTCAGGATTGCCCGAACCACCTTTAGGTTCCAGCGTCACTGCCAGCAAAGGCACGCTGTCTGCGGTCATGTCTTTAGGCATCGGCAGGGTGATGATGCCTTTGTCTGCCACCAGGCCCAGGGATTTGACCTTGCCATCCTTGCCCACTGCCCACAGTTCCAGGCTCTTGTCGGCAGCGATGTTTTGCGCTGTCACCATGCGTATCTGTAACTGGCCGCGTTTGCTGTCGCCGGTAATCACTGCGATAGCCTGTGCCTTGTCATCCGACAAAGTGGCGACATAGTTGGTTTGTGGTGTCGCCTGCTGTTGATCTGCCTGTTTGCTGAGCAGGACAGAGACCAGCACCACGGCGGCGGTGGTCGAGAACATGCCCAGGCCGCGCCAGAAGGCCAGGTCTTCGCGTAATTTGCCCCAGTTGCGCCAGTAGGCCCATGGGTCTTTGGTGATAGTCAGGTTCAGGCGTTTTTCCAGTGCTGGCCAGACTGTCGCCGGTGCTGGAACAGCAGGGGTGAATTCAGCCATGGGCACCAGATGTGCTTCCCATTTGCCGACGACCTGGCGCAAGGCTGCATCCTGTTTTAGCCAGGCTTCAAAGCGGCGGCGTGCCCCACCGCGCAGGGTGCCCAGCACATATTCAGAGGCCAGTTTTTCCTGCAAAGCCGGGTTGTTTTTGACTTGGTGTAAATTCATTATGCCTCCAGACGTGTGAGGCAGGTGCGCAACTTGTCGAGTCCGCGCCTGATCCAGGTTTTCACCGTCCCTATCGGCAATTTCATATGTTCGGCAACTTCACTATGTGACAGATCATGGAAAAATGCCATCGCCATTGCCTGCCTGTGCAAACCTTCCAGACGTGACATGCAGGACGCCAATGCTTTGGCATCCTGTGTCAATTCCAGCGTCTGCGCTGGTGTCGGTTCAGTGCTTTCCATGGCTTGCATGATTCCCATATCAAAATTGTCAGCATCGATTTCTACATCGTGATCAACACGACGCAAGAAGTCGAAAGCGCGATTGCGTACTATCGTTGTCATCCAGGTCATGGGTGCTGCCAAGCCTGCCTGATAACTACCCGCGTTATTCCAGATGTTGACAAAACTCTCTTGTAAAACCTCTTCTGCCAACTCACGCTTAACTAATATACGCAGCGCGAAGCCAAACAGTTTCGCTGAAGTGGCGTCATATAGTAATTTAAATGCCTGCGCGTCTTTGCGGGCGACGGCGGCTAGCCAGTTTTGTAACTGGCTGGTATCCAGGGCGGCAGTGGGCAATTGCTTATCCAATCTTGGTTGGCCTTATAAAGCAGACGTAGGTAGAGATGCGTTGATTTTAGTCGATTTTCAATTTAGAGACTGTTGTGAAATTAATCTGACGTTATTGCACCGCCTTGCCGTACTAAAGTACGGTCTCCGTTGGGGGGGCTGGCGGGAGGTGCCTAGCCGGGGGCACCTAGCCGGGGGCGCCTAGCCGGGGGCGCCTAGCCATCTTAATTTCACAACAGCCACTTATACACAGATCACGATATCAGGACTTGTTGCTTTCCGTATGCATAAACAGGGAAGGGTGTTGCTCGGAATATTCACGCAACAAGTTCCAGACCACACGTACTCTTTGCAGACGATACAAGTCACTGGGGGTAGCCAGCCAATAAGAACGCTCAGTAAAAAAACTGTCTTGCAAAACTGGCACCAGAGTACCGCTAGCCGGGATGGCATAAGGCGGTGCCATGATCAGGCCCATGCCAGCCGCAGCCGCTTCGCATTGCGCCATCATGCCTGTACAGCACAAGCGTCTTTTTGGAGTAAAGCCCAGCTTGTCGAGAAAGTTGAGTTCATTACTGGCCAGGCGGTCTTGCACATAGTCGACAAATTCATGCTCAGCCAGGTCGGCCTCTGTCAGGATGGGCGGATGGCGGGCCAGATAATCTGGTGATGCATATAAATTCAAGCGAAAAGTCGCCAGGCGGGTAAACACATAGCGTCCGGTATTGGGTGGGTCAAGCATGACACCGAGATCTGCCTCACGCGTAGCCAGGTTGGCAAAACGCGGTTGTACCAATAAATCCACACTCAGTTCGGGATGGTCTTTCAGCAGATGTACCAATAAGGGGGCGATGACCAGGGTGCCAAACATTTCCGGCACGCCCAGGCGCACAACACCATGGGCAGAGACACTTGCTGCACCCAACTGGTCGGTTGCAGTCAGGGCTGCGCTTTCCATGGCCTCGGCGTGGGGTAGCAGGGCATGGCCCATTTCGGTCAGCTCATATCCTTCACGGCTGCGGTCAAACAGGGTAGAACCCAACTGTGTTTCCAGCCGGTCTATGCGGCGCGCCACTGTCGTATGTTCTACCCCCAGACGGCGTGATGCGCCGGACAGCGTGCCAGCGCGGGCAAGCTCCAGGAAGTAACGCAGGTCAGTCCATTCAGGCATGCTATTCATGCGCTAATTGTGCACTAATTGTGCACTAATTGTGCACTAATTGTGCGACAAAGCACATACGGCAGCAAGGTTTAATCCATTTCTTCTTTGCAAGAATGAAAAATTTGAAGGTTTTGCACAACAAGTGGGCAGTTTTAATAGCACTGCCTCCACTCTGTTGTGCATTTTTGCACAAAGGGTGGGCGTGCATACGCTTTCTAGGTTTTTTCTTTCCGGGCACACTGCCTGCCATGCGACATACAACATGTATAAGGCGCACATAAAAATACAGGAGACAGAAATGAACCAGAGCAAGAGAAAGCAGAAATTCTTACGTCGGTCCGCTGCAGCATTGTTGGTCGCATCAGGAACCGTTGCAGGTAGTGGCATCAGCCAGGCGCAAACAACAACGCCTCCGGCAACGACTGAAACAGCCAATGCAGAGCCGACTACCGTCGTCGTGACTGCCCGCCGCCGTGAAGAATCCTTGCAAGATGTGCCAGTATCCGTTACTGCTTTCTCTGCTGATCAGCTTTCAAAAACGGCAATCCCCGACATCGTTGGCCTGGTGCAAACTCTGCCCAACACCACCATGAAAGCTTCGCGTGCCACTAATTCCACGCTGACAGCTTTTATCCGTGGCGTCGGCCAGCAAGACCCGTTGGCCGGTTTTGAAGCCGGTGTCGGTATTTATCTGGATGATGTATATATTGCCCGTCCGCAAGGTGCTGTGGCTGATATCTATGATGTAGAGCGCATAGAAGTCTTGCGCGGTCCTCAGGGTACTTTGTATGGTCGCAACACCATAGGTGGTGCCGTCAAATATGTAACACGCAAACTGCGCCCGGAAACCGATGTGCGTCTGAAAGCCACGGTAGGCACATATGGCCAGACCGATGCTGTATTGACGGCCAGCACCCCGGTATCAGACAGCCTCAGGGTTGGTGCATCGCTGGCAAAATTCAAGCGCAATGGCTTTGGTAAAAACCTGGTGACCGGTGCAGAAAATTACGACAAGGACGTGGCTGCTGCTCGTCTGAGTGCAGAATTTACACCGAGCAATAACCTGTTCATCCGCGTTTCTGCAGATACCAGCCAGGATGATTCCAGCCCCAAGAATGGCCATCGTCTGACGGTCAGCAATGCCAGCAAGGCACCGATACTCGACAACGTATTTGATACCCGTGCCAATCTGACGACGGCACTAGGCCATTTGCAGCAAGTCAAGCAAAGTGGTGGTTCTGCCCTGATTGAATGGCAAATCAATAATGAGCTGACCTTAAAATCCATCACCGCCAGCCGCCGTGATACTTCTTATGCTCCTATCGATTTTGATTCCCTGCCTGTGGTTGATCTGGAAGCACCTGCCGTCTACAAAAACCGTCAGTTCAGCCAGGAATTGCAACTCAGCTATAGCGGCAAGACCATACAGGGTGTAGCCGGTGTGTATTACATCGATGCCAATGCCTATAACAAATTCGATACTCTCCTGAACGGGGCCTTGCCTCTATCGGTATTTACCATGGGTGACGTTGACACCAAGGCCTGGGCTGTGTTTGCCGATGGCAGCATGAGTTTGTCAGACACTATCAGCGTTTCTGCCGGTGGCCGTTATACCTCGGACACGCGTCAGGCCGCAGTCTTGCGTCAGTTGTATCTGGGTACCAAGAGTTCACCAGAAATGGGTAATCCCAGTGCAATACTGTTCCGCACAGACACCAATCTGAGCAAGAGTGATCTTGACCGTACCGATACCAAGTTCACCCCGCGCCTGTCGCTGAACTGGAAAGCCAATGCCGATAACAATGTGTATGCATCCTGGTCGCAAGGCTTCAAGGGTGGTGGTTTTGATCCGCGCATGAATGTAGTCGGCACCAAGATCAGTCTGGCCAAGGCAAAAATGGGTTACGAACCGGAAGAAATCGAAACTGTGGAACTGGGTTTGAAGTCACAATTCGACAAGGGCCGCATCATGACCAATGCTGCACTGTTCTTCAGTAATTACAAAAACGTGCAGATACCAGGCTCAGTCGCAGTGGATACTGATGGTGACGGCAAGGATGACAATTTCGCCGGTGTCACCACCAATGCAGGTAAAGCCCGCATCAAAGGCTTTGAACTGGAAGCGACTGCACGTATCACTGACGCCTTCCGCCTGTCTGGTATGTTCAGCTATATCGATGCCAAATACACGCAATTTATTGTCGCTGGTGTCGATGTCGCCAGCCAGAAGGTATTCCAGAATACACCCAAGCAATCAGCCAACCTGACTGCCAGCTATGACTGGCCGCTGAACATGATAGGCAAGAACGGCACGCTGTCGCTGATCTCCAGCTATTCGTATCGTGCTGCGACCAATCAGTTTGAAACACCAAATGCCTTGCTGGATCAGGATGCTTACTCGCTGTGGGATGCCAGTCTGGTCTGGACCAGCACAGACAAGCGCCTGCGCGCTGGTTTGCATGGCAAGAACCTCAGCAATACCCGCTACAAGGTTGCCGGTTATCTTTTCCCGACTTTGGGTTTGGAAGGTACTACCACTGCCTTCTACGGCAATCCACGGACAGTCTCGGCCACGGTTGAATACCGCTTCTAGTCTGTGACAGCGAGAGGAAATTGCGTGACTACTTTCACTGACATCAGTTTTACCAGTAGCGATGGCCTGCAATTGTATGCGCGGGATTATCCATCACATGGCGGTCAGGCCAAATGTGCAGTCATCTGCATCCACGGCCTGACCCGCAATTCTGGCGATTTCGAAGAGCTGGCACCGTGGATAGCAGAACAGGGCAGACGTGTGATTGCGGTCGATGTCAGGGGGCGCGGGCGCTCTCAGCACGATGCCGACCCTGATCATTACAATTCAGCCGTGTATGCGAATGATGTCATCAAACTCGCCCGTGACCTGGGTATAGGCCGGGCAGTGTTCATAGGTACTTCCATGGGTGGCCTCATCACCATGACGGTGGCAGCGCGCAAATTGAATCTGATCGCTGCTGCCATCCTCAATGATGTAGGGCCAGCTTTGTCTCCCAAGGGATTAGGCAGGATTGCCGGTTTTGCTGGCAAGACAGTGGAAGTGAATGACTGGGAAGAGGCTACGCACTACATACGCCAGGTCAACCTGTCTGCTTTCCCGGATAACAGTGTGGAAGAATGGGGCAAGTGGGCCCGGCGGGCTTTTGCTGCAAATATCGAAGGCAAGCTGGCGCTGCAATATGATCCGAATATTGCCAGGCCCTTGCAAACCGGTCAGTTGAAGAGCAAATCCTGGGTCGCCAATTTTGCTTTCCGCCGTCTTGCCAGAAACCGGCCTGTGCTGTTGATACGCGGTGACCTGTCTGATCTGGTCGAACCTGAACAACTCGCCTATATGCAAGATCTGGCACCTGACATGCAATATGCCGAAGTGAAAGGAGTAGGTCATGCTCCCATGCTGATGGAAGCGCAGGCACAAAAAGCCATCAGGAAATTTTTAGCCTCAGTGGATTAGACGAATTGCAGTATGCTTATATGTATTGTCAATAAGAGCAACAAAATGTCACTGACAAATGCATGCAGTTCCACAACGTAAAATTAGCAGGAGACAAAATGCAAGCAAGCAAAAGTTTTAAACTCGTCTGTCTGAGCCTGGCCCTGAGCAGCGTATTCGCCTCAGCCAGCAGCCTGGCACAGGATCTGAAAATCGCCCTGATCGCAGGCAAGACCGGTGCACTGGAAGCCTACGCCAAAGAAACCGAAACCGGTTTCATGATGGGCCTGGAATACCTGACCGGCGGCAAGATGGAAATCAATGGCCGCAAGATCAAGGTCCTCGTCAAGGATGACCAAAGCAAGCCTGACCTGGGCCGCACTGCATTGGCCGAAGCCTTTGGTGATGACAAGGCTGATATTGCAGTCGGCACCAGTTCTTCTGGTTCTGCGATTGCGATGCTGCCAGTGGCCGAGGAATACAAAAAGGTTCTGATCGTAGAACCCGCTGTGGCAGATGCGATTACGGGTGAAAAATGGAATCGCTACATCTTCCGTACCAGTCGTAATTCCATGCAGGATGGCCTGGCTGCTGCCAGCACCATCAAGGCTGGAGGCAGTATTGCCTTCCTGGCGCAGGATTATGCCTTTGGCCGTGATGGCGTGAAAGCAGCCAAGGACGCGTTGAGCGCAGTGGGTGCCAAGGCCAAGATAGTCCATGAAGAATATGCTGCACAAAACACCACCGACTTTACTGCAGCGGCACAACGTATTTTTGATGTGCTCAAAGACAAACCAGAACCACGTGTCTTGCAAATCATCTGGGCTGGCCCCAATCCCATGAACAAGCTGGCAGACATGAAGCCAGAACGCTTTGGCATTACCCTGGCACCCGGTGGCAATATCCTGCCAATCATGAAAAACTGGAAGACTTATGTAGGTACCCAGGGCACGATTTACTATTATTACGATTTCCCTAAAAACAAGATGAATGACTGGCTGGTAGCTGAACATACCAAGCGTTTCAAGGCACCGCCTGACTTCTTCACTGCGGGCGGTTTTGCTGCCGCCAGCGCAGTGTACACAGCCATCAGCAAAGCCAAATCCACTGATACTGAAAAACTCATTACGGCGATGGAGGGCATGGAATTTGACACGCCTAAAGGCAAGATGAATTTCCGCAAGGAAGATCACCAGGCCATGCAATCCATGTACCATTTCAAGATCAAGAAAGATCAAAAGAATGAATGGGACTTGCTGGAACTGGTCAGGGAAATACCTGCCAGCGAATTGCCAGTCCCGGTCAAGAACAAGCGCTGATGATGGCAGGCGAACAAATGAGTGGTGTACCTTCGCTATCAACGCGTGATCTCAGCATACGGTTTGGCGGCCACGTGGCCGTCAACCAGGTAACGGCAGACTTTTATCCCGGCACCCTGACTGTCATCGTTGGCCCGAATGGCGCTGGTAAAACCACTTACTTCAACTTGATGTCTGGCCAGTTGCCTGCCAGTGCGGGCAGCGTGCATTTGTTTGGTGTGGACATCACAGCCAAAGGCGCAGCTGAACGCACGCGCAGAGGTATAGGCCGGGCTTTTCAGTTGACCAATCTCTTCCCTAATTTGTCAGTCATAGAAAATGTGCGTCTGGCAGTGCAAAGCAGGGCAGGTCTGGGCTTGAACATCTTTTCATTGTGGTCATCCCATGCCAGCTTGTTGAAGCGGGCGGAACATTACCTGCACAAGGTTGCACTGGCAGACCGCAAATCGGACAAAGTCTCTGCCCTGTCGCACGGTGATAAACGCAAACTCGAAGTCGCCATCCTCCTGGCGCTGGAGCCAGAAATCATGATGTTCGATGAACCCACGGCAGGCATGAGTGTCGATGAAGTGCCGGTAGTGCTCGACCTGATACACCAGGTCAAGGCTGAGCGCAAGAAAACCATCTTGCTGGTTGAGCACAAGATGGATGTGGTGCGTTCACTGGCTGACCGCATCATCGTCCTGCATAACGGCGCTTTGGTGGCAGATGGTGAACCTGTCAGCGTCATGGCGTCTGCCATCGTGCAGGAAGCCTATCTGGGCGTTGCCCCTGAGCCCACGGGAGAGCAACATGTCTGAAGCCATACTGACACTGGCTGGTGTGCATACCCATATCGGCGAATACCATATCCTGCAAGGCGTGGACATGCAGGTACCGCGTGGCGGCCTTTCGGTTCTGCTGGGCCGCAATGGCGCAGGCAAGACTACTACCCTGCGTACCATCATGGGCTTGTGGAAAGCCAGCCAGGGCAAGATACATTTCGATGGCCGCGATATCACTGCCTTGGCAACGCCGGACATTGCCCAACTCGGTATCGCCTATGTGCCAGAAAGCATGGCGATATTTTCTGACCTGACAGTCAAAGAAAACCTGCTGCTGGCCGCACGCAATGGCCCGCTCGATAATAATCGTGTCGAATGGATATGTGGTTTTTTCCCGGCGCTGAAAAAATTCTGGAATTACCCGGCAGGCAATTTATCTGGCGGCCAAAAGCAAATGGTTGCGATTGCCCGCGCCATCGTCGAACCACGCAAGCTGATTTTGGTGGATGAACCGACCAAGGGCCTGGCACCCGCCATCATCCTTAGCCTCATGGCCGCCTTCAATGAATTGAAAGCCCGCGACACCACCATTTTGCTGGTTGAGCAGAATTTCAATTTCGTGCGCAAGCTGGGAGATACGGTGGCTGTCATGGATGATGGCCGTGTCGTACATACCGGCGGCATGCAGGCACTGGCTGAAGACAATGACTTGCAACAGCATTTGCTGGGCTTGTCGCTGGCAGCGCATCAATAAAGCAAGAGGAAGAATAATGACAGATACTGTTCTGGATAATACTGCCAAGCCAGAAGTTGCCAGCCTGCCGACAGCACCCCGCGATATCTGGCCGCTGGTACTGGTGCCGGTTCTGGCCTTGCTGATGCTGCCTCTGGTGGGCAGCTTCCCGACCTGGGTCACCCTGACGGTCGCAGGTCTGGCCATGGGCATGATGATCTTTATCATGGCCAGCGGCCTGACCCTGATCTTTGGCTTGATGGATGTATTGAATTTTGGTCACGGTGCTTTTGTGTCCGTCGGTGCCTTCGTTGCTACGTTAGTGCTACTACCTATGCATGGCTGGATGGAAGCTGATTCGCTGCTCATGAATCTGACAGCTTTAGGTTTGGCTATCCTGCTGGCGATGCTGGCAACCGGTCTGCTGGGTTGGGCTTTCGAGCGCGTCATCATCATGCCCGTGTATGGCCAGCATCTGAAACAAATCCTCATCACCATGGGCGGCATGATCGTCGCTGAGCAGATGATCAATGTCATCTGGGGTGCAGAGCAAATCCCGCTACCATTGCCAACCAGCTTGCGTGGTTCCATCTTGCTGGGTGATGCAGCCATAGAAAAATACCGCCTGATTGCTGTCGTGGTTGGCTTGCTGGTATTCGCCACTATGTTCCTGGTGCTGAACCGCAGCAAACTGGGTTTGCTGATACGCGCGGGTGTAGAAAATGGCGAGATGGTGGAAGCACTTGGCTACCGCATACGCCGCTTGTTCGTGCTGGTGTTTGCTGCCGGTTCGGCGCTGGCTGGCCTCGGTGGTGTCATGTGGGGGCTGTACAAGGAAAGCCTGACCGCAGCGATGGGCGGGGACATCATGGTCATGGTGTTTGTCGTCATCATCATTGGTGGCCTGGGTTCGGTAGGCGGATGTTTTATCGGTGCCTTGCTGATGGCACTGGTTGCCAATTACGCCGGTTTCCTGGTGCCCAAGCTGGCGCTAGTGTCGAATATCTTGCTGATGATTGCGGTGCTGCTCTGGCGTCCGACTGGCTTGTACACCGTGGTAAGGCGTTAACACATGAATGCAATGAAACAAATCCTGTCGGATGATTTTCCGCGTAACCGCTGGCTGGCGCTGATACTGATGGCGATATTTCTGGGGCTGGCTTGCGCGCCCTTCATCACCAGCGGTGCCCGGCCTTTGAACACTGCTGCCACCATCTGCGTCTACATCGTGCTGGTTGCTTCGTATGACTTGTTGCTCGGTTATACCGGCATAGTATCTTTCGCTCACACCATGTTTTTTGGCATAGGTGCTTATGGCATAGGGCTGGCTTTAGCCAGTGGCACGCCATCCTGGGGACTGGCCGCTATTGGTTTGCTGGCGGCATTGCTGGTGACGCTGGTGCTGGCCCTGATCGTCGGCCTGTTTGCCTTGCGTGTGCGGGCAATTTTTTATGCCATGATCACGCTGGCGGTGGCCTCATCCTTTGCTGTGCTGGCATCGCAATTGTCGGATTTTACCGGTGGTGAAGACGGCAAGACTTTCAGTGTGCCTGCTTTGCTGTCGCCTGCTTATCGCCTGTTTGAGACCGAGATATTTGGCCGTGTGGTGGATGGCAAGGTGATTACCTATTACATCGTATTCATAGGCAGTGCCCTGCTATTCCTGTTTTTGCTGCGGGTCGTCAATTCGCCTTTTGGCCGGGTCTTGCAGGCGATTCGTGAAAATGATTTTCGTGCCGAGGCACTTGGCTACCGCACCGTGTATTACCGCATCCTGGCGAATTGCATTGCTGCGCTGGTTGCGGCAATGGCGGGTGCCTTGATGGCCTTGTGGCTGCGCTATGTCGGGCCCAAGACCATGCTGAGTTTTGAAGTCATGACAGACATCTTGCTGATCGTGGTGATAGGTGGCATGGGGACGATGTATGGCGCTGTCGTTGGGGCGACGTTGTTCATACTGGCGCAGAATTATTTGAAGAGTCTGATGGGCATGGCATCCTCTTCTTTGGCTGACGTGCCGTTTTTGGCAAGTGCTTTGCATCCGGACCGGTGGATGTTGTGGTTGGGGGTATTGTTTGTGGTGTCGATTTATTTTTTCCCGGTTGGCATAGTGGGGAAATTGAGGGGGTCAACAAAGGCTGGTTGATCTGTTTATAAAATTACCGTGTCCTTTATTTACGTCGCTCCAGCGTAGGCTGGAGCCTAGTGGCGTTCGTTGCATACTTATGTCGTGTATAAAGAGATTGCCCTTCGTGGACGCAAGCCGGGTCTCGGCCCGGTGGCCGAATCCCTGTCTTAGCATCGCCAAAGAAAGGAATCAAAGAAAGGCGACCCAGGCATAGGCGCCCCTTCGGGGTTCCCGTTTGTGCAGTACAAAAAATGGGAAGATCCGAAACTCGCCTGCGGCTCAGACAGCGGCTCTTCTTGATCCATTTTCTGTACTGCACAAACGGCGCCTACACATGGGAACTGCAGAAAGTCAACAGCAACAGCAAGCTCACCGCTTACATGATTTACTTTTGCAATCGGCAGGCCATCTGCGTACTCCCCATACAAAGACTGGCCTGTCGTTCTTGCAAATCAGCGGCTATCCTGCTTTGAACCAAACTCCCTGTCCAGTAAGGAATAGCATTTGAGATCAACATAGCGGCCATGTTTGTATTCGCATTCCCGCAATACACCTTCCAGCCGGAAACCCAGTTTTTCTATCAGGCGCCAGCTGGCAATGTTCTCTGGCTCAACCATGGCTTGCAGGCGATGCAAGTTCAGATGCTGGAAGCAGTGAGTGATCATGGCGTCCAGGCATTCTGGTATGACGGCCTGACCCCAGTGGGCGGGTGAAAGCCAGAAGCCGGTTTCGGCGCAGTGGTTTTCCTGTTCCCATTCATGCAAGCCGCAAGTGCCTATCAACTCGTATGGTGCTGCCTGGGTGCAAATGCCCCACCACAGACCTGTGCCGTCGAGCCAGACCTGTTCATACCAGTCCATCTGTGACTGGCTTGATGCCAGGGTATCGTAGCTGACACCATAATATTCTGTGATTCGCGGATCGGATAACCCGCGAAAAATTGCTGGCATGTCGGTAGCGACGATGCGGCGCAGTTGATAGTTTGGGGTCTGTAGGGCGGGGAAGGGTTTGGTTTCAGGCATATAAGCTTTGCAATAACAGGTGACAGGTATGCATTCTAATACGACCTTGAATGTGGGGACGTGCTGAGCTTGCCCGCACTGGCGTTGCAAAATCTGGGATAATCCGTCTGCTCGTTATCAGCGAGTGAATTGATTAACAATATTGAAGAAATAATGAGCCCTGAGCAACGCAAAGAAGCTTCCGAACTGGAATTGCATAAACGTGGTATCCGCATCAATGTGCAATTGCATGTGATTGAGTCTGATGAAGAAGTGGAACTGCGCACGCCTGAAGAACTGATGCAGCGCATGCTGGCTCTGTGGGCGGTGACTGCGGTAGCGGCTGGCGGTGATGTCGCACGCTATCGTAAGTATCTGGAAATCCATGGTTTGAAGACCTGTCTGTCAGCGCAGGAAAACGCATTTCTGTTTGCGGATGAAATTACTGAAGAATTGCGTACGCAATTTCTGCAAAGGCAGGAAGCCCTGTACTACCTTGCCTGGGCTGCAGGCCTGACAGACAAGCTCGCTGTGCCTACGCAGGTCGCAAATCTGAAGCAAATCCTGAAATCTTTTCCACATGCGATGGAGGCACCCGAACGTTTGCAGGCGGCCTTGAAGCCGCGTCGCAAAGGGCAGGTGCTGGACTGGTCGGATTTATTGTACCGCCTGCACTGGGCAGTCCGCCATGCACATATCACTGGCCGTGATGCACCGGGCAATTTGAATGCAGATGCAGTGCGTGAATGGCATCAAGCGGCCAACTGGTTGTGCCAGTATGAAGAAGAAAACGACTGGGACATGGTCAGTACCGAAACTTGATGTAAGCGCCGTAAAAAAAATAGTCAATACGACTTGATGCTTGTGCGTCTTGCCTTGCAATCATTGATTTCTTCCAGCACTTTCTGACAGCGCGGGCCTGAGAATTCAGCCTGCAAGGCATCCAGGAAAACCCGGGTGCGTGCAGGCATCAGGCGGCGACCGGGGAATACCGCCCAGACAGTGACGTCGGGCAGTTTCCAGTCTTCCAGCAAGGGCACCAGTTCACCTTTGTGCACATGCTGACCAGCAAAATGGTCAGCCAGCATGGTGATGCCTTTGCCACGCACTGCCAGGCGTGTCAGCAATTCGGGAGAGTTGGCGCTGGCGCGGCCCGGTGGTATGCCTTCCCACACCGCACCATCCTTTTCCATGCGCCAGATTGAGGGTTCGCCGTTGCGGGCAGTCAGGCGCAGGCAGTCATGTTCCATCAGGGCTTCGGGCTCTGCGGGCGCACCATGTAATTTCAAATATGCTGGCGATGCATACAGGCCTATGCTGAAACGTACCAATCCGCGCGCAGCGAGTGAGGCATCGTCGGGCAGGTCACCGACACGGATGGCCACATCAAAATTCTCTCCTATCAAATCCACACGTCGTGGTGACAAATCCAGCTCCAGGTTCACGGAAGGGTATTTGCTGATGAAATCAGACAATAACTCACCCATTTGATGATTGGCAAAGTCACCAGGCATAGACACCTTCAGCCTGCCGTTCGGCTCGGCCTGTCTGTGCTGGGTTAGCGCCAAGGTGGCATCTACCTCTTCCTGCACATGTTGTGCGTGTAGCAAAACATTCTGGCCAAGATCAGTCACCGTCAGCTTGCGTGTCGTACGCAAGATCAGGCGTTCACCGAGTTGTGCCTCCAGCGCAGATATGCGGCGTGACAAGGTCGATTTGGGCACGCCCAGCTTCTCTGCCGCCTTGCTGAAGCTGCCTTCTTCGACCACGCGGGCGAATAGCAAAAGGTCATTGGCTTCCAGTGTCATGATCTATTCTCCACGCTATTTTTCTATTTTTGGAACAATGATATCCATTTTAACGTCTTCCGGATTGTTTTTGGAATGATTAAAGTACGTCCATCAACTCTTTATCTGAAAGGAACACAAAATGAACATCCTGCAAATCAACTCCAGCGCCCGTGCCCAAGCTTCTCATTCCACTCAACTGGCGAATAGCCTGGTTGAGGTTTTATTGGAAACATCTTCTGGTGCGACCGTGAATGTACGTGACCTGGGCAGCAATCCCCACCCCATACTTGATGAAACAGCACTGCAAGCCCTGTTCACACCAGCAGACCAGCGCACTGCAGAGCAGCAAGCCCGCGTGGCCCTGGATGATGCACTGATTGCAGAAATCCAGTCCGCAGATGTAGTCGTACTGGGTGCACCTATGTATAACTTTGGTATCTCGGCCCAATTGAAAAACTGGATAGACGCGATTTCCCGCGCTCAGGTCACTTTCCGTTATACCGCCAATGGTCCTGAAGGTCTGCTGACTGGTAAAAAAGTATATGTGGTATTGACACGTGGTGGCCTGTACCGCAATACACCAAACGACACACAAATGCCTTACCTGAAAACCTTCTTTGGCTTCCTGGGCATGACCGATGTAGAGTTTGTCTATGCAGAAGGCTTGGCCATGGGCCCGGATGCAGAAAAAGCATCACTGGCTTCAGCACACCAGCAAATTAATGATTTACTGCCTGCTTAATCATAAAAATTAGCAGGCTATCTACAAGGACGATGGATCATGGAAACGACAGATGTAGTTGCAAGCAATACAGCAGTTCAACAGGCTGAAAGCGTGAACAATTCACGCACGGTAGAACAACTGGTCGCCGGGCAGCCTACTTCAGATGGTGCCGGTGTCAAGCTGACACGGGTACTGACACAGCCACTGCAATACCGGCTGGACCCCTTCCTCATGCTGGATGCTTTTGGCAGTGATGAGGCAGGTGACTACATCGCCGGTTTCCCCAGCCATCCGCATCGTGGTTTTGAAACGGTTACTTATATGCTGGCTGGCCGTATGCGCCACCGCGACAGTGCCGGTAATGAAGGCCTGCTGCAAAACGGCGGTGTGCAATGGATGACAGCAGGTCGTGGCGTGATTCACTCGGAAATGCCGGAACAGGAAGAAGGCCGCATGGCAGGCTTCCAGCTATGGCTGAACCTGCCAGCAAAAGACAAGATGATAGCGCCCTGGTACCGCGATATCCAGAGCGACACCATTCCTGAATTGCTGACCGCCGCCGGTGTCAAGGTGCGCATCATTGCTGGCAGCAGCCATGGTGTGGCAGGCGCCGTGCAGCGTGAAGTCACCCAGCCGCTGTACCTGGACATACACATGCCAGCCGGTAGCAGTTTTAGCCACCGCCTGCCTGCCAGCTTCAATGCCTTTGTGTATGTCTATGAAGGTGAAGTGCAGATAGCTGAGCGTGAGGTGCCTGTGCAACGCATGGCGATATTGAAAAAATCGCCGGATGCAGATGGTGTTGTGATTGATGCCAAAGTCGATAGTCGCTTGTTGTTGATTGCTGGTCAGCCCTTGGGTGAAACCATCGTTCAGTATGGGCCGTTTGTGATGAATAGTCAGGCGGAGATATTCAAGGCGATCAGCGATTTTCGCGAAGGCAAACTAGTGAGTACTGATTGAGCTACTGCGCGACGCGATTTTGAGCCTGCGATGCTCGCCGTACTAAAGTACGACTGCGCTTCTTAACTCAAACTAGCACCGCTCGCTACGCTCACTCAGCACTCACGGGGCAATAGTTATTTCGAGAACGAAAAATCATTTGTAGCCTAGCGAGGCCCGGTCCAACCTACGACATTGCCAACGAAAAAAATTCTATTTAAGGAAGAAAAAATGAAACAAACAGAAACCCTGGGACCCGTCTTTGGCTCCTTCACCGCCCGCGTTTTGATTGCCCTGATCTTCGTGGCATCCGGTGCCAGCAAGATCTCCGGCTTTGAACAAACCGTAGGTTATATAGCCAGCAAGGGCCTGCCTTTGCCCGCCCTTGGAGCAATTGCCGCCATTGTGGTTGAATTGGGCGGTGGCCTCATGGTCATCGTTGGTTGGCGTGCACGCTGGGCTGCAGCGGCAATGATCTTGTTCACGTTGGCAGCGGCTTTCATCTTCCATAATTTTTGGGGAGTACCAGCAGATGCAGCGCAAAACCAGATGATACATTTCATGAAAAATATTTCCATGGCAGGTGGCCTGTTGTATGTCCTGATACACGGCAGTGGTGGCTGGAGTCTGGATGGCCGCAAAGCCTGATCGGGAATATCTTGCCCGGCTCCAATAGTTGAAACAGCGGATTTGTCTGACGGCAAATCCGCTGTTTTTTATGTGCAAATGTCGTCGTTTCATCGACCTGTAATCTTGCCTTCATACGCCTGACATATACTTGCCCAGTACTCCCGTGGATTGGCTCAATTATCCAGGCGGGGTAAATGCGATGAAGATAGAAATCAATGGGATTTTCAAAACCTTTAAAGGTGGTTATCAGGCGCTGGATCATGTTGCGCTGACTTTTAAGGCGGGTGAAGTGGTCGCGCTCATTGGTGTTTCCGGTTCTGGAAAATCAACTTTATTGCGTCGTATCTCTGGCCTGATCACGGCCAATGCCGACAAGAACGACATAGGCCTCGGTGAGCAAGTCTTGCAAGCCAATGGCGTTGTCGGCAAGCAGATACGTTACCTGCGTTCGCAGATCGGTTTGTTTTTCAGCAATTCAATCTGGTTGGGCGTTTGTTCGTGCTGATCAATGTTTTCACTGGTGATGGATGCAGTCAAGACTTTAAACTTTGGCATCATCTCTACCGTGTCTTCACAAAACCTGAAGCAGGACTGGCAGCCGGTGCTGGATGAGATGAGCAAAAAACTGGGCATCAAGATCAATGCTTTCTTCGCCACTGACTATGCCAGTGTTATCGAAGGCATGCGTTTCACTAAAGTGCAATTCGCTTGGGTGGGCAACAAATCTGCTATTGAAGCCTCCGATCGTGCCAATTCTGAAGTGTTTGCACAGACTGTGAATGCAGATGGCACTCTGGGGAAGCCGGTAACAGCATTGCCTGACAGGACTTACGCAAAGCCGCCCCAGATACGTTGCAGCTCCTGCATTTCTAAAGTACTGTCTTCGTCGCTACGGTGTAGTCGGGGTTTCGGGCAACATGTTGCCCGCCGATGTAACGAACTACCCTTGCAAGGGCGGTTTCCTGAAGCGATAGCCTTGCTGGGACGGCTTTGCGTAAGTCCTGCTTAAGAATAAGAATTTTTCTCAGACCAAAAACAAAGGCTGCCCGCAAGCAGCCTTTGTTTTTACAAATTACAGCTTAATCCTGATCAAGATGCAAGGAAATCACGCCCGCAGCAGGTGTCGCACAAGGCTCATCATCAAAAGCGATATCGCCATTCGGATTCGCTTCACCATCAATTTTCAAATCAGTGAAGTTGAACAAGTTCTTGTCCATCAGATGTGACGGTGCAACGGTTGACAGAGATGCAAAAATATTGTCCACGCGGCCAGGAAATTTCTTGTCCCATTCACGCATCAGCCCCTTGATCTGCTTGCGTTGCAAATTCTCTTGCGAACCGCATAAATCGCAGGGGATGATGGGGAAGTTTTTTACTTCGGCATAGCGTTCAGTGTCTGCTTCCTTGACATAGGCCAGCGGGCGGATGACGATGTGCTTGCCATCGTCGGATTGCAGCTTGGCTGGCATACCTTTGAGTTTGCCACCAAAAAACATGTTCAGGAAAAAAGTTTCCAGGATGTCGTCACGGTGATGGCCGAGGGCGATCTTGGTGGCACCCAGTTCATCGGCCACGCGGTACAAAATACCACGGCGCAGGCGTGAGCAGAGTGAGCAAGTCGTCTTGCCTTCCGGGATCAGGCGCTTGACGATGCTGTAGGTATCCTGGTTTTCTATATGGTAGGGGATGCCCAGTTTTTCCAGATAGGCTGGCAGGATATGGTCTGGAAAATTCGGTTGCTTTTGATCGAGGTTGACCGCGATGATATCGAAATTGATAGGCGCACGTTCACGTAGGGTCATCAGTATATCCAGCAGGGCATAACTGTCCTTGCCGCCAGACAAACAGACCATGACCTTATCGCCTTCTTCTATCATATTGAAATCACCTATCGCCTGGCCAACCTGGCGGCATAAGCGCTTGTGCAGCTTATTGTTTTCGTAGGTGATTTTTTCCTGTGACTTGACCGTGGCTTTTACTTCGGCCGGAGCGTCCATCAATGTTTCGTTCAGAGCTTGCATGATAATGTTTAGATTTCAGTTTTGATCTTGAATACTTCTACGCCTACGCCTTCGCAATCTGCATAGACATCAGGCTTCATGGTAGAGATGCGCACTGCGCGTACTTTGGGATGTGCCAGCATGATGGTGGCGACATCATCACACAGGGTTTCCTGCAGATGGACATGGCCCTTGGAAATTCGGTCGGCTATCGTGCAACGCATGAAATCATAATCGACGACTTCTTCAAGCTGATCATCCTTTGGGGTAGACAGCGCCAGCGGGATATACAGGTCCACATTGAAGAGCACGCGTTGCTCGCCCTTTTTCTCGAACTCATGTACGCCGATGTTGATGGAGATTTCATAATTGCGCAAGAACAGGCGGCGGCAGTCTGAGAGCTGGGGATGGTGCAGGATGGATAACATGGTGGTCCCGGGATTAAGGTTAAATAACTTGGTTTGCAGTCGCCAGGAACATGACATCGCGCTGCAAGGGAATAAGGTGCTGACCGCCATCGACGAGGATGGTGGTGCCGGTCATGGCAGGGCTGTCCGCCAGAAAACAGACGGTGCGTGCAATATCTTCAGGCGTGCTGGAACGACCCAGCGGCGTGACCTGGTGCGCCTGCTGGAAATCGGCCGTGCTTTGATGGCCAGATTCCATGGTGATGCCGGGCGCAACGCCGACCACGCGTACTTTGGGGGCCAGTGCCTGTGCTAGTGTCGTCGTGGCACATTGCAGTGCAGCCTTGGACAGGGTGTAAGACAAAAAATCGGGATTCAGGTTGTACAGTTTTTGATCCAGTAGGTTGATGACACAAGTTTGTTCGCCGTCTGCAGTTGCCGCATGCAGGGCTTGCGCCAGTATTACAGGTGCGGCCAGGTTGGCATGCATATGCCTGTCGAGACTGGCCTGGCTGAAGCTGTGTACATCATCTTCTTCAAACAGCGAGGCATTGTTGACGATGCAATCTATCTTGCCCATGGCGGCTATCGCTGCGGGCAGCAATGCATGCGTTGTTGTTTCATTTGCCAGATCTGCCTGTAGTGCATGGGCGCGGCGGCCCAAGGCCTGGATTTCTGTCACCAGGGTCTGCGCTTCTGCTGCTGAGTTGCCATAATGGACAAGAATATCCCAACCCTGCCGCGCCATATGCAGGGCGATATGTCGCCCTATGCGTTTGGCGGCACCGGTGATCAGTGCTGTGTGGGGTGTTTGCTTATTGTTCATATCTTATTGCTGTTCATATCTCACTCATGGAAATTCTTGACAGAAGTTACTGCGTTTTCAATACAATGCGGCTATGCATAAATTATCTCTACCTGTGCCTGGCGATGATGCGCTGGCCGCTTCATCTGCTCTGAAACAACTGATTATCGACGACATCCACCAACATCAGGGCTGGATACCGTTTTCGCGCTATATGGAACTGGCGCTGTATGCGCCTGACCTTGGTTATTACAGCGGTGGTGCCACAAAATTAGGCAAAGACGGTGATTTTACAACCGCGCCGGAAATGTCGCCGCTATTTGGCGCCACCCTGGCCAGGCTGGCAAATCAGTTATTCAGTCAAACTGCCGCCGAAGTCATGGAGTTCGGTGCAGGCACGGGCAAGCTTGCCCTGGATTTTTTGTCGGAATGTCAATTGTCTGGAATCGCGATAGACCGCTATTTTATCGTGGAATTGTCCGGCGAACTGCGTGCACGTCAGGAAGAGTTGCTGAAAGGCTTTCCACAAGTGCAATGGTTGCAAAAAATGCCAGACTCTTTTTCCGGTCTGGTGCTGGGAAATGAGGTGCTCGATGCCATGCCGGTTGACCTGGTCATCAAGACTGCTGATGGCTGGCATGAAGTCGGCGTGGCAGTAGTAGATGAGGACAGCATGCCAAGACTGATTTTCCGCGAACAGCCACAGGCCTGCAACCCTGACAAGATTGCGCAAATCCCTTATGCAGATGAATTGCCTGCCGGTTACCTGACTGAAGTGCATGCCATCGCAAGCGGTTTCATGCACAGCCTGGCCGCCATGTTGCTCGCCAGCGGCAAGCCAGCAGCGGCAATACTGATAGATTATGGTTTCCCTGCTGCCGAGTATTATCACCCGCAGCGCCAGCAAGGCAGCCTGATGTGCCATTACCGCCATCATGCCCATCCTGATCCATTTTATTTGCCAGGTTTGCAGGACATTACCGCCCATGTTGACTTTACGGCAATGGCCAGAGCGGGTCTGGCAGCAGGGCTGGAGTTATTGAACTACACCAGCCAGGCTGGTTTCTTGACAGCCGCAGGCATCGCAGATGTCTTGGCGCGCACCTCAGCAGAACAAGTCCTTGACTACTTGCCAAAGGCAAATGCCCTGCAAAAGCTGGTGTCGCCAGCGGAAATGGGGGAGTTGTTCAAAGTGCTGGTGATGGGGCAGGGCATGGAATTGCCAGAAAATTTATTGCGACTGGATCGCAGCCATCGCTTATGATGGCCCGCAGCTGAATTTGAAATGGAATAAATTGCCTTGTGGTAATTTAATATTAAAACAGGAGCAGGGCTTGTTACGCTGGGTATTAACCATCTTTATCGCCGTTGTAGTGTTTTCCAGCTTGTTGCCCTGGCTGGAAAAGCTGGGCATAGGCCGTTTACCGGGTGATGTGCGTTTCAAATTGTTTGGCCGTAATTTTTCCTTTCCTTTCGCCTCCACCATACTGATCTCTTTATTTGTCTTGCTGTTAGCAAGGATATTTAAGTAAATGCGTTAAATATGTTAAAGCCTTGCAACATTGTTGTCATATGGGGGTAAAGTTTCCATATTATTGCGCCGTCACTTTAATATAATGAAATTGCCTGCTTATGTATAAAGTAAGCATAAAGCCTTAATCAGGCTGGCCAGGAGACGACCAGGCACGCACTGCAGCGAGATCAACAATAAATTACGCTAAAGGTTGAAATGAGCGAACTCAGTGACATCAGGGCATTGCTCGTTGAACCGCATGCAGGTATGCGGGTCAGTTTGCACAATATGCTCAATCTGTGCGGCATTACCAAGATAGAACATGGGCTTTCTGCCGGTACGGCTGTGCGCACCATACAAGCCAAGGTATTTGACCTGATCTTGTGCGAATATGATCTGGGTGTTGGCCAGGATGGCCAGCAACTGCTGGAAGACATGCGCCACCACAAGCTGGCGCCTTTATCAACCATCTTCATCATGGTGACGGCTGAGCGCTCTTACGCCAAGGTCGTCAGCGCGGCTGAACTTGCCCCTTCGGACTATTTACTCAAACCTTTCACTGCCGACATGCTGCTGGAGCGCGTTATCCGCGCCCTCGAAAAGCGGAAAGCCTTTGTCGATGTTTATGGCCTCATGGAGCAAGGCTTGATCCCCGAAGCCATCATGGCTTGCCATCATGGTGAGCGTGACCATCCCAAATACTCCATCGATTTTATGCGCTTGCGTGCTGAATTGCATGTGATACAGGGTGAGGCGGCTGAAGCGGAAGAATTATATAAATATTTATTTGAATTAAAGGCTGTAGCTTGGGCACGTCTGGGCCTGGCCAAGACCCTGTTCATGCAGGGTAAATACCAGGAAGCAGAAGATATTTTAAAAAATCTGGTGTCTGAAAATAATAAGTATATGGATGCCTATGACTGGCTGGCCAAGACCCACGAAATGGTTGGGCAATTGCCTGAGGCGAAAGAAGTACTGGATGTGGCAGTCAGTGTTTCACCCCATGCCGTCAGGCGTTTGCGCAAGCTGGGCCAGATCGCCCTGGAAACCGGGGATATAGAAACAGCTGAAAATGTCTTGAAAAAAGTGGTCAGCAAGGCCAAGTTTTCTGAATTCCGTGACCCTGAAGACCATATGAACCTGGTCGATGCCCTGGTCAAGAAGGGTGATACGGAACAAGCCAAATCTGTTATCCGCGATCTTGAAAAGAACATGGTAGGCATGAAGAAAACTGCCGCCGTCAGGGCAATTTCTGCAGCCATGGTGCATGCCAAGACGGGTGATGCCAGGTTGGGAGAGGAGCTTGACAATGCAGTGGCCGCATCGCGTGAAGACATAGGCCTTTCTACGGAAGCCAAGCTGGGGCTGGCAAAAAGTTGTCTTGACAATAATCAGGAAGACAATGCTTCCGAGATTATTCTTGATGTCATGAAAAACGCCAGCAACCAGCAAGTCATGAGCAAGGCCATGGGCGTCTTTGAAAGCGCCGGTAAAGGACATCTTGCCAAGGAGCTGGCACAACGCAGCCAGAAAGAAGTCATGGACCTGGTTGCCCTGGGTGTGCAAAAAGCCAAGCAAGGTGATTTCCGTGGTTCGGTAGAGTTAATGGCTACAGCCGCACGCAAGTCGCCAGATAATCCGCAAGTGATCTTGAATGCAGCGCTGGCAGCCTTGAAATGTCTGGAAAACATGGGTTGGGACCATGCTACTGGTGAGCTGGCGCGCAGTTTGATCGAGTCGGCACGCCGCCTTGATCCCATGAATCCGCGCCTGAAAGCGATACGCGGCTTGTATGATGAATTACAGAAAAAATACGGCATCAATGTTGCCCGTGTTGCCAAGTAAAGACTAGACATAAAGATTAGATAACCAGACGTCAGAATGGTTTTGTTAAAAATAGGTAGTTGCGGAGACCATGGCCATTCAACCTTCTGTTCATTTAGGCGAACACGCACCGGTGACGGCGCGTGACCTCTTGCTCAAGCAAATCAATGAAGAAAGTAATTTACCGACTTTGGGAGTGTCGATTACCAAAGTCGTTGAAATTACCTCATCGAGTGAAGACCCGGTCGCCAAGCTCGCGCATTTTGTGCTGGCCGATGTCGCCCTGACACAAAAAATACTCAGGTTATCAAATACCATTCATTACCGCACCAGCTCAGGCGCGCCCGTTACTACCATCTCCAGGGCGATATTTTTGCTAGGGTTTAACAGCATCAAGACCAGTGCCATGGCGATGCTGCTGGTCGATTGCTTCAAGGATAAAAGCCATGCCAATAGCGTCAGGCGCGAATTGGTACAGGCTTTGTGTGCCAGTATAGTGGGGCGTGAAATGGCGCAACGCGGGCGCTTCCAGGATGGTGAAGAAGCCGCGGTAGCTGCCTTGTTCAAGAATGTCGGCAAGATACTGGTGGCATCCTATGACCATCCCTTGTACACCCGCATCCAGGCCATGCTGCAGACGGGACAGACTACACCCCAGGAAGCCAGTTCCATGCTGCTGGGTTGCAGTTATGAACGCTTTGGCGAAATGGCACTGCAGGAATGGAAAATACCTGACACCATTATACAATCGCTGCTGCCCTTGCCCGGTGGTGAATTGAAGAAAGTGAATACCCGTGCTGAATGGTTGCGCCAGGTTGCCAGCTTCAGCGATGCGCTGGCATCTACCATCATGAGTTCCGGTGGTACCAACCTCAGTGAAAAAGCCAAGCCCCTGCTGCTGAAATATGGCAAGGCGCTGGACTTTGATCAGGCCATACTCGATGAGATGCTGGTCAAGGTAGAAACCGAAACCCGGCAATTGGCCAAGAGCATGGATATCGCCATGGGTGATATCCATATTGGTGAAGCCGACGCCAACACCACCAATGGTGTACCGAATGATCTTTTGCTGAAAAATTATGAGGCTGGCGAAATTCAGAGTGATGAACGTCACCCCAGTGGCAAGCCCAAGCAGGCACGTGATCTTTTGTTGGCAGGTGTGCAGGATGTCACACAAATGTTGGCATCTGACAGTTTCAAACTGAATGACCTGATCTTGCTGGTCCTGGAGACACTGTATAGCAGCATGGGCTTTCGCTTTGCCACCGTTTGCCTGCGCGACCTGCAAACAGTACGTTATGTCGCCCGGCTGGCGATAGGTGAACATTATCTGGAAAGACAAAGAGGGTTTGCCTTCAGCGGTAAGCCCGACCAGAATTTATTCCATCTGGCGATGACTAATAATGTGGACCTGATGATCTCCGATGCTTCCGTCCCCAAGATACAAAACCTGTTGCCTGATTGGCATAAACAATTGCTACCAGATGCACGCAGCTTCATCATCCTGCCTTTGGTGATACAGAAAAAACCACTCGGCTTGTTTTATGCCGACCGCGCCGTGAATGCCGACGAAGGTGTGCCGCCAGATGAAACGGCGCTCATCAAAACCCTGAAGAGTCAATTGCTGGCTGCCATGATGCGAGGTTAAGCATCTGAATAAGTGCTTGTACTGACTGCAAGGATAAAGCCTTAGCGCTACAATGTCCTGTCATCATTTTAGCGGGACGAATCTCATGCACTTCACTACCTGGCTTACTTTCTTCTTTGCGGCCTGTGTCATTGCCGTTTCACCCGGCTCCGGCGCTGTGCTGTCGATGTCACATGGTTTGAATTATGGTGTCAAAAAAGCCAGTGGCACCATCATGGGTTTGCAGGCAGGCTTGTTGTTGATATTGGCTATTGCTGGTGCAGGTGTCGGTTCCATCCTGATGGCTTCAGAATTTGCTTTTAGCGTTGTCAAAACTATTGGTGCGCTCTACCTGATTTATCTGGGGATCAATCAATGGCGTGCCAAAATTGATGTCGCTGCTGAAAACGATGCGGGTGCTGATCATACCGCCAACGCCGCTAAGACTCAGGTGCCGGCCATGTCCAAACGCTTTTTGACTGGCTTTTTGACGAATGCCACCAATCCCAAAGGGATTATCTTCATGGTGGCCGTATTACCGCAATTTATTTCGCATGATGCACCGCTGTTGCCGCAGTTGTTGATACTGGGCGTGACCATGTGTGCAATTGATCTGCTTGTCATGCATGGCTATGCATTTGCGGCATCGACCATGCAGCGTTACTTCCGTGATCCCAAATGGCTGAAAAGCCAGAACCGCTTCTTTGGCGGTATATTGATGGCGATAGGTGCGGCCTTATTTTTCGTCAAACGCAGCCCATCCAATTAAAAAAATGCCGCCAGAGATTGAACTGGCGGCATTTTTTTATGTGCTTCAGCTTGCTTAGGCAATAGGCTTAAGGCTACGCTGAATAAGCATCAATTTTCGGTGCACGAGACGTCAAGTAGCACATTCAATTGATAAAAGCGGTGTTCAAGCTATTTTTCGCCCCCCCATCAGGCCATTGATGGGGCTTTTGCTCACTTTTTATCTGCTA
>JACQDX010000098.1 GCA_016200895.1 Burkholderiales bacterium
GCAAATCACGATGTGGTTGCCAAATTTGATTTACAAATAAGTTAAATAAAGTAAACTGACCAAAGTTTAAAAGAAATTGCCGTGTTTCCCGCAAGGAAATACGGCAATTTTTATTTTGGCAGAATTTAAATTGGTGTTGCCTAGCACATTTTTTAGGTTTATGATCGATTTTCACATATCTGCAACAATGCACTGTTTTGTGTCATTTTTATTTTGAAAGCCAAAACTTGTCATGCTATATTCACGGCAGTTCAGATTTCTGCAAGACTAAAATAAGAAGAAAAAGGAACATAGGTTTAAAAGGCGGTAGTGCAAAATAACGGTAACAATACCGTACACACTGAGGAGACGCGCGTTTTTACTACAAGCTGAGCGGATGTGATAAATTTAAAAAATCGCATACGCTAAACAGCCGAAAACGCGAAAGATGTTTTAAGGGCGCATCGGATGATGCGCCTTTTTTCTTTTGTCAAAAAGGAAATCATGTTGAACAAAGAATCGAAAGAATCCAAGGAAGCAGGTTTTTTTTCCGCCATCGTCGAAGCGCCTTTTGGTGCTGTCGGCATACGCTGTGAGGACCAAAAGGTCAGTGAGCTGGTGTACCTGCCACCGCGCTTCCAGGAAAAGGCACCCACTGACAAAGTGGCTGAAAAAGCCGCCAGGCAAATCTCTGCTTATTTGCAAAACCCGGACTTTCAATTCAACCTGCCCCTGAAAGAGGCGGGTACTTTGTTCCAGGGCAAGGTCTGGCAGGCCATTTCTTCCATACCGCGTGGCCAGGTGCTGACTTACGGGCAAATTGCCAAGCACATACGTTCGGCACCGCGTGCGGTTGGTCAGGCTTGTGGTGCCAACTGGTACCCGCTGGTGATCCCTTGCCATCGCGTCACTGCCGCAGGCGGCCTGGGTGGTTTTGCCCATCATGATGATGAGACAGGGTTCCACCTAGGTGTGAAGCGCTGGTTGCTGACGCATGAAGGTGTGCCAGGGTTTACCCAGGAAGCATTGTGGAAGTAAGGCAGCTACCTGTCATCTTGCCTGAAAAATTGACAGCGCAAATCGACCAGTTTTGTGATGCACTGTGGCTGGAAGATGGACTGGCAAAAAATACCATAGAGGCTTATCGCCGCGACATGCGTCTGTTTGCTGAATATTTGCATAAAGAACAAGGCAAGCATTTATATGAAGTTAGCCACGCTGACATAGGCAATTATATTGCAGTCAAACATGGGACATCCAAAGCCAGCTCCGCCAACCGGCGCATGAGCGTACTCAAGCGCTTTTATTTACTGGCATTTCGTCAAAACCTGATCAGTGAAAATCCCTGCACCAAATTACGCTCGGCCAAACAGGGACAGCGTTTACCGAAAACCCTGAGCGAAGCACAAGTCGTTGCATTGCTACAGGCACCGGACGACACAAATCCACATGGCTTGCGCGATAAAACCATGCTGGAATTATTGTATGCCTGCGGCTTGCGTGTCAGTGAACTGGTTGGGCTACGCTCAATAGAAGTAGGGCTGAACGAAGGTGTGCTTCGTATTACTGGAAAAGGCGATAAAACCAGGCTGGTTCCTTTTGGTGAAGTTGCACGTGTCTGGCTGGAGCGCTACCTGCGCGAGGGCAGGCCCGCTATTTTGAATGGGCAGATTGATGATGCCCTGTTCGTTACGGCACGCGGTGGTGCCATGACCAGGCAAATGTTTTGGATACTTATCAAAAAATATGCGATGCAGGCAGATATTACGACCCATTTGTCACCGCATACTTTGCGGCATGCCTTTGCCACTCATTTATTGAATCATGGTGCAGATTTGCGGGTTGTGCAATTATTGCTGGGACATGCTGACATCTCTACGACGCAAATTTATACACACGTGGCGCGTGAGCGCTTGAAGAAGCTGCATGCCTTGCATCATCCACGTGGTTGAATTATCCGGTCACAGGCAAAAAAATCCACGCTGGGCGTGGATTTTGAATCGAAGCTCACTGATTTATTTTACTGCCGTATTCTCTTCCAGGAATTTTTCTACCCTGGTCCAGAAGTCGACATTGTTTCTCAACAGCCGCCAGCCATGGCCTTCTTCCTTATAAGTGATCCACTCAATCTTGGCATTGGCGGGTGCTGCCTTTTTGAATTTCTCACCATGCACCAAAGGTACGCGCCTGTCGGCAATACCGTAAGCAAGAATCATGGGTTTAGTGAGTCTGTGAGCTTGTTCAACAGGTGAGGTTGCTTTCAATTGCGCAGCATCTTTCTGCTGATCGCCGATCAGGATAGGCATGCCAAAACGTTGCCATGCACTTCCTTCCTGATCACTCCAGGTGACGTCATACAGCAAGTTGATATCAGACACACCTACCCAACTGATACCACAGCGATACAAGTCAGGGTCTTTGATCAATCCCATTAACACTGCATAACCACCATAACTTGCCCCTGCAATACAGACGCGGTTGGCATCTGCGTAACCTTTTTCTATGGCCCATTTAACGGCATCTGTGACATCATCCTGCATGGCCAAGCCCCATTGTTTCCAACCCGACTTGAACAAATTCTTGCCATAGCCTTCACTGCCACGGAAGTCCGGTTCTAAAACCACGTAGCCACGCGAAGCCAGGAATTGGGTTTGTGGATTCCAGCCCCAATGACCACCACGTAAATACGGACCACCATGCACCATGACTACCATGGGCAGGTTTTTACCTGTGCTATTGCGAGGCAGTGTCAGGTAAACAGGAATTTCCATGCCGTCACGTGCTTTGATGCGGAAAAAGTCCTTGTAAGACATTTTTTTGGAGTCCACCTCAGGCAAGCTATCGCCAATTGGCGTGAATTGCTCAGCCTTGGTGTCGTACAAGAATATCGATCCAGGGTGAATGTCAGAAAATGAGGTAACCAATACAATGCTACTTTCATCGCCTTCGGCGATGGTCAGCATATTGGATGTGTTCGGCAATTTTTCGTCGATTTTCTTTTGTATCGTCTTATATTTTTCGTCAAACCACATCACGCCTGGCGCATCAGTTTCATATCGTATACCTAACAGCTTGTTCTGTTTTCTGTTGAAAATGAAACGGCCAGAAAAATCAAATCCTTTGGCTGATACGATGGGTGCCGGATCTATTTTATTTTTTTCCAGATCATAACGATAGACTGATTTGGTGTCTTGTCCCTGATTTGCAGTGACGTAGAGCTGCCCATCAGGTGCTATAAATGAAGGGGAGAAACCATCTTCTGTTCTATTGTTGTACTCGATGAGCTTGCGCCATTGTTTGGTGTTCGGGTCCTTGTATTGAACGCCACTGACATCATCAAGATCAGTCATGGCAATGCGTATTTCACCAGAAATATCGCCTAGAAAACCGGTAGAGTTAAGCGGAGTCTGTATTATTTCGTTAAAGCCTGTTAACGTATTGAGTTTCAATATGCTTAATGTCGGGTTTTGTCTCGTGCCGCTGCCATGGGCTACGAATACATCATCCGAATTGTCGATGCCTGTCGTACTGAGAAAAAAATGGCGAGCCCCCAAGACACGAAACTTGCCGGTACTTCCTCCAGTTTCTATCAATTGGCGAAATTCCGAGCCATCTTTATTGACAGCAAACAAGCCACTACCTTTATAGATTTCGCCTGCACCCAGCTTTCTGTCGCCAATACCGAAGACTAATCTATTATTGTTGACCCAGGAAAAGAAAGTGACGTCGCTTTTTTCATATTGCGCCACGATCTTGGGAGTGCGGCTAGTCAGATCCATGATAGCCAGATTTAATCTTTCATTGGAGCCAGCAGTGATCATCGCCAAATACTTGCCATCTGGAGAAAAACGGATTTCATTGATCTGTGGATTTTTGAAAAATTTCTCTACTGGAATACGTTCTGATGCGTTTTCGGCTTGTGCCTGCAATGTCAGGCTGCTTGCAATAATTGCTCCGACTGAAATGCAGCGCAGCAAGGAAATTAGCATTTGATTCATTGATTTTCCCAAGAAGTTTAAGTATGAAAATAAGAAGCACTAAAAATAAACGCCCCGGGTTACGAGGCGTTTATTCATTACACTACGTCACCAAATCAACGGAAAACGTATCTTGCTGACAATGTGAAATAACGACCGAGGTTGTTATGCAAAGTCGAGTTGTAACCTTGCTGGATAGTTGCCAGAGTAGTTGCTGGATTGTAAGGTGCTTTGGAATCAGTGATATTTCTGATGTTGATGCCCAAAGTTAAGTCTTTAAATCCAGTGTAGGTGTAGCCTACATCCAGAGTAGTCCAGCTTGACATTTGACAATCTGGGAAATACTTGGTGTAGTTAGGTTGATTTGCAAAAGTCGCGCTGACACCCGCTGGTACACCGCTACCGTAGTAGCAATATGGAGTGGAGTAGGTCGTGGCATTGTCGTAACGACGCCATTGCGCAATGCTGTCAGTGAAGTTGATCGCACCGTAGGCTGTATGAGGACCTTTTTCCCACACGGTACGCAATGTTGCACGCAGACGTGGGATGCTACCTACCGATGTTGTCCAGTCGTTCAAACCACCGTTGGTACCGACTGCATTTCTTTCAACGTCGCCTGGAGATTCTGCGCGACGATAAGAGAAGAGGTATGTGGATTTAAATGATGTAGACAGTTTGCCATTTTCACCCAGGTTATTGCGCATTTTCAGCTCAATGTCCATACCGGAAACTTCAGTACTACCTTGGTTAACCCAAGGGGTTTTGACAGCTAGCAATGGGCCTGTATTTGGGATAGGATTACCAGCTGCATCTTTCAATTGATTCAGCGGATTCGTATCGCGAATGATGTAATCAGCTGGGAATTGACTTGGATGGTCCAGCAAGTAAGTAGAGCTACTCAGGGCAACTTCACCTTCTTGACGCAGTTTGTATGCATCTACAACTATGTCAAAATTGGCTGTTGGAGAGTAGATCATACCCAAAGCATAGCTCTTGGATTTTTCTGGTTTCAAATCAGGGTTCGCACCACCGACGCCAGAAATGCTCTTGGCACAATCTACTTGCTCAGCACCTGCAACCGGGTTTGCACCGTTAGGACAGCGAACTGGGTCAACCGTATTGTTCAGGAAAAACTGCGCACCACCGGCAGCAACCTGGGACAAGGCTGGAGCACGGAAACCTTCAGCATATGTACCGCGGAACGCCAGACCGTCCACAACGGTCCATTTTGCACCGACTTTAGGTACGAAATTACCTTTGAAAGAAGGATATTTATCGTAACGGCCAGCGAAATCCATTTCGAAGTTTTTCAGGAATGGCGTACGCAATTCAATGAATGTCGAAGACACATTACGTTGAGAATCAATTGCTGTTGTTGACAGGCCCAGAATATCACCACGTGCATTGATAGGATCTGGAGCAATAGACAGTTTTTCTTGACGGAACTCAACACCGGCTGCGAAGCCGATTGCACCACCACCAAGAGCGCCGAACTCTGTCGTTGCTTTGGCATCCCACTGAGAAATTTCAGCAGTTGCGTTATTGGTCAGGTTCGGGCTGATGGTAGGATCAGCTGCGAGGGAAGCCAGTGAACGGTTGTCAGTAATGAGCTTACGCAATGTAGGCAGGTACAGGAAGCCATACGCTGTTTCTTCACGTTTGGAGCGGTTCCACAATACTGCACTTTCCCAATCCCAGGTAGAGACTGTGCCTTTCAAGCCAGCAACCAGGCGTGCGCTCTTGTTATCAAGATCAGTGCCTGTTTTCAGGTTTTCAAAGCGATAAGATACGGCAGAACGGGCATCCGGATTTGGATTGTCTGGGTGGCCGATTGGCAAAATTGCCTGGAATGGTGTCGCCAGACCACCAACCAGGAAGTTGGTTGTTGGAGAGGTGCCACTGATAGAACGTGGTGACGAGCGATAAACACGCTTGGAATCAGTGTAAGCAAACTCACCAAAAGCTGACAGTTTGTCGTTGATCTTCAGATTACCGACAGTCATGAAATTGACGTCGTCACCCTTGGTTTGTGCATCAACGTCAGCATCTTGATTGTAGTTACAGAACGTGCGACCTCGCAATACACTGGTAGTGGCGATATTGTGTTCTGGGCCACCTACCAGTTTACGGGATGCATCGCAATTGGTTTGATTGATGACAGTTGCGCCTGTCGTGAAGAACGACAGGGAACCTGGAGCGCGTTCCTTGAAGAAGAAAGCCTGATTGGATACGCTGCTGCTAAACGGATTTGCGCGGAAGTTGATATCTGCGTACGCTTGGGCATTGATGTCGTTCGAACCATTTGCCATGGTTGTAGCGTTTTGTTTTCTGTAATCCAAAGCAAACAAAGCGTTGTAACCCTGGCTGGAGTAATCACCAAAACCGATCGTGCCATTCACATTTTGACGACCGAATTCGCGATCATCATTGGCCGCGGCGGATACAGAAACTTCGCCACCCTGATAGTCACGCTTGGTGATGAAATTGATAACGCCAGCTACCGCATCAGAACCATACACTGCTGACGCGCCATCTTTGAAAATTTCTACTTTTTCAATGGCAGACAGAGGAATGCTGTTCAGATCGTACAGTGTGGATTGACCATTGTTTGGATTTGCATACGCAGACGGCGTCATGCGGCGGCCATTCAACAGGATCAGTGTGGAAGTTGAACCCAGGCCACGTAGGGATGCTGTTGCAACACCGCGGGAGAAACCATTTTGGTCTGGTGTGTCGTTATAACCACCAGTACCCATGGATGGGACGCTCTTCAACAGTTCAAGAACTGTTGTCGCACCACTTTGCTTGATTTCTTTAGCGGTAATGGTTTGAATCGGGGATGTACCTTCTTTATCAGCACGTTTGATGTTCGAGCCGGTAATCTCAATACGTTGTGGTGCTTCAGTCTGAGCGTGGGCATAGCCGCCGATCAGCATGGAGCCAGCAAATACGCTGAGCGCCAGGCGCACTGACTGCACGCCTATTTTTTCTTTAAATATCATTATTGTTCCCTCTTTGTTGATAGACCAGATGCAATCGGGTGCCGGATCCGTTTGGCAGTTAGATTAACTTCAAAAATTTTGTAAATTTTCAAACTTTTCTGTCCTGCTGTCTGATGAAATGCTGCCGAATCCGTCCTCTTTATAAACGCGCGCGGGAAGTGAAAGGCAA
>JACQDX010000109.1 GCA_016200895.1 Burkholderiales bacterium
CAGGAATGATATCTATGTACTCCACCTGCAGGCGGGTCAATTCGTCACCACGGAACCCTCTCCAGAAACCCAGAAGTAGCAATGCCCGATTCCTGGTGTGCCTCAATTCCCCAGCTCGATCACCAGATGCATTTGCAGTGGTTATAGCCCGCTCTAGCCAGCGGTCAACAATTTCGAGCTGGTCAAGCTGAAACGGCTTGGCTTGCTTTTCTTGGGCTGGATGTTCTCGTTGAATGCCTCTTAGGATTTTCTTGATGAGAGGTGTTTTGGTCGGGTCAGGGAAGCCCTGGTCAATATGCCATTGCGCCAAAGCCGCCAGACGTTGACGTAATGTGTTGATCGCGAGCTTTTCAGCATGATCAACCAGATACTGGGCAATGTTTTCGCTGGTGGCAGGCAGGAAGCCACCCCATTCGATTTCATAGTGCCGAACGGCCGATTGGTAGGCAACGCGGGTATTGTCACGGGTGCCAGCGTGCAAGTAATGATCGATTTTGCTCATGCTGCATCTACCTCAAATTCCATTTAATTGGACCAATTGGCACCGTACCAAATAATTCGTTGATTTTAGCTCATTTTTGATAATGACACTGGATAAGTCTATGTTATCCAGCATTGATATATCAGTTATTATTACTTGAATTAAGGAATAAAGTAGTATGTAATTACATGATACGTAATACATTACGATATTCAATGGAGTAATTAATGGCCAGAACTGGATTGTATAAGTCGGAAGTCGAAAAAGCACGTAATAACCTGTTAGCTCAGGGGCGTCATCCGTCGGTCGATGCGGTGAGAATTGCCTTGGGCAATACCGGCTCCAAAACCACCATACACAAGTACCTGAAGGAGTTGGAAGAGGAGAATGGCGGCAGCGCTGATCGCAAAACCTCCATCAGCGACGCACTACTGGATCTGGTAGCGCGCCTGGCTGTCCAGCTAGAGGCTGAGGCAAGCAATCGTATTGCTGAACTGGAATCACAGCATAGCGAGAAAGGACACCTGCATGAGGCAGAAGTTTCGGCGTTGACGGCAAAAAATGCAGCTATCCAAGAAAAACTCGACCTCACCATAGCCGCGATAAAGCAAGAAATCCAATCCCACGAGCAAACCAGGGAAGCATTGCAAAGCGAATCCATCGCCAGACATACTTTGGCGCAGCAAGTGACGGATCTGAAAGATCGCTTGGTGGAAAATGAAATGCATCGGCAATCACTGGAAGAAAAACACAATCATGCACGGGATGCCCTGGAGCATTACAGATCATCCGTCAAAGAGCAACGTGACCAGGATATACGGCGCCATGAACAGCAAGTTCAGCAACTGCAGGCTGAGCTGCGTCATTTGCAACAGAGCCTGGTGCTCAAGCAGAACGAAGTGACACAACTGAATCAAGATGGGGCAAGGCTGGTTGCAGAGCTTTCCCAAGCGCAGAAGTCGCTATATGAAGAGAAAAATCAAAGTCGCAAGACGCAGAATGACCTGGACGCCCAACGTGCGATTGCACAGCGTGCCGCCCAGTTGGAAGCCCAATTAATTGAAAAGACTGCCCGGATCACTGACTTACTGGAGCAGCATGCTGAGGCTTTGACTCAAAATAAGGCATTGGACACGCAGATAAGCTGTTTGCAATTGGAGTTGGCCACGACCAGTGCCAAGCTAGACGCTCAACAACGCATGATGGATGAATTTAAAACTTTCTTGAATGCGAAAGCGCATTAAATTACCCTTAGGTAAGACGACTATGCTGACCATCTTATTGATTTGCAGTCGCGTACATGGATTAATTGAAACAACCCGTCCATGTCATTTTAAAAGCAAATATTGATGAATTCTGACGACAAAAATCTATTTAACCCAGCCTTCAGCTGGCATCAAGCGTTCCGCCTGCATGCGGCACCAATGCAGCAAGAACTGATAATTCATCTTCAAACAACGTTTGAGGAAACGCTGTACGACATTGTGAGCGTGCCGCTGCAAACTCTACTGGATGATTTTGTGCAGTTTTCAGAGACTGAACAGGTTGGTTGCATGACCAAAGAGTTGCAGGCTGCATCATTAGCGCTACGACGCGCAGCAGATCAGTTGGACAACCAGCTAGCAAAGAATCACGCGACTGCGAAACTGGGTTGTTGCAATTGGTGTGATGACCAAGTGCAGTATGCTGATCGAAACGAGGGTTGAGCGGAAGCGAAGAATCCTAAATTTGAGATATCTACATGTTGCGCTAGAGCATAATTTTTATATCCTCAACATGGCTAAACTGTGTTTTGCATTTTCCCCAAAAATGTAAAAGGAGCACCTTATGATGGCCTTAAAGTAAGGAAAAATAGCACTCAGCGGACTGTGCGCCGATGGTTTTTTAGGCTAATTTTACATTTTTGGGGGATGGGCAAATTTAACCACGTTTGGAAAATTCTTCAGCGATTTCTTTGCGTTCTCTATACCGAACCACGAGATAAGATGTAATGGCACACATCAGCAAGGTGAATTTCATCAGTTCTCCCATGACAGCGCTGAAAGCGGAAAATAAAGCATGCCAAGCCATGACTCATCCGGGTGTTTGATTGTTTATGGTATTTTTAACATGACAATCGCAATTGACCAACCCCTGCAAAATGCCGCAAGCCTGTACAGGTCGAGCACCTGAGCATTGCTCGCGCAGAGTATGCAGGTATTGCCTTAACTGCAACAGCGCTTCTACACGCACTTCCACTTGTCGGATATGAGTGTCCAGCAGGAGGTTGACATCTCCACAATCCTGCGTTGGATTGTCTCTCAGCGCTAACAATGCCCTAATCTCGTTCAATGCCATATCAAGCGAACGACAATGGCGGATAAATTGCAAACGCTCAACATGCGCGTCACCGTACAGGCGGAAGTTTCCTTCGCTACGTGCTGGTTTCGGTAGTAGCCCCTCCTTTTCATAATAGCGGATGGTCACAACCTCGCACTGAGAGCGCTTGGCCAGGTCGCCAATTCTGATTTCCATGCTTAATCTCCAATTATCACTTGACTCTATAGCGACTATAGGGATTTTAATGGAGGTTGTATAGAATATTTTCAGGAGTACTCATGAGCGAATGCACTTCAAAGGGATGTGGCTGCACGACTGAGTCGATCATCCAACCCATAGCATCAACCTCGCTGGCAAGCGGATCGGCTCAAACAAGTTACCGGATTGAGAACATGGATTGTCCGACCGAAGAGGCATTGATCCGAAACAAACTGGCTACCCTTGCGGGAGTGGTTGGTCTTGAATTCAACTTGATGCAGCGTACCTTGGTCATTCAGCACGACCTGCCTTCGTTGTCTCCCGTTGAACAGGCACTAACTGCCATCGGCATGCAAGCGGTGCGCATGGACGGTGCATCGGTCGGACAGACAACCAAGTTGTCTATTGCCAAGATGGATTGCCCGACCGAAGAGACGTTGATCCGCAACAAAATAGGCTCGCTCGCCGGGGTCTCTGGACTGGACTTCAACCTGATGCAACGCACTTTGTCTGTGCACCATACTGACCAGGTTCTGCCAGACGTACTTGTAGCTCTGCAAGCGCTTGGATTCGAGGCTCAGGTGATGGACACTGTCGAGGCCGCATCGCCATCCGCTTCCCCTGTGACAACGAGGACTAACTGGTGGCCGCTGGGCGTTTCCTTGGTCACGGCATCGGCGGCTGAGGCAGTCTACTGGCTTAACAACGGCAATCATTGGTCGGTCGTTGCTCTGGCGCTCGTCGCAGTCTTCACGGGTGGTCTCTCCACCTACAAGAAGGGGTGGATCGCGCTCAAGAACCGTAATCTGAACATGAACGCCCTGATGTCAATTGCGGTCACGGGTGCCATGTTGATCGGACATTGGCCTGAAGCAGCGATGGTCATGGTGCTATTCGCGCTAGCCGAGGTGATCGAAGCCAAATCGCTGGATCGCGCCCGCAACGCCATTCGTGGCCTGCTCGATCTGACGCCGGAACTGGCAACGGTGCAACAGGCTGACGGCACGTGGCGCGAGACGAGTGCCAAGCAAATCGCCATTGGCAGCCGCGTCCGGGTAAAACCGGGAGAGAGGATTGCTCTTGATGGAGAGGTGCTGGAAGGTCGCTCTACCATCAATCAAGCCCCGATCACGGGCGAAAGCCTCCCGGTGGAGAAATCCCCTGGTGATTCGGTGTTCGCAGGCACGATTAACGAATCGGGTTCGTTCGAGTACCGCGTCACCGCCGTTGCCAGCAATTCCACACTGGCCCGTATCATTCATGCGGTAGAGGCAGCGCAGGGGAGCCGTGCACCGACCCAACGGTTTGTTGATCAGTTCGCTCTCTGGTATACGCCCATCGTCTTCAGTGTTGCGGTCGCTGTCGCGTTGGTACCACCGCTGTTTATGGGGGCAGTCTGGCTAGACTGGATTTACCGTGCACTGGTTCTTCTGGTGGTCGCTTGCCCGTGCGCACTGGTGATTTCTACGCCGGTCAGCATCGTCAGCGGCTTAGCAGCTGCCGCCCGCCACGGCATTCTCATCAAGGGTGGCGTGTATCTGGAAGAAGGCCGCAAGTTGCGCTGGCTGGCTCTGGACAAGACCGGCACAATCACGCACGGCAAGCCTGCGCAGACCGATTTTGTTGCTTGGGGCAATGTACTTGCTTCGGACAGCCGCAGCATCGCTGCCAGTCTGGCGGCCCGCTCCGACCACCCAGTATCCAGAGCGGTGGCATTGGCGGCGCAGACTGATGCGATTGCCCTCCGTGACGTGGCTGAGTTCAGCGCTCTGCCTGGTCGGGGTGTGCAAGGCCAAATCTACGGCGAGATCTACCATCTGGGCAACCACAGGATGCTCGAAGAGCTTGGGCAGTGCACGCCAGAACTGGAACAGCGTATCGCTGCACTGGAAACCGCAGGTAAGACCGTCGTGATGTTGGTAGGCGCAAATGGGGTGCAAGCATTATTCGCCGTAGCGGACACCATCAAGGACAGCAGCAGGAACGCCATCGCCGAGCTGCATGCACTGGGCATCAAAACCATGATGCTGACCGGCGACAATCCCCATACGGCACAAGCCATTGCCGCACAAGCCGGAATCGACCGTGCACAAGGCAACTTGCTGCCGGACGACAAACTGCGGGAAGTGGAGCAACTTGCAAAAAGCGGCAAGGTTGGCATGGTCGGTGATGGTATCAACGATGCCCCAGCCTTGGCACGTGCGGACATTGGCTTTGCGATGGGAGCGGCTGGCACAGATACCGCCATCGAAACAGCTGACGTAGCCTTGATGGACGATGATCTGAGAAAGATTCCGACGTTCGTGCGCCTTTCGCGTGCGACAGCGCAGGTGCTGATGCAAAACATCGTGCTGGCTCTTGGCATCAAGGCAGTGTTTCTTGTGCTGACTTTCACGGGACACGCGACCATGTGGATGGCCGTGTTCGCGGACATGGGAGCCAGCCTGCTCGTTGTCGGCAACGGTTTGAGGCTGTTGCGTCGATGAACTGGACATTCTTTCTCTATGACAGGGGTGGTCTGAATATCGCACTGTTTCAAGCGATCAATACGGGCACTCCAGCCACTCTGGAGCCGCTGGTGTGGTTCTTCAGCATTGTAGGCAGTTACTGGACCGCGCCGCTGATGCTGCTGGGTCTTTGGTGCTGGTTGAAGTTGGCCACTGGTACAGCGCGTGGTACGGTCATTCGAAGTCGCCTTATTGGCTTTAGCGTGGCCTTCCTACTGGCGTTACTGACCACCGCTATTTTGAAGCTGTGGCTGGACTTTCCGCGCCCACCTGCCGTCCTTGGCGACATGGTGCGCGTCATCGGGGAAATCGAGCTTCACTACAGCCTGCCCAGCGGGCATGCCACCTATGCCGGGCTAGTGGTTGGCACGCTCTGGCCCTTGCTGAGCCGCCGTGGTCGCATCGTCTTGACGCTATATCTTATATTGGTAGGTTGGTCGCGTATCGCTGCAGGAATGCACTTTCCTACCGATGTGCTGGCGGGATGGCTTCTTGGATTGAGCTGTACGGCACTCTCCGGATGGTCTTTGTCGCTGACCGATCCTATTCGACAATTGACTCGCCGTACATCGACTTGGGTTTGGTTCGCAGTGGCTGCCAGCGTTGTTGCAGTTGATCAACTCGCGAAACTCGCCATCACCCGCAAATTTGCTTATGGAGAACAAGTCGACATCACCCCGTTTTTCAAGCTCGTGCATGTCCTCAATCCCGGCGCAGCATTTAGCTTTCTGGCGAACGCTGGAGGTTGGCAACGTTACTTCTTTATCCTCATAGGTCTGATCGTTTCAGCCTGGCTGGGACGCATGCTAGTCCAGCAGCGCCCCCGCATCGAAGCAGTGGGCTACAGTCTGATCCTTGGTGGTGCTCTCGGTAATGTGGCGGACCGTATGCTGCGTGAGAGTGTTGTTGACTTCCTAGACTTTCATTGGCGAGACGTACACTGGCCCGCCTTCAATTTTGCTGATATAGCAATCATTTCTGGCACTGCTCTACTCGTTGTGCATATGTTGACCCAGCACAATAGGATAGACACAGATGCAATTGAGAATTACAATCATTAACAATAACACGCCTATGAAATTTCCCATGATACGACAAGCATACTTTCGCTGGCTGATGACTTTGCTGTTGACTATTAGTGCGTTAATCAGCGGGTCGAGCTACGCCGTTGACACCACCGAACTCAAAGCTAAACAGATTTGGCAGCTTCTGGACTATGTCGCTGTAGATTACGGTGGTGCCGTCGCCAACGGTACGGTGCTGAAAGCATCGGAATACGCTGAAATGGAAGAATTTGTTGCTGCAGCTGAACGTCAGCTCGGAGAAATGCCTGACCAGGATGATAGAGGTATCTTGTTACAACAAGCTATTGCACTGCGTGCCGCAGTAGCTGCTAAGACCGATCCGGTCAGCGTGGCGAAATTGGCACGTGCATTATCTAATGCAGTGCAAAAGACATATCCGTTTCCAGTCGCGCCTACTGCTATGCCTGTCCTGACGAAGGGCGGACAGTTGTTTCAAGCGCAATGTTCAGCCTGTCATGGTCTGCAAGGGCGCGGTGACGGCCAACTGGCCGCCTCCCTGAACCCAAAGCCAACCGCTTTGGCTGATCACGAGCGCGCGCGCGAACGTAGTTTGTTTGCTCTTCACCAAATCATCAGTAGCGGTGTTCAAGGCACTGCTATGCGAGGTTTTGGCAACTTGTCGGATGAAGACCGGTGGGCCCTGGCGTTTTTTGTTGGCACATTGCCTTATTCGCAAAGAGACAAGGACGAAGGGGCCAAGCTTTGGCAAACCAACAAGCCAGTTCACGCGACGATCACCAGTCTGGAAACGTTGACGCAAACATCGGAGCATATCTTGGCAGACAAGCTGGATGAGCCCTCGGCCAAAGCGTTGATCGCCTTTTTGCGCAGTAACCCAAGCGTGCTGAGCGCCAATAGCTCGAAAGGTACAGCGATTGCCAAAGCCAAACTCAACGAAAGCGTGGCAGCATTGCTGGCTGGTGACCGGGCGGGCGCGACGAAGTTGGCCTTGTCCGCTTACCTCGACGGCTTCGAGCCAGTTTAGCCAGCGCTTGCCACTCGCAACCGGCCGCTGTTTGAGAAGATAGAAGCCGCTATGGTGTCCTACCGGGCCCTGATAGCCAATGGCACTCCTGCCGATGTGCAAACGGCACAACAGCGTTTGCACAGCTTGTTGGATGAAGCAGATAAAGCGCTTGCACCTTCAGATAACGATGCCTTTGCGGCATTCATTGGGGCACTGACCATTTTGCTGCGAGAAGGTTTGGAAGCCCTGCTCGTGGTTGTGGCCATGCTCGCATTTCTCAAAAAGGCAGAACGGCAGGATGTTGTGGCCTACGTGCATGCGGGTTGGATAGCTGCGCTCACTGCAGGCGGCATTACGTGGGTTGTAGCGACCTACTTGGTTGGCGTTAGCGGGGCAAGCCGGGAACTGACGGAAGGATTCTCATCACTGTTTGCTGCCGTGGTTTTGTTGGGAGTTGGCATGTGGATGCATCAGAAGAGCGTGGCTGGCCGCTGGCAGGTCTATCTCAAGGAAAAACTGTCCTCGGCACTCAACAAACGCACGGCATGGTTCTTGTTCTCTCTGGCCTTCGTTGCCGTTTATCGCGAGGTATTCGAGACAGTGCTGTTCTTTGCCGCGCTCTGGACTGAAGGAAATGGTTGGCCTTTGCTCGCTGGCTTGGGTACCGGCATTGGAATTTTAGCCTTGCTTGCTATTGTGCTGCTGCGCACCAGTACTCGCCTGCCAATTGGTCAGTTTTTCGCAGCTAGCTCACTGCTTGTGGCTGTGCTTGCCGTGATCTTGGCAGGAAAGGGTATTGCAGGACTGCAAGAAGCAGGATTGATTCATACCAGTCCTATTGCAATTCCACGCATTGACCTTTTGGGCGTCTATCCATCGTGGCAGACACTCTCAGTACAGTTTGCTGTTTTACTCGTCGTTGTGGTGGCCTTCACGATCAATTTGCGTGCGTCGCGTCAAATGACAGAACAACAAAGTTGATTCGCAGGTGCGAGTAGCGGACTATTCGAGCGATACGGTCCGCATACGGTGCCCCATATTTGCCTGATCGGCCCGGCAGGGAGACTGGAATATGCGGACGAGATGAACAGTGAGGCGAGCCCCAATTCAGTCGATATCGCAGGAACTACAAATGACGTCATTCAAGCGATAGACGAAGTTGATGCGGGAAAGCCAGTCAGCAAATCAATCACTCAGCCTTACGGCTACTCAGTAAAATACAGTACGACGGGCTGATCACAATTCCAGATGCTTCCTCGCACCGGTTTACACTAGGCAGTCCGATGACCGAGTGCGATGGAGCCTGCACCAGCAAGTGCCAGGCCTACGCCGAGATAGTCATTCCATGTCGGCGTAACGCCGTCGACGAAATGCAACCAGCCTATGGCTGTGGCGATATAGATTGCGCCATAGGTGGCATACACACGGCCACTGGCGGCCGGATGCAGAGTCAACAACCATACAAACGCAATCAGGCTCAGTGTCGCTGGCAGCAATAGCCAAGGCGACCCTTTACCAGTGAGCCATAACAAGGGCAGATAGCAGCCTAGCAGTTCGGCGATGGCGGTGGCAAAAAACAGGCCGAATGTGCGTGTCAGGGCGATAGTGTCCATGTTTAGAGGCGTTTCAGTTCAGTGATTGTTGTGGAGGGGACCGAAGTCGCTTTTGCAGCCAAAGGCGGAGTGCAGCAGCTGCCATCGGCCTTGGCCTGTGGCTCGCCTTCAAGCAAAGATAGATCCTCGATGATGACGCAGTCCCTGGTCAGCCCGCCTCCACACGCTTCATTACAGCTACACACAAAAGAGGCCAGACTCGCTTCGAGCTGCTTCATCTCTTCCAGCTTTGCGCGGACGTCATCGAGACGTGCCTGCGCCATGTCGCGCACCTCCAGGCAGGAGCGATCGCCATCTTCGAACAAGTCCACCAACTCCCGGACTTCGTCGATAGGGAAGCCGAAATCCCGGCAGCGCCGGATGAAAGTCAAACGCCTGAGATCGTCATCGCGATAATAGCGGTGGCCATTTGATGCACGATCAGGACTTGGTAGCAGACCGATTTTTTCATAATAACGAATCGTGGGGACGCTGCAGTCGGTTTGAGATGACAGCATGCCAATGGTGAGATTGGGGTTGGTCATAATAGTCGCCTTTAAAAGCGCTTGCACCTGAAGTTACTTGAGGTTGTACTGTACAGGCAAACGCTATTTCAGCCAAGCGGCAGGACACACGTATGAAAAACATAGCACGCTGCGTTAGTAAAACCAGTTACAAGCAGTAGAAACTTTTTCTTAGGAGCTCAATTTGATCCCAATTGCACCCGCGCCAATCGCTTGCACACTCTCGGCTGCCAGCTTCAAAGAGCGAACTCAATGGCTGCGCGAACTGACTGCCCGCGCACTGCTTAGTCATCGCATTGAAGGGCAACGGCTGCATCTAAGTTATCGGCCAGACGCCAGGGCTGACGTCGAAAAAATGGTTCAGCAAGAACAGCAATGCTGTGGATTTCTAAAGTACGAATTGCAGTCGGGTACCGAATCAGTCGAAGTTGTCGTGACCGCACCCGCTAGGGCAAATGCTGACTCGCAAACTTTGTTTACTCACCTGATACCACCGTCAACCGCCGAAGTGGTTACTTAAGACAGGATGACCGGATGGGAAGCGCTCGTTTCGTTCTCTGTCGCTGATATCGTTCATGTAATTGAACGATATTTATCCAACGGCATACTCCGATGTGTTAGGTAACTTCGCTGCAAGGTTGAGAATTGGCTACCGTGCCTCTATGCACGAAAGATACGATTACCTTCTGAAGCGCAAATCTGGCTGCTTTTCTTCGGCAACGTGCGATTCACATTCTATCAAGACGATTTCCAGGCACTGCATTCGTTAGTTTGATGATAAACTTCTCTGCGTCGCTTGAAGACGGAGTGTCCGCTGTAGTGGCAACAAGGCGAGAAACAATAGCAAGAGTGGGGCCACGTGTCATTCCCGCTTGAACGTGGTGTAGGGGTTACCCAACTCAATGATTCTGAGATTATTTCAGAATATTGCGGGCGCCGTTCCGACGATATTTCACCCAAAGCCGCTTTTTAAGCGGCTTTTTTCTTTGGCTGGCTGTCCTTCATGACACTGCCTAAAGCTTTACGCAAGAGTTTCCCCTACTCAACAAACTCGCCACTCGCAAAAAAGATACAGAAAGACTGCGAGTAAGTGCGTTGATCCAGTCATTGCAGACTTGTATTCGTGCAACATAGAGATCAATGAGTTTAGATATTCACGTCAACCAATTGACTTGGTTGAACCAAATATCGCGCCACAAATTCTAATTTGCGCGCCACTTTTACGCGCCACTTTAGGAAATAGTTACTCGCGGATGTTTCCTTGAATTGAAAGGTGAAGCAATTTGATATCTTGAATTCGAGGCGTCGATTTGTGTACCGGAATTGCTTATAATAGAGACACTTTGGTGATGGACATCCCGGACAGGACCGGCCATCGCGACGGTTAAGAGCCTCCTGCGTTTCAACTTAGTGAAAGACAAAATCCGCCAGCAGGCGGATTTTTCTTTGTATGCGACATTTTTTTGAGACTCAATCCTTCGCACTCAAAAGGTGGTACAGCCCTTGCATAGTTTTTGACTTGAATAAGTCACGAGCAAGTTGACTCAGATTCTGCCCGACGAAAATCGAGACCGACGCACTCACCATACGTCCTTCGCAACGTGAGAGCTATCTAAAAAAACATGCGGAAGGCGGGCTTTTAATTTCAGAGAATTTTTTTCATACGTATTCCAAGGCGCCTGGCCAATTAGTGATCGTCATAGGCCCAATCGAACTGTCACACAAAAATTTCAGTCAACGAATTTTATTTGGAATAACAGTCCCGTGGCCAATTGCATCAACTTCTCCAGCGACTGAATCTTGAGTACAACGGGTGTTCTCTATCTGAGCACGAGATTCAGCCAGATAACGCTCAGCTTCATTGGGCGGAAAACCAAGCTCAGCAAAAACGTTTGCGTCGCGCTTGGTGATGTGCCGGATTTTTGCGTCAACTTTATTCATTTCTTATCTCTATATTCGCATATCGCTATTCTGGTGCCGTATCGACAATAGGCTTCTTAATAAAAAACAGCGAGTATCTAAACGTCTGATTTGATAGTAAAACAAACGGCCGCTATCGCAAGCGGCCGTTATAAAAGAACTTGTCAGATCCTAAGGTGTCCGATGCCTCTCTTTAGCTTCCCTTTCAATAAGGTTGGTTCAGAGCACCAACGTTAATCCGTTGCCCCACTATTCAGAGTTACCGATTACTCTGCCTGCCCAACTGATTGAAGACCACATCTCGGTCATATCCTCAACAAATGCGCGAATTGCAGGAGACCTAACAATGGCATAAGCATACATTTGTTGCGGCCACCTTGCAAATAATTACCAAGGTTGCGACCTGGCGGTTATTCAAATTTCTTAGGTCGCATTTGCACTAGGTCAGACTCTGTTGAGCTAAAAACTAGTCGCGACATCGATAAATGCGAATTCAGGCTGCGGCACTGTCATACCGTGCCGGGTACGCAGAGCTTACCGGTTTTCTGTTGAAAGTACAGCTTATGTACTGCCTGAGCATCCACGCAACGGAATTTGAGCCTAGCTATTGACTTGAGTAGCCGTGACATCCAGGTCGTACTGGGTGATATCGGCGAGACCAATGCTGCCAGCAAGGCGCAGCATGCGCGGTTTAGGTTCGAAAAGGTGGCGCATTTCAAGGATGGTGGTTGAAAATTTGAGCAATGGTGGATGTGGAGACTGGGACCTGCGGCTAAATTAGACTTAATTCACAATCCGGAATATAGATTTGTCGCTCAAGCTTCCCCTCCCCACGAAAAACGAAAGAAATGACACTGTAAGTCATTGAAAAGTAAAGGGAATTTCTCTAACCGTGTCAAATTGCACGAAAAGTACGATTACCCCTACAGAAGTTCAATGCGTTGTAACACCTCTGCTGCCACCGGACTGCCGTTGGCAGCATGCAATTCGAAGAATTTACGCCGGATATGCACCAGGCATGCCAACTCGGTCACGCCACCCGCGCCAGCAAATAAGGCTTTGTAGCCTACATAGTCATCCACCATTAGATGGCCGCGCCATCCTTGCAAAAATGCCTGTGCATGGCTGCCCGCCCGGCTGGGCTGGTAGTCGAACACCACAATCGGAGGCCCTTCATCCAGGCTATTGGAGCGATACGCCCATAGGTAGGCGCGCTTGGTCTTGCCTTTGCCGGGATCAAGTTGTTGTACCGGCGTCCCATCAGCATGTACCGTAGGTCGCTGCCGCAGCAGCTCCGACAGGCGATCGGCAAGCGGCTGCAAGGCCACGCCTATCCTGCCTATCCACTCCGCCAGTGTGGAACGCGGCAACGGCACACCTTGCCGTTGCCCTATCTGTTCGATGCGGTAGAGCGGAAGTGATCGACGAACTTGGCCACACCCAGCCAGGCTAATAAGCCTACGGCGGCCATGCCGCCATCGATGATCGCTGGCGGCACTGGCGCAGCGCTCACCGTCTCACAGGCGCGGCAAGCGTATTGCGGCCGGATATGGCGATGCACGAAGAAGCGAGCCGGCACCACGTCGAGCTGTTCGCTGATGTCTTCACCGATCAACTTCAGCGCTTGCCCGCACTTACCACACTGACAGGATACCGGTTCGTGGCGGTGGATAATGCGTTCCAGATGCGCCGGCAAGGCGTGGCGACCGGCACCTTCCCGCTTAGCGGTTGGTTTGTTGACGGTATCGGCCAGGGACGTCTTCGCTTGCTCCAGCTCCGCTTCCATCGCGGCCAGGTCGGTATTCCAGGTTTCTTGGAACAAGTCGCGTTGTTCAGGGGAGAAGGCCTCGTTTTATGGGCAAAACGCATGCGGCGGTGATGCGCCAATTCCAACGTCAGGGCGTCGATCTTAAGATGGACATTCTTGATGACACCATCCTTTAAGGCGAGTTCGGCCGATTGTGAAGCGATCAGTTGCGAGGATCGCTCCACCTGCTCCAAGAGGGCGTGCACCTGCGCTATCACGGCGGGGTCGTTATTCTTGAGGGCCAGTTCAGTGAGCAAATCCATGTTGTTATGTTAACGGAATGTTGCTTGCCTGCCTATGCCTTACAGCCCAGCCTGTATCTTGTTTACAACTGCCACTGTGCTGACGGCTCCGCTGTCAAGCGCTGCCAGTCGACGCCTGCAATGAGCCATTGCCATTGCGCCTGACTCAGTTCGCACACCTTGTCACCCGGTTGCGGCCAGACGAAGTGGCCGCGATGCAAGCGCCGCTGGCATAGCCACACACCGTTGCCGTCCCAGGCGATGAGTTTGAGGCGATTACGCTGACGGTTAGTGAAGAGGTAAGCGGTACCATCACAATGTGCGCACCCCAGTGCTTGCTGGACTTGTAATGACAGACCATCGATGCCCAGGCGCATGTCAACCGGCGTCACGGCCAGCCACACCGCATCCTGCGTCAGGCCCATCGCAGACATTGCAACAACTCGCTCAGCCAAGCTGCGGGCAGATCCGGCGGCAATGTAACGGTCCAGCCGCTGGGACTGCGCAGCGTCAGAGCTGACTGTGCCGTTGGCATCGCAGAGAATGCCGGTTGAATGGCCACCGCCACCAAGGACTTGGGCTTGTCGTGCTGGGTAAAGCTTCTTGCCCAATACCCCATCCGCTTGATGTCGAGACTGTGCTCTCTGGCAAAGGCCACCTGGCTGAGGCCGCTTTGTCTCCATTTCTCTATGCGGACCTTCCACTGCGCTCTACGGGCTCCATTATTCATCTGGATCTCCAATTCGAAAATTGAAGTATCACTAACCACATTACATTTTTATAGATGGGACGGCTGAGCGCTTAGTGCGACTGCAAAGTCGGTGATAGATAGTTGATGTAAGTTCAATACGGAGAAGAAATGGCGAATCACTCTGGCCCCGAGTCATGCGGTATGCATCGTGAGGTGCATGCCGAAGCGTTGACAGGGGAAACCGTCAGGCCAGCCATTGAGCCGCGAAATCAAGAATCTGGGATGCCGACGCTGTTAAGCGAAGCGGAAGGCAATATGGTGTGCGGCGGTAATCGCAAGTCGTACACTGATCCCACGCGGTCGGAGAACCTGTGCATGTCGGGAAGTCTATCACACGGAAGCAGTGAGATCTCATTGGTATCCTGTGCAATGTGGCAGGATGGGGTTGGCAAGGTTAATGACCGTAATCCAACCATCTACGTCAATGAGAAGTCGGATACACCCATAGTACCGGAGAAGTATCCCGGCGGAGGCAATGGAGGAAAGGGGTGTAGCCAAAGGGAATGTCAACGAATCCCCCGCGTCACGGACTCAGAGCCGGGATAAATGCGCGTCGATGGGACTCGAAGGCATACGTGAAACAGCAAGACGAAACCGTCAATGCCGCTTTACTGCACTGCTGCATCACGTCACACCGTCCTTGTTGGTGGAGAGCTTTTATGCTCTTCGCAAACAAGCGGCGGCAGGCGTGGACGTCGTAACGTGGCATGACTACTAGAGTCAGCTCTATGGGCGTGTGCACGAATTGCACCGGGAGATACATGCCAGTACCTATCGTGCACGGCCGACCAGACGAGTCCATATACCCAAGACGGACGGCAAGCTGCGTCCACTCGGGATTGCAGCGCTGGAAGATAACCGCCTGCGAGTTTGGCGTGACTTACAAGAAGACATCTACATACGACGCGGCCGAATTTTATGCTCCGGAAGACGAACATCGCGGTTACGAGGATGACAACAACGAATATTGACCGATGGACTAGTCACCGGCCACGTTACTGGATCTATGTATTAATACATAGATGGCTTTGATGGCTATTCCCTTGTGCTATATAGGCTAAAAATATTGAGCGACAATGGCATGCATATTTAAGATATAAGAACCCTCGGATGGGTAGAAATAGCCATCGTGGAAGGTGCACTGGATAGTGCGCCACTTTTTAAAGGGCAATCCGCGCGAGAACGCGCAATCGACGTGTTTGCGCAAATGCGGATATGGGACACCGAACACAATAACTGCGTGCTGATCTATTTATTGCTCGCTGACAGGAGCGTAGAGATTATTGCTGATCGCGGGATACACGCAAAGGCTGGCTCGCGGGAGTGGGAAAGCATTTGCCGCAAGATGGAAGTGGCCTTTCAAGAGAAAAATTACGAAGGCGCTGTAGTCAGCGGTATTCAGGCGGTGACACAACGTCTGCTAGAGCACTATCCCGCATTAGGCGGAGGCCGCAATGAATTGCCGGATAAACCAGTGGTTCTGTAGGACAAAACAGCACAACTCTTTTATTCATCTCGCAATCGATCTTTCAACAAAGGAATAAATACGAAGAACCTAATTGAACAGCAGGATGCCGTGGTCGCTGTATTTGCTCACCATCAGGATGCAGAGGGTGCCGCCCGCAAACTTGCAGGTGGTGGCTTCGACTTGACGCAGTTCAGTATTGTCGGACAAGGCTTCCATTCCGAGGAGAAGATTGTCGGTTTCTACAACATCGGTGACCGGATCAAATTCTGGGGCAAGACCCGATCGCTATTTCATCGCACTGAAAATTTCTTTGGCAATGACCTGGCCAATTCAAATGGGTCAACAACATCAATACTGGAGACTGTCATGACATTAGCAACGGTTTGGGTGCAAATCAATGGCAGGTTTAAAATGCAAATTGATGGCTTTTTTGGATTGAAAAAATGCGGTATCTTTGAATTGAAAATCGCTGGCTGTTTTAATGCAAATATCCACTGAAGCCAGATATAAAAAGCCAAAAGACCCCGGCAAATCCGGAGGATGCCGTTACATCCGAAGGCCGGATCAAACTCGGGTCGCTACTAGCTGAAATTGGTCGTGAAGTGGGCGGTGTTGATCTTGATATATAGCGTGACATTGGCAGCGGGACCCCCATCGATTTAACGTAGTCATTATTCAGCGAATTCGCTCAAGCCTTGATGTCTTGAGTAAACCTGGACAACATTTCCAACCCTATTGGAGCAGCATTAGATTCATTTACTATTCATATAGGGCGATTAGTCATCAACAAAATCAACTGGCCTTAGCTTTTCCAGAGCAACTGCTTTTGGACTTCCAGAAACCTGCTATTACGCTGAAGATACCAAAGACTATGGCCGAGTCTTCACCTTGCCGGTGGTAATTGACGCGGCGACGTCACTAAGTCGGAGCGTACGGATCCAGCAAGAAGATGTTGATGTCTTTGCCGAAGCGTAAACCGTAACGCAACATCACGACGGTAGCGCTGCCTAAGTTCCGGAAGGGATCGTCGATGCCGTGCAGGGGCGATCACTTTGGAGGGGAGGCAGAGCAGCGTCTCCCAGATGTGTGAGAATTCCCGGCTGGTAGAATAACGAGCCATTTTACTGCCGATCATATTTGGTGCTGAACACTGACGCTATAGCCTACGGCGAAGTCGTGCTATGATTCTTGCATGAAAAGGTTGCTACTCATTGTCCTGTTATGCGCCGTCCCGTTCCAGTTTGTCTGGGCGGCTGCGGGGGCGTATTGCCAGCATGAGACCGACCCAGCATCAATGCATTTTGGTCATCACGCCCACTATCATCAAATTAATGCTGAGAAATCTGAGTCTCCGTACAAGGTAAGCAAGCTCCATCCTGAATGCGGATCATGCCACGGAACCAGTTTCGCCCTGTTTCAGGAGCATGCTATGGCTTCTAGTATTGTAGCGACCGGCACCACCGTACCTGATGCCAAGTCGGAAATCTACACTTCCCACATTCCCGATGGCCCACGCCGGCCAGATCGTCTATTTCCCCTCTAGCCCGACGCAAAACCCCAGCTAGTGCACAGACCACTTGACAGATGCTAGTTAAATCTTCTGTGTTACTCCAGCGATTGATCAATGATCGATTGGCGCATCTGGTTCATTACCAGCACATTGATCTACGCCTCATATTGCATGGCCGCTGCTGGGCTTGGTGACGATTGAATATTACAAACAAGGGATGAGAAATGACACAAATGGAAAAAATCCGTCTTGAATTGCCTCTGGTGCTGCCAAACGTAATTGGTGCCGACGATCTCTGTATCGATAGGCTGATCAATGCCCTGTCTGGGCGCTCCGGTATCGAAAAAGCGCACATTAAAAATGCCGACACCGGTGAGCCTTTACTCTGTCTTCACTACGATCCGGCGACAATCTCCGTTTCGCGCATAAGAGAACTAGTTAAATCTGTCGGTGCGGAATTGACGAAGAAGTATGGCCATTATGTTGCACGCCTTACAGTGCCGCTACACGCGCGTAGTGCTCGTCTTTTTTCAAACCGTATTCGGGATATCAGCGGTGTTTTGGAGGCAGAGGTTTCACCATCTGGGGCCGTGCGCGTTGAATACGATACGGATGTTTTGTCCCAAGCCGAGTTAATCAGCAAGATAGTGTTTATTGGCGGGGTTATCGCTAGTTTGAGCCACACTACACCAGAAGAAACGAAGACCGGGATGGCCGAAAAAGTCCTTCCTGATAATTCAGATCGAGGAGCGCCAGCCGCGATGCAAGCTGAGACCCGCGACGCGGAGCAAGATGCACGATCTGCAGGTACAAGAGAACATAAGGGGCATCGGCACGACGACTCTTCGGAGCATGACCATGGCGACTCGAAAGACCTTCCCCATGCGCATGGACCTAAGGATAAGGAACACTCCGGGCACAATCATGATCATGGCGGTATCTTCGGGCAGAGGTCAGAACTCATTTTTTCCGTGATGGCTGGTGCGTTCATGCTGGCAGGCTGGGTATGCATATGGACGCAATTTGGTCCAGACTGGCTATCCACCACGCTTTTCTGCATAGCGTATCTGTTTGGCGGCTACTTTACCAGCAAGGAGGCGCTTGAAAATATTCTCGCTCGCCGCTTTGAGATCGATACACTGATGCTCGTCGCCGCCGCAGGTGCCGGTGCGCTTGGCAAGTGGGGTGAAGGTGCGTTACTGTTGTTTCTGTTTAGTTTGGGGCATTCACTTGAGCATTTTGCCATGGGCCGTGCGCGGCGGGCTATCGAAGCGCTTGCCAAGCTTGCACCCGAAACTGCGTCCGTCAAACGCGGAGACAAGATTGACGAAGTATCTGTCGAGACGCTGAAACCGGGCGACATCGTACTCGTAAAACCCAACGAGCGCCTTCCAGCAGACGGTGTCGTCGTAAAAGGCACGACCAGCGTTAATCAAGCGCCGGTCACCGGTGAAAGCGTTCCTGTCGATAAACAACCGGTGGCTGACGGCAATGCCGCGATTGCTGCCTTTGAACGGGTGGCAGCAAACAACCGGGTTTTTGCTGGAACCATCAACGGCGCGAGTGGTATCGAGGTCATGGTGGCCAAGCTTGCCACTCAGTCAACTATGGCACGTGTCGTTCAAATGGTGACCGAGGCTGAGGCTCAACGGTCTCCGACACAGCAGTTCACCGACAAGTTTGAGCGCATATTCGTGCCAGCAGTTCTGCTTCTGGTCGGTTTGCTTATGTTTGCCTTCATGGTAGTCGATGAGCCATTTGCCGACAGTTTTTATCGAGCAATGGCCGTGTTGGTTGCCGCTAGCCCGTGCGCACTGGCCATATCGGTCCCAAGTGCGGTCCTCTCTGGAGTTGCCCGAGCTGGACGCGGCGGGGTTCTGGTCAAGGGTGGTGGTCCTCTCGAAAACCTTGGCAGCCTAACCTCGATTGCGTTTGACAAAACAGGCACGCTCACTGAAGGCAAGCCGAAACTCACCGATGTTTTCATGGTAGATGGCGTCGCGGAGTCAGAACTTCTGTCGGTAGTGCTCGCTGTTGAGTCACATAGCGATCATCCGCTCGCCTCGGCATTGGTCGATGGTGCGCGTGAGCGGTTGCCTAAGGATCAGGTCGCACAGACTGCGGAAGACGTCAAGAGCATCACTGGCCGCGGTATCCAGGCTAGCGTCAACGGCGAGACCGTCTACATTGCAAAACCTGTGCTGTTCTCCGAAATCAAGGTCGAATCCATTCCTGACGCTCTGGTTAAGGCAAATGAAAAGCTTGTGGCCGATGGTCGTACCACGATGATAGTATTAAAAGGCGACCACTACCTCGGTGTGGTGGGTGTAATGGATACGCCTAGAGAAGTGGCTGCTTCGGTGATGAGCAGGTTGCGGGCGCTAGGAATCGAACGCCTGATTATGATTTCCGGAGACAATCAGCAGGTTGCCGACTCCGTTGCCCGCACGGTTGGCCTAACAGAGGCGCAGGGCGACTTGATGCCTGAGCAAAAGGTTGAGGCCATTAAGCAACTTCGTGAGCAGCACGGCAAGGTAGCCATGGTTGGTGACGGTGTCAACGATGCCCCGGCGATGGCTAACTCGACTGTAGGTATTGCGATGGGGGCCGCAGGGTCAGATGTAGCGCTAGAGGCGGCCGATGTTGCATTGATGAGTGATGATCTCGGGCAGTTGCCGTTCGTTGTGGGGCTGTCGCGCCAGACCAGTCGGATTATCAAGCAGAACCTCTGGGTCAGTCTAGGTGTTGTCGCCGTGCTTATTCCTGCGACGATTTTTGGATTGAACATCGGAACGGCTGTCCTATTCCATGAAGGTTCGACCATTTTGGTGGTGATCAATGCCTTGCGTTTGCTGGCCTACCAGGATGAGTCGGGTGATGCGCCCGCAGAGGTGATTTCACCGATTCAGGCACCCACGTCTGAGCAGAAGGGGTAATGAAGCACCGCGTGGTCACGCCATACTCAGTTATCTCGTTCTGGCTCTTTCCAGTGATCGCAGTGGTTGCCGGTGTCGGGGAGGGCGCGCTCATTCGAGAACCAGGCACAAGTTTAAGCGGCGCCGTGTGGCATTTCGCTGCGAGTGTTATTTCTGCGTACTGGCGACTGAACTCCTACCTGGCCTGATTCACTGTCGCATGGGCTAGGTAGGTTTGCTATGGGCGAGGGCGTCATGCTGCTGTGAAGTGGGTAAACAAATCTCAAGGCGATGTTACCCTAAGTTCAATCGGGCTCCTATTGTGTTCTTGCTGGCATTGAGCGTGATGCTATTCCCTCCATTGGTTTTGGGTCTGCCATGGATGGTGTGGATATACAAAGCCTTGGTGCTCCTAGTCATTGCCTGTCCTTGCGCATTGGTCGTGTCGACGCCCGTGACTGTTGTGAGCGGTCTGGCGGCCGCTGCGAAGGCAGGTATCCTGATCAAGGGTGGCATCTATCTGGAAGAAGGTCGTAAATTGAAGTCGCTGGCGCTAGACAAGACCGGCACGATCACCCAGGGTAAGCCGTTGGTGACAGATGTGTCTGTGCTCAGCGGTGAAAAAGGTCGCGCCCTGCAATTGGCCGCCGCGCTGGCTGGACGTTCCGATCATCCAGTGTCAGGTGCGGTCAGCGCATTCTGGAAAATCGAATCGAGTGGAGAGTCAATACTGCAAGTCTCCAATGTTGCGGCAATCATCGGGCGCGGCGTCAAAGGCGAGATCGGTGGCCAACAGTATTACCTTGGCAATCACCGTTTGGTCGAAGAGCTGAAAATCTGCACACCGGATACCGAAACGGCACTTGGTAAGTTGGAAGCGGACGGTAAGACCGTAGTCATTATCTGCAACGACAAGACGCCGCTGGCAGTCATCGGCGTGGCCGACACGGTGCGCGAAACCAGCCGTCAGGCGATTCAGGAACTACATGAACTCGGCATTCATACCATCATGCTAACCGGCGACAATGAGTTGACTGCCAAGGCAATTGCAAAAAATGTCGGCATTGACGATGCACGTGGCAATTTATTGCCCGAGGATAAGCTGGCGGCAGTGACCGAAGAACTGAGCCGCTTTGGAACTGTAGGCATGGTCGGCGACGGTATTAACGACGCTCCAGCACTGGCCAAGGCCAGTATCGGTTTCGCCATGGGAGCCGCTGGCACCGATACAGCACTGGAAACTGCCGACGTCGCATTGATGGACGACGATTTGCGAAAAATTCCCCAGTTTGTGCGTCTGAGCCGCCGTACTGCCGCCATTCTTAAACAAAATATCGCCTTAGCGCTGGGCATTAAACTGGCATTTCTGGTGATGGCCGTAATGGGCCTCGCGACGCTGTGGATGGCTGTTTTTGCCGATATGGGAGCGAGTTTGCTGGTGGTGTTTAACGGTTTGCGTCTAGTGCGCAAAGTGAAATAACAGACAAGTCTCAATCCTTGGTATATTGAAATCATAATCAGGTTTATAATCCCCGACATGGTCAAAAAGTTTTTTTATCTGCTAATTCTTGTTTTCACACTCCAGGTAGGCTGGAGTGTGGCGGGCGACTATTGCGGGCATGAAACGGGAACGGCGGCGCAGCATTTTGGGCATCACGATCATAAACACCAGATGGCCGACGAACATCAGCAACCCAATAAGAAGCAGATAGGCGATCGCGATCTGGACTGCGATTATTGCCATCACTCATGTGCCAGCGCCTTGTCGGTGCACGTGACCGATTATGTTTTTCCTGCGCATTCGACTGCGACTGAAGCTTCTCCCCGCATTTATCACTCCTACATCCCCGAGGGCCTCACCAGGCCCAATTGGCGTCGCGTCAGCTAATCCTGGCGAGACCGTTTCTCTTCCTGAGCGCAGCTAGCGCTGTCGCTACCTCTCGCCAAATATCCCCATGTTTTTCTTTGGAGAATTTGATGCGCCCTTTGATTTTGCCACTTACTATAGCGGCACTATTGGCTGCGCCTGCCTTTTGCTTGGCGGGTGACACCACAAAAAATACTAGCTCTGTTTTCTCCGCTAATACGGTTAAACCTGAAACACCTTCGAATGTATTGCTTACTTTAGAACAGGCATGGAAATTTGCCGAAAACGGAAATGCGACTCTGCGGCAGGCGAACGCGCAACTCGCCGCTATTCAAGGAGAAGCAACCGATGCCAGCGCGGCCCTTTGGAATAACCCAAAACTAACTGGCGAACATGTAAGCCGCAAAGTACCACAATCCGGAATGTCTACGGAAAGTCGGCGGGAATGGTCAACCGGTATAGAACAAACCTTTGAAATCGCCGGCCAGCAAGGCTACCGTCGAAAAGCAACGCAATTGCAATTACAGGCCGTCGAAGCCTCTATTGAAGACACGCGCCGGGCAATAAGGGCAGAGGTAGAACGCCGCTTCGTCCAGGTGCTTTCTTTGCAGGAGCGCATTGTTACTGAACGTCAGTCACTCAAAATTATTGAAGACACCGCAGCATCCGTAAAAAAACGGGTGGCAGCAGGGGAGGACAGTAAGCTCGATGGCAATTTGGCGCAAGTAGAAGCCGCCCGGGCTGGGAACCAGATCGGCGTGCTCGAAGAACAGCTTATTCAGGCGCGTGCTGACCTTGCCATTGCTCTACAAATTCCAGGGGATTTGCTCCCTCCCGTTTCAGGAACATTAGGAGTGGCATCTCCCGTCTATACGTTGGAAGCTTTGTTGTCCAATTCGCTTAATCGTCCGTTATTGCGCTCGCTCGATTACCGGGAGCAGTCGGCCAAGAGTCGTCTTGCACTAGAACGGGCCACTCGATACCCTGACTTAACAGTCGGGTTATCAACTGGGCGCGAGGGACCTGCTAATGCCAGGGAACGATTGACCACATTGACTCTGTCCATCCCACTACCTTTATTCCGAAACAATGTTAGCGGTATTGGGCGTGCATCCACCGAGCTAAGTCAGGCACAGATTGAGCGAGAAACTTCGATCCGTGATACCGGCAGCAATATCAATTCCCTTTGGAAAAAATTGCAAAGCCTGAGCAATCGGGTGAATGCCTTGCAACAAAACATTCTCCCCGCGCTGGAAGAGAATCAACGCCTGTCGGTCAAATCCCTTCAAGCCGGTGAAATTGGGTTATTTCAATTATTGGTGGTCACCCGTCAGGTATTGGATGGGAGGCGAGATCTGATTGATGCACAAACTGAATTGCGGCTTGCCCGTATTTCTTTGCATGAGACTGCTGGCTGGAATGAGTCTGCAGCTTCTCAGTGATGTTTTGACACCCCGCCTATCCCTGATTTTAAAACATTTAACCGGACCAAATTTATGACACTCTTTCATTCGCGTGCCAGTTACGCGCTGATCTTGTCGCTGATCGTTCTCGCTGGCTGTAGCAAAGAAGATCCTGCCAAAAAAGAATCAGCTTCTGCCCATACAACAGCGACACCGGCTAAAGATACCAAGGGTACTTCCGCCTCTGCCCTTGCGCACTCCAAGGAAGCCGGGATTCAAGCAACAAAAGAAGAAATTGCTGCAGCAGGCATCCAGATAATGACTTTGCAAGAACGCGAGGTCAATGAACAACTCAACGTCACCGCGACAATTCAGGCTAATCAAGACAAGTTGGCAACAGTTGCGCCCCGCGTACCAGGCAGGATCACTAAAGTCATGGTCAGCCTTGGCGAAAAGGTTAAGCAAGGCCAGACATTAGCCCTGATCGACAGCGTGGAAGTTGGAGAAGCCCAATCTGCTTATGTGCAAGCTGTCAGTGAACATGCTTTGGCCAAATCAGGGATGGAGAGGGCGGAAAAACTGTTTGCCGACCAAATCATTCCACAAAAAGACTACCTGCGTGTGCGCGCTGATTTCGAAAAAGCAAAAGCAGTGCTGCGTGCTGCCAGCGAGAAACGCCAAATTCTTGGTGTTTCAGGCAATCGTGATGGCGCTGGAACCTCCGCTTACGCAGTATCTGCACCATTTGCAGGGACCGTGATTGCCAAAAAAGCTGTTCTCGGCGAATTGGCGCAATCGGATAAAGAAATGTTCAGTATCGCAGATCTATCAACTGTCTGGATCGAGACAAATTTATATGAGAAGGATGTCGGCAAAGTCAAGATTGGCTCAGAGACCCAAATTACCACCGCTGCTTACCCCGGCGACACTTTCAAGGGGAAAATTGCCTACATAAGCAGCACTATGGACAAGGAGTCGCGCACCGTCAAAGCCCGTGTTGAAGTACCTAACACCGACGGCAGGTTAAAGCTGGAAATGTTCGCCAGCGCAGCTATCGCTACCGCCAGTACCTCCAAGTCTCTATTGTTGCCGGAGCAGGCAGTGTTACTGATTCAGGGGCAGCCTACGGTATTCATACAAGATGGCGAAGGCTTTCAGCCGCGTGCCGTTGATCTTGGCGAAAAACTGCAAGGACAAGTGGTTCTCAAATCTGGGCTTAGGCCTGGTGAAAAAGTAGTTGTTAGTGGCGCTTACGCACTTAAAGCCAAGATGTTGAAGTCGCAAATCAGTGCAGATTAAGGGAAATCGCCATGTTAAATAAAATAGTGGATTTATCCCTTCGATACAAAGTACTGGTGATCGTGCTTTTTGTATTGGTCATTCTACTCGGTGCCAAGGCCTGGCGAGAATTGCCCGTTGATGCCTTTCCCGATGTGACTCCTGTTCAAGTAAATATTTACACTGAATCGCCAGGTCTTGCTGCTGAAGACGTTGAAAAATTATTAACCGCTCCAATTGAAACATCAATGGCTGGTCTGGCTGGTGTGGAAGCCATACGGTCGGTATCATTATTTGGACTGTCTTATGTCAGCGTCAACTTTAAAGACAATGTTGATATTTACTTCGCACGCAGACTGGTAGGAGAAAAACTGCTCGAAGCCAAAGAGAGAATCCCTCAAGGTTATGGTGAACCCGCTGTGGGTCCCAATAGCTCTGGTTTAGGGCAGGTGTTTTGGTACACGATTGAATCTGCTGACAAGAATATGTCCACCATGGACTTGCGAACTCTACAGGATTGGAATGTCCGCCTCAAATTGAGGACTGCGCCGGGAGTGGATGATGTCACATCGTGGGGGGGGGACGAAAAACAGTATCAGGTACTGATCAACCCTAACCAGTTGATTAAATATGGCCTCAGCCTTAAAACTGTGATGGAAACCCTTACCGCTAACAACCGTCAGGTGGGTGGCCAATATTTGAATATTGGACAGGAACAGTATCTGGTGCGCGGCCTCGGTCTGGTGGCGAATGCTAAGGACATTGGTAACGTGGTACTCGCTACCCGCGATGGTACTCCGGTATATATACGTGATGTTGCTGAAGTTAAAGAGGCGCCGTCTCTAAGTTTTGGTGCAGTCACCAAGGATGGTAAAGAGGTCGTTCTGGGAATGGCCCTGCAACGAATTGGCGAGAATGCCAAGGGAGTTGTAGAAGCGGTCAAACAAAAAATCAAAGTGGCGCAACAGGCACTTCCTAAGGGCGTAACGATCAATCCTGTCTACGATCGTACAGATCTTGTCGACAAAGCGGTTAAGACCGCTGAAAGCGCCCTGATAGAAGGTTCTGTGTTGGTTGCTATCATTCTTTTCCTTTTTCTTGGCGAGATCCGCTCCGCTATAGTTGTCATTGTGGCATTGCCGCTGGCAATGTTGATCAGTTTCATGCTGATGCAACAATGGGGTCTGTCGGCCAATCTGATGTCGCTTGCCGGGCTTGCAGTCGGGATAGGTATGATGGTCGACGGCGCAGTTGTGATGGTAGAAAACGGCTTCCGGCTTCTTTCTCATCATGCTGGTAAGGAAGTCAACAAGACACATGTGATACTTGAGGCTGCACGAGAAGTGATGAATCCCGTCGCTTTTGCGATCCTCATCATTATCGTTGTGTTCCTTCCCCTGTTTTCATTAACGGGGCTGGAAGGCAAGATGTTCAAGCCAATGGCGTTGACGATTACTTTTGCTATGGTCGGCTCCCTGTTGCTGACCATGACTCTTGTGCCAGTTCTGTCTGCCCTGATTCTTAAGGCGAAGGAAGAAAAAGATACTTTTATCGTCCGCTATGCAAAGAAAATCTACCTTCCGCTGTTGGACTGGGCTCTTGATAGCAAGAAAAAAGTGATCGCGGGAGCAATTGTTGCACTGATCGCTGCACTTGCACTTATCCCATTCCTGGGTAAGGAATTCATGCCTACCTTGCAAGAAGGCGGCATTTTATTCCGCGTAACCAGCATACCATCAACCTCACTGGAAGAATCAATTCGTATCTCCCAACAATTGGAAAACGCGCTGAAACAGTTCCCGCAAGCGACTTCGTCCATTGCAATGATAGGACGTGCTGAGAAAGGAGAAACTTCAGACGTCAATTATATGGAATTGCTGGTAAATCTGAAACCACAAGGCGAATGGCCTAAAAAAATCGCTGTTCCAGAATTGGCCAAGGAGATGCAGGAAAAGCTGGAAACTGTAGTGCCAACTGCAGTGATTGCAGCGACCCAGCCTATCCAAAGCCGCATTGAAGAGTTGATTTCCGGCGTGCGTGCCACACTCGCATTGAAGCTGTATGGCGAAGATCTCAATACGTTGGATCGCTTATCTGGTCAAATTAAAGGCGTACTTGATAAAGTGGAAGGTGTTGCCGATTTATCGCTGGAGGCTAACAAGGGCAAACCTCAACTGATTATCAAGGTGAACCGCGATGCGGCTGCCCGCTATGGCATCAATGCTGATGAAATCTTGGAAGTTGTCCAGACAGGCATTGGTGGTAAAGCGGTATCCACGCTGATTGACGGCACCAAGCGTTTCGATATCCAGGCGTGGCTGGCACCTGAATTCCGCAACAACGTGCAATCCATTGGAAATATTCCGATCCGTACGCAAAGTGGTGCTCTCGTACCACTCAGTAATGTAGCCAGCATTGATCTTGATGAAGGGTATTCCTTCATCCGTCGCGAAGAGTTGCAGCGTTACGCTGTCATCCAGATGGACGTCAAGGGGCGGGACATTGACAGCTTTGTCAAGGAAGCTGAAGAAAAAATCCGTCAGCAGGTAAAGTTGCCCGATGGCTATGTGATGGAGTGGGGTGGAGCGTTTGAAAATCAGCAACGTGCAATGACAAAACTTGCCATTATCGTCCCGCTGACAATCGCATTAATATTCATTTTGTTGTACACAGCATTTAATTCCTTGACCTATGCGACTTTGATTATTGCTAATGTGCCGTTCGCGACCATAGGCGGGGTAGTGGGCTTGTTTATCACTGGACAATATTTATCCGTGCCCTCAGCAATTGGCTTTATAGCGGTATTTGGCGTTGCCATGCTCAACGGTATCGTGTTGGTCACTTTCCTCAATGAGCAAAGAGAGCGGGGTATGTCAGTGCGCGAAGCAGTGCGCGAAGGAGCTGCATTACGTCTGCGTCCTGTACTTATGACTGCGTCGATTGCGATTTTTGGATTGGTGCCAATGCTATTGTCGAGTGGAGTAGGTGCGGAAACACAAAGGCCTCTCGCTACAGTAGTGGTTGGTGGCTTGTTTACTTCCACTGCATTGACGCTATTGCTGCTGCCATTGCTGTACGAGTGGGTAGAGGAACGTAAAGAACGAAAAGCTAAAGCAAAACTTGCCGGTTAATGTATCAGTCGCTCAAAGCGAGCGACTGATTCCTTCTTAAGGGGAAACTCATGAAACAAATCAAAGCATTCATTCATCCACACCGGATCAATTTAGTCACTGAAGCGCTGCGTAATTCGGGGTTATGCGATATCAGTACGGGTACCCGTTGCTATAACTTAACTGTCTCTACAGTACAGCGTTTATTTACCGGCACTGACCAGGCACAACAACGCTATTCCGTAGATCTGGCAGAACCGGTCGTTGCCGAATCCAAACTGGAGTTAATTTGCGAAGACGATCTGGCGGACCAAATTGCGGCATTAATTGCCGATGCCGGCAAACCTGGTCCCGGCTGGGTTTTTACGACTGAAATTCAGTCCGCATTGAAAATCATCTAATCACAAAACTAAAGAATCCGGAAATCGACTTATGGACTGGAAGATGGAATTGCTGTACTCAGGCCGCATCCTTTTCGCTGCCTTTCTAGGTGCAGTTATAGGATGGGATCGAGAAAGGCAGGGAAGCGATGCAGGCGTACGAACCTGTATGGCGATATCGATTGGTGCCTGCGCGTTTAGTCTTGTGTCCTTGCATGCCCTGGCAGGAGATCCAACGCGGATTGCTGCACAGATAGTGTCCGGCATAGGATTTTTATGCGCAGGTGTGATCCTTCAGCATCGTGGACGTGTTGCAGGGCTGACGACTGCTGCGACCTTATGGACAACTGCCTCCATTGGTATGGCTAGTGCCTACGGCATGTATCTGCTAGCACTCTTAACTACCGTGTTGATTTACGGAATGCTGGTTTTGCATCATCTGCCCGGGTGGCAGAAATTCACTAAAAAACATTCTATTAAAACCAGACAGGTTCGGTTTGAGGATGAATAGCAACAGTTATGGCGTCTCGCCAAAAGGAGTTCCAAATGGGGTTTTTTGACAAATTATTGGGTGGTGGGCATTCACGTGGTCATAGTGACAGGCATGGAAAGGGGCAGGGTAATTCACATGGAAGTCATGGAGGCTCACATGGTGGGAGTCATCACAATGATCAACAGAATCACCGCGACATACCTTCCATTCAGGACAATTCCTGGGGTAGGTCAGGCGGACAGATGCCGCCAATAACCGCCAGCTTCATAGCTTGTATCCAGTGCGGCGTAGCAAACGACCTGACATCTCGCTTTTGCAAGCAATGCGGAAAACCATTGCAGAACGTTCAATGCGAAGGATGCAATGCGGAGGTAAGACCAGACGTGAAGTTTTGCGGGCAATGCGGTAAGTCGCGCTACTAATCAAGTCTTCATTTTTCAACGGCCATCGAATTTACTGGTTTATTCAAATCTACATAAAGGATATTTATGAGCGGAGAGCATTCCCACGCATTGCCCACGACACAAAATCAAAAGTATCTGCTCATTGCACTCGCCTTGACGTCGACCTTTCTTATCGCAGAGGTAATTGGCGGCATTGTTACGGGCAGCCTGGCGTTATTGTCTGATGCGGCGCATATGCTCACAGATGCAAGTGCTTTGGCCATTTCTCTTGCCGCCATGCGTATTGCCAAACGTAAGGCAGATGCCCGACGTACCTTTGGTTATCATCGTTTCGAGATTTTGGCAGCTGCTTTCAACGCGATCATGTTGTTTCTCGTTGCCATCTACATTCTGTATGAAGCCTATTTGCGACTCAAATCACCGCCAGAAATTCAATCCACAGGGATGCTAGTCGTGGCAGTAATCGGACTGGTCGTCAATCTGATCAGCATGCGACTTCTTTCTGCTGGCAAAGATAACAGTCTGAACGTGAAAGGCGCGTATCTCGAAGTCTGGAGTGACATGCTCGGTTCAATCGGCGTCATTGTTGGAGCCATCGTTATCCGCTTCACTGGCTGGGCAATGATTGACTCTATCATTGCTGTAGCGATTGGCCTGTGGGTCCTGCCCCGAACCTGGGTACTCCTCAAAGAAAGCATGAACATACTGTTAGAGGGTGTGCCAGACGGAATCAAGATTGAGGAGGTAAACGCAGCAATGCTTGCCGTTCCCGGTGTGCTCAGTGTTCATGATTTTCATTTATGGGCACTGACTAGTGGTAAGGCCAGTCTGACTGCGCACGTCGTCTACGACCCTGGCTTCCTGCCCGAAAAACAAATCCTGCCTGAACTGAAAAATATCCTGGCAACTAAATTTTCTGTTTTTCACACCACACTGCAATTTGAAACTGTTGCATGTGCCCATACAGACGATGGTTGCAATTTTATTCCTGTGAATGAAGAGCATGGGGAGAGTGGACAAGCAGAACTGAAGAAGTTGTCTGTCTAATGTTTTAGGTGGATCCAATGTAGGTGGCGAAGCATCTGGCTCAGAAAAGCGATTATGGTCGGGATGCGAGTGGATAGGCATTACTTCATGCAAAGTATTGAAAACGATTCCGTTTGAGGCAGGGAAGTCTTTAATTGGAATTAAAAGGAGCTGTCTATGGCGAATCTACCCATTAATCCATCGTTGTCGGTCAAATCCGCTGACAAAAATGCTGTGCCGTCGCAAAAAAACGTACCATCGAGTGGCGCATCGTTTGCTGCATCCCTGGCTCGTCTACAGGAAAAAGTGGCAACGACAGTTTCGAATACTGCCGCGACATTTGCCTCTGAGGACCGCAACATTCTTGGTTCAGTCACGCGAAGTAGTCTGCCGCTCGCAAAAGCGGGAGCAGACAGCTCGACACCATTAGTCGAAATGGAAGAAAATATACTTCATGAACGCGCCCTGGCATTACGTGCTTACCGACAGCAATTGCTGGCTTCAAATATCGCCAATGCTGATACACCTGGATACAAAGCCGTTGATATCGATATCCAGGAAGCCATACGCACGGGAAAAACAATAGACAACGTCCAGATTAAGTACGTTATGCCAAGTCAGGGCAACGTTGACGGCAATACAGTCGAAATGGACAGGGAAATGGCAAAATTTACCGAGAATGCATTAATGTACCAATATCAGGTAGACAGAGTCAGGTCCCATTATAAAGATATGGAAGAGTTGCTCAAAAATACGCCTTATTGAGCGGGGCTGGTTAATCACTGCTTGCAGTTTGTCAGTAAACATCTCATTGCCAGCAACCACCAAAAATACTTTAGTGGTTAGCGGTATATCGGCAAAACCGAATCTATAAATAACTTCATGTGGTGTTAAATGAACAGCAATTTTCTTCAGAATCATCCTGACGAAATTTATACAATCATCCTGCAAACATCGATCATGTGTTTGGTCATTTTTTGTGTGTTGTTTTATCTGGAAAAATCTGGTGAGAAGAATAAACCACCTATCAAGAAAAATCTTACACCTCGCAAGAAAAATAGGCGTAACAAGCGTAAATAAGCCAACTTAACTTAACCGTGCCGCTCTATTTAATACGCAACGATTTCCAATGGAATTGTAGACCCCGCATGCTCCAGGTTATTCGAGGTTATATATCGCAATGTGCTAGTAGATGACGAAACTGTCATCTCGCTGAAAGCTTCTGGTAAACAGGAGAATCCTACAATTGCTATGTAGATATTTGAAAAAAATATCCGCGGTGAATATCTAAATGTCGCCACTTACATTAACTTTTGAGGAAACTGTCATGACCATGAAAAAATTTTTTGCAACGGCACTCATTACTTCCGCTACGTTGTTTGTATCGTCTGCTGCAATCGCGGTGCACACAACAGAACCTTATGGCAATCAAAGTATTGAGTCGATGGCACAACGCACCATCAAACTCGATTCAAGGACCAAGTCGGTGCATATTGAGCAGGGCGAAACGGTGAAATTTGTGTTCGAAGGAAAAAGCTTCGTGTGGCAGTTCAACACCCTCAACACAAATACTTTCAAATTTGCCGAGATTGCACCTGCATACATGAATGTCAAAAATATCCAAGTCTATCTGACGCGAAATCCTATGTATTTATAAGAACTTCAATAGCCAGGCACTCGCCTGGCATTGCAATAAGCGGTTGAGTAGGCGCCCTACAACATAAAGTGCAGGCGAAATGTAGTGCTCTGATTGACCGTACTGTGCACATACACTTCGCCACCGTGTAAATGCATAATTGCCCGTACTATTGCAAGTCCCAAGCCTGTAGAATGCGTCAACTCCTGACGGGATTCATCACCCCGGTAGTAGCGCTCAAAAATATGAGGCAAATGTTCTGGACCAATACCAGGTCCAGAGTTCTCTATTGCGACCTCCATGACGTTTTTTTCTGTTTTTGTAGAAACTCGAATATAGCCACCACGTTGAGCATGGTGAACAGCGTTCGTCAGGACATTGCTGATAGCACGTTGAAACAGGACGCGATCAGCTTTTATAGAAGCATCTTCGGCATTAATAGTGATAGACACATCCTTATCCTCTGCTAAGCCTTCAAAATAGTCGTGAATACGTTGCAACTCTGTTTTTACGTTCAAATTTTCCCGGTTCAAAGCCAGCTGCGCATTATCTGCCCGTGCCAAAAACAAGGTATTTTCTATCATGCGTGCTAGACGTTCATATTCTTCAATGTTGGAAGCAAGCAGCGTTTGATATTCTTCCTGTGGCCGTGAACGCGTTAGCGCCACTTGTGTTTGCATCATCAGCGTATTGATGGGCGTACGCAGATCATGGGCTAGATCCGCAGAAAATCGAGACAATCTCTGTACACTATCTTCCAGACGATCCAACATAGAATTGAACGCTGTGCCCAGTTTCTGCAATTCATGTGGAGAGCCATGCACAATTAACCGAGTATTCAAGTGTTGTGCCGTTATATCGTTGGCTTTTGAAATAATGGCTTCCAGAGGATGTAGTCCAGACCGAACAATAATAATGCCAAATATCATCGCAAGTCCGGTACCGAGTAGTATCCCGACAATAAGTGTCTGCTGAAAGTTTTGCAGAAGCTCAGTTTTTTCTGTTCCTTCCCGTGCGAGCACTATTTGCACCGGTTCCGAATCACTGGTAGCTCCCATTGCCCCTAATATCCGTCCAGAACCTATATCAGGCTTGTAACTCCTTATGTCCTTACTCTCTGGTTGTTGATCAAGGGGTAGCGGACTGATTTGTGGAAGCACCTTTTTAATGGACATGTTTTGTAATATCACAGAACCATTTGGTCGGTTGATTCGCAACGACAGGCCTTTGTGGCCAATCAATGCATCCAGGAAAGAATTAGGAGAGCGTTCTATCTCAGCTACTGACGTACTTTCTTTCAGCAAATGGCGGATCAGGGTAACCTTTCCGATGAGCTCGGTATCTGTACGCCGATCTAGTTCATCGCCCAATGCTTGGTAAAGATATGCACCTACTGTGATAAAGATTAATCCTGTTGCGCCAGCAAACAGTAGAGCAATGCGTGTAGCAATTGACATAGTGTCTTTGAATATCACGAGCGTTCCTCTATCAAATAGCCCATGCCACGGATGGTATGGATGAGCTTATTTGAGAACGCGTCGTCAATTTTTGCACGCAGTCTACGAATGGCGACATCCACGACATTGGTATCAGAGTCGAAATTCATGTCCCATACCTGAGAAGCGATCAAGGTACGGGTAAGTACTTCTCCTTGTTTCCTGGCTAAGAGATGGAGGAGGGCGAACTCGCGTGCTGTCAGTTCGATTCTTGTACCACTACGACTTACTTTGCGCTTTAATACATCGATGTCCATATCTGCGATACGAATCATTTCGGCTTCACGTATTGGGCCTCTACGTAATAAACTTCTTATTCGAGCTACTAATTCTGTGAAAGCAAATGGCTTGACCAGATAGTCATCCGCACCTAGCTCCAAACCTTTAACGCGGTCCTCAACCGAATCACGGGCCGTCAGAAACAACACCGGAGTTTCCTTCTCCAGACGTAATTTCTTCAAGACACTCCAACCATCTATTACAGGAAGCATGATATCGAGAATGATCAAATCATAATCTTGAGTAATTGCGAGATGCAGTCCATCTGACCCAGTGAGCGCCAAGTCTACAAAAAAACCTGATTCACTTAATCCCTTGCTCAAATATGCCCCCGTTTTTGGCTGATCTTCCACTACCAATATGCGCATAAGATATCTCTTGTATTTGTTGAAATTTGGAATGCATTATCCATGTTTCACAAATCGGCTGGATTACAAAACTGTAATGCTGACGACATTTTTCTACTCACATGCATCATATAAAATCTGTCCGCTCGTTCAAGTGGAGATAGAAAGTGCCTAACTTACTAAGTACTTTATTAGGCAGTAATTTTTAGTTGCGTCTTAAAAAGCATTCACCGCCTGGAAAGGCCAATAAGGCCTGAAATGTTTTCAATCACGTCATTAAAATGTCTATATGTGATTTCAGTGTCGTCATAATTTCGCCCATAAAATTGTGGAAACCCCGCTAGAAACTATCTCGTTATTGGCATTAAGGTTTATAATTGACACCATGCTTAAAAAGTTCGTATTCTTAATAGTAGTCGCCTTTACTCTCCAGCTAAGCTGGACGATGGCAGGCGTTTATTGTCTGCATGATGCAGATAAGACTACACATCACTTTGGGCACCATCCGCATGAGCATGATTCGACCAAAAGTGAATCATACTCAGACAAATCATCAGATAAAAATACTGCATCTCATCCTGACTGTGCTTCTTGCGCTTGCAGTTCTGTAGGCGCTTTCACATCAAGTTTCTTATTTGCTCACTCTTTGCTGAACAACGATCAATTTACCGAAGTATCGCTGTATACCCCTTCACCTGTTTCACCAAAACCCGAGCGTCCCAAATGGATGGCCTTCGCCTAAGTCCGGCGAGACATCTGTCTAATTTAGTTCCCTTTTCTTGTCTGTTGTTGCACGTATTGCATCACGTGGAGCACCACGCATTGCCAATTTTAGAGACCTGACAGCTTCTTGCTGGATTCTTCCTTTTGTTTTTTCTGGAGAATGCTATGCAAAAATTGTTGTTGCCACTCAATGTAGTGGTTGTTTTACTGTGCCCATTGTTGGCGCAGGCACAAAAGCCATCCGCAGACCAACCTGTGTTCTATCCAATCCGCGTGCCTGCAACGGCAATGTCGGCAGCCCCGGCTATTCCCGCAGTCTTCAATCTACCTACAGCACTGGCCTATGCGTTGGCTAGCAATCCTGATATTGCCGCTGCCAGACGTGAAATTCAGGCCAGTGAAGGTGCTTTGCGTCAGGCTGGCATCATTCCCAACCCGGAACTCTCAGCTGTCATGGAAGACGCCAGGCAAAATACGCGCAGTACTACGGTACAAATCAATCAAGCGCTGGAGTTGGGTGGCAAGCGTGGTGCGCGGATAAGCGTAGCTGAACGCAGTCGCGCTGCAGCCATGAATGAACTTGCTATTAAATCTGCAGAAATACGAGCAGCAGTCACAACGAATTTTTATGCGGTACTGATTGCGCAGGAACGTCAGCGTCTGGCCACCACTTCGCTGGAACTTGCACAACGGGCCAGTCATGCCGCCAGTCGGCAGGTCACACTGGGTAAAATTCCTCCTCTGGAAGCGGCTAGGGCAGGTATCGCAGAATCTGGTGTACGAGTTGAATTAGCGCAGGCAAATAGTGAGTTGCTGACCGCTAAACACCGTCTGGCAGTAGCGCTTGGTGGGGGCCTGAGTGCAGACCAGCAGTTGCAAGGCGAATTCAATACTCTTCCGATATTACCCGCCATACAGAAATTGACTCAAGGCTTGTCGCAATCGCCACTGATACAGCGCGCCCGCATTGAGTTGGACAAGCGCATGGCGATGTCTGAACTGGAAAAAAGTCGACAAATCCCTGACTTGACCTTAAGCATCGGTGCCAAGCGCGAGCAGCAAACCGGACGTAATCAGGCCATCGCCGGGATCAGCATACCTCTCTCTCTATTTGATCGCAATCAAGGCAATCTGCAAGAAGCTCTGAGCCGCACCGACAAGGCCAGGGATGAATTGACTGGTACAGAAAACCGTCTGTATAGCGAAGTGCTGCAAGCACATCAGCGTCTGAGTCTTGCTAGGGATGAAGCCGAACTTCTGCAAAAAGAAGTACTGCCAGTTGCACAGAACGCATTTGATATCGCCATCAAGGGTTTTGAATACGGCAAGTTTAACTTTATGGATGTGCTGGATGCCCAGCGCTCATTGCTACAGACCAAGGCACAGTACTTGCGCGGTCTGTCTGAAGCGCAGCGCGCTGCTGCTGACATCGAAGCTTACATGGGTGATCGTGAATTCAGCCTGTTCACTGCCACATCTTCATTCTAGGAATTTTGTATGAAACTGAATATCAATAAAAAAACTGCATTAACTGTTGGCATTGTTGTGTCTATAGGTTTGCTACTGGGGGCGCTGATACTGAGTACTGGCAAGGAGAAAGCTGGCGATGCCCATGGCGGTCACGCCGAACAGTCTGCCCATACGGACGAGGAACACCATGGTGAGAAAAACAAAGATGCACATGCTGATGACCAGACTCATGCAGACAAAGAACACCATGACGATGCCGGACAACCTAAAAAGGGTCCACATGGTGGCAAATTGTTTAGCAATGATGGGTACGCGCTGGAAGTGACTATTTTCGAGCAAAACACTCCGCCGGAATTTCGTTTGTATGCCTATCAAGATGGCAAGCCGCTGGCACCGTCAGCGAACCAAGTGTCGGTAAATTTGGAACGCCTTGGTAGAGCACCACAAAATTTCAGTTTTATAGCGGAAAAAGACTATTTGAAGGGAAATGCGATTGTCGAAGAACCTCATTCCTTCAAAGTGAGTATCAACGCGCAGCATGCGAGCAAGACCTATAAGTTCAGCTATGAGCAAATTGAGGGACGCGTCAGCATGGATCCGCAAAAACGCAAGCAGAATGGTGTGGAGGTGCAAACAGCCGGACCAGTGACGCTTAAAGGCAATCTTAATTTGTTGGGTGAAGTGCGCATGAACGAAGACCGCATGCTGCAAATTGTGCCACGCCTGGCAGGCGTAGTCGAAACTGTGACCGTGAATGCAGGCGACAAGGTGAGTAAAGGTCAAGTACTGGCTGTGATATCAAGTCAGGCTCTGGTGGAATTGCGCACTGAAGTTCTGGCAACTCAGAAGCGCCATGCACTGGCACGCAGCAATTTTGAACGCGAAAAGAAACTCTGGGAAGAAAAAATTTCTGCCGAACAGGATTATTTGCATGCTCGCAACACCATGCAAGAAGCCGAGATCTCATTGCAAAGTGCACAGCAAAAATTGGCTTCATTAGGAGCAGGCATGAGCGCTGGGGGTAATCTGAATCGTTATGAAATTCGTTCGCCCATAGCTGGTACTGTGACTGAGAAGCACATCAGCATGGGACAGTCGCTCAAGGATGATGCGACCATTTTCACAGTGGCCGATCTCAGTAGTGTTTGGGTGGAAGTAACGATACCTGCAAAAGATTTGAGCCAGGTCAGAACAGGCCAAACAGCTACGGTAAATGCCAACGCGTTTGACGCAACTGCAGATGGCAAACTTAGTTATGTCGGGGCCGTGATGGGGGAGCAGACACGCAGCGCCAAAGCACGCCTGGTATTACCCAATACCAAAGGTAATTGGTATCCCGGCTTGACTGTCAGTGTGGCCCTGATGTCTGGTGAAGTGGAAGTACCGGTGGCGGTCTCGAACGAAGCGATACAAACCATCAATGAACGGACTACGGTATTTGGCAGTTATGGCAATCAACTGGAAGCAAAGCCAGTGGAACTTGGACGTAGTGACGGCAAATACACCGAAGTACTGAAAGGTTTGCAGGCAGGTGAAGTCTATGTTGCTAAAAACAGTTTTCTTATCAAAGCAGAACTTGGCAAGTCTGCGGCCAGCCACGACCACTAGGAGAGCGACCATGAAACAGATTATTGCAATGATCCAAGCACATCGTTTGGAAAAGGTGGAGAACGCCTTGCATCAACTGCCGCATTTGCCAGGGTTCACCTTATTTCATGCCCATGGTCATCCGCGAGGCAAAGGCCCTCAGCATGGGTTCATCGCAACAGAATGGAATCCAGATGCACATGACTGCGTGGTACTGATGATGTTTTGTACAGACGAGCAAATGCAAGTCTTGATTGACACGATACGTCTAGCTGCCCACACAGGTAATGCTGGCGATGGATTGATTGCCGTCTCCAATGTCGACAGCTTGGTGCGCATACGCACAGGCGAACGCGATGACGCGGCGGTCTGAAAAACATACTGAAAGAACACATCATGTTTGAAAAAATCATCCGCTTTTCCATAGATCAGCGTTGGATGGTAATCATGCTTACGCTTGCCTTTGGGGCACTTGGCGTATTCAGTTACCAACGACTACCTATAGATGCTGTACCAGATATCACCAATGTCCAGGTACAGGTCAATACTGCTGCCCCTGGCTATTCGCCATTGGAGGCTGAACAGCGCATTACCTTCCCGATTGAAACTGTGATGGCAGGTCTTCCAAATTTGCAACAGACCCGCTCACTGTCTCGCTATGGTTTGTCGCAAGTGACCATCATTTTTAAAGATGGAACTGATATCTATTTTGCACGTCAGCTCGTAAATGAACGTATACAGGAAGCCAAGGGCAAGCTGCCAGCAGGCGTGGAGCCTAGTATGGGGCCAATTTCAACGGGTCTTGGTGAAATTGTCATGTGGACAGTCGAAAGCAAATCTGGCGCATTGAAACCAGATGGGCAACCCTACACGGCGACAGACTTGCGTGAGATTCAAGACTGGATCGTCAAGCCGCAGTTGCGCAATGTACCTGGCGTCACAGAAATAAATACCATAGGTGGCTATGCCAAGGAATTTCAGGTGGCACCATCGCCAGAGAAACTGGTGGCACATGGCTTGAGTTGGCAAGATGTTGTCACTGCGCTGGAAAAAAACAATAGTAATGTAGGTGCAGGATATCTGGAAAAACGTGGCGAACAGTATTTGATTAGGGTGCCTGGGCAATTGACTTCAATGGAAGACATCAGCAACGTCGTCATCAAAAGCCAGAAAAATGTCCCTGTACGTATCCGCGATATTGCCGAAGTTAACATAGGTCGCGAACTGCGCACAGGTGCTGCCACTGAGAATGGTCGTGAAGTCGTGCTAGGTACAGTTTTCATGCTGATCGGAGAAAACAGTCGCAAGGTATCGCAGGCCGTGGCAAAAAAACTGGAAGACATTAATCGTGGTCTGCCGCAAGGCATCATTGCCAACACGGTCTATGACCGCACCATCCTCGTCGACAAGGCAATTAACACTGTCAAAAAGAACTTGCTTGAAGGTGCTGTGCTGGTAATCGTTATCCTGTTTCTGTTTTTAGGGAACATCCGTGCTGCCATTATTACCGCAATGGTGATACCACTTGCGATGCTATTCACGTTTACGGGAATGGTGGGTAATAAAGTCAGTGCCAATCTCATGAGTCTGGGAGCATTGGACTTCGGCATTATCATTGATGGTGCCGTCGTGATCGTGGAAAATTGCGTTCGTCGCTTGGCTCATGCACAAGCTGCTGCGGGGCGCACACTGAATCGCAACGAACGCATGCACGAAGTATTTGCTGCTGCCAAGGAAGCCCGCCGCCCATTGCTATTTGGTCAGTTGATCATCATGGTGGTGTACTTGCCTATCTTTGCGCTGACTGGTGTCGAAGGCAAGATGTTCCATCCCATGGCATTTACTGTCGTTGCGGCTTTAATTGCAGCAATGTTGTTATCGATGACCTTTATACCTGCTGCTGTTGCCTTATTCATAGGCGAAAATGTCAGCGAAAAAGAAAATCGACTCATGCTGTGGGCCAAACAAGCCTACCAACCACTACTTGATTTTGCGTTGCAAAGTAAAACTTTGGTATTGAGTATTGTCGGAGTAGTACTGGTCTTGAGTGGCTTATTGGCAAGCCGTATGGGGAGTGAATTTATTCCCAGTCTGAATGAAGGTGACATCGCATTACATGCACTGCGCATACCTGGCACCAGTCTGACACAAGCAATACAAATGCAAATGGAACTAGAGCGTACCATACTCACTTTCGCGGAAGTTGAGAAGGTTTATGCCAAGCTCGGCACGGCTGAGATAGCCACCGACCCCATGCCGCCTAATGTAGCCGACACGTTTATCATGCTAAAACCGCAAAATACGTGGCCTGATCCTAAACGTAGTAAGGTTGATTTGGTCGCCGCTATTCAGGAAGCAGTAGAAAAAGTACCGGGCAATAATTATGAGTTTACCCAACCAATACAAATGCGCTTCAATGAACTGATCTCCGGAGTACGTAGCGACGTGGCGATTAAGGTGTTTGGTGATGACATGGAAATTATGAACCGCACAGCAGAAGAGATATCTCAGGTGTTGGAGAAGATCTCTGGTGCTGCCGATGTCAAAGTAGAGCAAACCACAGGTTTGCCGATGTTAAGTATTCAGATAGACCGTGACAAAGCTACCCGTCTAGGCTTGAATATCAGCGATGTACAAGAGGTAGTTTCAGCGGCAGTTGGCGGTAAAGAGTCAGGCACTATGTTCCAAGGGGACCGAAGGTTCGACATCGTTGTCCGCTTACCAGAAAATTTGCGTTCCGACATTGAGGCTATCAAACGCTTGCCTATCCGCTTGCCAGGCAGTGGGCAAGGTGACATGATTGGTGGTGCCAATTTCGTTACTCTTGCGGACCTGGCAACCATAGATATGGCCCCTGGTCCAAACCAGATTAGTCGTGAAGATGGCAAACGCAGAGTGGTGGTGACCGCCAATGTAAGAGGTCGCGATATAGGTTCATTTGTGACTGATGCGCAAGAGCAACTGGCAAAGAAAGTCAAAATCCCTACCGCTTATTGGACGACTTGGGGTGGTACGTTCGAGCAACTGCAATCCGCTTCGCAGCGTTTGCAAATTGTTGTACCGGTGGCTTTACTGTTGGTCTTTATGCTTCTTTTTGCCATGTTCGGTAATTTTAGAGATGGTTTGCTGGTGTTCACCGGTGTGCCATTTGCGCTGACTGGCGGTATCGCGGCGCTGTGGTTGCGTGATATTCCACTATCGATCTCAGCGGGAATAGGTTTTATCGCCTTGTCTGGAGTGGCAGTATTGAATGGATTGGTGATGATCGCTTATATACGCTCATTACGAGAGGAGGGCCTAGGACTGGATGCAGCTATCCAGCAAGGAGCCTTGACGCGTCTGCGTCCAGTGTTAATGACGGCACTGGTAGCGTCTCTAGGCTTTATTCCCATGGCGCTGGCGACCGGAACCGGTGCCGAAGTCCAACGGCCATTGGCAACGGTGGTCATTGGTGGAATTCTGTCATCCACCATACTAACGCTATTGGTGCTGCCATTGTTGTACCAGCTCAGTCATCGCAGGCAGGATAGGGCTCCAGCATATGCAAGTGCTTGAAAATATACCTGCCAAGTGCATTAGCACCAGCTTCTGCAATTGAAGTAAAGCTTGCCAGCGTCCTCCAGGAAAATCAAACTATCATCTGATTGATGGATAAAATGGGGGACATCAGTTTCCAACCAAAAAGTATCTGTTTGATTGTTCCAAAAGCAAGTCAACGCTGTTGTTTGCCGATACCCGAACGTTATAGGTATCGGCAATTCCATATTTAAACAACAAGTGATGATATTTTCAGTACGTAAGCTCATGACTTGGCAATGGTTGCTGGCGTATGTTGAGCGTATTGGCCGGAGCGGCTTTGGCGCTTGGAGTATCTGAATCGACAAGATCCAATGAGAGCAGCCAAAAGTGGAGGCAAGTGATTAGGTAAAATTGGCGGTAGAATTTGTTGCATGCGAACAAATATGGAGGTTGCCATGCGCATGATCATTGAAGCACGTATTGTGTCCAGCACAGGAAGCGAGAAGGTGGTTTCATTGGCCGATATTGAAAGGGGCGATGGTGATCTAAAGCAGCTCGGCCTGAATTTATCAGAAGGACGTGATTTGATGCATGACGTGCAACATGCTTTGGTCAATGCGCAAACACATACATTCATAGAGGCGTCTAGGCAATGCCCTTATTGTCACGCAGAGCTGTCCATCAAGACAATGCACACCATTCAGTACAAAACAGTCTATGGCAAAGTGACGATCGACAGCCCGCAATTGCGGCGGTGCACATGCAAACAGTCAAAGGGAGCTGCATCGTATAGCCCGCTTGCGCAAGCCATACCGTTTCGCATGAGTCCTGAACTGGAATACCTCCAGGTAAAGTGGGCGGCGCATCTTCCCTATGCAGCCGCCACCAAATTATTGAAAGAAATACTTCCGCTCGATCAGGCGATTTCAACTTCAGGTGTAAAAAATCGTGTACGTGCTGTCGGACAGGAACTCGATGACAAAGTGGAGAGTGCCATTCGGGGTGAGCGCCAATACCCATCGTGCCGCACGAAGAAACTGAAGATAACTGCCATTGCTGTTGACTCTGCGTGGCTGCGGCAACGCCCATCGCGCCAACAACAAGACGACGCCAAGCTTGCAGAGTATTTCCCTTCAAAGCGCACCCCGCTAACCGGACGACACGTCAACATCATCGCTGGTCGTGCGGTACGCGACGATGGTACATCACGCGTCTATGGATACGTCAATAAAGAGGTCACCTCGGCCGCCACCAGGCTCGACCATTTTCTATCCGAACAAATGGTTGGCAACGATGAGAAGATCACAATCGTCTCTGATGGTGCGGCGGAATTTGAGAAGGCAGTAGAAGGTTCCGTGAGACCACTAAAACGAATCTTGGATTGGTTTCATATTGCAATGAAATTTCGGGCAATCGAGCAGTCAGCGCAGAAATTCCCGGAACTTTTAGCCCCCAACGGACGACCAATCAAAGACGAAATCGCCTCGGCGAAATGGCTTACGTGGCACGGTAATGGATCCGAAGCGGTCGAACGAATCAAGAGCATACATGACATGTTTGAGCTCGCGCTGGAAAATCCAGCTTACAACGCTTTGTGGTGGAACCTTCGTGGAACATATTGGTACTTGGATTCGAATAGTAAATACCTGGTCAACTATGGATGGCGTTACCGACGAGGCATGCCCATCAGCAGCAGTATTGCCGAATCGGCAGTCAACGAAGTTGTTAGTTTGCGATGCGCGAAGAAGCGTCAAATGCGATGGACAGATGAAGGTGCGCACCTTCTGGTGCAGGTTCGTGTGGCCGCGTTGAACGGTGAACTTAAGATGAGAGACAACCCGATACCACGTCGATTTACAGGTAAGGGAACGTGCGATGAACAGTCGAAACGGGTGGGATAAAGCTGCCTCCGGTTTTGGCTGCTCTCAAACAATGTTGCCCGCTATTCAGCAACCCCATCCGGATCCGTCTCCCGTTGTCCTATTTTTCCAATATCCCCATTGCCCCTCGTTTTTAGACCATCTTCAAGACCACCCGCATCCAATAAATCCAACTGCCGCCCATCTTTTTCCTCAACCAGGGCAGGGGAGGCCACCACTGACGCCAGCGCCAATTCCTTAATCATCGCATCCCTCTGCAAATTCAAGGCAGTCAACTGTCCCTTCAGCGCATTAATTTCCCCCCTGGACGCATCGATCGTTGAACGTGCATTTTGCAACTGACTTTTCACGAGATCCACCTCGGTCTGATTTCTGGAGCGCAAGGAGAGCGCTTCACCCTCCCAGTGCAACGACCTGGCCCTGGCCTCCTCGATCTGCTGCAGCATATGCCGTTCCATCCCCCGATAGCGCTGCTCATTCTGAACACCAGCCGCCTCAAACTCCGCCAACCGGCTCTTATGGTCCGCATTCAGATTGGCCAGGCTGTCCTGGTATTGGGATGAAAGCAGCTGCATCGCTTCCGTATGCCGCCTGTCGCGCTCTTCAATCGCCTGCTGCATAGCTTCCAGCCTTTGTACCAGCACACCTTGTTCCGCTTTCACGCCATCATTCATTTGCAAGGCCTGCTGCAAGCGCTCCTGAGAAACCGCCAGGCTCGTCGTCTGGCCAGCCAATTCGGCTTGCACTTGCTCCAGATGCTTTTGTTTCTCCTGAACAAGTGAAGTCATTTGGGCATGCTCCTGTGCGAGCTGCGCACGCTCCTGGTTCAGCAAGGACTTTTCGTGGGCGAGATGCCCCTGGGCTGCAGCAGTGGCCGTCGCCCACAACTGACGCATGAGTTCCGCCACTTCATCGGGCATCCCCTGGCCAGCCGCTTGCGCACAGTGATGACTGAACAAACGCTCATACCAGGCGTGAATATCAGCCTGAACGTCCGTGTCCGATCCCCCTTTGTAATAACCGCGCACTTTAGAAACAGACGGCTTTTCTGATGCGGCAGCCAGGGAATTACACGCAGCCCAGACTGCTTCACGCCTGGTGTAAGAACGGTCTGAAAGAATAGAAGTAGACATACGTATTTCCTGAAGGAAAAAAAGCTAAAAAATTGCCATTAGCTCAATGAAATCGGCGACAACCCGCAAAAGAAGGAAATTTTCTTATTGGGAACGATCAAATAATAAATATATTATTTTATTTCGTCAATATTTAGACGTTTAATCCAACATTTGCATGATTATCTTACTTATCATGCATTATTAAAGGGAAATTCCTTTTGTATAAGTAACAACTGCATTGGAAACGAGTATCCGCGTGAAACATTCACGCGAAAATAGACGCTAAATTTAGTTGAAAGCCTTATCTGGTAAGGCTTTCCAATGACTTGAGACGCTGAAATAATAGAAGTTAATGTTTCACGATTGCGGGAACGGACTTAGCGCTGGATTTTTTCGTGTGCTTCCTCATCCCTTAAGGCGTGCACAAATCAAGGTTTTGTCGCGTTTGAGGCAGCAAACAGCTAATCAAGATCGAGCAGCAACTTGCGAATTTTCTAAGCTGCCTGTGCGGCAGCAAACATAATTCAATTTTTTACTTCCATCCTTGTCATTTTCTAAGCTGCCTGTGCGGCAGCAAACGTTCTACTAGCCCAACTACAACTTGCCTTACTTTTCTAAGCTGCCTGTACGGCAGCAAACCGGAAGCGGTACCAAGTCGGCGCGATCAGCACTTTCTAAGCTGCCTGTGCGGCAGCAAACAATTACCGTTTGTATCGAACTGTTGACCTTGTTTTCTAAGCTGCCTGTGCGGCAGCAAACCGGGCAGCGTCCTCAGTGCCTTCGCCGAAGTATTTCTAAGCTGCCTGTGCGGCAGCAAACTGGGACATGAGCTGATCATCGACAATTTTGCATTTCTAAGCTGCCTGTGCGGCAGCAAACAGGGTACAGGCTCTTATTTCTGCTCTCAGTGTTTTCTAAGCTGCCTGTGCGGCAGCAAACGTCAAACCATATTTGATACTGCAGACGCATCATTTCTAAGCTGCCTGTGCGGCAGCAAACAAAATACCCGATCAGACATTTCCGAGACTGACCTTTCTAAGCTGCCTGTGCGGCAGCAAACGTTCTCTGTTCTTTTTGACTCTTTCACTCACTTTTCTAAGCTGCCTGTGCGGCAGCAAACGCCAAGGTCTGACACCTAACGACCTGTACAACTTTTCTAAGCTGCCTGTGCGGCAGCAAACTG